>NZ_JAFMPR010000002.1 GCF_020667835.1 Roseibaca sp. Y0-43
AATCATACGAAACCCTGCAATCAAAGGCGACAGAAAACACCCATTTCCTACATAAAATCAGAATGTTGGGAGTTGTTCAGGACGAACTAATTATGTCGAATAGGCTCACTTCCATTGCAGACCTTTCGCTACTGTGCGTGCAGTTATACTTTCATATTCACTTAAGCATAGTCAGGAAACGATATATATCTTCTCACGCCGCCTGATCCGCCGTGAACTGCAACCTCGCCAGTCGCGCATATAGCCCCCCCTGCGCCACCAGCTCGTCATGCCGCCCTTGGGCCACGATCTGCCCGTCCTCGAACACCACGATCCGGTCGGCTTGCTTTACCGTCGCCAAGCGGTGCGCGATGACGATGGTGGTGCGGCCTTGTGACAGGCGGTCGACCGCGCGTTGCACCAGTGCTTCCGACTCGGCGTCCAGTGCCGAGGTGGCCTCGTCCAACAGCAGGATCGGCGCATCGCGCAGGATGGCGCGGGCGATGGCGATGCGTTGGCGTTGGCCCCCTGACAGCATCACGCCGCGCTCGCCCAGTTCGGTGGCGTAGCCCTTGGGCAGCTTCTCGATGAACTCATCGGCGGCGGCGGCGCGGGCGGCGGCTTTCACCTCGTCATCCGTGGCACCGGGCCGCCCGAAGCGGATGTTCTCCAGCGCGGAGGTGGCGAAGATCATCGGGTCTTGCGGCACCAGCGCCATGACCTGCCGGAAATCGGTGCGCGCCATGTCGCGCAGGTCGATCCCGTCGATCATCACCGCGCCTTGCGCGGGGTCATAGAAGCGCATCAGCATTTGCAGGATGGTCGTCTTCCCCGCGCCAGAGGGGCCGACCAGCGCCACCGTCTCGCCCGGTTGCACGTCGAGCGTGACGCCGTTCAGCGCGCGCTCGTCGGGGCGGGTGGGGTAGGTGAAGGTCACATTCTCCAGCCGCACCGCGCCGCGCGCAGGGCGGGGCAGGGCGCGCGGGGCAGCGGGGTCCAGAACCGTGTCGATGGCGGTCAGAAGCTCGACCAGACGCTCGGTCGCACCCGCCGCGCGCTGCAATTCGGACCAGATTTCCGACAGCGCGCCCACCGACCCCGCAACGATCACGGCGTAGATGACGAATTGCGCCAATTCGCCCGGTGTCATGGTGCCTGCCGACACGTCGCGCGCGCCGACCCAGAGCGTGCCAAGGATGCCGGCGAAGACAAGGAAGATGACGACCACGGTCAGAAGCGCCCGGGTGAAGATACGTTTGCGCGCCACGTCGAAGCTGATCTCTGTCACGCGGTCGAATTCGGCGCGGCTGGCGGCCTCTGCGGTGTTGGCCTGCACGGTCTGCACGGCGCTGAGCGCTTCCGACGCGTTGCCGGAACTGGCCGCGATCCAGTCCTGGTTCTCGCGCGAGAGTTTGCGCAGCTTGCGGCCCATGACCACGATGGGCACGATGATGACCGGCACCATCAGCAGAACGAAGCCGGTCAGCTTGGCGCTGGTCAGCGCCAGCAGTGCCAGCCCGCCCAAGAGCATCAGTGCATTGCGCAGCGCGATGGATACCGAAGACCCGATCACCGACTGGATAAGCGTGGTGTCGGTGGTCAGGCGCGACAGCACCTCGCCCGTCATGATCTGCTCGTAGAAGGCGGGCGAGCGGTCGATAACGCGCGCGAAAAGCGCCTTGCGGATGTCGGCCACGATACGTTCGCCCAGTCGCGTGACGAAATAGTAGCGCAGGCCCGTGCCCAGCGCCAAAAGCCCCGCCAATCCAAGCGCCGCGCCGAAATACTGGTTCAGCATGACCATTTCGCGCGCTTCGAACCCGTCGACCACGCGGCGCACGGCCAAGGGCAGGGTCAGCGTGATCGCAGCCGTGGCCACCAGCGCCACGATCGCCACGACCAACAACCCGCGATAGGGGCGGATGAAGGGCCAAAGCCCGCGCAGGGCCGAAAGGTTCTTCGATTTGGCGCGCGCGTCGCGGGCGGCGGCGGTCGTATCTGTCATGGTGGTCCGGCTTTGGCTTGCAATGCCACGGGTTTAGGCGAGCGGGGGCCACGGGGCAAGCCCCGGCCTGCGGGGCTGGGCCAGCATGGCCCGCGGCGTGGCCCGCTCAGGCGAGCTTTTGCATCCGCAGGAAGGTGAACAGGCCGAGCTTCGTGAGGTGTTTTTCCTCGACCAGCCGCAACGCGTCGACGCCCAGCACGCGGTCCTTGGGGAAGTTCGAATGCCAGCCAAGGTAGTCGGCGAAGGGCGCGAATTTGCGCTCGAACCACGCCAGCCAGCCTTCCTCGCGGGCGAAATGGTTGACCACCAGGATCTGCCCGCCCGGTTTGCAGACGCGCGCCATTTCGGCCATGACCTGCTCGGGGTCGGGCACCACCGAAATGAGGTGCATCGCGACGACCGTGTCGAAACTGTTATCGGGAAAATCGAGATACCGCGCATCCATCTGGCGTAGCTCGCGCACATGCGTCAGGTTTTCCTCGGCGACCTTGGCGCGGGCGCGCTCGAGCATGTCCTCGGAAAAATCTATGCCGGTCACGGTGACATTCGCGCCGTAAAAAGGCAGCGCCAGCCCGGTGCCGACCCCCACTTCCAACACGTTGCCGCCGATCTGGTTGGCGACCTTGGTGGCATGATGGCGCCCGGCATGGGTGATCTTGCCAAAGGTCGCGTCATAAATCGGCGCCCAACGACGGTAGCTGGAGGTGATGGCTTCCGGTTTCATGCTCTCTCCCTTTGATTGTCCCAAAGTTGGGGGCAATGGCGGAAGATGCAAGAAACAATCGTATCAGATGGATGATTTCCGCGTCACATCGAGAAACTGATGCCGCAGCCGCAACTGGAAGAGGCATTGGGGTTGTCGATCACGAAACGCGCGCCGATCAGGTCTTCGGAGAAGTCGATCAGCGCGTTTTCAAGAAACGGCAGCGACACGGGATCGACCAGCACCTTATGGCCGTTCTTTTCCAGCACCAGATCATCCTGCGCCGGGTCGTCGAAGCGGATATCATATTGAAAGCCAGAGCAGCCGCCGCCATTGACGGCCACCCGCAAGGCCTTGACCTCGCCCGTGTCTTCGGCAATCTCGGCCAAGCGGGCGAAGGCCCGGTCACTCACACGCGGGGGGATGGCGAAGGACATGGAATGCGCCTTTTCCTATGGTATTCCCGATAACTCCACTCTGATATAAGCGCGGGCGCCGCGCGGGGCAAGACGACCGGAGAGATGATGCTCAAACCCTATGCCACCCAGCCCGAACACTCGCGCGGGCGCGCCTTTGCCGAGGCGATGAGCACCTTTCGCTCGCCCTTTCAGCGCGACCGCGACCGGATCATTCATTCGAGCGCCTTCCGGCGGCTGAAGCACAAAACGCAGGTCTTCATAGAGCATGAGGGCGATTACTACCGCACGCGCCTGACCCATTCGATAGAGGTCGCGCAGGTCGCGCGCACGCTGGCGGCAGCATTGGGGTTGAACACCGATCTGGCAGAGGCGATAGCGCTGGCGCATGACCTTGGCCACCCGCCTTTCGGGCATACGGGCGAGGATGCGCTTTGCGCGCTGATGGCGCCCTATGGCGGGTTCGATCACAACGCCCAGGCGCTGCGCATCGTGACCAAGCTGGAACGCCATTACGCCGATTTCGACGGGCTGAACCTGACATGGGAAACCTTGGAAGGGATCGCCAAGCATAATGGCCCGGTGACGGATGCGGCGGGCAAGCCCCTGAAAGGCGACGCGCTGCCCTATGCGCTGGTTGAATGCAACGCGGGGTTCGATCTGGAATTGTCGGGCTATGCCAGCGCCGAGGCGCAGGTCGCGGCGATTGCCGATGACATCGCCTATAACCACCATGACCTGCATGACGGGTTGCGCTCTGGCCTGTTCACCGAGGCCGATTTGATGGAATTGCCGATCACCGGGCCGGCATTCGCCGAGGTGGACAAGCTCTATCCCGGACTGGAGCCGATGCGCCGCCGTCACGAGGCGCTGCGCCGCGTCTTTGGCGTGATGGTGGAGGATGTGCTGCTGGTCGCGGGCACGCGGTTGGGGCCGGCGGATCTGAAATCGGCGCAGGATATCCGCGATCTGGGACTGACGATCATTCGCTTCTCGGACCGGCTTTTCCGCGAGCTGAAGGTGATCCGGCAGTTCCTGTTCACGCGCATGTATCGTGCGCCGAGCGTGGTCGAGATGCGGGCCAAGGTGACGGCGATGGTGGAAGACCTGTTCCCGCTGTTCATGGCGCGGCCGGAGCTGTTGCCAGAAGAATGGCGCCGCGACGTGGACGCTGCGCGCGGCGAGACCGAACTCGCGCGGATCGTGGCGGATTACGTGTCGGGGATGACCGACCGTTTCGCCATTCAGGAACATGCGCGTCTGGTGAAGGGCGTCTGACCGGGAGAGGGGGCGCCGCTTGGCCCCCGTCGAGGGGGCCGCGCGGCGGCGCGCTGACGCGCGCGAGAGGGGGCGCTGCCCCCGCCGCACCTGCGGTGCGACTCCCCCGGGATATTTTTGCAAGGATGAAGAAGAGGAAAAGCGACATGAGTGACGAATACAGCCTGGTGCGGCGGATGGCTTGGCCCGAGAGCGCCTCGCGCCCCGTGGGGACACCGATCCAGCCATCGGTGGTTTACGCCTCGCCCGACCCCGATACGCTGGATGCGCAATACGAGGGGCGGCTGTCGGGCTATACCTATGCACGCGAGGGGCACCCGAATGCCGATGTGCTGGCGCGCAAGATCGACCTTTTGGAAGGGGCGCGCGGCGGGATCGTTCTGGGGTCCGGCATGGCTGCCGTGACGGCGGTGTTGATGGGGCTGACGCGCGCGGGCGATCATGTGCTGGGGGGCGACCAGCTATATGGACGGTCCTTGCGGCTGATGCGCGAGGATTTGCCGCGGTTTGGCGTGGCCACGTCTTTGGCCGACCCGACCGATGCCGATGCGTTCCTGGCCGCGATCCGTCCCGAGACGAAGCTGATCCTGCTGGAAGTGGTGTCGAACCCGACGCTGCGCGTGGCCGATATTGAAGCAATCGTGGCGGGCGCAAAGGCGCGGCGCGTGTTGGTGGTGGTGGATAACACATTCACCACGCCGCGCGGGTTTCGGCCCTTCGATCATGGGGCGGATGTCGTGGTTCATTCCGTGACCAAGATATTGGCCGGGCATTCGGATGCGACCTTGGGCTATGTGGCGGCGAAAGACGCCGCGCATCGCAAGGCGATCTATGATTTCTCTGTCACAGTGGGCTTTACGCCCAGCCCATTTGATTGCTGGCTGGCCGAGCGGGGGCTTTATTCCTTCGAGCTGCGCTATGACCGGGCCGAGGCGAATGCGCGCGCGCTGGCCGAGCATATCGCGGGGCTGCCGGGGGTGGTGCGCGTGCTTTATCCCACGCGGCCTGACCACCCTGACCATAACCGCGCCGTGGCCCTGCTGGGCGCGCGCGGCGGCCATATGGTCAGCTTTGAAGTGGAAGGCGGGCGCGCGGCGGCGAACCGGTTGACACAGGCCGCGCCGAATATCGCTTTCGCGCCGACCTTGGGCGATATCGGCACGACGATTTCGCATCCGGCCAGTTCCTCGCACCGGGCCTTGGGCGCGGAGGGGCGCGCGGCGCTTGGGATTTCGGAGGGGTTTTTCCGGGTGTCGGTGGGCATTGAGGACATTGACCTGCTGAAACGCGAATTCGAGGCCGCGATCCGGGCCGCCACTGCGTAACGCTTGACAGATGGGTCTATGGTGGCGGAAGCTGTGACAAGGTGTCGCACCTTGTCGCGGCACCCTATCAGGGAGGACGCCCATGCTTGTCAGTCAGATCGTGCGCAACAAGGCCGAGGGGGGTGTGGTCACGCTGCCACCCGGCACAACGCTGGGGAATGCCGCGAGCTTGCTGGCTGAGCACCGGATCGGGGCGGTGGTCGTCTCGGATGACGGGGGCGCTGTCTTGGGCATCTTGTCGGAACGTGACATCGTGCGGGAAATCGCACGGTCCGGGGCCGAGAGTTTCGCCCGCCCGGTCGAGGATGTGATGACGCGCAATGTCTATGGCTGCAAGCCCGAGGATAATGCCGATGTCGTGCTGCAAACCATGACCACCAAGCGCTTTCGGCACCTGCCTGTCATGGAAGGCGGGCGCATGATTGCGCTGATTTCCATCGGCGATGTGGTGGCCGCGCGCCTGTCGGAATTGCAACTGGAAAAAGACGCGCTGACGGGAATGATTGCCGGATACTGATCCCGAGGGTTGCGTTTTGCCGCGCAATATTGTTGCGTGGCGAAAAACGCGAGGGACATTATGCGTATCGGACTTTACCCCGGCACTTTCGACCCGCTGACGCTGGGCCATGTCGATATCATCACGCGGGCCGCGCAATTGGTGGACCGTCTGGTGATCGGCGTGGCGATCAATCGTGACAAGGGGCCGCTGTTCAGCCTTGAGGAGCGGGTGGCGATGATCGAGGCCGAGGTTGCGGTGCTGTCAGAGCGCACGGGTGTCGAGATCGTGGCGCACCCGTTCGAGAACCTGCTGATCGATTGCGCGCATGACGTGGGCGCGACGATCATCATACGCGGGCTGCGCGCGGTCACAGATTTCGAATACGAGTTCCAGATGGTCGGCATGAACCGCGCGATGGATGACAGCGTAGAGACGGTCTTTCTGATGGCAGAGGCCCGCCATCAGGCGATTGCGTCGAAGCTGGTCAAGGAAATCGCGCGGCTGGGCGGGGATGTCACGAAATTCGTGCCCCCCGCGATCCGCGTGGCGCTGCTGGAAAAGCTGGGTCAGCGCCCGTAAACCGCTTGCGCCGCGATCTTGGCGGCGTCGGGTTTGTAGATGTCCAGATCAATCGCCACGTCGAGCGGCATGGCTTCGAGTTCCGCCTTGGTGCGCGCATAGGCGGCGCGTTGCTTCAGGCGGGTTTGCAGCGTTTCGAGAAGCGCGGTCATATCAGGCTCCTTTCGGTGTTTGCGGTAACTTGACCCGAAGATGGGCCATGCTGCGGCGCAGAACAACCGACAGGGGTGCAAGGCCGCGTTGCATAGGGTGCAAGGGTTTGGGGGATGGGGTCATAACAGAGCGCTAGCGGCGGGCCGGGGACTGCCGATCTACTCGTCGAGCGGCAGCGCTTTATGGCCGCCAAATCCGTAAGACATGCGAGCGTCGAGCCTGTGGTAACCAATCGGCAGGCCGCGGGACGGCCCGCCGATGGCGCGGCGGGCTGCGCCCTTGTCCCGCGCCGAAGGGCAACGCATGAAAAAGGGCGCCCCTTTGGGACGCCCCTCGCAAACTGCCAACGCGCCGGATTACATCCGCGACGCGACATTTTCCCAGTTCACCAGCTTTTCCAGGAAGTTCGACAGGTAAGCCGGGCGCTTGTTGCGGAAGTCGATGTAGTAGCTGTGCTCCCACACGTCGCAGCCCAGAAGCGCGGTCTGGCCGAAGCAGAGCGGGTTGACGCCGTTCTCGGTCTTGGTCACGCGCAGCGAGCCGTCCTTGTCCTTGACCAGCCAGCACCAGCCCGACCCGAACTGGCCCGCACCTGCGGCGGCGAATTCTTCCTTGAACTTGTCGACAGAGCCGAAGCTTTCGACCAGCGCCTTTTCCAGCTCGCCCGGCATACCGGAGGTGCCCGGACCCATCATCTCCCAGAACTGGACATGGTTCCAGTGCTGGCTGGCATTGTTGAAGATGCCCGACTGTGCCACCGCGCCCGACTGGTAGGTGCCGGTGATGATGTCCTCCAGCGATTTGTCTTCCCATTCGGTGCCGGCAATCAGCTTGTTGCCGTTATCGACATAGGCCTTGTGGTGAATGTCGTGGTGGAATTCCAGCGTTTCGGCGCTCATGCCCAGATCGGCCAGCGCGTCATGTGCATAGGGAAGGTCGGGAAGTTCGAATGCCATGTCTTTCCTCGTCTTTCGTTATGGGTTTGGCTGCCTTGTATAAGAGACCTTGATCGCCATGCGTCAAGGGGTGGCGCGGAAAAAGCCCCCGCGCGCACCCCGCTGGATCAGCCCTTGCGGTCGGCCGGATCAAGCCCCGCGCCGCCCCCGTGCATCCCGCCATTCACCTCTTCCGTGGCCTCTCCGGCCAGCTCTTGCGGCAGGATCAGGTTCAGCACGATGGCGATGAAGGCGGCGGGCAGAATGCCAGAGGTCAGCAGCACGCGTGGCGTGTCGGGCAGGTGTTGCAAGGCAGACGGCTCCAGTTGCAGCCCCAAGCCCAGCGACAGCGCGATGGCGAAGATCACCATGTTGCGGCGGTTCCAATGCACGTCCGACAGCATCGAGATACCGGCGGCCACCACCATGCCGAACATCACGATCACGCCGCCGCCCAGAACCTCGATCGGGACGGTCGAGATGATGGCGCCGACCTTCGGGAACAGACCCGCTATCAGCAGCAGAACCGCGCCGATGGTCACGACATGGCGCGACATGACGCCGGTCATGGCGATCAGGCCCACATTCTGGCTGAAGCTGGTATTGGGCAGCGCCCCGAACAGGCCCGACACGGCGGTGCCCAGACCGTCGGCATAGGTGGCCCCGGCGATTTCACGGTCACTCGCCTCGCGCCCCGCGCCGCCCTTGGCAATGCCCGACACATCGCCCACGGTTTCGACCGCCGAGACAAACGCCATGGCACAAAAGCCGATGATGGCGGCAGCGGTGAATTCCATGCCGAAATGAAGCGGGTTCGGAAGCGCGAAGGCGGCCGCGCGGCCCACATTGGCGAAACTGACCATGCCGAGCGAGAAGGCCACCGCATAGCCCGCCAGCAACCCCAGCAGCACGGCGGAAATGGCCAGCATTCCGCGGGTGAAGAATTTCAGCCCCAGCGTGACGAAGATCACGACCAGCGCGACCGACCAGCTTTGCAGGTTGCCGAATTTCTCTGTGCCCATGGCGGGCACGCCGCCGGCGGCATATTGCACACCCACGCGCACCAGTGCGAGGCCGATCATGGTCACGACCAGACCCGTCACCAAGGGCGGCAGCGCGAAACGGATGCGCCCGATCACGGTGCCAAGGGCCGCGTGAAACAGCCCGCCCACCAAGATGCCGCCCATCACGGCCGCCATCGCATCGACGCCCTTGCCCGCCACAAGCGGAATCATGATCGGGATAAACGCGAAAGAGGTGCCCTGCACGATAGGCATTTTCGCGCCCACGGGGCCGAAGGTGATGGTCTGGAACAGCGTGGCCACGCCTGCGAAGAACATCGACATCTGGATCATGTAGATCAGGTTCGGGAAATCGGGCGAGTTCGACCCGAAGCCGAAGCCAGCAGCCCCCGCCACGATGATCGCGGGTGTCACGTTCGATACGAACATCGCCATCACATGCTGCACGCCCAAAGGGATCGCCTTGTGCAGGGGCGGCATGTAATCCACGTCGCGCAGTTGCTCGGGCGTGCCGAGGGATTGGTCTGCCATTGTCTGTCCTCCTCCAAAGACATGCGCGGTCGGTCCGCCAAGGCGGGTGCTGTCGCGCGGGGTGTGATGTGGTCAGGCGGAACGCACCTCCCACGGGGTGGTGAACCAGTGCTCTTCAAGGTTCGGGGTAGGGCCGATACGGTCAATCACCGCGAACAGCCCCGGCGCGGCCAGAGGTGTCAGCACCCCGTGCCATGTGTTGCGGTGCAGGTTGATCGCCTGCGCGCCGTTGGTAACAAAGGCCAAGGGCGTGCCGGGGGTGCCGCCCTTGTCAGGGGCGACGATGACCAGAAACGGGTGCTGGTGCAGGGGGATGAAGGCCTGAGAGCCGTCGGGATGCCGCTCGACCATGTCCAGCATATAGGGCAGGGCGCGCGGCTGGGCGTTGAAGATAGAGAGGCCCGCGCGGCCATCCGCCCCGAAATCGAGCTTTGCCCGGTCATGGAAACGCCCGCACAGCCCTTGATTAATCAGCTTGTCGGGCGCGCCTGTCGCGTCCAGCACATCGCCATAGGGGGCGAAGGCTTGGGCGGTCAGGGCTAGGGTGCGCAAGATCTGCGTCATGCCCGGCCCCCGTCGTGCCGCCGAACGTATGCGCCGCAAGATGACGCCATCATGGCAGCATATCCATCAACCGCAGCGCGCCGATCCGTTCGACCTGCGCGCAGGCGGTGGCGAATTCGGTCGCGCTGTCATTGTCGATCCGGGTGTGAAACGCCGCCAGAATGCTGTCCTTCGTGTTGTCGCGCACCGCGATGATGAAGGGAAAGCCGTGCTTTTCGACATAGGCGGTGTTCAAGCGCTGGAAGGTCGCGCGCTCGTCATCTGTCAGCGCATCGAGCCCCGCGCTCGACTGCTCGGCGGTCGATTCCGGCGTCAGGCGCTTGGCGGCGGCCAGTTTGCCCGCAAGGTCAGGGTGCGCGCGCAGAACCTGCATCCGCGCGTCATCGCTGCCCGACCGGAAGGCCCGCGCCATGGCATGGGCCAACCCCACGGCGCTGTCATGCGCGGGGCCAAGTTCCAAGCCGTGCGCGGCTTCGGCCACCCAAGGCGAGTGTTCATAGATGCCGCCGAACCGGGCCACGAACGCGTCGCGGTCCATCTGGCTTGGGCGTTCGAACCGCTTATGCGGGTGATGCGTGGCCCAATGGCGCGCAATCTGCCCCCGCGTGGCGAACCAGACCCCATCATGCGACATCGCGTGATCGAGGAAGCGCATCAGCCCCGCGATCTTGCCCGGACGCCCCACAAGGCGGCAATGCAGCCCGATCGACAGCATCTTGGGTGCGCCTGCGGTGCCTTCGTCATAAAGCGTGTCGAACGCGTCGGTCAGATAATCCTCAAAATCGCGGCCCGTGACCCAGCCGGGCGCGGTCGCAAAGCGCATGTCATTGGCTTCCAGCGTATAGGGCAGGATCAACTGGTCGCGCGACCCGAATTCCATCCAATGCGGCAGGTCATCGTCGTAAGTATCTGAAATCCAGTCGAATTGCCCAGTTTCCGCGACAAGCCGCACGGTGTTCGCGGAACAGCGCCCGGTATACCAGCCGCGCGGGGGCGCGCCCGTCACTTCGGTGTGCAGGCGGATCGCTTCGGCAATCGCCGCGCGTTCCTCTTCCTCGGGCATGTCGCGGTGTTCGACCCATTTCAGCCCGTGGCTGGCAATCTCCCACCCCGCCGATTGCATGGCGGCGACCTGTTCGGGGCTGCGGGCAAGGGCGCTGGCCACGCCGAAAATGGTGACGGGCACGCCACGGCCCGTGAACAACCGGTGCAGACGCCAGAACCCGGCGCGCGCGCCGTAATCGTAAATCGATTCCATGTTCCAATGGCGCATCCCCGGCCATGGGGCCGCGCCCGGAATGTCGGACAGGAACGCCTCTGACGCGGCATCGCCGTGCAAAAGGCAGTTTTCGCCGCCTTCCTCGTAGTTGAGCACAAGGGAAATCGCGATTTTCGCCCCGTTCGGCCAATCGGCAGCGGGGGGCGTGGCGCCATATCCGGTCATGTTGCGTGGGTAGCGTTGCACTTTGCCCTCCGAAATCGTGATTATGTGATAAACCGGAATAATCATTTCCGCTTTCTGGAATTTCTTGAAAGACCTGCGCGCGCGGCGCAAGCCCCGGCGCTGGTGTTTTGCGCGCGCTTGGGCCTAGATGCGAAGGATCACAGCAAATGGAGGGCGCAATGGCCGGATTTCTGACCACCCATGTTCTGGACACCGCGCGCGGGCTGCCCGCCGCCGGGCTGGAGGTTGTGCTGTATCATCTGGAGGGCGCTTCGCGCACCGAACTGGCGCGCATGATCACCAATGACGACGGGCGCACCGACAGCCCAATCTTGCCGCAGGATCGCTTCGCCACGGGCCGGTATGAGCTGGTTTTCGCGGCTGGCGACTACCTGCGCGCAACCGGGCAGGCGGGCGCGGACCCGTTGTTTCTGGACGAGGTGCCGATCCGCTTCGGCATCAATGACCCGGACAGCCATTATCATGTGCCGCTGCTGTTGTCGCCCTACGGCTTTTCCACCTATCGCGGCAGTTGACAGCCTTTTGGCCTTGTGCGCTTCATGCAGCGCATGACGCTTCCGCAAGACACGCTTCTCATGCACCTGCCGGCATCGCTCTATCGGCGGGGCGACGTGTTGCTGCTGGACGATCAGGCGTGCAACGGCTTGCGGCTTTGGGCCGAGCATTTCGGACGTCTGATCGTGCTGGTCGCGGTCGAGGACGGGGCTGCGCCGGGGTCTTGGGTGCCGCTGGAGCATATCGGCCCCTCGGCCAGCCGCATCGAGTTTGTCCATCTGCCGAGCGCGTGGCGGCCCGACCGGTTCCTGCGCGCGCTGGGACCAACGCGAAAACGCATCCGCCACGCGCTGGCGCAGGCCGATTTCATCGGCACCACGCTGGGTGGTGCGTCTTTCGGTGACTGGGGCGCGGTCATCGCGCGCGAGGCTGTGAAGCTGGGTTTGCCCTTCTACATCTGGACCGACCGGGTAGAGCCGGACGTCGCGCGGCGTCTGGTCAAGACCGCACCCTTGCGGCGCAAGCTGCGGCTGGCGGTGGAATATCCGATCATGCAGCGGATGGAGCAGGGCTTGATCGCCAAGGCCGCGCTGGGCCTGTTTCACGGGCGCGAAACCTATGACGCCTACGCCCCACACAGCCCCAACCCGCAGCATGTGCATGACATCCATATCCGCAAATTGGACCATATCACGGCGGATGCGCTTGCGCAGAAGCAGGCGCGGCAAGGGACGCTGCGCATTGTCTATGCGGGCCGCGCCGACCCGATGAAGGGCACGGGCGACTGGTTGTCTGTGCTGGAGCAACTGACGCAGGCAGGCGTCGATTTTCACGCCGAATGGCTGGGCGACGGGCCGGATTTGACCGCCATGCGCGCGCGGGTCGAGGCCGGGCCATTGAAGGGCCGGGTGGCGCTGCCTGGTTTCGTCGCGGACCGGGGGCGCTTGCTGGAAGCGTTGCGCGACGCGGATGTTCTGATGTTCTGCCACCTGACCCCGGAATCGCCGCGCGTGCTGATCGAGGCCTTGGCCTCTGGCTGCCCGCTTCTGGGCTATGACAGCGCCTATCCGGCGGATCTGATCGCGGGCCATGGCGGGGGCGTGTTGACCCCCTTGGGACAGCCGCAACATTTGGCCACGGCGCTGGCGGCACTTGCCAGGGACCGCGCGCGGCTGGCCGCGCTGATCGGGCGCGCGGCGCAGGACGGCGCGCAATTCGATGACGAGACGGTCTTCGCCCATCGCGCCGGGTTGATCCGCCAGCACTTGCCGCGCGCCCGGCCCGTGGCGTGATGCGGCCCGCCACAAGGCTTGTCCCGCATCTGGGCCAGCGGTAAAACCCTGTCCAGACCGGATATGACGGAGACCGCCGCCCATGTGGAAAACGCTTGGCCCCGCCATGGCGCGCGTCACCGTCAAAGAGGCGGTGCGCGCGGGGCTTGGTGCGCTTCTGGCCGTGGGGCTGATCGCGGCCTTCCTGCTCTCGCCAGAGGTGGACACGCGCTTCGGTCTGTATCTGGTGGCCCCGTTCGGCGCGTCTGCGGTCATGGTCTTTGCCGTGCCCAACAGCCCGCTGGCCCAGCCTTGGTCGGTCATCATCGGCAACAGCCTTGGCGCGGCCATCGGGGTGGCGATGTGCTACCTTGTGCCCGACGCGACCTTGCGCGTGGCGCTGGCGGTGTCGGTCACGATCCTTGCCATGGCGCAGCTGCGCGCAGTGCACCCGCCGGCGGGCGGCGTTGCCATGGCAGCAGCGCTTCACCCCGAAGAGATCTTTCCCCTTGGCTTCTGGTTCGTGCTGACGCCCATCGGCCTTGGGGCCGTGTCGCTGGTGGCCATCGGGGCGGTCTATGCGCGCATGACGGGGCGCAAATACCCGTTCCGGCAATATGACGGGCCGGGCCGCGCGGGCACGCAGGACCGCGACCCCAGCGACCGCGTGGGCCTGTCCGAAGAGCAGTTGACCAGCATTCTGGAGCGTTACCGCCAGTCCTTCAACCTTGGCACCGAAGACCTCGCGCGCCTGATCGGTGCCGCCCAGATGGAGGCGGTCGCCCAAAGCACCGGCCCGCTGACGGCGGCGGACATCATGTCGCGCGATCTGGTCACGGTTGCGCCCGAAACGCCCTTGGGCAAGGTCGCGGCGCTGTTTCGCCATCACCGTTTCACGACCCTGCCTGTGGTGGGGGCGGATGGGCTGTTTCAGGGCATCATCTTTCAGCTGGACCTTATCAGCCGCGCCAGCGAAGACGCGCGGCTGCTGCGTGGGCAGTTCGAAATTTCCATGCGGCGGCTGACGGGGCAAGGCGCGCAACCGATGGGCACGGCGGCGGATGTGATGTGCGCCAAGGGACCGCGCGTCGCCCCCACAACGCCGTTGGGCGCGCTGCTGCCGATGATGGCGGATGGCGAGACCGAAGCCGTGCCAGTGGTAGAAGACAAACGCATTGTCGGGGTCGTTACCCGCGCCGACATGCTGGCGGTGCTGGCGCGCCGGGCGCGCTACACCAAGTAACGTGGTCAGCCTGGGGTTTGGGCCAGCGCGTCGCGAATGCGATCTGCGATAAAGTCGATGAACAGCGTCACTTTCGGGTCGCGCAAGCGGCGATGCGGTGTCAGGGCGGCCAAGGTCACGGGCAGGGGCGGGGTTTCGGTCGCCACGGGCACCAGCGCGCCGCTGGCCAGATGCTCGGCCACCTCGAACACAGGCTTCAGGATAATCCCCCGCCCATCGAGCGCCCAGCCGGTCAGCACATCGCCGTCATCCGATTCGAACGGCCCGCTGATCTTGAAGCGTTTCGGCCCCTCGGGCGTTTGCAGCGCCCATTGAAATTCGGTGGCCCCCGGATAGCGCAGCGTCAGGCAATCGTGTTTCTCGGCCACAAGTGCCGCGCCGTCGCGGGGCAGGCCGCGCCGCGCGATATAGTCGGGCGCTGCGCACAGCACCCGCGCGCATTCCGACAGCATCCGCATCTTCAGCCCCGAATCCTCCAGCGTGCCAAGGTGGAACGCCAGGTCCAGCCCTTCGGCGGTCACATCCACCTTGCGGTCCGACAGGCGCAGGCGCAGGTCGATCTGGGGGTGGGCGTCCTTGAACGCGGGCACATGCGGCGCGATCAACCGCCGCCCCAGCCCCAAGGGCGCGGCCACGAAGAGCGTGCCGCGCGGCTGCGCGCTGGCATGGGTCAGCGCGGCTTCGGCATCTGCCACGGCATCGAGCACGCGCTGCGCGCCCTCGTAGAACAGCCGTCCGTTCGAAGTGGGTTGCAGCGACCGCGTGGTGCGGTTGAACAGCCGCACGCCCAGATGCTTTTCCAACTCCGCCACCCGCGCCGAGGCGACGGCGGGCGAGGTGCGCTGATCGCGCGCCGCCGCCGACATGCTGCCCAATTCATAGACACGCACGAACATCTGGAGATTGCTCAGATAGGCCATGTTGATTTTCAGGCTGTATTTGAAAGTGATGGGTGTTTTATGGAATTAACAGAAAGCGCCGCGCCGGTATAGCCTGCCGAGAACCACAAATACGAAAGGGCCAACCATGTTCGAGCTTGCCGTCATCGGTGCATGGGCTGAATTTGCCGTGCGCTGGCTGCATGTCATCACCGCGATAGCCTGGATCGGGTCCAGCTTTTATTTCATCGCGCTGGATCTGGGCCTGCGCAAATCGCCCAGCCTTGCGCCGGGGGCGCATGGCGAAGAATGGCAGGTCCATGGTGGCGGCTTTTACCACATCCAGAAATATCTGGTCGCGCCCGACAAGCTGCCCGACCACCTGATCTGGCATAAATGGCAAAGCTACTGGACATGGATTTCCGGCTTCACGCTGCTCGTTCTGGTCTATTACGTGGGTGCGGAATTCTACCTGATCGACCTAGAGAAGATGGAGTTGCAGACATGGCAGGCGGTGGCGATCTCGGTCGCGTCGCTGGGTCTGGGCTGGGTCATCTATGACCAGCTGTGCAAATCCCGCTTCGGAGAGGACAACACCCGCCTGATGGTGTTCCTGTTCGTGCTGCTGGTCATCATGGCATGGGGCTACACGCAGGTCTTCACCGGTCGCGCGGCGCTGCTGCACCTAGGCGCGTTCACCGCCACCATCATGTCGGGCAATGTGTTCTTCATCATCATCCCGAACCAGAAAATCGTCGTGGCCGACCTGAAAGCGGGGCGCACGCCGGATGCAAAGTATGGCAAGATCGCCAAGCAACGCTCGACCCATAACAATTACCTGACGCTGCCGGTCCTGTTCCTGATGCTGTCCAACCACTACCCGCTGGCCTTTGCGTCCGACTATAACTGGCTGATCGCGGGGCTGGTGTTCCTGATGGGGGTCACGATCCGGCATTTCTTCAACTCCATGCATATGGGGCAGGGGTATAAGTGGTGGACATGGGTCGCGACCGTCCTGCTGTTCGCGGGTGTCGTGATGCTGTCGGTCATGGGCCAGCCCAAGGATGTCGCCGAGGAAGAGGTGGCAAGCCTGTCGCCCGCCGCCGCGCGCTTCATGAATGACCCGGCCTTCGAGGATGTCTATTGGACAGTGCAGGGCCATTGTTCGATGTGCCATTCGGAAGAACCGCTCTGGCCGGGGCTGCATTGGGCGCCCAAGGCCGTGGTCTTGCAAACCGAAGCGCAGGTCGCGCGCGCGGCGCAAGCCATCTACCTGCAAGCGGGCGTCAGCCACGCGATGCCGCCGGGCAGCACCGTGCTGATGGACGATTACGCCCGCCAGGACATCCGTGACTGGTTCGAGCGCAACGCGGGGTCGTAAGCTGCGCTTGCAGCGTTAGTGATCCGGTGTAAGCTACTTTTGGGTTGGGTAGCGGGGGCGATCATGCGACAGCGCGCGATCTTTGTGGCGGTGCTGGCTGGCAGCATGGCACTGGCTAATGTGGCGCAGGCGGATGAAGACGCCTTTGTCGAAGCCAATATCCTAGGCATCTTCTACCACGAATTGGGCCACGCGATCATCGACATCGAAGGGCTGCCGATTTTTGGGCAGGAAGAAGATGCGGCGGACGTGTTTTCCATCCTCATGATCGACGCCTATTTCGACCCCGATACCGCGCTGGACCTTGCCTACAGTGTCGCGCTGGGCTTCTGGGGCGAGAAGGTCATGCGCGAGGCCGAGGGCAATGAGAACGCCTATTGGGGTGTGCACGGCCCTGACGAGCAGCGCTTTTACAATACGGTCTGCCTGTTCTACGGCGCGGACCCCGACCTGCGCGATGATTTCGCCGAGGAAATGGACCTGCCTGACGAACGCGCCGAGCTTTGCCCCGACGAGTTCACGCTGGCCAATGACAGTTGGGGTCCGGTGCTGGACGAACTAGAGGCGCTGGAAGACGGCTGGCCCTTGGTCTTTACTGAAGGCACGGGCTTCGCTTCCGAGATTGCCGCGGAAGTGGAAGTGCTGAATGAACAATTGCAACTTTCGCACGAATTGCTCGTCTCGGTGCAGGAGTGTGACGAGCCGAACGCCTTCTACGAACTCGACACCGTCGAGATTGTCTTTTGCTCCGAATTCGAACCCTATTTGCGCGACATGTATCAGCGCTTGAACTAGGCGCTACTCTTCACCATGCGCGCCGCGCTCGCGGTAGGGCGTTGTATCATATTGCGCGCGGTAGCATTTCGAGAAATGCGAGGGCGAGGTGAACCCCGCCGCCAGTGCTACGTTGATGACGCTCATATCCGTCTGCATGAGCAGGTTGCGCGCGCGTTCCAGCCGCAGCTCCATGTAATATCGCTTGGGGCTGCGGTTCAGGTAGCGGCGGAACAGGCGTTCCAGCTGGCGGGTGGACATGTCGACCGCCTCGGCCAGGTCGGACGGGCTTATCGGGTCTTCGATATGGCTTTCCATGATCTCTATCACCCGCGCCAGCTTGGGGTGGCGCACGCCAATGCGCGCCGGGATCGACAGGCGCTGGGTGTCGCGGTTGGTGCGGATCGCGGAATAGACAAGCTGGTCGGCCACGGAATTGGCCAGGTCGCTGCCATGGCTCGACGCGATCAAAGCAAGGATCATGTCGAGCGACGCGATCCCCCCCGCCGCCGTGATGCGCGCGCCATCGACCACGAAGACGGTGCGCGCCAGATCGACCTCGGTGAATTCCTCTGCCATGGCATTGAAGTTTTCCCAATGGATGGTCGCGCGTTTGCCATCCAGCAGCCCCGCCTTGGCCAAGGCCCAGGACGCGGTGCAAATACCGCCGATGCGGTTGCCATGCCGCGCGCGCTTGCGCAGCCATGACAGCACACCCGCACTGGTCGCGCGCTGCACATCGACGCCGCCGCAGACCACGATCAGCGCGTCATTCGGCAGGTCGTCCATCTTGGTCGTTCCCGCGATCTCCGTTCCGTTCGAGCATTTGACCGACCCGCCATGCTCGCTGACCAACTGCCATGTATAGAGCGTGCGCCCGGCCACGCGGTTGGCCAGACGCAACGGCTCTATCGCAGAAGAAAAGGCGATCAGGGTGAACCGGTCCAGCAGCAAAAACGCCACATGCGCTGGGCTGGACTGACTGGCGGGTTTCGTCATTGGCACGGGCTATCGGCTGCGCGGAAGTTGATCGACACAAACAGGTTTCATTTTCCCACGCAAGAGCAAACGCATTTGCAAGCGCCGGACGCCTTTTGTATAGGGTGGCGCACGCGCACCATGGTGGCGCAACCAGACACCCGGAGGGCATGATGACACAAAACTGGACCAAATCGTCGTGGCGGCAAAAGCCGCGCATCCAGATGCCCGACTATCCCGACCAGGACGCGCTGCACCGGGTCGAGGCGAAACTCTCCAGCTACCCGCCGCTGGTTTTTGCCGGTGAAGCCCGCGCGCTCAAGCGCAAGCTGGGCGCGGCTGCCCGTGGCGAGGCGTTCCTGCTGCAAGGCGGGGACTGCGCTGAAAGCTTTGCCGAGTTCAACGCCGACAGCATCCGCGACACGTTCAAGGTGCTGTTGCAAATGGCGATCGTGCTGACCTATGGCGCCAAAGTGCCGGTGGTGAAGGTGGGCCGGATGGCGGGCCAATTCGCCAAGCCGCGCTCGTCGGCCATGGAAACCATGGGCGGGGTGGAACTGCCCAGCTACCGGGGCGACATCATCAACGGGTTCGATTTCACGCCAGAGGCGCGCATCCCGGACCCCGACCGCATGTTGCAGGCCTATACGCAGGCGGCGGCCAGCCTGAACCTGCTGCGCGCCTTCTCGACGGGGGGCTATGCCGACATGCACCGCGTGCATTCCTGGACGCTGGGCTTTTCCGAGGGCGAAAAGGCCGAACGCTACCGCGAGATGACGAACCGCATTTCCGACACGCTCGACTTCCTGACGGCGGCGGGTATCACCTCGGAGACCAGCCGCGACCTGGCGACGGTCGATTTCTACACCAGCCATGAAGCGCTGTTGCTGGAATACGAAGAAGCGCTCTGCCGGGTCGACTCGACCTCTGGCCAGCCGATTGCCGGTTCCGGCCACCTGATCTGGATCGGCGACCGCACCCGCCAGCCCGATGGCGCGCATGTCGAATTCTGCCGGGGCGTGCAAAACCCCATCGGCCTGAAATGCGGCCCGTCGCTGACGGCGGATGACCTGAAAGTGCTGCTGGCCAAGCTGAACCCGACCAACGAAGCGGGCCGCCTGACGCTGATCGCGCGTTTCGGGGCCGGGCAGGTCGGCGATCACCTGCCGCGCCTGATTAAAGCAGTGCAGGAAGAGGGCGCGAATGTGCTTTGGACCTGCGACCCGATGCACGGCAATGTCATCAAATCCTCGACCGGCTACAAGACCCGGCCGTTTGAATCGATCCTGCGCGAAGTGCGCGAATTCTTCGCCGTGCACAATGCCGAGGGCACCATCCCCGGCGGCGTGCATTTCGAGATGACGGGCAAGGATGTAACCGAATGCACCGGCGGTCTGCACGCGGTGAGCGACGAAGATCTGTCACAGCGCTATCACACCGCCTGTGACCCGCGCCTGAATGCCAGCCAATCGCTGGAACTGGCCTTCTTGGTGGCAGAAGAACTGGACGGGCGGCGCGAGAAACTGGCCGCCGCCAGCTAAAGCGTAGCGACATGCAAAATCGGGGCCGGAGCGTGACAGCGCTTCGGCCCTTTTTTCATCAGGCTTTGCCGCCGGTGATAACCCGCAGCATGGGCGCCGTGTCCTGCGCGACAGGGGCGGCTTTGGCCGTTGCAAAACGGCGCGGGCGGCGACCGATCCGGCCCTGACGTTCCAGCACGCCCAGAACATGGGTGATCCGCCCATTCGCGTCGCAAAGCGGCATCAGCGCCAGCTGCGCGCTCATCTCGGGCTGGCCAAAGCCACGTTCTGCCTGCAAGGCCAGCGTCGCGCGCGCGCCATGGCCAACGATTTCAAGGGCCGACATGATGTCCTCGCGCGCGTCGGGGCCAAAAAGGGCGGTCAGCGGCATTCCCCGCAGGTCCATGCCCAGCACGTCCTCTATCTGGTGGCCGCACAGGCGAATGCGGGCCACGCGCGGGGTGACGAATTCGGCCAGGAACACATGCGGCAACGCATCGGCCAGCGCGGCGGGGTCGAGGGCGGCGCGGGCGGGCAGGGCGGTGCGGCTGCGCAGGCTGGCCCAATGCGCGCAGACCTGTGCGACCAGCGGATAGTCCGTCTGCGTCTCGGGGCGGTTGAAGCGGGTCATGTCACTCATCTGGCAGGTCTCTCTTACGCGAAGGGCGCGCCGGGCACCGGGATTACAGGCTCGGGGCTGCTCTGACTTTCATCTTTGGGCAAGCTCCGTTAACACCCCCTTAATAGACCAGATTGTGACAGATTTCTGCCACATTCTGGGCAAATGGTTAACCGCTTGGCCAGATGCGGAGGGGACATGCTGCATTCCATGACCGGCTATGCCAGCCGACAGGGCGCTGCCGATCTGGCAGGCCAACGCATGACATGGGATTGGGAGCTGCGCGCGGTCAACGGGCGCGGGCTGGACCTGCGCCTGCGCCTGCCAGATGGTTTCGGGTTTCTGGAAAAACCCTTGCGCGACAAGCTTTCCGCCCAAATCTCGCGCGGCAATGTGGCGCTGTCCCTGCGGCTGCGCGCAGTCCGGCCAGAGGGGCGCGCGCCCATTGATGAGGCGGCCCTGCAAGACCTGTTCCAGACCCTTGCGCAGATGCACGCGCAGGCCGCGGCCAAGGGTCTGGACCTGCGCGCGCCCACTACGCTCGACGTGCTGTCATGGCGCGGCCTGAACCCCGACGGCCATGATGCTGCCACAATCGACACGGCAGAATTGGGCAAGCTGCTGCTGGCGGATATGGAGGGGTTGCTCGCCGCCTTCAACGCCGCGCGCCAAGGCGAGGGGCAGGCGCTGCACGCCATCCTGTCGGGCCAGATCGACCAGATCGCGGCGCTTGTGCTGGATGCCCGCGCGCGCGTGCCCGAACGCGCCGCCGCGCTGCGCACGCTGTTCCAAGGTGTGATCGCGCAATTCACCGATGGTACGCAGGCCGACCCTGCCCGGCTGGAGCAAGAACTGGCGCTACAAGCCGTCAAATCCGACCTGTCCGAGGAACTGGACCGTCTGGACGCCCATTGCGCCGCCGCCCGTGCGCTTTTGTCCGAAGGCGGCGCGATCGGTCGGCGTCTGGATTTCCTGACGCAGGAATTCAACCGCGAGGCCAACACGCTCTGTTCCAAGGCGCAGCATATAGAGTTGACGCGCATCGGTCTGGAGATGAAAAGCGTCATCGACCAGATGCGCGAGCAAGTTCAGAACCTGGAGTAGACACATGACCCGTCGCGGGCTTCTCATCATCCTGTCATCGCCGTCTGGCGCGGGCAAATCGACCTTGGCCAAGCGGCTGATGGCATGGGACGATACGCTGCGCTTCTCGGTCTCTGCCACCACGCGAGCGCCGCGCGCGGGCGAGGTGGACGGGCGCGAATACTATTTCCGCAGCCACGAGGAATTCGCCGCCATGATCGCGGCGGGCGAGATGCTGGAACATGCCGAGGTGTTCGGCAATTTCTACGGCTCGCCCAAGGGTCCGGTGGTCGAGGCGATGGACGCCGGGCGCGACACGCTTTTCGACATCGACTGGCAGGGCGGGCAGCAGGTGCGCAATTCCAGTCTTGGCAAGGACGTGATTTCCATCTTCATCCTGCCGCCCTCGATTGCCGAACTGGAACGCCGCCTGCATGGGCGCGCGCAAGACAGCGCCGAGGTGATAGAAGGCAGGATGCGCAAATCCCGCGACGAGATAAGCCATTGGGCGGAATACGATTATGTTCTGGTCAATGACGATCTGGACGCGACAGAGTCCCGCCTGCGCGCCATCATCGAAGGCGAGCGCCTGCGCCGCGACCGCCAGCCGGGGCTGAACGATTTCGTGCGCGGGCTGAATGCAGAGTTCGAAGCGCGGCGTGGCTGAGGCGCGCGCGGGACGAAGTGATTAACTTTTTGGTCAGACCTTGCTACTATGCTGGAAAAACAAAACAGCGAGTGGGCAGCGACATGGTTATCGGGCACGTTCTATTCGGCATGGTTTTCGGCGCTTTCGGCGGGGCATTGGCCCTTGGGCTGAACGCGCCTTTCCCGGCGGGGCTGGTCGCCTACAGCGCCTCGGGGGCGATGGGGTTTCTGGTGTCGGTCCTGTGTGCCGACATCCTGCGCGCGCGTCTGGTGCTGGCCCGCACGCGCTAGGGCCGGGTTTCACGGCACTGGGGTTGCTATCCGGTGCGTGTCGGTTGCGCGCCGCGCTGCGTCGGTGCTGGCTTTGACTGCGTATTGGCGCCGTGCAAGCTTTGCCATGGACCGCGCCTGGCCGTATGGCCAGCCGCAGATGACGGGGCAGGGACCGGATGAGCGAAGACAAATCTGCCAGCCGCGCCGCCGCCGCCAAACGCCGCGCCGAGGCGCATGAGGGCAATGCCCAAGCGGCAGCGCAGGCCGCCTGTGACCGGCTGACACAGGTCTTGCAGGCGCGGTTCGGCGCGTCGCTTGGTGGTCGCATATTGGCCGGCTACATGCCCATGCGCAGCGAGATCAGCCCGCTGCCGGCCATGCACGCGCATCCCGGCCCGGTCTGCGTGCCCGTCATCCCGGCGTTGCACAGCCCGCTGATCTTTCATCGCTGGACCCCTGACATGCCGATGGTGCCGGGCCGCTTCGGTGCGCGTGTGCCTGAACAGGCAGAGGCGCTTGTGCCGCAAATCCTGATCGTGCCGCTTCTGGCCTATGACGCGCGCGGCTACCGGCTGGGCTATGGCGGCGGCTTTTACGACCGCACGCTTGCGCAATTGCGCGCGCAGGGCAGGGTGCTGGCCGTGGGGCTGGCCTATGTCGCTCAGGAACAGCCCGAGGTGCCGACAGAATCCACCGATGAGAAATTGGACCTGATCGTCACGGAAACGGGCGTGCTGGAAATTCCGCGCTGATACGCGCGCCGGGGGGGGCACGCACGCGCAAGCGGGTCATAAAGCCGGGGTATCTGGCGGCATTTGCGCGCGGGCCAGGTTCGAACGCTCGTGCCGCTGTCCTACAGCCTTTGCAGCCTCCGAAGTCTTGGCCTGCCCGCCCGAAAGCAGAGTGCCGCCGCGTCGTCATCGGCTCAATCCGTCCGCACCCGCATCCTTGCCCTTCGCGCGACGGAGCGCGCGGGCGACGGACGTGGCAAGCCAATTCCCGCGCCCCGGTTGCAATCGCGCCGTGCCTAGCCGCTGGCCCCCGTCCTAGCCGCTGCCCCCGTCGCGGGCTCGTCCAAGCCTTCCAGCCACAGATGCCCGCCATCGCGCTGCACATGCCAGCTTGCGGGCGGGGCCATGCGGGCGCGGGCGCGTGTCAGCCGCCATGCCATGCCCACCGGGTCGGCGGGCGTGGTGCCGCGCGCGGGGCACGCGGCCATGTGCCAGCGGCTTTCCACCCCCGGCGTGCCGCCATCCCCCGGTGTCAACACCAGCGCGCGCAGATTGGCCGCCGGGTTGCGTGCGCGCCGCCTTGCCAGCCCCGACTCTGCCGCCAGATGCAGGCGGCGCAGGGGCGTCATGGCCACCGGCTCTGCCAGGTCGACCACCACCAGCGCGCAAGCCCCGCTGCGCAAGCCATCCTCGGCGCAGGCCAGTAATTCCGAAGGGCGCGGGCTTTCGGCCCAGATCACCCCGCCGGGGTCCGCCCAGTCCGCCAGCCCTTGCGGGCTGATCCGGTCGGGATTGTGCGACAGGCGCAGCCACAACACGGGCGCAGCCCCCGGCATGGCCCAGACCGCCAGCACGCGCCGCGCCGGCCCGCAAAACTCATGCGCGCGCCCTGGTGCAAGCGTCAGCACCTGGTCCAGCGCAAAGCCCTGATCGTCCAGCATGGCAGCTCCAAATGTTCATATAATGTTCCATTTTGGCGCGCCCCGCCCGAAAAAGCAAGAAAAACGGTTTAACTTACCCGCGCAGCCGCTAAGTTGCGCCGCAAGCACGACACACAGGAAGGATGCCCTTGATGCGCAAAGTGAAACTTGGCCGAAGCGAGTTGATGGTGTCGGAATATTGCCTTGGCACCATGACCTATGGCAGCCAGACCGACGAGGCCGACGCCCACCGCCAGCTGGACATGGCATGGGAGGCGGGGATCAATTTCCTCGATGCCGCAGAGATGTATCCGGTCAACCCGGTCACGCTGGAAACCGCGGGCCGGACCGAGGAAATCATCGGCCGCTGGCTGGCCAGCCGCAAACCCGCGGATGCCGTGATCGCCACCAAGATCACCGGGGCCGGGTCGAACGCGGTCCCCGGCGGGGTCGAGATTTCGCCCGAGCGGATGCGCGCGGCGGTCGATGCGTCGCTTGCCCGCTTGCAGAGCGATTGCATCGACATCTACCAGCTGCACTGGCCCAATCGCGGCTCGTATCACTTCCGCAAAAGCTGGAGCTTCGACCCCTCTGGCCAGAACCGCACCGAGACGGTCGCCCATATGCGCGAGATCCTGCATGTCGCGGCAGAGCTGGTTGCGGCGGGCAAGATCCGGCATATCGCGCTGTCGAATGAAACCGCCTGGGGCACCGCCATGTGGTTGCGGATCGCCGAGGAAGAGGGGCTTCCCCGCGTTCTGACCATGCAGAACGAATATTCGCTGCTGTGCCGCTATTTCGACCTGGACATGGCAGAGCTGTGCTTCAACGAGGAGATCCCGCTTCTGGCCTACACCCCCTTGGCGGCGGGGCTGCTGACGGGCAAATACGCCGGTAATGTCACGCCTGACGGCTCTCGCCGCTCACGCAATGACGATCTGGGCGGGCGCATCACGGGCCGCGTGTTCGAGGCGGTCTCTGGCTATCTGGCGATTGCCAACGAGCATGGCATCGACGCGGTGCATATGGCCATCAACTGGACCTTGACGCGGCCCGCGCCGACCTTGCCCATCATCGGTGCAACCACGTCTGACCAGCTTGCGCATCTGCTGAAAGGGGTGGATGTCGCGATCACCCCAGAGATGCGCGCCGCCATCGACCAGATGAACCGCGCCATGCCGATGGTGTTCTGATCCATGCCTTTGCCCGCCTTGCGCGCGGTGCTGTTCGACAAGGACGGCACGCTCTTTGACTTTGCCGCAAGCTGGGCGGGCTGGATCGCGGAGGTGATCGACACGCTGTCAGAGGGCGACGCGGCGCGCGCCAATACCATCGCGCAGGCGGTGGAATTCGACCGCGCCGCCCGCGCCTTTGCCCCCACATCGCCACTGATCGCGGGCACGTTGGCCGAAGCCGCCGACCTGATCCGCCCGCATCTGCCGCCCGCGCGGGCGGCGGGGCTGGATGGCTTCCTTCTGGACAGTGCAACAACCGCCGATATGGTCCCGCCCGTGCCGCTTGCGCCCTTGTTGGGGGGCTTGCGCGCGCGGGGGCTGGTGCTGGGTGTGGCCACGAATGACGCCGAAGCGGCGGCGCGCGCGCATCTGGACCGTGCCGGGATCGCGAACCAGTTCGCCCACGTTCTGGGCTATGACAGCGGCTATACGCCCAAGCCCGCGCCCGACATGTTGCTGGGCTTTGCCGCCCGCGCAGGGCTGCCACCGCAGAGCGTGGCCATGGTGGGCGACAGCACGCATGATCTGCATGCCGGGCGCGCTGCTGGGATGGTCTGCATCGGCGTGCTGACGGGGCTGGCGGATGAAGCGACCCTTGCGCCCCATGCCGATCTGGTGCTGCCCGATATCGGGCATCTGCCGCATCATCTGGGATGACGGGATGGCGGGCTATCCCCGCCTATAGGCGTTGCGACACGGCAAAGTTCAGTCGAGGATTTCAATCTCGGGATTAGTCTTTGCGTAATGCGCCAGCCGAGAGGCAAGCGTTCCGACATGCAGCTCCAGCTTATGCCCGTCCGGGTCTTGCAAATAAAGCGACGCGCCTTCCGAGCGGTTCGCTTTCCAGCGCGGCGCATCGCTCAGCCGCGCGGTTAGCCGCGCGAACCCCTCTGGCGTGACCGAAAACGCGATATGGCTGTCATCTTGCGCGGGCTGTGGCTGGCCCAGTTCCAGACACAGCCACAGCGCGCCCCCTTCAAGGTAGGCCAAGCGCGGGCCGCGTGCGCGCGAGCGAAGGCCCAAGCGTTCGCAGTAAAACCCAAGCGCGCGGTCCAGATCGGCCACGACCAGCGTGACATGGTTCACGCCGGTGATGTCAGAACCGGTCGCCATCCTGCTGCCATTCTTTGGCAAGGTTGCCGAAGCGGGTGAACTGGCCTTCGAATTTCAGCTCTACCGTGCCAATCGGCCCGTGACGCTGCTTGCCGATGATGACCTCGGCCTTGCCATGGACTTGCTCCATCTTGGCCTTCCACGCGGCCATCTTGTCCAACTCATCCTCGCCCGGTTTTTCGCGCTCGCGGTAATATTCGTCGCGATAGACGAACATCACCACATCGGCATCCTGCTCGATAGAGCCGGATTCGCGGAGGTCCGACAGTTGGGGCCGCTTGTCCTCGCGCGATTCCACGTTCCGCGACAACTGCGACAGCGCGATGACGGGGATGTTCAGTTCCTTGGCGATGGCTTTCAGCCCTTGGGTGATTTCCGACACCTCTTGCACGCGGCTTTCCTTGGATGACCCGCGCAGCAGCTGCAAATAGTCCACCATCAGCACGTCCAGCCCATGTGTGCGTTTCAGGCGGCGGGCGCGGGCGGCGACCTGGCTAATGGGCAGGGCGGGCGTGTCGTCAATGTAAAGCGGGCAGGATTCGAGCGCCTTGGCGGCTTCGACAAAGCGGCGGAACTCGGCCTCTGACATGTCGCCCCGGCGGATTTGTTCGCTGGGCACCTCGGCGGCCTCAGAAAGGATCCGCGCGGCCAATTGCTCGGCGCTCATTTCAAGCGAGAAGAACCCCACCGCGCCGCCCTCGATCGCGCCCTCGGTCCCGTCGGGCTTGCGGCCTACGCGGTAGGCCTTGGCGATGTTGAAGGCGATGTTGGTGGCAAGCGAGGTTTTGCCCATCGACGGACGCCCCGCCAAGATCAGCAAATCCGACGGGTGCAGCCCGCCCAGCTTCTTGTCGAGGTCGATCAACCCGGTCGAGATACCCGCCAGCCCGCCGTCACGCTGATAGGCGGCATTGGCCATCTGCACGGCGTCCGTCACGGCTTTCAGGAAACTTTGAAAGCCGCGCTCGGCAACCCCTTGCTCGGCCAGTTTATACAGGCGCTGCTCGGCCTCGACGATCTGCTCTTTCGGCTCTGACGCCACGTCCATCTTTTGCGCCTGCGCGGCAATATCCTGTCCCAGCCGGATCAGGTCGCGCCGCACGGCAAGGTCGTAGATCATCTGCGCATAGTCGCGCGCCGCATAGGCCGAGATCGCCGCCGCCGCCAGGCGCGCCAGATAGGCCGCACCGCCCAGTTCCTTCAGCCCCTCGTCATCTTCCATGAAGGCTTTGAGCGTGACCGGCGAGGCCAGAGCATTCTTTGCGATCCGCGCGCTTGCAATGTCGAAAATGCGCTGATGGACGGGTTCATAGAAATGATCCGCCTTCACCAGCGACGAAATCCGGTCGTAAATATCGTTATTGACCAGAATCGCCCCCAGAAGCTGCTGCTCTGCTTCGATGTTATGCGGCAGCGTTTCTGCCGGACCCTCGGGGCGGATCGTGCTGATTTCGTTCATTTGGGCCATGCCACCGCTATATCTGGTAAGGCCAGAGTCTTAACGGATTCGGGCGGAAATCGCAAAATGTATAACTCTGTGGAAAACCGGGGGAGAAGCCGCGCGGGCCTTGCCCTTGCCCCGCGCAAGCCCTTGGGCTAAGGCCATTTGCGACAAGCACACCCCGAAACAGGAGCCCCGCAGATGGCCAAATCCAAAGGCCCGAGCCGTCCGAAAGCGCAGACCCCGAAAGGGTTCCGTGATTATTTCGGCAGCGATGTGACCGCGCGCAAGGCAATGTTGGACAAGATCGCAGAGGTCTACCATCGCTACGGGTTCGACGCCTTGGAAACCTCGGCGGTGGAAACGGTCGAAGCCTTGGGCAAGTTCCTGCCCGATGTGGACCGCCCGAACGAGGGCGTCTTCGCATGGCAGGAAGACGACGATTGGCTGGCTTTGCGCTACGACCTGACCGCCCCCTTGGCCCGCGTGGCGGCGCAATACCGGCAGGATTTGCCGACGCCCTACCGCCGCTTTGCCATGGGGCCGGTCTGGCGCAATGAAAAGCCGGGGCCGGGGCGGTTTCGGCAGTTTTATCAATGCGATGCGGATACGGTCGGGGCCGCGTCGGTGGCGGCTGACGCCGAGATTTGCGCCATGCTGGCGGATGCGTTGGAAGCCGTGGGGATTGCACGCGGCGATTACGTGATCCGGGTGAATAACCGCAAGGTGCTGAATGGCGTGATGGAGGTTGCGGGGATACTGGACCCGGCGGACCCTTCGAAATTCGAGCATGAACGCGGGATCGTGCTGCGCGCCATCGACAAGCTGGACCGTCTAGGTGTCGATGGCGTGCGCGCGCTGCTCGGTGAGGGGCGCAAGGATGAGAGCGGGGACTTCACGAAGGGGGCAGGGCTGAACGATGCTGAGGCATACGTTGTATTACAATTCTTCGACTTTGAAGCCCAAAGAGAACGCAGACTTCTGAACCTAGCAGATTTGGAAAGCCGTTCGGGCGGAAAGTTAGAAGAAAAGTCTCGCGAGGCTATACTCGCGGGCGACTATAGCAACACAGCCATTCCATATGAATGGCGTCAACGCCTTAACGATTTCACAATTTCGATCCTTCGCGGTCTCGTCGATGGTTCTGTTCCGGGTATTCCCGCGTCAGACGTGGGCCTAGAGGGTGTTGAAGAACTCGAACAAATCGCCTCTCTCCTCGCCGCCCAAGGCTACGGCCCCGACCGCATCCTGATCGACCCCTCGGTCGTCCGTGGCCTTGGCTATTATACCGGCCCGGTGTTCGAGGCGGAACTGACCTTTGAAATCCTCGACGAAAAAGGCCGTCCGCGTCAGTTCGGCTCTGTCGCAGGTGGTGGGCGCTATGACGATCTGGTCAAGCGCTTCACCGGCCAGACGGTGCCCGCGACCGGGGTCAGCATCGGGGTGGATCGCTTGCTGGCGGCGCTCGACGCCAAAGGTAAAGGGCCGGCAAAGGCGCAAGGCCCGGTGGTCGTGACCGTCATGGACCGCACCCGCATGGCCGATTACATGGCGCTGGTGAACGAGTTGCGCCAAGCGGGCATCCGCGCCGAGATGTATCTGGGCAACCCCAAGAATTTCGGCAACCAGTTGAAATATGCCGATAAGCGCGAAAGCCCCGTCGCCATCATCATGGGCGAGGATGAGGCGACAAAGGGCGTTGTGCAGGTGAAAGACCTGATCCTTGGCGCGAAGATCGCGGCGGAAGCCTCTGTCGAGGAATGGAAATCACAGGTTCAACAAGTCGAAGTGCCGCGCGCGCAGATGGTCGCCACCGTGCGCGAGATATTGGCCCGCTACGCATGAGCCGCGCCGAGGACATAGCCCAAGACCTGCTGGCGCGGATGCTGGATGCAGGTGCTGCGCGCGTGACGCCCGACATTCTGCAACCGGCGGAAACGCTCTTGGACCTGTATGGCGAGGATATCCGCGCGCGTGCCTATGTCACCCATGACCCCGCGATGGGCGAGATGATGCTGCGCCCCGATTTCACCGTGCCGGTGGTGCAGGCGCATATGGCAGAGGGGGCTGAACCCGCACGCTACGCCTATGCCGGGCCGGTGTTTCGCAAGCAATCCAGCCTGCGCGCGCGGGAATATCTGCAAGTGGGTTACGAGGTTTTCGCCCGCGATATCGAAGCGCAGGCCGATGCCGAGGTCTTCGCATTGTTCGCGCGGCTGCTGGACGGCTACAACCTGCGCCCCGTGACGGGCGATATGGGCCTGATTACCGCCGCCGTGGCGGGGCTGTCCACGTCGGATCGGCGGCGCGCGGCGCTGTTGCGCCATGTCTGGCGGCCCAAGCGCTTTCGGGCGCTGCTTGAGAGGATGCGCGGGCAGGGCGCGCTTGCCACTGAGCGCGCGGCGCTGATCGCGCGGTTGCGCACGGCCCCGCCGGCTGTTCTGATCGAACAGGCCGGCCCCCATCTGGGCCTGCGGTCAGAGGACGAGATCGCCGAGCGCGTCGCCTCGCTTCTGGAGGACGCGGACGCAGCCCCCATTCCCGAGGGGCAGGCGCAAGCGCTGGAGGCGCTTTTGTCGCTCGCCGCACCCGCGCGCGCGGCGCTGAAGCAGATGCGCGCCATGGGCTGGGACGCGCTTGCGCCCGCGCTCGACCGGCTGGAGGCGCGGCTCGATGCGCTGGACGCGGCGGGGATCGACACCGAAACCTTGCCGTTCGAGGCAAGCTTCGGCCGCACCACGATGGAATATTACGACGGCTTCGTCTTTGGCTTTACCGCGCGCGACGACCTGCCGCCCGTGGCCTCTGGCGGGCGCTATGACGCGCTGACGGCGGTTCTGGGCCAAGGCCGCGCCATCCCGGCGGTGGGCGGCGTCATCCGGCCCGACCTGTTGGCCAGTCTGGAGGGCGGGCAATGACCATCAAGCTGGGCGTGCCGTCCAAGGGGCGGTTGATGGAGCAGACATTCGAGTGGTTCGCCGACCGCGGGCTGACCTTGTCGCGCTCCGGGTCGGCGCGCGAATATGCGGGCGTTGTCGAAGGGGTCGACGGGGTGGAACTGGTGCTCTTGTCGGCCAGTGAAATCCCGCGCGAACTGGCGGCTGGGCGCATTCATCTGGGCGTGACCGGGTCCGACCTTGTGCGCGAAACCTTGCCGGACTGGCGTGCGTCAGTGGTCGAGGTCGCGCAAATGGGCTTTGGCCATGCCGACCTGATCTTGGCGGTGCCGGTCACATGGGTTGATGTCGACACGCTCGACGATCTGGATGCGGCGGCGGCGGCCTTTCGCGCGCGTCACGGCTTTCGGCTGCGGATTGCCACGAAATACCACCGCCTTGTGCGCGACCATCTGCGCGCGCATGGCGTGGCCGATTACCAACTGGTCGACAGCCAGGGCGCGACCGAGGGCACGATCCGCAACCTGACGGCCGAGGCGGTGGCCGACATCACCTCTACCGGCGAGACCTTGCGCGCGAACCACCTGAAAATCCTGCAAGGCCCGCCCATCCATAGCTCGCAAGCCACGCTGTTTGCCGCCAAAGCTGCATCATGGCGCGGGTCAGAGGACGCCTTGGGCTTGCTTTCAGCGCGTCTAGGCGTGATCTTGTCGTCAGAGGCCTTTGCCTAACCGCGCGTCGCGGCCCGGCAAATGGCAGGAGTGACGGGGTTTACGAGTGGTGTTGGACGGCCAAGCTGCAAATTCGACACGCGCCAAGGCGGCGCCCTTGCCCGATGGCAGCCGGAACATGAACCCCGCCGGTATCGGGTTCTGGTCGCTTGTGGCCGAAGATCTGGCCACGCATCGCGGCGACTGGCTGGCCCAAGGCTTCTGGTGCCTGTTCTGGCACCGTTTCGGCAATTGGCGCATGTCGATCCGCTTCAAGCCCGCGCGCATGGTGCTGACGGCGATCTACCGCTTCATGTTCAAGCTGTGCCAATGGATGGGCGGGATAGAGCTGCCCTATACCGTGGAGGTCGGCCGCCGCGTCCGGCTGGAGCATTTCGGCGGCATGGTGCTGGTCGCGCGCACGATCGGCAATGACGTGGTCCTGCGCCAGAACACCACCCTTGGCATTCCGCGCGATGACGACATCGCTGCCCGCCCCGTGCTCGAGGATCATGTCGATGTGGGCGCGGGTGCCGTCATCCTTGGCGATATCGTCATCGGGCGCGGCGCGATCATCGGGGCGAATGCGGTTGTCACGCGCGATGTGCCGCCCGGTGCGGTCATGCTGGGCGTGCCCGCGCGCTGTGTGCGGCTGCGCGACCCGGCAGAGATCGGGGCCGCGTGATGGCCGGGGCGGGGCAGCCGTTTCGGCGGCAGGTGTTCTACATCCCCGGCTATGACCCTTTCCCGCCGCGCCGCTACCGCGAGCTTTACCGCACCGAAGGGGCCGCCCAAGCGGCTATTTCCGGCTACAAGCTGCGCCAAAGGCCGTTCAAGGGCGATGGCCCCTATGGCTGGGTGGTCAGCGCCGAGATGGAGGGCAGCGCCGCCGAGAGCCGCATCCAGATCCTCGAATGGTCGGACATCGTGCGTTCGTCAATGGCGGCGGGGATATGGGCCACCTATGCGCTGCTACTGCGCACGGCGTGGATCTATATCTCGACCGGGGCGCTGTTTCGGCTGTTTCGGTTGCGCGCGGGGCCGGGGATCGCGGCCATGTATCCGGTGGTCATGCTGCTGGGCCAGCTTTTGGTCGCTTGTTTGGCGGCCTTGGCGCTTGGCTGGGGGCTGTCTTTCGTCTTGCCCGGATGGCTGGCCTATCCTCTGGGCCTTGGCGTGGTCTGGCCCATATTGGAAGGGTTTCGCCGCATAGACGGCAAGTTCTTCGTGCATTACCTGCTGCTGGATTTCGCCTTTACCGCCAAGCACAAGGGCCGCAACCCGCCAGAGCTGGAGGCGCGTCTGGACGAATTCGCCGCCCTCATTCGCGCGGCCCTCGCCGATCCCGATCTGGACGAGGTGCTGGTCGTCGGCCATTCCTCTGGCGTTCATCTGGGCGTGTCGGTTCTGGCGCGCGTGGTGGCGGGGGATGTGGCTGCGGGAAAACTGGCTTTCTTGTCCTTGGGCCATGCGGTGCCGATGCAATCCTACCTGCCGCAAGCGCAGGGCTTGCGCGCCGATCTGGCGGCGCTTTCGCAATCCGACAAGCTGTTCTGGCTGGATGTGACCGCGCCGGGCGACGGCTGTTGCTATGCGCTCTGCGACCCGGTGGCCTGCTCTGGCGCGGGCAGCGAGGGGCAGAAATGGCCGCTGGTGATTTCGGCGGCCTTCACCCAAAGCCTGCGGCCAGAAACCTATGCCAAGTTCAAGCGCCGCTATTTCCGGCTGCATTTTCAATACCTTTGCGCTTTCGATGCGCCGAAGGATTACGATTATTTCCAGATCACGGCGGGGCCGGTTTCCTTGGCCGAACGGTTCGCGGGCCGCAAACCCTCTGCCAGCGTTTCGCGCGCCTGCTACTTGCCGGGGGCTGCGTGACACGCCCGCCCATGCCCGATCACCGCGCCGACCGGGTGGCGTTTTGGCGGCATGTGCTGATGTTCCGGCGCGATATTCTGTCGGCGCAGCCTGCGAAACTCTACCGCGCCAAGATGGCCGAGATGCGGCTGCCCTTCCTGCACTCTGTCATGGTCAACACGCCCGATTTGGTGCGGCTGGTGCTGCAAGAGCGGGCGGGCGATTTCCCGAAATCGGGCCGCGTGGCCGAGGGGTTGCGCCCGCTCTTGGGCAAGTCTGTCTTTGTCACCAATGGCGCGACATGGGCGCGCCAGCGCCGCATGATCGACCCGGCGTTCGAAGGGGGCCGCCTGCGCGACACGTTTCCAGCCATGTGGGACGCGACCCAAGCCATGGCCGCGCGCCTGACCCAAGGCTGGGCAGAGGTCGAGGCGCTGACCAGCCACGCCGCCGCCGATGTCATCTTCCGCACGCTCTTTTCCGTGCCCATAGAGGACGCGACCGCGTCCGAGGTCTATCAAAGCTTCCGCGCCCATCAGCGTGCCGCCCCCATCCTGAACTTGGCCGCGATCGTGCCCTTGCCGCGCTGGGTGCCGCGCCCCATGCCGCGCGCGGCCCGCCTGACCGCCAAACGCATCCGCGCGCTCATCACCGGTATGACAGAGGCGCGTGCGGTTGCCATCGCCGCAGGCACCGCGCCAGACGATCTGGCCACCAAGATCATGACCACAAGCGACCCCGACACCGGCGCGGTGTTCGAGACGGATGAAATGGTCGATCAGGTGGCGATCTTCTTTTTGGCAGGGCATGAGACCAGCGCCTCGGCGCTGGCTTGGGCGCTTTATCTGATCGCAACCCATCCCGACTGGCAGGACAGGCTCGCGGCAGAGGCGCAGGCGCTCGCCCCCCATCTGGACGGCCCCGCGCCGGACTTCGGTATCTTGCGGCAATTCCCCCTGATCCGCGACACGTTCCGCGAGGCGCTGCGCCTTTACCCGCCCGTGCCGATGATGGTGCGCGAGGCGGCCAAGCCGGAAAGCTTCCGCAACCGCCCCATCGCCCCCGGCGCGCAGGTCATCGTCAGCCCGTGGCATATGGGGCGCAACGAAACCATCTGGCCCGATCCGCACGCATTTCGCCCCGAACGCTGGCAAGAGGACGAGAGCCGCGCGCGGGCCCGCGACGGCTATATCCCGTTTTCAGCAGGCCCGCGCGTCTGTCCCGGCGCGGGCTTTGCCATGGCCGAAGGCGTGCTGATGCTGGCGCGCATTCTGGCGCAGTGGCGCCTGCGCGCCGACCCCGCCCGCGTGCCGGTGCCGCAAGCGCATATGACCGTGCGCGCCCGCGATGGCATCTGGCTGGAGTTTGCCTTGCGCGACACGCAGGGCGCAGCATAAACAAACATATGCGCATCGCTGAATTCGTGGCATCCCGCCGCGGTGCCGTGCCCGAGGAGATCTGCCATGAAACCCGCCGCCCTCATCTGCGCCGCCATGTTGGCCTTGCCGTTGCCCGCTTTGGCCGATGTGCTGACCATCCAGCCCGTGACCGAGAATGTCTGGGCCATCGTCGGCCCGCTGGAACAGCGCAACCCCGAAAACCTTGGCAATAACGCCACGTTCGGGCTGGTCGTGACAGAGGCGGGCGCGGTGCTGATGGACCCCGGCGGTTCGTGGAAGGGGGCCGCGATGCTGCATGACGCCATCCGCCAGATCACCGACACGCCCGTGACCCATGTCATCAACACGGGCGGGCAGGACCATCGCTGGCTGGGCAATGGCTATTGGCAGGCGCAGGGGGCAACCGTCATCGCCTCTGACGCGGCGGTGGCGGATCAGGCAGCGCGCGGGTCCATGCAGCTGACGGGGCTGTCGCAACTGATCGGGGCAGACGGGCTGGAGGGCACCGAGCCGAGCTATGCCGACATCACATTCGCCAGCGATTACGCGCTGGAGCTGGGCGGCCAAACCCTGCACATCCTGCACCGGGGGCAGGCGCATACTCCGGGCGACAGTTTTGTCTGGCTGGAAAGCGCCGATACGATGTTCACCGGTGATATTGTCTATGTCGACCGTATCTTGGGCAATGGCGCGCAATCCAATGTCAAAAGCTGGATCGCCGCGTTCGATGCGATGGCCGCATATGAGCCCGCCCATATCGTGCCCGGTCACGGCCCGGCTACGGATCTGCCTAAGGCCCGCGCGGAAACCTATGACTACCTTGTCAACCTGCGCACCCGGATCGGGGCGCTTCTGGACGAGGGCGGCACGATCCTTGATGCGCCCGGCATTGACCAGTCGGCATGGTCCTATCTGGTCGAGTTCGACAGCCTTGCAGGCCGCAACGCCCAGACCGCCTTTGAACAGATGGAATGGGAATAGCGCGAACCCGCCGATGTGATCGCCCACGCGCGGGGTTCGGCGCATGGCACGATTGCGCGCGTGCCGCCCGCCCGTTACTCTTGCCCCATGTTGCTTGCAATCCGGAGGGGCACCATGCGCAAACTGGTTCTGGCGGTTCTGTTCGGCCTTGCTGCGCTGCCCTTGCGGGCCGAAAACGTGGCCCTGCTGCTGGAATCGCGCGACTACCGCAACCTGCCGGAATTGACCGACCGGGCGCTTCTGGATCAGGCGCAAGGGCTGCTGACCCGGCGCGGCTTTGACGTGATCGTCGCGCGCGATCTGCCCATGGGCGATCTGCGCGCCGAACTGGCAGCCGTGCAGGCGCAACTGGCCGAAGGGCAGATCGCGCGGCTGATCGTGCTGGCCTCTGGTTGGTTCGCAAGCTCTGACAGCGGCGCGTGGGTTCTGGCCAGCGATGCCGATGTGCCAAGCCTTGCCACGGCCGATGGCGCGGGGCTGCGGCTGGATACGATCATGGAAATCGCGGCCCAAGCCCGCGATGCCGCGCATCTGTGGCTGGTCGTCCCCGATGCCGATGATCTGGACGGCAGCCTTGGCGCGGGCCTGCGTGCGGGCCTGCCCGACCGTCTGGCGGTGCCGCGCGGTGTGGCGGTCCTGCGCGGCGAAGGCGGGGCGGTCATCTCGGGGCTGGATGTCGTCTTGCAGCCGGGCACGACCCTGTCCGAAGCCCTCGCCGCCAATCGCGCGCTGCGCGCCGAAGGCACCGTTCCCACCTTGGTGCCCTTCCTGCCCGAGGGTTTCGCGCCCATCGCCCGCGCCGACCGCGAGGCATGGGAAGACGCCCGCGCCACCGACACCGAAGAGGCTTATCGCGCCTATCTGGGCCAATATCCCAACGGGTTGAACGCACAGGCCGCGCGCGACCGGATAGAGGCGCTGCGCAACGCGCCCGAACGCATAGAGGCCGATCTGGCGCTGAGCCGCGACGAACGCCGCGCCATCCAGCGCGACCTGACCACGCTGGGCTATGACACGCGCGGTATCGACGGCTTGTTCGGGCCGGGCACGCGTGGCGCCATTGCCGCGTGGCAAGACCGCTACCAGTTCGACCAGACCGGCTATCTGACCCGCGACCAGATTTTCCAACTGGCGGGCCAAGCCGCGCGCCGCGCCGCAGAGCTGGAAGCCGAGGAACGCGAACGCCGATTGGCCGAAGAACGCGCCGACCGCGCCTTTTGGGAAGGCACTGGCGCAGGCCGTGACGAGGCGGGGCTGCGCGCCTATCTCGAGCGCTACCCGAACGGCATCTTCGCCAGCCTCGCCCGCGAGCGTCTGGCGCAGATAGAGGCCGAGGCCCGCGCGCAAGCCGATCGCGACGCATGGGCGCGCGCTCAAGCTGCTGACACGGTGCGCGCTTATCGGCGCTATCTGGCTGATTTTCCCGAAGGCGAATTCGCATCCCTCGCTCGACAGCGTCTAAACGCCATGGCCCCGGTCGCCCCTGTTCCGGAAGTGCCGCCTCTGACCCCGCCCGACCCCGGCGCGGCAGAGGCCGAAGAGGCGCGGCTGAACCTGCCCTTGGCGGTGCGCCTGCTGGTGGAGCGGCGGCTTCAATCGCTCGGTCATGCGCCCGGCCCGGTCGATGGCAACTTGGACCAGGACAGCCGCCGCGCCATTTCCGCCGCGCAAGCGCAGTTCGACCTGCCGGTGACGGGCTATCTCAGCCAGCCGCTGCTGGACGCGATGCTGCAAGATGCGCTGGACGGGCTCTTGCGCTAGGCTTGCCATGCCGGTGCCGGTGGGGTAGCGCAGGGCCAGCATTTCCCCCGAACCCGGAGCGCCCCCATGTCCGATGACCGCCTGATCGTTGCCCTTGACGTGCCCAATGCCGTAGCGGGGCTGGAAGTGGCCGCGCGCTTGGGCGACGCGGTCTCGTTCTACAAGATCGGCCTTGGCATGTTAACCGGGGGCGGGTTGGCGCTGGCCAACGAGCTGAAACAGGAACATGGCAAGCGCATCTTCCTTGATATGAAGTTCTTCGACATCCCCGCGACCGTGGAAAATGCCGTGCGGGGGATTGCGGCTTATGATCTCGATTTCCTGACCGTGCATGGCGATCCATCCGTGGTCGCGGCGGCGCGCGCGGGCGCTGCGGGGACGGACCTGAAAATCCTCGCCGTCACGGTGCTGACCTCGTCCGACCGCAGCGATCTGGATGCCGCCCAGATCCGCCCCGGCGCGGTGCCAGAGATCGTGCTCGCCCGCGCCAGCGCGGCATTCGACGCGGGCGCGCATGGGGTCATCGCCAGCCCGCAGGAAGCCGCCGCCATCCGGGCCTTGCCCAATGCGGCTGGGCGGCTGATCGTCACCCCCGGCGTGCGGCCCGCTGGCAGCGCGAGCGATGACCAGAAACGCATCGCCACACCCGCGCAGGCGCTTGCGGACGGGGCCGATCACATCGTGGTGGGCCGCCCGATCTGGCGCGCGGATGACCCCCGCGCGGCGGCGCAGGCGGTGCTGGCCGAGTTGCCCAAACGCTAAGGAATGGTCACGAACCCCGCCGCGCGCAGTTCCTCATGGGCCGGATACCACATCGGCGCTTGCGGCAGGATTGACAATTTGCGCACGAAGGGCTCGGCCACTTTTTGCGCGCGGTAGATCGCCATGTCGCGCGCCATCTCTGCACGCGGGTCGATCATGCCGAAATACATGTTGCCGGGGCGCAGCGCATAGCCATGCAGCCCGATCCGCGCCTCTGGTGCCAGCGACCGCGCGGCCCCGCCCGCGAAGATCAACGCGCAGGCAGAGGCGCAATGCCCCTCGACATGGGTGGCAATCCCTTCGGCCTGCAACACCGTGACCGCGCCGCGCGCCTCTGCGATATAGCCGCCATGGCTGTCCAGCACCAAACGCTTCACCTGCGGATGCGCCGCAGCCAAGGCGCGCAAATCCCGCGTCAGCCCGAAATCGACAAGGCCCGAGAAGTGGAAGCTCGTCCCATCCTCTGACAGACCCAGCGCATAATCGGGCGGCGGCATGGTGCGCAAGACGCGGGTGCTGTCCGTCATCGCCATGCCGATGCCGACCAATGCCAGCCCGGCAAGGGCCATCGCCAACAGGCCGCGCAACACGATCACGTCGATAGGGGCTTTGTCGTCCATAAGGCAGGTATAGCACGAACCCGTGCCATTTCATCCTTGCCCAAATATCCTCAGGGGGGTGAATGGGCCGATCAGGCCCAGAGGGGGGCGCGAGCGCCCCCCTTTTCAGCGGTCAGAGAACGCGCTCGACCATCATCTTCTTGATCTCGGCAATCGCCTTGGCCGGGTTCAGACCCTTGGGGCAGGTCTTGGCGCAGTTCATGATCGTGTGGCACCGGTAGAGCTTGAACGGATCGTGCAGGTCGTCCAGACGCTCGCCCGTGGCCTCGTCGCGGGAATCGATCAGCCAGCGATAGGCGTGCAGCAGCGCGGCCGGCCCAAGGTAGCGGTCGCCATTCCACCAATAGCTGGGGCAGGATGTGGAACAGCAGGCGCACATCACGCATTCATAAAGCCCGTCCAGCTTCTCGCGGTCCTCGATCGACTGTTTCCACTCTTTCGCGGGCGTGTTCGACTTGGTTTCCAGCCACGGCTTGATGCTGGCGTGCTGCGCGTAGAAATGCGTCAGGTCCGGGATCAGGTCCTTGATGACCGGCATATGGGGCAGGGGGTAGATTTTCACATCGCCCTTCACCTCGTCCATGCCGAAGATACAAGCCAGACGGTTCTGCCCGTCGATATTCATCGCGCAAGACCCGCAAATACCTTCGCGGCAGGACCGGCGGAAGGTCAGCGTCGGGTCGATCTTGGTCTTGATATAGATCAGCGCGTCCAGCACCATCGGCCCGCAATCGTCAAGGTCCACGAAATAGGTGTCGACGCGCGGGTTCTCGCCATCTTCGGGCGACCAGCGATAGATCTGGAACTTGCGCAGCGTGCCGCCGGTTTCGGGCTTGGGCCAGGTTTTGCCGGTGCGCATCTGGCTGTTCTTCGGCAGGGTCAGTTGGACCATGGATTGCCTCCTTACATCAGGAACGGGGCAAGCCCGTCCGTGGCTAGACATCTAATCGTTTCGGGCCGCGTGGCGATCTCGACCACCAGCGCGCTGGTTTCCGGGCTGACTGTCGGCTGGGCTGCGGCCAGCGCCAGGCGGGTGATTTCGCCCGCGCTGGCATTGTCGATCACGCAGTCGCTTGCGGGTTCCAGCGGCACGCCGGGAAAGCGCTCGGCCAGCACGGGGTTGACGCTGCGCTTGGCCGCGTCGCGCGCAAGCTGGTCCTGCACACCCGCGCAGGCCGACAGCGCCAAGGGCGCCGCAAGAAGCGCCGCGCGGATCAATAGACCCGCGCTTTCGGCGCGATCTTCTTCAGGTCGATCCCGCCTTCGTTATGGCCGGTCAGCGGGTTCAGGTGGACGGGGCGGTAATCCAGCGCCACCTTGTCGCCATTCACCCATGCCAGCGTGTGCTTGCGCCAGTTCTCGTCGTCGCGGTCGGGATAGTCCTCGTGTGCATGGGCACCGCGGCTTTCCTTGCGCGCCTCTGCGCCGACGATGGTTGCCATGGCGCAGGGCATCAGGTTGTCCAGCTCCAGCGTTTCCATCAGGTCGGTGTTCCAGATGAGCGAGCGGTCGGTCACTTTCAGATCGTCCATCTTCGAGGCGACGACCTTCATCTTCTCGACCCCTTCGGCCAGCGTCTTGTCGGTGCGGAAGACGGCGGCATCGGCCTGCATGGTCTTTTGCATCTCCAGCCGCAGCTCTGCCGTGGGTGTGCCGCCGTTGAAGTTGCGGAACCGGTCGAAGCGGTCCAGAGCGCGCTCGACACTGGCCTTGTTCAGCTCGGGGTTCGGGGTTTTTGGGTTCACGATCTGCCCCGCGCGGATCGCGGCGGCACGGCCAAAGACCACAAGGTCGATCAGGCTGTTCGACCCCAGGCGGTTCGCGCCGTGCACGCTTGCACAGGCCGCTTCGCCCACCGCCATCAGGCCGGGCGCGATGCGGTCGGGGTTCTCGGCATCGGCATTCAGCACCTCGCCCCAGTAATTCGTGGGAATGCCGCCCATGTTGTAATGCACGGTCGGCAGCACCGGGATGGGTTCCTTGGTCACGTCCACACCGGCAAAGACGCGGGCGGATTCGGAAATGCCGGGCAGACGCAGATGCAGCGCCTCTTTCGGCAGGTGCGACAGGTTCAGGTGGATATGGTCCTTGTTCGGCCCAACCCCGCGCCCTTCGCGGATTTCAATGGTCATGCAGCGCGACACCACATCGCGGCTTGCCAGATCCTTGTAGGTCGGCGCGTAGCGTTCCATGAAGCGCTCGCCCTCGGAATTCGTCAGATAGCCGCCTTCGCCGCGCGCGCCTTCGGTAATCAGGCAGCCCGCGCCGAAAATGCCGGTGGGGTGGAACTGCACGAATTCCATGTCTTGCAGCGGCAGGCCCGCGCGCGCGACCATGCCGTTGCCGTCACCGGTGCAGGTATGCGCGGATGTTGCGCTGAAATAGGCGCGCCCGTAGCCGCCCGTGGCCAGAACGACCATCTTGGCGTTGAACACATGCAGCGTGCCGTCATCCAGCTTCCACGCCATCACGCCCTGGCATTGGCCATCTTCGGACATGATAAGGTCGGTTGCGAAATACTCGATGAAGAACTCTGCCTTTTGCTTCACCGACTGACCATAAAGCGTGTGCAGCATGGCATGGCCGGTGCGGTCGGCGGCGGCACAGGTGCGCTGCACGGGCGGGCCTTCGCCGAATTCGGTGGTGTGGCCGCCAAACGGGCGCTGGTAGATCTTGCCGTCCTCGGTGCGCGAAAACGGCACGCCGTAATGTTCCAGCTCATACACCGCCTTGGGCGCTTCGCGGGCAAGGTATTCCATCGCGTCCGTGTCGCCCAGCCAGTCAGAGCCCTTGACCGTGTCATACATGTGCCACTGCCAGCTATCGGGGCCCATATTGCCAAGGCTTGCAGCAATGCCGCCCTGAGCGGCCACGGTATGCGAGCGGGTCGGGAAAACCTTGGTCACGCAGGCGGTTTTCAGCCCCTGCTCGGCCATGCCAAGCGTTGCGCGCAACCCCGCGCCGCCCGCGCCCACCACGACCACGTCATAGGTATGTTCTTCGATCTTATATGCAGACATCTTTCTTCCTCAGGCGCTGAACAGGACGGTGGCAACCGACAGAACGCCAGCCGCGCCAAGCGCCCAGCACAGCAGCATGTTGACCAGCAGCGCGGCGGTGCGCTGCGCCTTGTTGGGAACGTAGTCCTCGATCACGGTCTGCAAACCCTGTTGCAGATGCGCGAAGGCCGCGATGATGAACAGCACCGCCACAAGCGCGTGCCACAGGTTCGAATAGGTGGCGACGAACGCTTCATGCCCGCCGCCCAGCGTGCGCCCGAACGGGAAGATGAACAGCAGCGTCAGCGGGATAAGCGCGATCGAGGTGACGCGCTGGCTCCACCAATGGTGCAGGCCTTCACCGGCGGCGCCGTGGCCATGCGCGCGGGAATAGTCGGATTTGAAGCTCATGGTATCCCCCTTTTACACGGCCAGAATGGTCAGAACGGTCAGCACGGCGGTGCCGCCGAACACAAGGTAGCTGGTCTTTTCCACGGTCGCGACATCCATCATGCGGCCCGTGTCCCAGATCAGGTGGCGGATGGAATTGAGCATGTGATACCACAGCGCCGCCAGCGATCCGATCAGCACCAATTCGCCAAGGATCGAGGTCAGCAACCCATCGACGAAATCGAAATAGCCCGCGCTGAAGGCCCCCGCCGCGAACCACCACACGATCAGCACCGAGGCCAGCGTCATGCCCACGCCGGTGATGCGGTTCAGGATGGAGGTGATCGCCGCCAGCGGCAGCTTGTAGACTTGAAGATGCGGGGAAAGCGGGCGATTGCCCCGGTTCACATCGGCCATGGCTGGCTCCTCTCTCATGTGGCTTGGTCGCAAGCGACCCGGCTCTTGCCCCTGTGCATACCGAATTTCACACGAATGTCACGCGTCGCGCGCGGGGTTGCGCGCAAAAACCACGCTGTTTCCGCTAAAAAAACCCGGCTGGATGGCCTTTGTGATCGCAAATTGCCAGCTTGAGATCACAAATCCGCAGATATGTGATCACGATCTGGCCGCCCGCGCGTCAGCGCAACTGTTCAAGAATGGCGGTCGCGCTTGAATTGAAGTTGAAATACAGCAGTTCCTCTCGGCCATTCACGACCACCGAGGTCAGAAACAACGATATCGGACCGCTGATCGCGTCGGCTTCGTAAAGCACGATTTCCTGACGAAAGCCGGGCTCCTCTTGGCGGACGAGAACGGTTTGACACAGGTCAAACCCGTTTGGGAAAATCTCGTCCATACGCGCGAAATAACTGTCGTAATTCGCCACCTCGCCAGCCAGGTAGCGACCGGATTTCTCCAGGAAGGCGCGGAAATTCCCGTCGCGGAATTCACCTTTCAACGTCTCCATCAAGGATGACGGGCGCTCACTTGCCCCGCAACTCAGAACAGATTGCCCATGTGCCAGCGTTGGCACAAGCAACAGAACCATCGCACTGACCACGTGACACCGCATTTGCTCTCTCCTCGTGCAGCTGATCGGGGGAAAGCTTAGCATGATTCGGGCTTGGCCCGGCGCATTCACATCGGCATCAGCACCCAATAGTCGAAATCCAGCAGCACATCGCGGTGGTATTTGCCCTCGGCCCCACGCAGCACGAACGGGTCGCCCTTGGTGGCCACGGTGCGCAGCCGCAGCGCGCCCACGCCGGGGGTCGCGGTTTCGGCGCGGTCCAGAACTTCGGACCAAGCGCGGATCGTGTCGCCCGCGAAACAGGGGTTCGCATGGCTGCCCGCGTTGATCGCAACGATCATCTGCGCATTGGCAAGCCCGTTGAAGGACAGCGCGCGCGCTACCGAGATCACATGCCCGCCATAGGCCAAAAGCTTGCCATCCACCCGCTGCGTGCGGTCGAAATGCACTTTCGACGTGTTTTGCCACAGCCGCGTGGCCAGCATATGCTCGGCCTCTTCCATGGTCATGCCATCGACATGGTCGATCTGCTCGCCCACGGCATAATCGCCCCAACGGTGCGGGGCACCGGCGAGCGCGCAATCATAGCCGTCGAAGCGCAGCCCCTCGGGCACCACCAGATCGGCGGCGCTGACGGCATCGGCCAGCTCTGGCAGCACCGTCTCGGGCGCGGGGGCGTCCAGATTGCCCTTGCGGACCATCACCCAGCGCACATAGTCGATGACCAATTCGTCGCGCTGGTTCATGCCGGTGGTGCGCACATAGACCACACCGGATTTGCCGTTCGAGTTCTGCTTCAGCCCGATCACCTTCGACTGCGCACGCAACGTGTCGCCGGGGTAGACGGGGCGCAGGAAGCGGCCTTGGGCATAGCCCAGATTCGCCACCGCGTTCACGCTGATATCGGGCACGGATTTGCCAAATACGATGTGAAACGCCATCAGGTCATCGACCGGGCTTTCGGGCAGGCCGCAGGCGCGCGCGAATTCATCCGACGAATAAAGTGCGCCCCGCGACGGGTAAAGCGCGTGGTAGAGCGCGCGCTCGCCGCCCGACACGGTGCGCGGCACGGCATGGGCAATCTCGTCGCCAATGCGGTAGTCTTCGAAGAAGCGGCCCTTGGTGGTTTTGGGAAGTGTAGTCATACGCTTGGGGCCTTTTCTTCATCTTGCCGAAAATACGTGCGGGGGAGGCAGGGCCGCTTGCCCCCGATGGGGCGGCAGCCCCTCTTAGCTCAGAGACTGCCGAGCTTCACCTCGGGCGAATAGGTTGCATCCACCTCTTTGACCACGGCCTGCGCGCAGCGCATCACGCCCGTGGCGGGGTCCGCGGCATAGGCGGGGCTGCCATGCAGCACCCAGCCCTTGCTCAGCGCCTCTGTCACCTTGTGGCAAAAGGCCGATGTGTCCTCTGCCGTCAGCAAGCGGTAAGCCAGCATCACGCACCCCCGCCAAAGGGCCATGGGCCAAGCCAGCCATGGATGATGCCAACAACCAGCATCAGGAACACGGCAGACACCAGCGCCACGCCTTCGCGCCACATGGGCGCTTCGGGCGGGCGGGTCCAGTCGCGGTTCGCGCGGTTGATGACGATAACCGACACCACCGCCCATGCCAGCAGACCGCCAAACAGGATCACGCCTTGAACGCTGCCCACAACCAGCAAATGCGCCGTCGCCCATGCCTTGAACCCGGTCAGCTGCGGATGGCGGATCTTGCGAGCGAGGTTGGTTTTCATCCCCGACACGGCGAACATGTAAAAGGCGATGAATACCAACAGGTTGTTCAGGTGGATCATCCAGCTTGGCCGCGTCCACAGCCAGATTGGATCGGCCCATTTATAGCCGATGACCATCAGAATAACCGACAGTACGATCGCGCCCGTCGCGGCCAGCCGCCCCTGATCGCCCATTGCCGCCCGCTTTTCGGGCATCACGCGTTTGAACAGATGCGCTGCCCACCACAGCGCCACGCCCAGGATCAGCACCAAGGTGCCCATATCGCTCACTCCCCTCAAGAGGCGAGGGCTTCCGCCTTCGCCAGGATTTGTTTCGCGGTGACTATGTGCAGATTCTCGACGATCTTTCCATCCAGAACCGCCACGCCCTCGCCGCGCGCGGTGGCGGCGTTATAGGCTTCGATCTGGCGGCGCGCGGTGTCGATCTCGTCTGACGAGGGCGCGAAGATGCGGTTGGCGATTTCCAGCTGCGCAGGGTGGATCAGGCTTTTGCCGTCAAAGCCCATGTCGCGGCCCTGCTCGCATTCGGCCTTCAGGCCCGCGCCGTCGCGGAACGCGTTATAGACCCCATCGACCACGACCAGCCCGCGCGCTTTGGCGGCCAGAACCCCCATTTGCAGACTGGCCAAGAGCGGCATCCGGTCGGCGCGGTAGCGCAGGCCCATGTCCTTGGCCAGATCGTTGGTGCCCATGATAAAGCCTGCCATGCGCGGCGCGCCGGCAATTTCCAGCGCGTTCAGAATGCCAAGGGGCGATTCCATCATGGCCCAGATGCGGGTCTCGGCGGTCTCGGGGCGGGCATCCAGACGGCGGGCCAGATCCTCGATATGAGCGGCACAATCGACCTTGGGCAGCAGGATCGCCTCGGGGCGGGCGGCGGCGATCACGTCCAGATCATCCGCACCCCATTCGCTGCTCAGCGCGTTGATGCGCACCAGCTTCGCGCGGTTGCCATAATCCAGCGTTTGAAGCGTCTCTGCCAGCAGCTTGCGCGCGCGGGGTTTTTCGTCGATGGCGACGGCATCTTCCAGATCGAAGATGATCGCATCGGTGGGCAGGTCGGTTGCCTTGTGCAACGCGCGTTCTTTCGAGCCGGGAATATACAGCACGGACCGGAAGGGGCGGGTGTCCATCGTGACCTCCGAAAGCAAGAATCTTGCGCCGGTTCCACCAGTTTCGCAAAGAAATGGCAAGGGGTAATATGCTGCAATGCGGCAAATCGGTATACTTTTGTGCGCAAACATGGCGCGTGCGCCACATTAACCAAGCTTTTGCACCTGTCGGGCAGGCTGTGCGACGTGGGGTCATCCTGTGACGGAGCACCGATATGCGTCTTTTCCTTGCCCTTTGTTTCGCCGTCTGCGCCAGCACCGCCCAGGCGCAGACCATGCCCTGCGCCGCCCGCGCCAAGGTTTTGGACATGCTGGCCAAGGCGGAACAAACCCGTCGCGCGGTGGGCCATGCGGGCCAGTCGATCATGGAAACCTTCGCCTCTGAGGCGGGCGCGTGGACCATCACCGTCAGCCTGCCCGACGGGCGCATGTGCCTGTTGGCCAATGGGCAGGATTACACCGCACGGGACGAGCTTTTCCCGGCCTCTGGCACCGCGCTCTAGCCGGTTTTCATTGATCCATGGGCGGCGCATGGGGTATGCCGGGGCCAGCATCCAAAAGGCCGCGCCATGACCCATCTTCTGCACCGCTCCATCCATTCCGCCCCGCGCGTGGCCCGTTCCGCGCAGGGGATCCGCTTTACCGACACAGAGGGGCGCACCTATATCGACGCCTCTGGCGGCGCGGCGGTGTCCTGCCTTGGGCATGGGCACCCGGATGTTCTGGCGGCACTGCATGAACAACTCGACAAGCTGGCCTATGCGCATACCGGCTTTTTCACCACCGATGTGGCAGAGGAACTGGCCGACCGGCTTGTGGCCGATGCGCCCGAGGGGCTGGACCACGTCTACCTCGTGTCAGGCGGGTCCGAGGCGGTCGAGGCGGCGCTGAAGATGGCGCGCCAGTATTTCACCGAAACCGGCCAGCCCCAGCGCCGCCACATCATCGCGCGCCGCCAAAGCTATCACGGCAACACGTTGGGTGCACTGGCGGCGGGCGGCAACGAATGGCGGCGCGCGCAGTTCAAACCGCTTCTGATGGACGCGCATCACATCGCGCCCTGTTTCGCCTATCGCGAACAGCAGGCGGGCGAAACCGATGCCGCTTATGCCACCCGCGCGGCGGGCGAGCTGGAAGCGAAGATACTGGAGCTTGGCCCCGACACGGTCTGTGCCTTTATCGCCGAACCCGTGGTGGGTGCGACGGCGGGCGCGGTCCCGTCGGTGGGCGATTATTTCAAGCAGATCCGCGCGATTTGCGACAAGTACGGCGTTTTGCTGATCCTTGATGAAGTCATGTGCGGCATGGGGCGCACCGGCAGCCTCTATGCCTGCGAACAGGATGGCGTGGTGCCTGACCTTCTGACCATCGCCAAGGGCTTGGGCGGCGGCTATCAGCCGGTGGGGGCGACGCTGCTCAGCGACCGCATCTATCAGGCCTTTGCCAAGGGGACCGGGTTTTTCCAGCACGGGCATACCTATATGGGCCACCCGATGGCGGCGGCGGCGGCTTTGGCGGTGCAAAAGGTCATTGCGCGCGACAATCTGTTGGGCAATGTGCAGGCCATGGGCGCGCATCTGCGCGACCAATTGCAAGCGGCCTTTGGCCAGCACGCGCATGTGGGCGATATTCGCGGGCGCGGGCTGTTTCAGGCGATCGAACTGGTGGCTGATCGTGACACGAAAGCGCCCTTCGACCCCGCGCGCAAACTGCACGCGCGGATCAAGACCGAAGCGATGGCGCGGGGGCTTATGGTCTACCCGATGGGAGGGACCATTGACGGGGTGCGCGGCGATCATGTGCTGCTGGCACCGCCCTTCATCGTAACGAAAGACGATGTCGACCAGATCGTCGGGCGGCTGGCACAGGCGGTGGACGCGGCGCTGGCGGCGTAGGGGCAGGGCAGCGGCGGGCCGCGGTCTGCCGCTGCCGCGCGTGGATTTGGGCACTTTATGGCGACCAAGTCCGCATAACCCGTGAGCGGAGCACTTGCGGTTTCCAAAGCGGCAGGCCTCTGGGGCGGCCCACCGCTGCCCGTGGGGCGCGTTCCGCGCCTGTTAACCACGGGCTTCGGTTTAAAATTTCAGCGCATGGTGCAGGATCGTCGGCACCACCAGCTCTTCCTCGTCGACCAGATGGCGGTCCAGAAAGCGCTCAAAACCTTCCAACTGCGCCAACATCGCCCCCGCGCTGGCCTTTTGGTCGGCGCCCTTGTCCTGCAACGCGCGCAGATGGCCATTCGCCGCATCCGTCAGCGCGGAAAGCTGCGCATCCAGCGCGTGGTGGTCGGCATCCAGCAACTCGAACCCCTGCGCCAGCCGCGCCTCTGCCTGTGCCAGAACCGGGAAGTAATGCGCGTCTTCTATGTGATGATGCCCGTGCAACTCGTTTATCAGGAAGCCCCCCAAACGCGCCGTCATCTGCCCATGCGCCGGCGCATCGCGCCCGGCATCCAGAAAGCCGCGCGTGTCGTCCTGCCATTGCGCCAGGGCGCGGCGGAACATCAGGTGCCGCTCCAGCCAGAAGCGGGTCAGCCCGTCGAAATTATGATGGCTTTCCCACATGTTGCGCGGATATTGTTCCAGCAACACGCGAAGCGCGTCGGGCAGGCGGGTGCGATGGGCAAGGTCGATCTGTGTCATGGCGCGCAAGCTAACCTGCCGCCGCCCCGCTTCAACCCCGTTTGCGCCGCCGCCCTTCGCTGCCGCCGCTGTTGAAGCTGACCTGCGGCAGCGTCACCACCTGCGACAGGTGCGGGAAGGGGGCGGTTGCATGGGGCAGGGCATTGGCGGCCACGAAATGTTCCTGGAAGCGCGGCTCTATCGCGGTTTCGACCTTGTGAATGCGGGTCACGGTCCGCTCGATCGCCGCGCGCTCGGATTTCGAGCAGAGCGCCATGCGCGCGCCCGTGCCCGCCGCGTTCCCGGCACTTGTGACACGGTCCAAGGGCGCGTCGGGGATCATGCCCAGCACCATCGCGTGTTTGGGGCTGATATGCGCGCCGAACGCGCCCGCCAGAACGATGCGGTCGACCGTGTCGGTGCCGATTTCATCCATCAACAGCCGCGCCCCCGCATAAAGCGCCGATTTCGCAAGCTGGATCGCGCGGATGTCGCCTTGGGTGACGGTAATGCGCGGCCCACCGGTGGCGGTGGCGTCATGGATGACATAGGCGTGCGTGCGCCCCTCTGGCACGCAGCGCTCTGTCCCGGTTTGCGCCGACGACCCGATCAGCCCAGAGGCATCGACCAGCCCTGCCATGCGCATTTCTGCCACGGCCTCGATAATGCCCGAACCGCATATGCCGGTGACATTGGCGGCGAATTCGGGGTCATCCGACCATAGGTCCGACCCGATGACGCGGAAGCGCGGCTCCTTTGTGAAGGGGTCGATTTCGATGCGTTCGATGGCGCCGGGCGCGGCGCGCTGACCAGAGGAGATTTGTGCGCCCTCGAAGGCCGGTCCGGTGGGCGAGGAACAGGCCAGCACGCGGCGCGTGTCGCCCAAGAGGATCTCGGCATTCGTGCCGACATCGACGATCAGCACAAGGTCATCCGATTGCTCTGGCGCTTCCGACAGCGCCACGGCGGCGGCATCCGCCCCCACATGCCCCGCGATGCAGGGCAGAAGATAGGCGCGCGCGGCGGGGTTCAGCGCGGTCAGGTCCAAGTCGCGCGCCCCAAGCGACAGCGCGCCCGATGTGGCCAGTGCAAAGGGGGCTTGACCCAGTTCCACCGGGTCCACGCCCAACAACAGATGGTGCATGACTGGGTTGCACACGATCACCACTTCCATGATCTGGCGCGCGTTGCAGCCCGCGTCTGATGCCAGCGCGGCGATCAGCGTATCAAGACTGTCGCGCACCGCGCGCGTCATCTCTGCATCGCCGCCGGGGTTCATCATGGCGTAGCTGACACGGCTCATCAGGTCTTCGCCGAAGCGGATTTGCGGGTTCATGATGCCAGAGGACGCCACGACCTGCCCATCGCGCAGATCGCACAAATGCGCGGCGATGGTGGTTGATCCCAGATCAATCGCCAGCCCGTAAAGCGCGCCGTCATACAGCCCCGGCCAGATGTCGAGCACCTGCGCCGGCCCGCCCGAGTGGTCGGCAAACAGCGCGACCGTGACCTGCCAATTGCCGGCGCGCAAGGTGGGTTGCAGCTTGCGCAGCACGTCCAACCCCATCGAAATCTCGGCCACGTCCCATTGCGTGCGCAAGGCCGCCCCAAGCCGTTCCAGATCGCCCGAAGGCTCGTGCATGTCGGGTTGGGCCACCTCGACAAAGAACAGGCGCGTCGCCGGGTCCATGACCATGGGCCGGGCGCTGGCATCCTTGCGCACGACCTGTTTGTGAAGCTGGCTTTCCGCTGGCACGTCGATGACCACATCGCCCATGATCTGCGCCTGACAGCCCAGACGCCGCCCGTCGATCAGCCCGCGCTTGTCCTTGTAGCGCTGCTCGACCGCGTTCCACGCGGACAGCGCGTCGGCGGCGACATTCACGCCATGTTTGGGAAAATCGCCATAGCCCGGCGTGATCTGGCACTTGGAACAAATGCCGCGCCCGCCGCAGACCGAATCGAGGTCCACCCCCAATTTCCGCGCCGCCGTCAGCACGGGCGTGCCAAGGGCGAACCGCCCCCGTTTGCCAGAGGGCGTGAAGATCACCAATGCGTCGGACATGCTGTGCCTACCTGCCAATCAACAGGGTTCCAGATACCCTTTTGCACGGCGCGGGAAAGGCTTGTTCGCGTCACATGGCGCGAAAAAAGCGTCAGCGGCTGACCAGAACCGACACTTGGCTGTGGCGCACCACCCGCGACGCGGTCGAGCCGATGAAATAATCGCCCATGCCCGGCTTGTGGCTGGCGATCATGATAAGGTCGGCATGGCATTCCTCGGCGCAGGCGAGGATATTCTCGGACGGACGCCCGCCGCGAATATCGACATCGACGCGTTTCGCCTTGGCGGTGGCGGCGAGCGAGTCGAGCTGCTCGCGGATGGCCTTGCGGTGTTCCAGCAATTGCTCTTTCGCGACGGCGGCGGCCAGATAGGCGGGCACCTCGTCCAGCACATGAACAAGGGTGATCGTGCCGTCTGGGCCGATCAGTCTGTTGGCCTTTTCGATCAACGCGCGGCTGGTGGCCCCTTGGTTGAACAAGGCGACGGCCACGACGATGGAATTATACATGCTGTCCTCCGGGCGGTGAGTGTGATGCCCTCTCAGACTGGCACAGGGCCGCGCGCTTGGCAAACCGCGCGGCCCCTTATGGTGTCAGCGCGTGACCAGCACCGAGCATTGTGCATGGCGCACGATGCGCGCGGCGGTCGAGCCGATGAAATAATCGCTCAGCCCCGGCTTGTGGCTGGCGATCATGATAAGATCGGCCCCTGCTTCTTTGGCGGCCCCCAGAATTGAGGCAGAGGGCTGACCATGCCGGATGGTGGATTTCACGGTCATCTCGCCAGCCGCCTTGGCCATCTCGTCCAGTTGTTCCTGCACCTCGCGCTGGCGTGCGCCCATATGCTCTTTCGGGATAGAGGCCGCGACATAGCCCGGCACCTCTTCGATGACATGGACCAGCGTGACCGTGCCGCCGGGATTGAGCAGCGTTTTGGCCTTTTCCAACGCGGCGCGCGTGGTCGCGCCCTCGTTGAACAGGGCCGCGGCGATGATGATCGAGTTATACATGGGTGCGTGTCCTTTGCCTTGGGCCATCGCGGGCTTTGCGGCGGCCTGTGTGGTGCCAAGATCGCAGCATTCTAAAAAGATACATTGATATCGGTCAAATCGGCGGGTTCTTGCGCCTGTTTCATGCTGAAATCAGGCGTGATGGGCCGCCCACTTGCGTCTGAGCGCCAATCCGCGCATTCAGGCGAAATCCAGAACCGTATCGAGGGGCCATGAGTATCTCGCTTGTCATTCTTGCCGCCGGGCAAGGCAGCCGTATGCAATCCGACCTGCCGAAAGTGCTGCACAAGCTGGCGTCCTGCCCCTTGGTCGTTCATGCCATGCGCGCGGGCCGCGCGCTCGATCCCGAGCGCGTGGTCGTCGTCGTGGGCCACGGGGCCGAGCAGGTGGCAGCAGTCGTGGCCGACGAAGACCCGCAGGCGCAGATCGTCACCCAGCCCGAACAGCTTGGCACTGCCCATGCGGTCGATCAGGCGCGGGGTGCGCTGGTGGGGCAGGCGGGCGATGTGGTTGTTCTGTATGGCGACACGCCCTTTATCCGGCCCGAAACGCTGGAAGCGCTGCAAGCCGCGCGCGCGGCGCATGACGTGGTCGTGCTGGGCTTTCACGCGGCCGATCCGGGGCGCTATGGGCGGCTGGTGGCGAATGGCGACCGGCTGGAGCGGATTGTCGAATTCAAGGACGCAACCGAGGACGAGCGCGCGATCACCCTGTGCAACAGCGGGGTTCTGTGCGCCGACCGCGCGGTTCTGTTCGACCTGATCGCAGAGGTCGGAAATAACAACGCCTCTGGCGAGTATTACCTGACCGACGTGGTGGCGCTGGCCCGCGCGAAGGGCCTGAGCGCAGGCATCGTGACCTGCCCAGAGGCAGAGACACTGGGCATCAACACCCGCGCCGAACTCGCCGCCGCCGAAGCAGCCTTTCAGGCGCAGGCGCGGCGGGACGCGATGGAAAACGGGGTGACCCTGCAAGCGCCCGACACGGTCATCTTCGCGCAGGACACATTCCTTGGCCGCGACAGCGTGATCGAGCCTTATGTCGTCTTTGGCCCCGATGTAACCGTCGAATCGGGCGCGACCATCCGCGCCTTCAGCCATCTGGAAGGGGCCCATGTCAGCCGGGGCGCGGTGGTCGGCCCCTATGCCCGCCTGCGCCCCGGTGCGGAACTGGCCGAAGACGTGCGCATCGGCAATTTCGTCGAGGTGAAGAATGCCCAACTGGGCGAGGGCGCAAAGGTCAACCACCTGTCCTATGTGGGCGATGCCGATGTGGGCGCGCGCGCCAATCTGGGCGCGGGCACGGTGACGTGCAATTACGACGGCGTCTTCAAGCACCGCACCACGATCGGCGAGGGGGCGTTCATCGGTTCGTCCACCATGCTGGTGGCACCCGTCACGGTGGGCGCGGGCGCGCTGACCGGGTCGGGGTCGGTGATTACCCGCGATGTGCCTGCGGGCGATCTGGCCTTGGCCCGCGCCGAGCAGGTGAACAAACCCGGCCTTGGCGCGAAGCTGATGGACATGCTGCGCGCGCGCAAGGCACAGAAGAACAAGGGCTAAAGCAGATGTGCGGTATTGTCGGAATCCTTGGCCAGCACGAAGTGTCGCCCGCAATCCTGTCGGCGCTGAAACGGCTGGAATATCGCGGCTATGACAGCGCGGGCATTGCCACCGTGAACAAGGGCGTGCTGGACCGCCGCCGCGCGGTGGGCAAGCTGGTGAACCTGTCGGACGAATTGGTGCATCACCCTCTGCCGGGCCGGGTGGGCATTGGCCATACCCGCTGGGCCACGCATGGCGGCCCGACGGTCGCGAACGCCCACCCGCACCGCGCGGGGCGCGTGGCGGTGGTGCATAACGGCATTATCGAGAATTTCCGCACGCTGCGCGAGGAACTGACCGCCGCGGGTGCCGAATTCCAAAGCCAGACCGATACCGAAACCATCGTGCAACTGACCTCGCGCCTGCTGGACGAAGGCCGCAGCCCGGTGCAGGCCGCGCGCGAAACGCTTTCGCGGCTGGAAGGGGCTTTCGCCGTGGCCTTCGTCTTCGATGGCGAGGATGATCTGATTATCTGCGCGCGCCGCGGCTCGCCCTTGTGCCTCGGGCATGGTAAGGGCGAGATGTTCCTTGGATCCGACGCGATTGCGCTGTCCGAGATGACCGACCGCATCACCTATCTGGAAGAAGGCGACATGGCGGTGCTGACGCGCGCAGGCGCGCAGATCTACGACGCCGACGGCCAGCAGACCAACCGGCCCATCACGCGCATCAACCTGGAAACCACGCGGGTAGACAAATCCGGCCACCGCCATTTCATGGCCAAGGAAATGGCCGAACAGCCCGCGATCCTGAAAGCGGCGCTCGGGTTCTATTCGGGGCTGGACGGCAACGCGCTGGAACTGCCCGCCGCTGTCGATTTCGCGCGCACCGACCGGCTTATCATGGTTGCCTGCGGCACGGCCTATTACGCCTGCCAAGTGGCGAAATACTGGTTCGAGAAATACGCGGGCCTGCCGGTGGAACTGGATATCGCCAGCGAATACCGCTACCGCGAGCCGGTTCTGGGCGCGAATAACATGGCGCTCTTCGTCAGCCAGTCGGGCGAAACCGCTGATACACTGGCCGCGCTGCGCCATGTGAAGCCGCATGTCGCACAGGTCATCTCGGTTGTGAATGTGCCGACCTCGTCCATCGCGCGGGAAAGCGACGTGGCGCTGCCGATCCATGCCGGTCCCGAAATCGGCGTGGCCTCGACCAAGGCGTTCACCGCGCAGCTTCTGGTGCTGGCGGTTCTGGCGCTGGAAGCGGGTCGCGCGCGCGGGTATCTGAGCGCAGAGCGCTACGCGCGGCTGCTCGAAGAACTGCACAGCCTGCCGGGCTTTGTGGCGCAAGCGCTGGACCGCGAGGGCGAGATTGAACGCCTGACCAAGATGCTGGCCCAAGCGCGCGACGTGCTGTTTCTTGGGCGCGGCACGATGTATCCACTGGCGTTGGAGGGCGCGCTGAAACTGAAGGAAATCAGCTACATCCATGCCGAAGCTTATGCAGCGGGTGAGCTGAAACACGGGCCGATCGCGCTGATCGACTCGGAATTCCCGGTCATTGTCTTCGCCCCGCATGACGGGCTGTATGACAAGACCGTCTCGAACATGCAGGAGGTGATGGCGCGGCAGGGTCAGGTGCTGCTGGTGTCGGACCCGGCGGGGCTGGCGGCGGCGGGCGAGGTGCCCCACCGGCTGCAAATGCCGCCCGTGCCCGACCTGATCGCGCCCATCGTCTATGCCGTGCCTGCGCAGCTGATCGCCTACCATACCGCGCTGCACCGTGGCACCGATGTGGACCAGCCGCGCAACCTGGCGAAATCCGTGACGGTGGAATAGCGCCGCGCCCTTCCCTTGGGGCGCAAAGCGGGCTATGCGGACATTCATGTCTTTGAAGGTAACAGATCTGGCCTGCGCCCGTGGCGGTTTGCCCATTCTGGAAGGGGTCAGCTTCGCGCTGGCACCCGGTCAGGCGCTGGTGCTGCGCGGCCCGAATGGCTGCGGCAAAACCACCGCCTTGCGCACGATTGCCGGGCTGCAACCGGCGCTGGACGGCCATATCGACTGCGCACCCGATGCGATTGCCTATGCCGGTCATGCCGATGGGCTGAAAGCCACGCTGAGCGTGACCGAGAACCTTGGCTTTTGGGCCGCGATCTACGGCACCAAGGGCATCGACCATGCGCTGGACCGCATGAACCTGCGCAGCTTGGCCGACCGCGCGGCACAGAACCTGTCGGCAGGGCAAAAGCGGCGGTTGGGGCTGGCGCGGCTGATGGTGACGGGGCGGCCCGTCTGGGTGCTGGATGAACCGACCGTGTCGCTGGATGCGGCGTCGGTCGCGCTCTTTGCCGATGTGGTGCGCGGGCATCTAGCCAGTGGCGGCATGGCGCTGATGGCCACGCATATCGACCTTGGCTTGCCAGAGGCGCAGGTCTTGGACCTTGCCCCCTTCAAGGCAAAGCTGCCAGAGCCGTCGGGCGGGTTTGACGAGGCGTTTCTATGATCGCGCTCTTGCTTCGAGATTTGCGTCTGGCGTTTCGCGCGGGCGGGGGCTTTGGCCTCGGGTTGGCATTCTTCCTGATCCTTGCGGTGCTTGTGCCCTTGGGCGTCGGCCCAGACCGCCCCACGCTGGCGCTGATCGCGCCGGGTATTCTGTGGGTGGGCGCTTTGCTGGCATGCCTTTTGTCGCTCGACCGGATTTTCGCGCTCGACTACGAAGACGGCTCGCTCGATCTGCTGGCCACCGCGCCCGTGCCGCTGGAAGGGGTCGTCACGATCAAGGCGCTCGCGCATTGGCTGACCACGGGGGTGCCGCTTGTGCTGGTCTCGCCGGTGTTGGGCCTGCTGCTCAGCCTGCCGGTGCCCGCCTATGGCTGGCTTTTGCTGTCGCTTGCGCTTGGCACGCCCGCGCTGTCGGTGATCGGCACCTTTGGCGCGGCCCTGACCGTGGGGCTGAAGCGGGGCGGGCTTTTGCTGTCGCTCTTGGTGCTGCCGCTTTATATCCCGACGCTCGTGTTCGGGGCAGAGGTCGTCTCGCGCGGGGCGCAAGGGCTGGCCGTGGGCACGCCGCTCGCGCTGCTCGCCGGGATCACGGCGGGGGCTGTGGCATTATTGCCCTTTGCCTCTGCCCATGTCATCCGGATAAACCTTCGGTGATCCGCATCTGTTTCGCTTGAGAGCCACCCCACCCAAAGATAGGTAATGCTCATGTCGTCGCTCTGGGAATATGCCAACCCTTTGAAATTCATGCGCACCACGGATTGGCTGCTGCCTATCGTGGCGGTTGCCGCCGTGGTTGTCACGGCCACCGGGTTGATCTGGGGGTTCTTCTTCACGCCCGATGATTTTCGTCAGGGGTCGACCGTGAAAATCGTCTTCATCCATGTGCCCGCCGCGATGATGGCGATCAATGCTTGGGTCATGATGCTGGTGGCCAGCCTGATCTGGCTGATCCGCCGCCACCATGTCAGCGCGCTGGCCGCCCGTGCAGCCGCCCCCATCGGGGCCACGATGACCGTGATAGGGCTGATTACAGGTGCAGTCTGGGGCCAGCCCATGTGGGGCACATGGTGGGCGTGGGATCCGCGGCTGACCTCGTTCCTCATCCTGTTCCTGTTCTACTTGGGCTATATCGCCATGTGGGCCGCGATTGACGACCCCGACACGGGCGCGGACCTGACCGCCGTGCTGTGCCTTGTCGGGTCTGTTTTCGCGGTGCTGTCGCGCTACGCCGCAATGTTCTGGAACCAAGGGCTGCATCAGGGCGCGTCGCTGTCGGTCGCACCCGGCACGCGCATGGACTGGGCCTATAAAGCGCCGCTTTATACCTGCATGGTGGGCTTCGGGCTGATCTTTCTCGCGCTCGTGCTGGCGGGCACGCGCACCGAAATCCGCGCCCGCCGCATGAAAGCCCTTGTCGCACGGGAGCGCATGGCATGATGCCCGATCTTGGACGATACGCGGTCGAGGTGACGTCGGCCTATGTGGTGTCGCTTGCAATGCTGCTCGCGCTGGTCGGCTGGTATATCGCGCGCGGCCGCCGGGTGCGGCGCGAACTGGATGCGTTTGAAAAGAAACGAGGAAAACATGGGTAAAATCCGCCCCTTGATGTTCCTGCCGCCGCTGCTGTTTCTGGGCCTTGCGGCGCTGTTCCTGATCGGCAACTTCCGCGAGGGCCGCGACGAGCTGCCCTCTGCCCGCGCGGGCCAGCAAGCGCCTGCCTTGGGCGTGGAGCAACTGGGCGAGCGCACGCTCTTCACCGATGACATGCTGCGCGAGGGCGAGGTGACGCTGGTCAATTTCTGGGCCACATGGTGCCCGCCTTGCCGCGCCGAGCACCCGTTCTTGGAAGAGCTGTCGCAGGAAGGCACGGTCATCTACGGCGTGAACTACCGCGATCAGGCCGACAAGGCAGAGGATTTTCTGGACGAATTGGGCGATCCGTTCCGCGCCATCGGGTCCGACCCCGCCGCGCGCACCGGGCTGGATTGGGGCGTCGTGGGCCTGCCGGAAACCTTCGTGGTTGCGGGCGACGGCACCATCGAATTCCGCTATGCCGGGCCCATCACGCGCGAGATCATGGAAACCCGCATCCGCCCCGCGATGGAGGCGGCGGCGGCGCGTTAAGCGCCATGCTCGCCCTCAACCTCTAGCACGGTCAGCGTGCGGTCGGCGAGGTTCACACCCGCCTGCGTCATCGTCAGATAGGTATAATCCGCACCCGCCTCGCGCAGAACGTGGCGGGTGTCTTCATGCATGACATGCGCAATCACCGGGCCGGTGAAGCCGCGCGCGCGCAGCGACCGCACGGCGATGACCTTGGCCTCCAGGTCGCCCAAGGCCAGCACGGCGGCCTTGATGCGGCCCAGATCGACCGAGCGCCAGAAATTGCTGTCCTCTGCATCGGCGAAAAGCGCGTTGCGCCCGGCCTCTTGGTGGCCCTCGACGCGGTAGGTGTCGGCATCCAGCCCCACGGGCGACAGGCCCGCATCCAGCAGGCGGTCATAGGCGGCGGTCCCGGTGCGCCCCATGCCAAAGACCAGAACCGACGCATCGCCCAAGTCCTTGGGTTGCTCATCCGGGTGCATGGTCGCGCGCTCAAAGCGTTGCAGGCGCGATTCCAGCCGTTCATAGAGCGGGTGAGCCATGCGGTTCAGGGGGGCCGCGATCAGGAAGGACAGGGTGACGGCCAGCGCCAAGGGCACGAGGTAGTCAGGCAGCACGCCCGCCGCCACGATCAGCCCGAATTCGGAATAGGCGGTCAGGCTGAGCGCCGACAAAAATGCCGAGCGCGCGCGCAGCTTGAACGCGACCAGAAGCGCATAGAACAACACGCCCTTTAGCGGCAGCGCCAGCCCGACGACCAGCGCGAAAATCAGGGCAGGGCCATCGGGCAGGCCGGTCAGCCCGATTTCAAGGAAAAAGGCGACAAGGAATACTTCCTTCAGCGACCACAGCGCGCGCGACAGCTCGCCCGCGCGCGCGTGGTTCGACAAGAGAACCCCCATCGCCAGCGCGCCGATCTCGGACGATAGCCCCATCGCTTCGAACCCGTAGCCACCGATCACCAGCGCCAGAAGCATTCCCATCAGCACAAGGATTTCGTCATGGCCCGCAAGGTCCAGCAGCTTGTGCAGCACAGGGCGCAACAGTGGCAGGCCCAACACCAGAAGTGCGTAGATATTGGGGCTTTTGCCCGACCAGATGGCCAGCACCACAAGCGCGATAATGTCCTGCACGATCAGGATACCGATGGCGGTGCGCCCATGGAACGCGCCCAATTCGCGTTTGCCTTCCAGCAGTTTGGCCGCCAGCACGGTTGATGAGAACGCAAGCGCGATCCCTATCAATAATGCGGTTTCCCACGCCACGCCCATCAACAGCTTGGCGGCGGGGGCAAACAGGCCCACGCTGATCGCGAAATGCAGCACCGCGCCGCCAATGACCTGCGGTTGCGCGATCTGGCCCAGTTTCAGCTTCAGCCCCACCGTGAACAGCAAGAGCAGCACACCCAGATGCGCGACATGGTGCAGGATCGGCCCGGTTTCCTGCGGCAGGCCCAAGGGCGCACCAAGCGCGTTTATGGCAAAGCCCGCGGCCAGAAAGCCCACCAGCGGGGGCAGGCCCACTTGGCGCACCGCAAGGCCAAAGGCGAAGGCAAAGCTGAGGATGATGGTTTCGAACAAGGGCGGCCCCGCATCTTTGGTTGCCGCCCATCCTAACCGCCTGAACAGGCTTGTGAACAGCCTGCGCGCGCTTTCGCCGCGCGAAGCGCCTAGTCTCGCAGCACGAAGGCCAGCACTTCCTCTGTGCCGCCTGCGGTCAGCACCAGTTCCCACCGGCCGGTGCGGGTGAATTGCCCTTCGGCGGTGTTGCCATCCGCCAGAAGCGGGATGTCATCGGCGCCGGTGAAACGCAGGCGCACGCGGTCGACCTGCTCGATGGGGGTGACGGTGATCGTGGCCTCGTAATCGCCGCTGACCGCGATTTCGGCGCGCAGCGGCGGGGTGATTTGCGTGGTCTCCAGTCCAAGGCGCTGGTTCGGCCCGATGATGGGCAGAGGGTCACGCACGAACAGGGTGACAGAGGCCATGACGGCCACGAAGGCCAGAAACAGCCCAAGGAAAACAAGCGCAACGATACGGGTGGCCATGCGATCTCCGGGTTTTTGGACAGATAACCTCAAGCCCGCGCAAAGGAAAACCCCGGCGCGAGGGTCGCGCCGGGGGCTGTCGGGAATGTGAAGCGATTACGCGGCCTTGGCGAGGTTGCGCAGCACGTAATGCAGCACGCCGCCATGCTCGACATATTCCTTCTCGATGCCGGTATCGATGCGGCACTTCAGCGTGATCGTCTTTTCCGTGCCATCGGCAAAGGTGATCGTGCAGGGCACTTCGGAAAGTGGTTTAAGATCGCCTTCCAAGCCGCTGATATTGATAACTTCGTCGCCGGTCAGGCCAAGGTTTTCACGGGTGTCGCCGCCGGTGAATTCGAAGGGGATAACCCCCATGCCGACCAAATTCGAGCGGTGAATGCGCTCGAAGCTTTCCGCGATCACGGCTTTCACACCCAGCAGGTTCGTGCCCTTCGCCGCCCAATCGCGGCTGGAGCCTGCGCCGTATTCCTTGCCGCCGATCACGACAAGCGGTGTGCCTTCGGCCTGATAGGCCATCGCGGCGTCGAAGATCGACGTTTGCTGACCATCCGGCCCCTTGGTATAGCCGCCCTCGACCCCGTCCAGCATGGCGTTGCGGATGCGGATATTGGCGAAGGTGCCGCGCATCATCACCTCGTGGTTGCCGCGACGCGAGCCGTAGCTGTTGAACTCGCGCACCGGCACCTGGCGCTCTTCCAGGTAGCGGCCTGCGGGGGTCGAGGCCTTGAAGCTGCCCGCCGGGCTGATGTGGTCGGTCGTGACCATGTCGCCCAGAAGTGCCAGAATACGCGCGCCTTTCAGGTCGGAAATGCTGCCCGCTTCGGTGCCCATGCCCCGGAAATAGGGCGGGTTCTGGATATAGGTCGACGAGGCCGGCCAATCATAGGTTTCCGAGTCGGTGGTCTTGACGGCCTGCCATTTCTCGTCACCCTTGAACACATCGGCGTATTTCGACTGGAACGCGTCGCGCGTGACGGTCGCTTCCACAAGGTCCGCGACCTCTTTCTGGGTCGGCCAGATGTCTTTGAGGTAGACATCCTTGCCGTCCGGCGTCTGCGCGATCGGGTCTTTGGTGATGTCGATATTCATGTCCCCGGCCAGCGCATAGGCCACCACCAAGGGCGGGCTGGCGAGGTAGTTCGCGCGCACATCGGGGCTGATGCGGCCTTCAAAGTTGCGGTTGCCCGACAGCACGCTGGTGGCGATCAGGTCGTTTTCGTTGATCGCCTTGGAAATTTCCTCTTGCAGCGGGCCAGAGTTGCCGATGCAGGTGGTGCAGCCATAGCCCACAAGGTTGAAGCCGATGGCGTCCAGATCCTCTTGCAGGTTCGCCGCTTCCAGATAGGCCGACACGACCTGGGAACCGGGCGCGAGCGAGGTTTTGACCCAAGGCTTGCGGGTCAGACCCAGCGCACGGGCCTTGCGGGCGACAAGCCCCGCGCCGATCATCACATAGGGGTTCGACGTGTTGGTGCAGGACGTGATCGACGCGATCACGACAGAGCCGTCGCGCAAGCTGTAATCCTCGCCCTTGACGGGCGCGGATTTGCGCGGGTCGGCGGGGGCAGTGGGGGCAGGGCCCTCATCTGCCATCTCGGCAGCCTCATTATCCGTGGCCACGCCGCGATATTCCGACACAACGTCCAGAAACTTGGCGGCGGCTTGATCCAGCGGCGTGTGGTCCTGTGGGCGTTTCGGGCCGGAAATGGCGGGCACGACGCTGCCCATGTCCAGCTCCAGCGTCGAGGTGTAGACGGGCGCGTAATCCGCCCCGCGCCAGAAGCCGTTTTCCTTGGCATAGGCTTCGACCAGTGCCACGCGGTCCTCGTCGCGGCCGGTCTGGCGCAGGTAACGCAGGGTTTCGTCGTCAATCGGGAAGAAGCCACAGGTCGCGCCGTATTCGGGCGCCATGTTGGCGATGGTGGCGCGGTCCGCCAGCGGCAGGTGGTCCAGCCCTTCGCCGTAGAATTCGACGAATTTGCCGACCACGCCATGGGCGCGCAGCATTTGCACGACCTTCAGCACAAGGTCGGTGGCGGTAGTGCCTTCGACCATCGCGCCGGTCAGCTTGAAGCCCACGACTTCGGGGATCAGCATCGACACGGGCTGACCCAGCATCGCGGCCTCTGCCTCGATCCCGCCGACACCCCAGCCCAGAACCGCCAGACCGTTGACCATGGTGGTGTGGCTGTCGGTGCCCACGAGCGTATCAGGGTAGGCCACTTCCGCGCCATTCTGGTCGGTATCGGTCCAGACGGTTTGCGCGAGGTATTCAAGGTTCACCTGGTGGCAGATGCCGGTGCCCGGCGGCACAACGCGGAAATTGTTGAACGCCTTCTGACCCCATTTCAGAAAGGTATAGCGCTCGATATTGCGCTCATACTCGCGGTCCACGTTCATCTGGAACGCGCGCGGGTTGCCGAATTCGTCGATCATGACCGAGTGGTCGATGACCAGATCGACCGGGTTCAGCGGGTTGATCTTTTGCGCATCGCCCCCCAGTGCCTTGATACCGTCGCGCATGGCGGCCAAGTCCACCACGGCGGGCACGCCGGTGAAGTCCTGCATCAGCACGCGGGCGGGGCGATAGGCAATCTCGCGCGGGTTCTTGCCACCTTGTGCGGCCCAGTCGGCAAAGGCGCGGATGTCGTCGGTCGTCACCGTCTTGCCATCCTCGAAGCGCAGCATGTTTTCCAGCACCACTTTCAGCGCGGCGGGCAGCTTGTCGAATTCGCCCAGGCCCGCGGCCTGCGCGGCCGGGATCGAGTAATAGGCGATGGATTTGCCTGCGACGGTAAGCGTCTTGCGCGCACCCGCGCTGTCTTTGCCGACGATAATGGTCATGGGGCTGGGCCTCCGTAATATGTGGACAGGGGTCTTGGCCCTTTGCATTTGCCATTCTGCGGTGCCGCGATCAAGGGGGATTGCGCATTTTTGTATACCGTTGTGCACAAAAATCACCTCAAGCGCTGCCTGTGGCCTTTGTGCCGCGTGTGTCAGACCCTCGCAAAACCTTGATTGGCCGTGGCCGTCCGGGGTGGTTAGATCGCGAAGGGATCAAGAAACGAGCCGTTGATGCAAGTTAACCTTACTGCTGCCATTGCCTTTGCTGCGACACTCGGACTGGCCGGGCCGGGACTGGCGCAGCAAAGCCCGATCGTGGTCGAACTTTACACCTCGCAAGGTTGCGCGGCCTGCCCGCCGGCGGATGAGTTGCTGAACCAGATGGCGCAGCACGAGGAAATCCTGCCACTGGCGCTGCATGTGGATTACTGGGATTACATCGGCTGGGCCGACACGTTCGGGCAAACGCAGTTCAGCGAGCGTCAGAAGTCTTACGCGCGGCGTATGGGCCGCAAATCCGTCTATACTCCGCAGATGGTGATCGGCGGCGTGCATGACGTGCAGGGCAATGCCGCGATGCAGGTCATGGGCCTGCTGGCAGAGCACCGGATGAACCCCATCGGCGCTGGCCGGGTTTCGGTGCGCATTGCAGAACGGGCGGGCGGCGGCGTGACCATCACCGCGCAATCCACCGGCGTGCTGGATTACGCGACCGATGTGCAGCTTGTCCGCTTTCTGGACCGCGCCACGGTCGAGATTGAATCCGGCGAGAATGCGGGCCGCGAGATCACCTATCGCAACATCGTCACAGATTGGAACGTGCTCGGCACATGGGACGGTGCGCAGGCCTTCAGCTACACTGTGACAGACGCGCTGCCCGATGGTACTGGTCTGGCGGTGGTGGTGCAAGAGCAGGGGCTTGGCCCGGTTCTGGGGGCGGCGCGCTACCCGTAAGGGCCTGACGCAGGGTCGTGTTTGGACAGGGCGCGGTTGCGCCCCATATCTGCCACAGCACAGCCGAGGAGTCCGTCTCATGTCGATCCGCCTGACCGTCAACGCCACCGACTACCAGACCGATGCCGCGCCAGAGACGCCTCTTCTGTGGGTGCTGCGCGATGAGTTGGGCCTGACCGGCACCAAGTTCGGCTGCGGCGTGGCAGCCTGTGGGGCGTGCACCGTGCATGTTGATGGGCAGGCGGTGCGCTCGTGCCAGGTGGCCGTGGGCGATCTGTGGGGGGCGGTCACGACCATCGAAGGGCTATCCGCGCAAGGCCTGACGCCCCTGCAAGCCGCGTGGGAGCGCCATCAGGTCGCGCAATGCGGCTATTGCCAGTCGGGCCAGATCATGCAGGCGGCGGATCTGCTGGCCAACATTCCCAACCCCACCGATGACGAGATCGACACGGCCATGGGCGGCAACCTGTGCCGCTGCGGCACCTACAGCGCCATTCGCGCCGCCATCAAGGACGCCGCGCGCGAGATGGGGGGCAACCAATGAGCACTTTGGGCAAGATCACCCGGCGCGGGCTTTTGCTCGGTGCGGTCGCCGTGGCCGGTGGCGCGGCCTTTGGCGTTTATCAAGTGCAAAAACCGGTCGAGAACCCGCTGGACCCCGATCAGGGGGCCACGCTCAACCCCTATGTCATCATCGACCAGACGGGTATCACCATCATCGCGCCCCGCGCTGAAATGGGGCAGGGGGTGCACACGACCCTTGCCGCCCTTGTGGCCGAAGAGCTGGACGTGGATTGGGATAGCATCCGCGTCGAACACGGGCCGCCTTCGAGCGCCTATTACAACGGCGCGCTGATGCATGGCGCGTTGCCCGTGGCCGATTACGCCATGAAGGATTGGCAACACACGCTGGTGGGCGGTCTGGGCGCGGTCAGCAAGCTGATCGGGTTGCAGGTGACGGGCGGGTCCACCTCGACCGTCGATGCCTATGAAAAGATGCGGCTGGCGGGCGCGGGCGCACGCGAGGCGTTGAAAGCCGTCGCCGCCGACCGCCTTGGCGTGGCGCGCGCCGATCTGCGCACCGAAGCCGGTTTCGTCATCGCGCCCGACGACACGCGCATTCCATATGCCGATCTGGCCGCAGAGGCCGCCACGCGCCCCGTGCCGGATGTGAGTTTGCGCCCGCAATCCGAGTGGAAACTACTGGGCCGCGCGCTGCCGCGCAGCGACATGCGCGCCAAGATCACGGGGCAGGCGCAATATGCGACAGACATCAAACTGCCGGGGATGAAATTCGCCACCGTCCGCATCTGCCCGCATCTGGGCGGCGGAATGGCATCGTTCGACCCCGCGCCCGCGCTCGCCATGCCGGGGGTCGAGCAGGTGATCGACATGGGCAATGGCGTGGCGGTCATCGCGCGCAACACGTGGGCCGCGATGGAAGGGGCGCGGGCGGTCCAGATCGACTGGACACCTTCGCCCTTGCCCGCCGATATGGACGGAATGTTCCAAGCGATTGAGGCCGCGTTCGACGCAGAGCCGAACTCTACCCTGCGCGATGATGGCGATGCGACCGCGCTGCCCGAGGGGGCGATCAGCGCCGACTACCGCGTGCCCTTCCTTGCCCATTCCACGATGGAACCCCAAGGGGCCACCGCATGGCTGCAAGACGGGCGCATGACCATCTGGGCGGGCAACCAAGCCCCGCGTCTTTGCGTGCAAAAAGCCGCCGAGGCATCGGGGCTGGCCGAGGACGCGATCACGCTGCACACAACCTTCATGGGCGGGGGCTTTGGCCGGCGGGCGGAAACCGACACGGTCGCGCAAGTTGCCCGCATCGCGGCCCAACTGCCCGGCACCCCCATTCGCCTGACATGGTCGCGCGAAGAAGACATGGGCCATGATTTCTACCGCCCCGCCGCGATGGCGCGGATGCAAGGCGCGGTGGATCAAGGCCGCATCAGCCATTTCAACGCCGCTATTGCCGCGCCGTCCGTTACCCGCGCAGCAATGACCCGCATCATGGGCCGCGCGCCGGGCGGGGCCGACAAGGGCCATGTCGAAGGGGCGTTCGACCAGCCCTATGCCATCGCGAATTACCGCGTGGCCGGGCATCTGGCCGATCTGGACGTGCCGATCGGCTTTTGGCGGTCGGTGGGCGCGTCCTTCAACGGGTTCTTCCACGAGAGCTTCATCGACGAGCTGGCCCATGCGGCGGGCGCGGACCCCTTGGCGTTCCGGCTGGCGCATGTCGCGCCCGAAAGCCCGGTTGCGGCGGGCGTGTTGGAGCGCGTGCGCGAGATGTCAGGCTGGGACACGCCCTTGCCCGAGGGGCGCGCGCGCGGCGTGGCGATGACATGGTCCTTCGGCACGCCGACGGCGGTGGTGATCGAACTGGCCCGCGACGGCGACCGCATCCGCATAGACCGTGCCTTCATGGCCTGCGATCCGGGGCTGGTGTTGGACCCCGGCATCGTGCGCGCGCAAATGGAATCTGGGCTGATATACGGTCTGTCGGCGGCGGTGATGGGCGAGATCACCTTTGCCGAGGGCGCGGTCGAGCAGCAGAACTTCCCCGATTACGACGCGCTGCGCATGTTCAACGTGCCGCGCATTGACGTGGCCATCCTGAACACCAACCCACATATGGGCGGCGTGGGAGAGCCGGGCACGCCGCCATCCATGCCCGCGCTTGCCAATGCGCTCTTTGCCCTGACAGGCACGCGCGCGCGCAGCCTGCCCTTGCGAGATGTCGCGGATTTCGGCGTCTAGTCCCGCCGCTCCAGCAGCAAAACGGCGGTGGCCCCCGCGTAAAGGGCCACGCGCCCATCTTTCAGCTGCGCGATGTCGCGCGCGCCTTCCAGCGCGTCCAGAAACCGGGTTTCCAGGTTGGACAGCGCGGCCCCGCAGGCCAGCCGGGTCGTGCCCAGCTCCGAGATGCGCAAGATACCGCCCTCGACCACGGCGCGGCCAAGGTAGCGGTTGCAACTGGTCCGCCCCGACAGGCGCCCGGTATCGACCTGAAAGGTCAGCGCGGGTGCCTCGCTGTCGGAATGCGGCAAGGGCTGGCCAAAAAGGTGGCTGACCTGCCACGCGGCCCCTTCGAGCGCGCGCAACGGATCGCCTGCGCAGCCCGGTGCGAACGGGCCACCCGGCCCGGTCAGCGTGGCAGTGTGCGGGTAGGGCATACTCTGGCCCGGAAGCTGGCAGGGGCCGGGGGCAAGCGCGAGGGCGTGATCGCCGATGTCCAGCCGCAGCCGGTCGGCCTCAATCGGGCCAAGGCTGGTGGCCACGCGCGGGGGCGGGGTGTCGTCGGGCAGCGGGGGCTGGCCGGGCAGGGACAGGACCGACCCGTCCAGACCCGTGAACACCGCCCAGCCCGTGTCGGAGGGGGTGGTGCGACCCAAAGCGCTCAAGGGCAAAACCGGCCGCGACGGGATTGGCCGGCAGCTATCCAGCAGCGTGCCATCGGCGGCATCGAATTGCACAAGGCCGGGAATGCGGGTCAGCGCAGTGCCCTCGGGGCCGATAAAGCGGCTGTCCAGATCGCCGGGCATGTAGATCTGCGCGCTGTCGCCCATGCCGACGCGCAGCCCGTCCTCTTGCGCCTGCAGGGCGATGACCTGACCGGATGCGCATAGGTAATCGGCGCTGAAGCTGGCGGTCAGTGCCGCGCTCAGGCGCAGCCGCTCGGGGGGCTGGCCGCCTTCTGCGGCCACGCGCGAGCTTTGCAGGGCGAAGGCACCTGCCACCAAGGCGCCGACCTGCACCGTGCTGGTCTGGCGCGACAGGCTGGGCAGGGGAAGCACCGCCTGTTGCGTGCCCTCTGGCAGGGGCAGGCGCTGCACTTCCAGCACCGCGCCCGCGCTGTCGCGCGCAACCGCCACGATCTCGGCAGCCGGGGCTGCATCCGGCCAGTCCAGCACCAGCGCCACGTCCCGCGCAAGCGCGCCCTGCCCAAGGGCAATGGCGGCGCAAGCTAGGGTAAAGACACGCATGGGCATGGTCCCGGACCGATGCCGCGCAAGATGCTGGGATCAGGCGCGCTCGGAATATTCAAAGGTTTCGGTATTGACGACGATATCCTCGTCCTGGCCCACGAAAGGCGGCACCAGAACGCGCACGCCATTGTCCAGAACGGCGGGCTTGAAGCTGTTCGCGGCGGTCTGGCCTTTGACGACCGGCTCTGTCTCGACCACCTTGCAGATGACTTTTTGCGGCAGCGTCATGTTCAACGCTTCCTCGCCGTAATACTCTACCGTGACGGTCATGCCGTCTTGCAGGAAGGGACGGCGGTCGCCAAGGATCTCGGCATCCAGTTCGACCTGTTCGAACGTGTCCATGTCCATCACGACCAGACGGCCATCGGTTTCATACAGGAACTGCTGGTCTTTCTGCTCCAGCCGCACACGCTCGACCTTGTCGTCCGAGCGGAAACGCTCGTTCAGCTTGCGCCCGTCGCGCAGGTTCTTCATCTCGACCTGCGCGAATGCACCGCCTTTGCCGGGTTTCACATGGCTGACCTTGACCGCCGCCCACAGGCCGCCATCATGCTCCAGCACGTTGCCGGGGCGAATTTCGTTTCCGTTGATCTTGGGCATCAGTTTGACCTTGGCAAAAGCGTGACTTTTCAGTTGCGATGCCTATATCCCGTGACGGTGGGGCACGCAAGAACAGGATATGGAAGCCTGACTTTGCTTGCTATGCAAAATTGACATGGCTGATATGCATTGGCGGACTAGCGAATCAATGCCGAAAAAGGGTAGGCAGGCGTTCGCGGTGAATGCAAGAGCAAGAATAAAGGACGGATGATGTTTGACGCAGCGGATGGAACGGCGTTTACCCATGAGCAGGGGGCGCGGGCCCGCAAACTGTTTGCAGCGGTCGTTCTGGCGGCGCTGGACGATGCGATCGCAGATGACAAGAAATACGGCAACGGTCCCGAACAGATCGCCCGCTGGGCACGGTCGCGCGATGGGCGCGAAGTGCTGAGCTGCGCGGGCATCGACCCCAATGAGCGGGTCGTGGCCGGGCTGATGGAATTCGTGGCCAAGGGTGTGCGCACCTCGGTCGCGCTGTCGCGCGAGGAAAGCGAACGTCGGGCGGCTGCCGAGGCAGAGGCCGAAGCGGCCTGACCCCGCCAGACGGACCGGATCAAACCCCGCAGGGCGAACCCTGCGGGGTTTTTTCATGGGTCACGGCGTGACGCCCAGATGCTCGGCCAGGAAATCCAGCCGGTCCTGCCCCCAGAAACGCGCGCCATCGACCACGAAAAAGGGCACCCCGAACGCGCCCGCTTCCACCGCGTCTTCAAGGTTGCGGGGGTAGATCTCTGCCCCCACCAACATGCCGCTGAAGGCCAGCGCGGTGTCGAAGCCCGCCGCGGCCAGACAGTCGCGGATCACCTCATCCTCGGCAATGTCGCGATCCTCTTCCCAGCAGGCGCGGCACAGGCCCGTCACCAGCTTGTCCAGATCGCCGCCACCCTTTTCCTGCGCGGCAATAATCGCATATGCGGCAGGGGCGGGGTTGGTCGGGAAATGGCGCGGTTGCAGCTTCAAAGGCACGCCTAACCGTCGCGACCAGCGTTCCAGTTCCTGCAAACGATAGGCCTTGCGGCTGTCATGGCGCTCTGCCAGCACCTGCCCGCCCATGCGCGGAAACAGCGCCATCGGGTCCAGAGGCTTGTAGCGCAGCGGCACACCCGCCTTGCGGGCAATCTGCGCCGCGCGGTCGCCGACCAGATGTGTCCAAGGTGAAATCGGGCTAAGGTAATAGTCGATCTGCGACATATGCGGCCCCTTTTTTGGTGGTTGTAACATTTGCAAGACCGTATCGGGGTGGTAAGCGGTGTCAACGCCGCCGACTCGCGAAGGACTGCCCCCATGATCGACCGTACCGAACCCAAGCTGATCGCCGGGAACTCGAACCCCGGCCTTGCCAAGGCCATCGCACGGCGGATGTCACTGCATCGCGGCGTCAGCACGGGGCTGGTCGACGCGCGGGTCGAACGCTTCAACGATCAAGAAATTTTCGTCGAGGTCTATGAGAATGTCCGCGGCGAGGACATGTTCATCATCCAGTCGACCTCGCGTCCGGCGAATGACAACCTGATGGAGTTGTTGATTATTGCCGACGCGCTGAAACGCTCGTCCGCCGCGCGCATTACCGCCGTGATCCCGTATTTCGGCTATGCCCGGCAGGACCGCCGCACCAAGGCGCGCACGCCGATTTCGGCCAAGCTGGTGGCGAACATGATAACCCAAGCGGGCATCGAGCGGGTTCTGACGCTGGATTTGCACGCCACGCAGATACAGGGCTTTTTCGATATTCCGGTGGACAACCTCTATGCCGCGCCGGTGTTTGCGCTGGACGTGCTGCACCATTTCAAGGGGCGGCTGGACGATGTGGTCATAATCTCGCCCGATGTGGGCGGCGTGACTCGGGCGCGGGAACTGGCCAAGCGCGTGGGCTGTGCGCTGGCCATCGTGGACAAGCGCCGCGAGAAGGCGGGCGAAGTGGCCGAGATGACGGTGATCGGCGATGTGACCGGCAAAACCTGTATCATCGTGGATGACATCTGCGACACCGCCGGCACGCTGTGCAAGGCCGCCGAGGTGCTGATGGACGCCGGCGCCGTCGAGGTGCATAGCTACATCACCCATGGCGTGCTGTCCGGCCCGGCGGTCGAGCGGATCACCAATTCCGTGATGAAATCGCTGGTCATCACCGATTCCATCGCGCCGACAGAGGCCGTGAAAGCCGCGCCGAATATCCGTATCGTTGCCACCGCGCCGATGTTTGCCCAAGCGATCCTGAATACATGGAAAGGCACCTCGGTGTCGTCCTTGTTCGACACAGAGACCTTGCAGCCGATCTACGAGGGGCTTTACAGCTCTCTGGGTGACTAATCCTTGCCGGTCCAGCCGCCCCGATCCGAGGGGGGCAGGCTGTCGCGCGGGTCGTAATCGTTGATGTCCTTGCGGCCCGTCTTGCGCCGGCCCATGCGTTGCAGGGCCAGCCACACGGCCAATCCAAGCGCGGCCCAGATAAACGCCTGCACGACCACGGGCAGGCCCGGCACGATCCAGACAAGCGCCGCCATCAGCGCCGCCGCCACGGCAAAGCCAAGGGCGACATAGGCTGTGGTCAGCATCTCGCCGATCAGCAGCACCACGGCGATGATACCCCAGATGGACCAGTCGGGCAGGGCGAACATATCCATCGCCTACATCTCCTTCAGGATCGCCGCCGCCTCGCGGAAGCTGTTCGACGGCCCGCCGGGCAGCATGATTAGCTTCGCGTTCGAGGATTTCGCCAACCCTTCCAGCGCCTCGACCTGCATCCGCGCGGTCTGGAAGATCAGCGCCTCGCGCGCGGTTTCACCATCCAGCGACAGGGCCAGCATACGGTTGGCTTCAGCATTGGCCTGCGCGATGGCGCGGATCGCGTCGGCCTTGCGCTGCGCCTCATAAAGCTCGGCATCGGCAGCCAGTTCCGTCGCGCGGCGCTCGCCCTCGGCGCGGGTGATGGCCGCGCGGCGTTCGCGCTCTGCTGCCAGCACTTCGGCCATGGCACTTTGGGTGGTGGCGTTCAGGTTCACGTCGATGATCTCTGACCGCGAAATCCGAATGCCATAGGTCTTGCCCGCATCCTCCAGCGCCGTCAGCAGCGCCACGTTCAAAGACCCACGGTCGGATTGCACCGTGTCCAGTTCCACCTTGCCCAGCTCCGAGCGCACCAGCGACTGCACCAGCCCGATGACCAGCTCGTCGATCTTGTTCACCCGGAACACCGCCGCTTCGGCGTTTTCAATACGGTAGACGACCAGCAGCTTCGCGCCAAAGACCACGTTATCGGCCGAGACGACCTCTAGCTGGATATCGTTCAGAACCTGGTCATTGACCGGCACTTTCGCATGGACCTTGTCCAGAAAGGGCACGATCACGTTCACGCCCGCATCCAGCGTGCGGTGATAGGCCCCCAGCCGCGTGATGACGAAATTCTGCGCCTGTGGCACGATTTTCAGGCCCATCAGCACGATCAAGACGATCAGCACGGCCAGTGCAAGGATCAGTTCCATGTCAAATTCCCTAGCTCGGCGGCGCGGGCCGCGAAATAACCGGGGTCAATGGTAGCCCAAGCCGCACTTTGCCGCCAGAAGAAGCGACGCGGGATCTGGCCAAAGGCGGCGCGTCAGTTCAACCGCAGCCCTGCGATCACCGCGCTGATCGCGCTGTCCGTGTCGTCGCTATCGGCAGACACCGCCACGCCAACAAGTTGGGCGTCCGGCATTCCGCCAAAGGCGCGGCGCAGATCGGCGTGCAGGTTGACCTGTTCGTTGAAACTGCCAGTGCCCGCCGGACGCAGCACCACGGTTTTGCCGCGTGCCCCCAGATAGGGCGAGGGCAGAACGCTGCCGCGCGCCGACTGACCGCCCCAGACATACATCAAAACGCGCGCCTCTTCGGCTTCCAGCAGGCGACGGATCGTGCTGTTTTCCAATTCGGCGACCTGCGCGGCGGGCAGGAACACGAAATACAAGGACAGGTTTCGGTCATCGCCGCCCTTGCGGTCCAATGCCGTGGGCGGAACGCTTTGCGCGACCGACCATTGCCAGCTTGCGCCTGTGCTATCCCGCTGCGACGGGGCCAGCCGTGTCCAGAGCAGTGACACTGTCCCGCGAGAGGTGACATCCAACCGGTTGCCGCCCTGCTGGTAGCTGTTGCTTGAAAACATCGAGAAACGTTGTTCCGTCCAGCCCGAAAACTCCAGCCCCAGCGTGGGGGTTGCGGTCAGGCAGGCAAGACAGGCGACTTTCAAACTAAGGGGTGCGCGGCGCATGGGGATCCTCCGGTTTGCCCGAGCGTCCCGCAGTCCGACCCTGCGCGCAAGCCACGCTTGCGTGAGTTGTGCGGCCAGAGCTATTCCGCCGCGACCTCTGGTGCCAGTTTGCGCGCCCAAAGCATCAGCGCGAGCGCCGTGCAGGCGCAAAAGGCCATGCCTGTAATCAGCGGCATGGGCGTGCCGTTATAGGCCAGCGATATCGGCACCGCGACCATGACCGACCCCACGGTCGAGAGCGACTGCACAACCGCGGACCCGATGCCCGCCATATGCCCCAACGGTTGCAGCGCAAGCGCGTTCAGGTTGCCGAAGGTCAGCCCGATGGAGAAGAACGCGCTGCACATGAAGGCGAAAAAGAACGCGAAATCCCACGGCGCGGGCAGGTTGAGTTGCAAAAGGCCCAGAAAGAAGATCGACACGCTCGCTTGCCACAGAAAGGCCGCCGTGGCGATCCGCTTCATGCCCAGCCGCATGACCAGTTTCGAATTGACCACGCTCGCGCTGCCCGCGACCAGCGCGGTCAGCCCGAACCACAAGGGAAAGCTTGCCGCGCGGTCATAGACATCGGCAAAGATCATCGGCAGGTTCGACAGCCATGCGAACAGCGGCGCGAAGGCAAAGACCAGCGTGACGACATAGATCATAACGGCGGGCGTGGTCGTGATCTCGACCAGCGCGGCCCAGATGTTGCGAATGCTCAGCGGGCGGCGGCGTTCGGGCGGCAAGCTCTCGGGCTGGCGCAGCGTCAGCCATGCGCCAGAAAGCAGGCCAAAGCCCACGAAGGCCAGGAATATCGCGCGCCAATCGGCCAGCCAGATGATTGCCGCGCCCACCGACGGAGCAAGCGCCGGGACCAGCACGAAGAGCGTCATGATAAGGCTTGTGACCCGCGCCATGGCGCGCCCTTCATAAAGGTCGCGCACCATCGCGGTCGCGACCACGCGCGGGGCCGCGGCGCCTAAGCCCTGAATGAAGCGCGCGGCCAGCAGGCCTTCGATGCTTTGCGCCTGCATCGCGGCCAGTGCGCCCGCGATATAAATCGTGATGCCCACCAACAGCACCGATTTGCGCCCGAACGCGTCTGAAATCGGCCCGCATACCAGCGTGCCGATCCCCATCCCCAGCACGAAACTGGTGATGACCAACTGCCCCGTTTGCGGTGCATCGGGCGAAAGCTCTGCGCCGATCGTGGGCAGCGCGGGCAGCATGGCGTCGATGGAAAAGGCGACCGATGACATCATCAGCGCCATCAGCGCCACGAACTCGCCAAAGCGCAGGGACCGGGTGGGGCGCGGCCAGTTCACGACTGTTCCGCCAATTCGTCGATGACCTGCATCCACAACTCGGCCGGTTGCGCGCCCGGCACCGCGTGCTGGCCCGCCACCACGAAGAACGGAACGCCCTGAATACCGCGCGCGCGGGCGGTGCGGTCGGCCTCGATGACCGCGTCACGATCCGCGCCCGCGTCCAGCAGGCGGGCGGTCAGGTCCGCGTCCATACCGATGCTATTGGCGATGTCCAGAAGCACCTCGCGCGCGCCAATATCGCGGCCTTGCTGGAAATAGGCACGGAACAGCGCGCTGACAGCCGCGTTCTGCTTGCCCTCCAGCCCCGCCCAATGAATGAGCGCGTGGGCGGCGGCGGTGTTGGGCTGGCGCGTGATCGCGGGCAGGTTCAGGTTTAGCCCCAGTGCCTCGGCGCGTTCCACGATGGGGCGATAGGCGTCGACCAGCCGCTCGCCGAATTTCAGCTCCAGATACTCCTGCCGGTCCATCCCGTCCGCTGGCATGTCGGGGTTCAGCATGAACGGGTGCCATGTGACCGCGAAAGGGTGGTTCGGGCGTGCTTCCAGCGCGCGTTCCAGCGCGACCTTGCCGATAAAGCACCACGGGCAGACCGGGTCGGAATAGATCTCAAGAGTTATCATCATCGGCCCTGAACTGATCGCGCAAGCTGCGCCGGGAAAGCTTGCCATTCGCCCCGCGCGGCAGGCTGGGCATATGGCGATAGAGTCGCGGCTGCTTGTAGCGCGCCAGCCGCTCGGCTGCAAAGGCAGAGAGGTCGTCCTCGTCCAAGGGCAGCGCGGCGGTGTAGAAAGCGGCAATGATCCGGACATCGGGGCGGATTTCGACATCTGTCACGGCGATGTCGTCGATCTGCGGGTGCCCGGCCAAACTGGCCTCCACCTCTAGCGGCGACACGCGAAAGCCGCCCGCGTTCATCATGTCATCGTCGCGGCCCAGATATGTCACCGCGCCATCTTCGGCTTGCGCGACGCGGTCGCCGGTCAGGAACCATTCGCCTTGCAAGGGCAGGTCAAGCCCATCCGGCCCCAGATAACCCAGCATCAGCCCCGGATCGCTGCGATGGATGGCAAGGATGCCGTCCTGCACCGCGATGCGCCGCCCGTCTTGCGGATAGCCCAGCGCCCCCGGCGGTGCGGGCCGGGCGGGGCTGCCAGAGATATAGGTCGAGCATTCGGACATGCCGAGCGCCTCATAGATCATGGTGCCCGTGGCCGCATTCCAAGCCGCGCGCGTGGCCTCTGGCAATTTCTCGCCTGCCGACAGGCCGTGACGCAGGCGGGGCAGATCGCGGACCCGGCCCCCGTCAAGAAGCTGGCGGTAGACACCCGGCACAGCGGCGAAGATCGTCGCGTCATGGCGGCGCATCAGCAGGCCCATGGGCGCACCGGGCGCGCAGACCAGCGCGGTTGCGCCTATGGCCCATGGGTCCAACAGGCCCGTGCCCAGCGTATAGGTCCAGTTGAACGCGCCCGCGTGCATCATCCGGTCGTCGGGCCGCAGCCCATACCAGCCATCCCACATCATCCGCCGCGCCCAGACGGCGCGATGGGCGTGAACGACGGCACGCGGCCGCCCGCCGCTGCCAGAGGTGAAGACGATGTAGCCGGGCCGGTCGGGCGACCCCATGTCATAGGCGCAGGGCGGCAGCTCGCGCATGGCGCGCAACCGCTCCAGCGTCAGGACCGGGGCAGGGTGGTCGGGCAGGGCGGCATCGCCGTCCCAGATGACCAGCGCGGGGTCCAGCCCTTGGGCCATGGCGGTCATCTCTGGCCCCGTCAGCGCGGTCGATGTGGGCACGGGCACCAGACCCACGGCAATCGCGCCCAAGAAAGCCAGCGGGAAATCCACGCTGTTGCCCAAGCGCAAAAGCACGCGCGCGCCGGGGGGCAGGCCCAGTGCCGCAAGCCCCGCGCCCGTGCCGCGCACGGCAGCGTCCAGCCGCGCGTAAGACCAGCGCGTTCCGCCCCGCTTGCGCGCAGGATTTCCAGCGCGATCTTGTCGGGCGTCGCTTGACCTGCGGCCAGCACATAGGCGGCCATGTTGAACGGGGCGGGGCAGGGCGTGCTCATGCGCTGTCATAGGCTTGTGGCCATGTGGGAATCAAGACCCAGCCCATATCGCAAAAGGCGGAAGATCACCCCGGCAGCCCGTCGATCCTTGGCACCTTGTCCAAGCCCCTGTCCCACTCCGCGCGGCTGGCGCAGCAGATATGTGCATCAGGCGATGTGCTGACGGGCGTATCAAGCGATCCGGCGGGCACGGCAAGCGTGCCGTCCTTGGCCAGAAGTGGCAGGGCAGACCCGCATCTGCCACAAAAGCATTTGCCGTGCCGCGTGCCGGGAAGGTGATAGGTCCGCACGCAGGTCTCGCCCGACAGCCAGACAAGCCGCGCCTGCGACGCGAACAGCGTCGCGGCATGGGCCGATCCGCTATCCTTGCGGCAGCGCGTGCAGTGGCACAGGAAAAAGGCCTCGAATGCGCCCTCTATCCGGAAGCGGACCGCGCCGCACAGGCATGACCCGTGCGCCACGTCACCCATGCGGTGGGCCTGTCCTTCAATCATCCCCATGCGTCAGTTCCGGCACGTCATCGGCCCCGGCCGATCCGCGCCCCGAGAGCGAGGGGTTTTCCATGAAGAAGCGGTGACAGTTGAACAGCCGCCGTTCGTCGCCTTCTTCCGGCAGCATCCGCAACGCCGGGCCTTGGGGTTGCAGCACCCAGCTTTGCGCCTCGTCGGCCAGATTGGCGGCCATCACCTGCCGCACGATCTGCGCCTTGACGGTGGGGTTCATGATCTCGACCAGGGTTTCCACCCGGCGGTTCAGGTTGCGGCCCATCCAATCGGCGGAGGAGATGAACACCCGCGCCTGCCCCGATGGCAGGGCCGCGCCATTGCCGAAGCAGACGATGCGGGAATGCTCCAGAAAGCGCCCCACGACCGACTTGATGCGGATATTCTCGGACAGACCCTTGATGCCGGGGCGCAGGCCGCAGATGCCGCGAATGACAAGGCTGATCTTCACGCCCGCGCGGCTTGCGTCATAGAGCGCGTCGATCACGTCAGGCTCTATCAGCGAATTCATCTTGGCCCAGATCGCGGCGGGGCGGCCCGCGCGGGCATTCTCGGCCTCTGCCGCGATCAGTGACAACAGGCGCGGCTTGATGCCCTTGGGAGAGATCGCAAGATTTTCCAGCCGCGCGGGTTCGGCATAGCCCGAGACATAGTTGAACACCCGTGCCGCATCGCGCCCCAGTGCCGCGTCGCAGGTAAAGAGCGACAGGTCTGTATAGATGCGCGCGGTGATCGGGTGGTAATTGCCGGTGCCCCAATGGGTATAGGTCACAAGCCGGTCGCCTTCGCGGCGCACCACGGTGCTGATCTTGGCGTGTGTTTTATAGTTCACGAAGCCATAGACCACATGCGCCCCCGAGCGTTCCAGCCGGCGCGACTGGCGGATATTCGCGGCCTCGTCGAAGCGCGCCTTCAGCTCGACCAGCGCGGTCACGGATTTGCCATCCTCGGCGGCCTCGCACAAGGCTTCCACGATGGGGCTGTTGCGCGAGGTGCGGTACAGCGTTTGCCGGATCGCCAGCACATCGGGATCGCGCGCGGCCTGTTGCAGGAAGCGCACCACCATGTCGAAGGTCTCATACGGGTGGTGCAGCAGCATGTCCTTTTGGCGGATCGCGGCGAACATGTCGCCGTCATGGTCCTGCACGCGTTCGGGCACGCGCGGGCTGAAGCTGGGCCACAAAAGGTCGGGGCGTTCATCCAGCACCAGCTCTTTCAGGGTCGAGATCCCCATGATGCCCTCGACCTCGACCACCTCTTCGGCAGAGACGCGCAGCTTTTCCATGACCATTTCGCGCAGATCGTCAGGCGCGCCATGCGACAGTTTCATGCGCACCACTTCGCCCCGACGGCGGCGTTTCAGCGCGACCTCGAACTCGCGCACAAGGTCTTCGGCTTCTTCCTCGACCTCCAGATCGCTGTCGCGCAGCACCGAGAAGGTGCATGACCCGCGCAGGGTGTAGCCGGGAAACAGGCTGTCCAGCTCGGCCAGGATCAGCTCTTCCAATGGCAGCAGGCGCACGGGGTTGCTGCCCACGCGCACGAAACGGTCGATCTGGCTGGGAATGGGCACCAGCGCGTCCAATTGGCGGCCGGTTGGGTCTTCGAGTTCCAGCGCCAGCGAAAAACCCGCGTTCGGGATGAAGGGAAACGGGTGCGCGGGGTCGATTGCAAGCGGCGAGAGCACCGGGAAGACATGGTCGAGATACCAGTCTTGCAGCCCGCTGCGGTCCGCATCGGTCAGGTCGTGGCGCGACAGGATCAGGATGCCCTCGGCGGCCAGAAGCGGGCGCAGGGCGGCCCAGACCTCTTGCTGTTTGCTCATCAGGCGGCGCGCATCCTCGTCGATCAGCACAAGCTGTTCGGCGGGGGTTTTCCCGTCATCCGAGGGCGTGGAATGCCCCGCCCGCGCCAATTCGCGCAGGCCCGCGACGCGCACGGTATAGAATTCGTCCAAATTGGTGGCCGAGATCGACAGGAAGCGCACACGTTCCAGCAGCGGCACGCGGGGGTTCATCGCCTCTTCCAGCACCCGCCAGTTGAACGCGAGCCACGACAATTCGCGGTTAAAGAACCGATCCGGCCCGGTCGGGTCGAAATCCGGCAGGGTCACGGGTTCGGGAAACGGGCTGGACAGAAAATCTGCCGAAGGGGTTTGCTGGGTCATGGCTGTCGCATAATCGGGGAATATGTCGGTTCTGTAACGGTTGGCGCTATTGGCGTCGGGCGTCGATCAGGGGCGCGCCGCCCGCGGTCAGGGTCAGCCGCCCGGTTTCTGGCACAAGGCGGTAGCCATCGACCCGGTCAAGCGCGCGGGCGAAGCGCTGCTCTTGCGCCATGGTCTGCTCGGAACAGGCCATTCGGGTGCTGGCGATGCGCCCGAAGGCCAGAATGCCGCCATGGCGCTGGAACCCGCCGATCAGCCGGTTGCAGCCCACGGTGGCCGAGAACCTGCCATCGGCGAAGAAAACCAGTTCCGTGCGCGATGGAAACAGTGCCGCCGTGCCGTCGATCTGGGTCAGGTTCCAGATCCCTTGGGTCAGCTCGTCATCGCCGCGCAGCACCTGGCACTCGGCCAGTTCCGCCCCGTCAATGCGCAGCATCGCCGTGCCGTCTTGCAGCCGGGCAGAGGTGGCGGGATTGGCCGGGTCTTCGAAATAGAGGCCGCTGTCGGCCGCGCGCGGGGCAAGGGTCAGCACCTGCTCGTTGAAGCGCAGGCGCAGCGCTTCGGGCAAAAAGCCGATCTCGACATATTGCGCGCCGCAATTCAGCAGCCCGGCAAGCCCCATTTCGGGCGTGGTCAGCGCACGCAGGGGGGGCAGGTCCAGCGGGTCGGTGCCGGGCTCTAGAACGATGGGTTCGGTCAGCCAGAGCGCGCCGCCGGGCACGCGCAAGCCCGCGCGCAAGATCAGCCTGAGGTCGGTGGGGGCGTCCAGCACGAAGGCGAAAGGGCTTTGCGCATCGCCCGCATCCATCCGGTTTGTGGCGACCGGCTTGTCCTGCATATCGGCCAGATCGACCATGAAGCTGGTGCCGAAGGGCAGGGCGATACGTTCCGAGAGCACGACCTCTCCGCTGATCTGGCGGGTGGCCGCCCCCTCTGTCTGGGGCTGGGCCGGAAGCGCCGCCAGCACAAGGCCAAGGGCAAGGGTCAGGGCACGGATCACGGAATTTGCCTCGGATCATTTGAAATGTGTTTTCAACACACTAAGCGCGGCCCCGGCGCACGGCAAGCGGGTCCGGCCACAAAGCCCGTGACGATTGCGCGAGAGAGCGCGGCTTTGCCCTAAGCCCCGTCCAGAAGTTCCGCCGCCAAGGCGCGCCCGATGGGCTTGCCGCGCGCCAGCGCCTCGGCATCGAGCCTTGCGACCAAGCTTTGCGCGGCAGCAAGCGAGCGTTCCATCCGGGGCAGAAGATACGGGATCAGCGTGTCGGGAATGCCGACCTGCCGATCTGCGAACAGCTTTTCCAGCACGGCGGCCAGCAGCGCGTCATCGGGGGGCGCCAGCGCCACATGGGTGCAGGCAGACAGGCGCGAGGCCAGGTCAGGCAGCCGCACGCCCCAGTCGCGCGCAGGCGCGCGGGCGGTCAGCAGAACCTCTGCCCCGTTGGCGGCGGCAAGGTTCAGCAGGTGAAAAAGCGCGGTCTGGCCTGCCTCTGTTTCGGCCACGCGCGCGGCGTCGTCCAGCCAAAGCGCGGGCGCTTGGCCAAGGGCGGCGATGTCGGCCTGCGCAAGGTTTTCGCCGGTCAGGCGCGCGGCTCCATGCGCGTCGGCCCAGATCTGCCCCAGATGCGACTTGCCCGCCCCTTCCGGCCCGTGCAGCACCAACCGCCCGCCGGGCAGGGGCAGGGCCAGCAGCCCAAGGGCCGCCGCGTTACAGGCGCTTGGCACGAAACTGGCGCGGTCCATCCGCGCGGGCAGGTCCAGCGCGAAGGTCTTCTGGCGGGGTGTCATGGCTGCCCGCCACCTTTGCCGTAAAGCTTGCTGTCCATGTATTGGCTGACCCCGAAGCGCACCAGCACACCCACGCTGGCGGCCAAGGGCACGGCGATCAACATGCCGGTAAAGCCCAGAAGCGTACCAAAGGCAGAGACCGCGAATAACAGCCACACGGGATGCAGTTGCACCGAGTTGCCCACGATGCGCGGCACAAGGATGTTGCCTTCCAGCACCTGCCCAAAGGCGAAAACGGCCAGCACAAGCCCGATCTCGACCGGGCTGCCCCAGAACTGCCACAGCCCCACGCCGATGGCCAAAACGCCGCCAAGAATAGCCCCGATATAGGGGATGAAGGAAATCAGCCCCGCCGTCACGCCAATCGCCAGCCCGAATTGCAGCCCGATCAACCCCAGCGCGGTGGCATAGTAAGCGGCAAGGATGAAACACACGGTCATCTGCCCGCGCACGAAACCGGCGATGCTTTTGTCGATCTCGCCAGCCAGACGGCGCAGCACGGGCGCGTGCTGGCGCGGCAGCAGATCGTCGATCTGGCGCACAAGGCGTTCCCAGTCCAGCAGCAGGTAAAAGGCCACGACCGGCGTGACCACCAGAAAGACCAGCGCATTCACGAAGCCAGAGACAGAGCGCAACACGCCCTGCGCAAGTGCCGCACCGCGGTCGCGGATCGCCTCGCCGATCGAGGAGAGCGAGTTGCGCAAGGTCTGTTCCAGTTGCGCAATGTCGGGAAAGCGCGCGGTCAGGAATTCTTGCAGCCGCGCGAACAGGTCCGGCGCGGTTTCAGAGAATTGCACCACCTGCGAGATGACCGCCGGGATCACCAGCACCCCCGCCAGCACCACCGCACCGATGGCCAGCGCCATCAGCGCCGAAACCGCCAGCGTGCGCGGCACGCCCCGGTCTTGCAGCTTGGTGACAACCGGGTTCAGGAAATAGGCAATCGCCATACCGGTGATGAAGGGCAACAAAACGTCGCCCATCACCCATAAAAGGGCGATGAACAGCACCCCGGCAATGCCCCAGTAGCGCAATTGCTGGTCGATGGGCATGGCCATGGGGCGGCTCCTTCCGGGTGATTACAGCGTCATGTGGCGCGCGCGCGCGCCGCGTTCGATGGCGGCGGCGTGCAGCCGGTCGATCCCCAGCTCATAGCGGATTTCCTCCAGCAAGCGCAATTCGGTCTGTGTCAGCGTGCCATCTGCGGCGGCCACGTCGCAGGCAAGCGCATAGGCGGTTTCGAACAAACGCTCTGGCAGGTTGTCGCGGATCAGCCCGAACAACGCGTCCAGCCCGTCGGTTTCCTCGAACAGCTCGAACACGGTCTGCCCGATGCTGCGGATACGGTCGGTGTCATACTCGGCAAAGATCGGCAGGTGGTTCACCAAGGTCTGGATGGCGACCAACTCTGCGGTATCAATGCTTTGGTCGGCGGCAGAGACCGCGATCATCACCGCCACAAGGCTGTCTTGCGGTGACATCGGATGCGGAAGCGGGGCCATGTTTATTGTCCTGTCTATGCTCTGTGCGGGTGCAGAATATTGACGCGGGCGCGCCGCCGCAATAGGAACCGGGCCCAGACCCTGCACCCCCACACGGAAGTGACCGACCCCATGTCCAGCCTGCGCGATGCTGCCCTGACCTCGAAAGCCTGGCCGTTTGAAGAGGCCCGCAAACTCGCGGCACGCTACAAGGACAAGGCCCCGGAAAATGGCTATGTGCTGTTCGAGACCGGCTATGGCCCGTCGGGCCTGCCGCATATCGGCACTTTTGGCGAGGTGGCGCGCACCACCATGATCCGCCGCGCGTTCGAGACGATCAGCGACATCCCGACCCGGCTGATCTGTTTCTCTGACGATATGGACGGGATGCGCAAGGTGCCCGACAACGTGCCCGACCCTGACGCTTTGCGCGCACATCTGCAAAAGCCGCTCACCTCCGTGCCCGACCCGTTCGGCAAGTTCGAAAGCTTCGGCCATCACAACAACGCCATGCTGCGGCGGTTTCTGGACACGTTCGGGTTTCAGTATGAGTTCATCTCGGCCACCGACTATTACAAATCCGGCCAGTTGGATGCCGTGCTGCTGCGCGCGGCGGAACGCTATGACGAGCTGATGGCGGTGATGCTGAAATCCCTGCGCGAGGAGCGCCAGCAGACCTATTCCATCTTCCTGCCCATCCACCCGGAAACCGGGCGCGTTCTGTATGTGCCGATGAAGCATGTGGATGGCGCCAAGGGCGAGATCACATTCGACGACGAAGAGGGCCGCGAATGGACGCTGCCGGTGACGGGCGGGCATGTGAAGCTGCAATGGAAGCCCGATTTCGGCGCGCGTTGGGCCGCTTTGGGCGTCGATTTCGAGATGTATGGCAAGGACCATGCCGCCAACACGCCGATCTATGACCGGATTTGCGAAATTCTGGGCGGACGCAAGCCCGAGCATTACATCTACGAGTTGTTCCTTGACGAGAATGGCGAGAAGATCTCGAAATCCAAGGGCAACGGCATCAGCATCGACGAATGGCTGACCTATGCCAGCACGGAGTCGCTTGCCTATTACATGTTCCTGAAGCCGCGCACCGCGAAGCGGCTGTCCTGGGACGTGATCCCGAAAGCGGTGGATGAATATCACCAGCAATTGCGCGCCTATCCTGACCAGACGCCCGACCAGCAGGCGGCGAACCCGGTCTGGCATATCCATGGCGGGCAGGTGCCGGCGTCGGGCATGGTGGTCAGCTTCTCGCTTTTGCTGAACCTCGCCTCGGTTGCGCGCGCGCAGGACAAGGACACGCTTTGGGGCTTCATCCGCCGCTACGCGCCCGAAGCCGCGCCGGAAACGCACCCGGACCTTGACCAGGCCGCGGGCTTTGCGGTGCGCTATTTCGCCGATTTCGTGGCCCCCACCCTGAAGCCACGTGCGCCCGATGCGGCAGAACGCGCCGCACTGGAAGATCTTGCCGCAACCCTGCGCGCGATGGCGGAAACGGGTGCCGTGCCAGAGGCCCATGCAGCCGAATATGACGCGTTCAGCGAGGAACTGTTCATGTCGGTTGTGCGCGACACCGGCAAGGCGCACGGGTTCGACAACCTGCGCGCGTGGTTCAAGGTGCTTTACGAGGTGCTTCTGGGCTCGGACCAAGGCCCGCGCTGGGGCAGTTTCATCGCGCTTTACGGCCTGTCGGAAACCGTCGCGCTGATCGAGCGCGCGCTGTCAGGCGAGTTGGCGGGCTAAAGGCGATGTTGGGCGGCCTTCCGGATTGGCTGGCCGTGGTGGCGCTGACGCTGGGGGCGGGCTTGACCATGCCCTTGGGCGCGGCGCTGGGGCGCTGGCAATCGCTGCGCCCCAACTGGATGGAGACCGAGTTTCGCCACGGCGTCATCGCCTTTGGCGGCGGTGCGCTGCTGGCGGCGGTGGCCTTGGTGCTGGTGCCCGAAGGCGTGCGCCACCTATCGCCGCTGGCCGCCTGTGCGGTGCTTCTGGCGGGGGCGCTCAGCTTCATGGCGCTGGACGTCATGCTGGCGCGCAAGGGCACGCCCGCCAGCCAGTTGGTGGCCATGCTGGCCGATTACCTGCCAGAGGCGCTGGCGCTGGGGGCCACACTGGCCAGTGATGGCAAGGCAGCCCCCCTTCTGGCCCTGATAATCGCCATGCAAAACCTGCCCGAGGGCTTCAATGCCTATCGTGAATTGGCCGAACACACGGGCAAGCCGCCCAAGAAACTGGTTGCCAGTTTCGCGCTGGTGGCGCTGCTGGGTCCGGTTCTGGGGCTGGCGGGGTTTTTTCTGTTCGCCCAAGCCACAGTGCTCGTTGGCGCGATCATGTTGTTCGCGGCTGGCGGCATCCTCTACTTGCTGTTTCAGGACATCGCGCCGCAAGTGCGGCTGGACAACCATTGGGGGCCGCCCTTGGGGGCCGTGCTGGGGTTCATGCTGGGGCTGGCGGGGCAGATGCTGATCGGGGCTTAGCCCTTGCGCCATGCCTGCCAGCGGGCGCGCCACGCCTTGGCCGGGGCAGGGGCCGCGTAAAGCGCGGCGCCCATCTGCAAGGCCTGCTGCGCATGGCGCGCACGTGCGGCCAGCAAATCCCGCTCCAGCCGGGGCAGGGCGGGATCATGCGGGCAGGTCGCGCGCAGATATTGGTGCAAGACATCCAGATCGTTGTGCGCGCCAAGTGTTTTCGCCAAGGCATCGACACAAGCGATATGCGCGCGCAGGCCCGCGCGGTCGACGGGTTTGAAAAACCGCGCCTGATACCAGTGCCGTTTCAACCATTTGCGCCAGTCATGGAACGCCTCTGTGTTGTCGCTGGTCTTATGTGCCTTGGCATAGGCGCGCGCGCCCTTGGCCCATGTGCGGTCCAGATTGCGCCAGACACGCGGAGCGGTCTTGGCCGAAGGGGTGAACTTGCCCGCACCCTCTGCGAAGGTGTGCATCAGCGTGGCGAATCGCGCCATGGCGTCGGGGTCAAGTGCTGCGTCGCAGATGTCGATCTCATCCAGAAGCATCTGGCGCAGGCTGTCGAATTCACGGGGCGCGCGGCGCCGCGCGGTCAGGCTGTCGAAGGTCTCCAACATCACCTCGGCATCGCGGGCGGGGGCCAGATCTTTCGCCGCATCGCGGATGCGCGCTTGCCAGAGTGGGGCGTCCTCCCAGACGCCTTGCAGCAACCGCAACAGCCCGCGCATTTCTTTGGCGCGCTTGCGTAGCTCAAAGACGCTGGCCGCCGGGCCGCGGCGCGCCACCTCTGCACAGGCCATGCCCGCGCGCGCAGTGAGCACCGCCTGCAGGGCGGGCTTCATCTTGGGGCGGTCGGGCGGATAGGCAAGTTTCATCGGATCAGACACTCGTTAAATGACGATCCTATCAGTGTCAGACGAATATGGCACCCGCTGGGCCGATTGATGGCCTTGGGCTGAAACTGATCTGGCCGTGCTGTCGTTACGTAAACTCAGATATGCGAAAGGACATGCCATGCGCTTTCTTCCCGCCTTGTTGCTTGCCGTCTTGCTTGCCCCCGCCAGTCTGCGCGCCGAAGGCACAGCCGTTCCCGATGTGATCCGCGACCAGATCAGTGCCTTTCAGGCCGATGATTTCGCCACTGCCTTCGACTATGCCAGCCCCAATATCAAACGCCTGTTCGGCACGCCCGAACGCTTCGGGCAGATGGTGCAAAACGGCTATCCGATGGTCTATCGCCCCGCCGAAGTGCGCATGTTGGAACTGCGCGACATCGGCGGGGCCAAGGTGCAGCGGGTCATGATCCGCGACGCGCAAGGCCGCTTCCACTTGCTGGACTACCAGATGATCGAGACCGAGAACGGCTGGCAGATCAACGGCGTGCAGCTGTTGCAGGCGGCAGAGCTGGGCGTCTGACCTAGCGGTTCGCGCCGGGCACCCAAAGAATGTCGTCGGCGCCGTTGTTGTTGACCACGCGGCCCGCGACAAAGAACCAGTCCGACAGGCGGTTGAGGTATTTGACCGCCGCCTCGTTCACGCTCTCGATCGCGGCCAGCGCGATGGTCTCCCGCTCGGCCCGGCGCGCAACAGTGCGGCACATGTGAAAATGGGCGGCGAGCGGCGTGCCGCCGGGAAGGATGAAGCTGCGCAGCGGTTGCAGATTTGCATTCATCGCATCGATTTCCGTCTCCAGCCGCGTGACCTGTTCGGGGATGATGCGTAGGGGCGTGTATTCGGCTTCCGCATCGCGCTCCATATCGGGGCGGCACAGGTCCGCGCCAAGGTCGAACAGGTCGTTCTGGATGCGCGCCATGGCGGCGGCCATATCGCCCTCTGCGTGCAGCCGGGCCACACCCATGACCGCGTTTAGCTCATCGACCGTGCCGTAGGCGGTGACGCGCTGCGAATGCTTGGCCACGCGCGCGCCATTGCCCAGCGCGGTTTCCCCCGCATCGCCCGTGCGCGTGTAGATCTTGTTCAAAACAACCATGTCAGGCCCCTTTTTGCCGGAAATAGACGAAGGCCACGATCAGAATGACGGCGATGAATTGCAGGTAAAGCCGCCAGCGCATCATGCGGTTGCCATGCTTCTGGTTAAAGGCGCCGCCCTTGCCGAAGCCACCAATGCCCACGACCAGCACGCCCAGCACCGCAAGGCAGGCCACCACGGCGGCGATGAAAAGTGGATCATTTGCAAACATCGGCGGTCCCCCGGGCCTTTCGTCTCTGGGCGGCAACTTAACCCGTCTGCGGCTGGTTGCGACCCCTAATTTCGCCGCACCCTCAGAGCCGCTGCAAGATCATGTCCAGCAACCGTGTCGGCAGAACGCGCCGGAGCGCGCCCAGCAGGTAGGTGGGCGTTGTCACCGGGTAGCGCGCGCGGGGGCGGCGTGCCTCTAGCGCATGGATCAGGCGGCGGGTCACGGCGTCTGGCGGCAACTCAAAAAAATCCGGCTCTGTCTTGTCATAAAGCCGTGTCAGAAGGCTGTCGCGATATTGCGCGGCGCGGGGGCTGGCCTGCCAGTCGATCCAGCGCTCGAAATGCGGGATGGAATTCTGGCGAATGCGCGACGTGACCGGCCCCGGTTCGATCAGCACCACATGGATGCCGCAATCCGCCAGTTCCAGCCGCATCACGTCCGACAGCCCTTCAAGCGCGAATTTGCTGGCCACATAGGCCCCGCGCCATTTCAGCGCCGCAAGCCCAAGAACAGACGAGTTCTGCACGATCCGCCCATGCCCCTGCGCGCGCATGACCGGGATCACCGCGCGGGTCAGTTCGTGCCAGCCAAACAGGTTGGTTTCAAACAGCGCGCGCAAGCCGTCGGTGGGCAGGTCTTCTACCGCGCCGGGCAGGGCGAAGGCGCCATTGTTGAACAGCGCATCCAGCCGCCCGCCCGTGCGGTCCAGCGTTTGCGCGACGGCGGCGTGAATGCTGGTGCGGTCGGTCAGGTCCAGCGGGAAACTGTCAAGCCCCTCGGCCCGTAGCCGGTCGCAATCCTCGGGGTCGCGGCAGGTGGCCAGAACCTGCCAGCCGCGCCGCGCAAGCGCATGGGCCGCGTGATGGCCGATGCCGGAACTGCAGCCGGTAATCAGAACGCTGCGCATGGCCGCCCTTTACGATTTGTCCCAACTCTCGCGCTTGCGGTAGATGGTCGAGGGGGCGATGTCCAGCTCGCGCGCCGCGCGCGGCACCGACCCGCCATGACGCGCGATCGCGGCGGTGATCGCCCGCTCTTCGATCTGCGCCATGGTCAGGCCCGCGAAAGCGTCACCCGTATCGGGCAGGGCAGGATCGCGGGGCTGCGGGGCAGATTGCACAAGGCCCGGCGGCAGCATGTCCAGTGTTACCGTTTCACCGTCATGCAGCACGACCGCATGGCGCAGCACGTTGATCAATTCACGGACATTGCCCTGCCAGGGCAGGCGCAGGAACAGGTCTTCGACATCGGGGGCAAGCTTGCGAAAGCGCTTACCCTCATCCGCCGCGATCTGTGCAAGGTAATGCCGCGCCAGCAGCACGATGTCGCCGCCGCGCGCGCGCAGGGGCGGCATGGCAATCGGGATCACGAACAGCCGGTAATACAGCTCTTCGCGCAACCGGCCCGCGCGCAGATGCTCTGTCGGGTCGCCGCTGGCGGTGCAGATCAGCCGGACATCGACCTTGATAAGCCGCGTGTCGCCCACCGGCGAGAAGCTGGCATTTTGCAGGAAGCGCAGGAAGCCCGATTGCAAATCAAGGCTCATGTCCTGGATGTTTTGCAGGAACAACGTGCCGCCATCGGCGCGCGCGATGGCACCCGCGCGGGTGGGGGCCGCACTTTTGCCGCGCCCCGATTTCTGGCCCGCATGGCCGAAAAGCTCGATTTCCAGCTGTTCGGGATCGGCGGCGCTGCAATTGAGCGTGACGAAACGCTGCGCCGCGCGTGCCGATTTCAGGTGCACCGCCCGCGCGCAGAGTTCTTTGCCGGTGCCGCTTTCGCCAAGGATGAAGACCGGCGCGGTCGACGCCGCGACGGCCGCGATCCGCGAATGCACGTCGCGCATTGCGTCGGACCGGCCCATGAACGCGCGCTCCAGCGCGTCGTTGCGGCTGGCATCGTCGCCGGCAAGGCTGACATCCTGCTGCAAATCGGCGAATGCGCTGGCGACCGCGCCGATCATGCGAATATCGCCCAGGGGTTTCACGAGGAAATCGAACGCGCCTTCGCGCGTGGCCTCTATCGCGTTGTTGACCGACCCGTTCGCGGTGATGACGACGATCCGCGCTTCGGGGCGCAATTCCAGCATCTCGCGCATGACCATCAGCCCGTCGGCATCGGGCAGCATCAGATCCAACAGCACCACGCGCGGCCCGTGTTCGGCGAATTTTTGCAGTGCTTCGGCCCCGCTGGAGGCCAGCATCGGCTTGTAGCCCGCCTTGCGCAGCACCGTGGCATACAGCATTTGCAGCGAGGGCGTGTCTTCGACCAGAAGCAACCCGTCGCCCAAGGCAGCAGCAGCGAGCGGCATGTTACACCTGCATCAGGGATGACAGCGTTTCTGCCGTGATCCGGGTGTGTTCGCTCAGCTCTGGCTGCAACCGCGCGAACAGCGCGGCATCGCCATGCGCACAGGCGGCTTCTGATTGGCCCGCCAGATCGCTCAGCGTGGTTGCCCCTATGGTGGCGGCGATGCCCTTGATCTCATGCGCGGCACGGCACAATCCGCCCATATCGCCGCATTCCGAGAGCTCTGCCAAGGCCGCGCCGCAACGCGTCAGATCGCTGTGCACCTGCGCCAGCAAGGCTTGGCGCATCTCGCTGCCGCCGAGGTCCAGAAAGGCTGTCAGAATGGTTTCATCTATGTCTGCTTGAAGCATAATTTCTCTTGGCACCGTTACGCTGCGTCATGAAAGACGAACGAGCACAGCCCGTTCGTCACAGCGTAGTCCGAAGCCAAAGCCGACAACAAGCGCAATTTATCGGATGAGATGTATTTCACCCGTTAAAAAATGCCGCAGGTTGTATTCTCAGGCTTTCGTGGCAGGTAGCCCAAGGCTTTGCAGGGCAACGGCGATTTCGTCCAGAATGGCCGGATCGTCGATGGTTGCGGGCATCTTGAACGCCTCGCCATCGGCGATTTTGACCATGGTGGCACGCAAGATCTTGCCCGAGCGGGTCTTGGGCAGGCGGTCCACAACCACGGCCAGCTTGAAGGCGGCAACCGGCCCGATCTTGTCCCGCACCAGTTTCACGCATTCGCTGACGACTTCGGCCGCGTCGCGGTCCGCGCCCTTGTTCAGGCACAAAAAGCCCAGCGGAACCTGCCCCTTCAAATCATCCGACACGCCGATCACGGCGCACTCCGCCACATCGGGGTGGCTGGCGAGCACCTCTTCCATGCCGCCCGTGGACAGGCGGTGGCCTGCGACGTTTATCACGTCATCGGTGCGGGCCATGATGTAGACATAGCCGTCCTCGTCCATATAGCCCGCATCGCCCGAGGCGTAATATCCGGGGAACTGCTCCAGATAGCTTTTGCGGAAGCGCGTTTCGGCGTTCCAGAGCGTCGGCAACGTGCCCGGCGGCAGGGGCAGCTTGATGGCGATGGCACCCAAGGTGCCGGGCGCGACCGGGTGGCCGCCTTCGTCCAGTACCTGTACGTCATAGCCCGGCATCGCCACGGCGGGCGATCCGATCTTGATCGGCAGTTGTTCCACGCCCAACGGGTTCGCCGCGATGGCCCAGCCGGTTTCGGTCTGCCACCAATGGTCGACCACCGGCACGCCCAGCTTGTCTTGCGCCCATGTGATCGTGTCCGGGTCGGCGCGCTCGCCCGCCAGATAGACCTGTTCCAGACAGGACAGGTCGTATTTGCCCACATATTCGCCCTTCGGGTCTTCGCGCTTCACGGCACGGAAAGCCGTGGGCGCGGTGAAGAAGCTTTTCACCCTGTGCTCCGAGATAACGCGCCAGAACGTGCCCGCATCGGGGGTGCCGATGGGTTTGCCTTCGAACACGATGGTCGTGTTCCCGGCCAGCAGCGGCGCATAGCAGATGTAGCTATGCCCCACGACCCAACCCACGTCTGACGCCGCCCAGAACACATCGCCCGGATCGACATTGTAGATGGCCTTCATCGTCCAGTGCAGCGCGACCATATGGCCCGCCGTAGGGCGCACCACGCCTTTGGGCTGGCCCGTGGTGCCCGAGGTGTAGAGGATATAGGCCGGGTGGTCGCCCGATACCGGCACACATTCAGCCGGTGCGACCCCGAACTGGAAGCCATGCCAGTTATAGTCGCGGCCGGGGATCAGCTCTGCCACTTCCTGCTCGCGCTGGAAGATGACGCAGAAGTCGGGCTTGTGGGCGGCGGCCTCTATCGCGGCATCCAGAAGCGGTTTGTAATGCACCACGCGCCCCGGTTCCAACCCGCAGCTTGCCGCGATGATGGCCTTGGGCTGCGCGTCGTCGATGCGCACGGCCAGTTCATTGGCGGCAAACCCCCCGAACACGACCGAATGCACAGCCCCCAGCCGCGCACAGGCGAGCATTGCTTCCAAAGCCTCGGGGATCATGGGCATGTAGATGATGACCCGGTCGCCCTTTTCCACGCCCTTGGCGCGCAGGGCACCGGCAAGGCTGGCCACGCGGTTGCGCAGTTCGACGTAGGAAATCCACCGCTTGGTGCCGGTGATGGGGCTGTCATAGATGATCGCCGTCTGCTCGCCGCGCCCCGCCTCGACATGGCGGTCGACCGCGTTCCAGCAGGTGTTGCACTGCGCGTCCTTGAACCACTCGTAAAGCGGCGCGTTTTCGTCGAACAGCGCCTTCGAGGGCGGTGTTACCCAGTCGATGGCCTGGGCTTGTTCCATCCAGAATGCGTTTGGGTCTTGCAATGATGCGCGGTGCAGGTCGGCATAGGCCATGGTCATCCTCCTCAGAATGCAAATGGCTTAGCCGAGCGCGGGCGCGCTAGGCAATGGGTGTTACCGGGAACATGGGGGCAGGGGGCGCGGAAAGTTTGCAATTTTGCGGTAAGGGTTTGCAAACTTATTCTGCTGGCCCGTGTATTTCGGGATTGAATGCGAAATTTGCAAATTGGCGCGGAACAAGGGCGCAGCCCGCCGCGCCATCGGCGGGCCGTCCCGCGGCCTGCCAATTGGATGCCGCAAGCGCACAGATCAGACGGACGACGGACATGGCCACCATAAAGCTCTGTCGATCCAAGCGCGGATCGGCAGTCCCCGGCCCGCCGATGGCGCGGCGGGCACGCTACCCATATTGCGCAACCGGCGTGCCCGCCAGCGCCGACATGTTCAGCAAGCCCCGCGCCGTGATCGAGGGGGTCACGATATGCGCCGTGTTGCCCAGACCCATCAGGATCGGCCCCACTTCAAGCGCGCCCGCCCGTGTTTTCAGGATGTTGCGCACCCCGCTTGCGGCATCGGTATTGGCGAAGATCAGCACATTCGCGGGCCCGTCGAACCGCGCATCGGGCAGAAGCCGCGCGCGCAGGTCGGGGTCGAGCGCCGCATCGACATGCATCTCGCCCTCATAGTCGAAATCCAGACCCATCCCGTCCAGTATTTCCAGCGCCGCGCGCATGTTGCGCCCCGAAGGCGTGTCCAGATTGCCGAACTGGCTATGCGAACACAGCGCGATTTTCGGGTCCAGCCCGAAGCGGCGCACATGGCGTGCGGCACCGATGGTGGTTTCGACAATCTGCTCGGGCGTGGGGTTTGGGTGCACCTGCGTGTCGGCCACAAACAGGTTGCCCTCTTGCTGGATCATCAAGGACAGCGCGCCGACCGGGTGCCGTTCCTTGGTGCCAAGGATTTGCGTGACATAGTTCAGGTGCCACAGATATTGCCCGAACGTGCCGCAGATCAGGCTGTCGGCATCGCCGCGATGCACCATGATCGCGCCGATCGCTGTTGTATTGGTGCGCAAAATGGCGCGTGCCAGATCGGGGGTGACGCCCCGGCGCTGCATGATCTGGTGATAGCTTTGCCAATAGTCGCGATAGCGCGGGTCATCCTGCGGGTTGACCAGTTCGAAATCGACACCGGGTTTGATCGACAGGCCCGCGCGCTCCAGCCGGCTGGCGATCACCTCGGGGCGGCCGATCAGGATGGGCACCTCGGTGGTTTCCTCCAGCATGGCGGAGGCTGCGCGCAACACGCGCTCATCCTCGCCCTCGGCAAAGACGATCCGGCGCGAGGCATGGCGCGCGGCCTCGAATACCGGGCGCATGATCATGGACGAGCGGAAGACCGACGCATCCAGACCCCGTTTATAGGCGTCCAGATCGGCCAAGGGGCGCTTGGCCACGCCCGAATCCATCGCCGCTTTCGCGACCGAACTTGCGACAATGCCCATCAGGCGGGGGTCAAACGGCTTCGGAATCAGGTAATCCGGGCCGAAAGACAGTTGTTCGCCCTTATAGGCCGCCGCTGCCTCGGCGCTGGTGGTCGCGCGCGCGAGCGCCGCGATCCCTTCGACACAGCCGATCTGCATCGCGTCGTTAATCTCTGTCGCGCCCACGTCCAGCGCACCGCGAAAGATGAACGGAAAGCACAGCACGTTGTTGACCTGATTGGGAAAATCGCTGCGCCCGGTGGCGATGATGGCATCGGGTGCGACCTCGCGCACCGCGTCGGGCAAAATCTCTGGCGTGGGGTTGGCCAGCGCAAAGATAATGGGGCGCTTGGCCATGCGCGCCACATGGTCTTGGGTCAGCGCACCGGGGCCGGACAGGCCAAGGAACAGGTCCGCGCCGTCGATCACCTCGTCCAGGGTGCGGGCGTCGGTGGCTTGGGCAAAGGCGGCCTTTTGCGGGTTCATATCGACCTCGCGGCCCGCATGAACCAGCCCGTGAATGTCGCATAGCCACACATTTTCGCGCTTCACGCCCAGCTTCAGCAACATGTTCAGGCAGGCAATGCCCGCCGCCCCGCCGCCGGTCGAGACGATCTTGATGTCCTCGAACTTCTTGCCCGCGACGCGCAGGGCGTTGGTCGCGGCTGCGCCCACAACGATGGCGGTGCCGTGCTGGTCGTCATGGAAGACAGGAATGCCCATCCGCTCGCGGCAGATCTTTTCCACGATGAAGCAGTCGGGTGCCTTGATGTCTTCGAGGTTGATCGCGCCGAAAGTGGGTTCCAGCGCGCAGACGATCTCGGCCAGCTTCACCGGGTCGGGTTCGTTCAGTTCAATGTCGAAACAGTCGATATTGGCGAATTTCTTGAACAGGACGGCCTTGCCTTCCATCACCGGCTTGGATGCCAGCGCGCCTATATTGCCCAAACCCAGCACCGCCGTGCCATTGCTGACCACGGCCACAAGGTTTCCGCGCGTGGTGTAGCGGGCGGCCTCATCGGGGTTGGCCTTTATCTCCAGGCAGGCCTCGGCCACGCCCGGCGAATAGGCGCGCGACAGGTCGTAGCCATTGGCCAAGGGCTTGGTCGCGCGGATTTCCAGCTTACCGGGGCGCGGGTATTCGTGATAGAGCAGCGCCGGGTGGCGGGTGTCGTCATTGCTCTGCTCGGTCATCTGTCCCTCCTGCCGAAAATTGATTTACCCTTAAACTATTGCAGGCGGGCTGCAAGGCCCGGTAGCGCTAAAGCTGTTTCAACGGGGCGCTGAATATCGCGCGGGCCAAGGCTTGCATCGGCCCGCGTGGCGGCGCAAACTTGGGCCAAAAGAGGGTGCGACATGACACTGGAAAACGCCGCGCGTGACGTGCGCGAACGGGCCTATGCGCCATATTCCAACTTCAAGGTGGGCGCGGCCCTGCGGGCCGATACGGGCGAGGTGTTCGTGGGCTGCAACGTGGAAAACGTGGCCTACCCGGAAGGCACCTGCGCCGAGGCCGGCGCGATTGCCGCCATGATCGCGGGCGGTGCTGCGCGCATTACCGAACTGGTCGTAATTGCCGATAGCCCCGCGCCCGTGCCGCCTTGCGGCGGGTGCCGCCAGAAAATCGCGGAATTCGCCGGGCCCGATGTGCCCGTCACGCTTCTGTCGGTCGGTGGCGCGCGGCTTGAAACCACGGTCGCGGCCCTTCTACCCGGTGCGTTCGGCGCGGACCATATGGGGCTTGCGTAATGGCGCGCGCATTTCTTGTCGTGCTCGACTCGGTCGGCTGTGGCGGTGCGCCCGATGCCGACGCCTTTGGCGATGCGGGGGCCAACACGCTGGGCCATATCGCGCAGGCCTGTGCCGAGGGGCGCGCGGATGAGGGCCGCTCCGGGCCGCTCAGCCTGCCGGTGCTGGACGGCCTTGGGCTTGGCGCGGCGATCAAGCTGGCCTCTGGGCTGGACGCGCCGGGCTTGGGCGCAAAGCCCGCAGGCCTATGGGGGGCTGCCACCGAAATCTCGCGCGGGAAAGACACGCCATCGGGCCATTGGGAACTGGCGGGCGTGCCCGTGCCGTGGGACTGGACTTATTTCCCGCGCCAGACCCCGGCCTTTCCGCCCGATCTGACCGCCAAGGTCTGCGAGCTTGCCGGAACCGACGGCATCTTGGGCAACTGCCATTCCGGCGGGCTGGCGATTATCGAACAGCTCGGGGCCGAGCATCTGCGCACGGGCTGGCCCATCTGCTACACCTCTGCCGACAGCGTGTTCCAGATCGCCGCGCATGAGGAGGTGTCCGGGCTGGAGCGGCTGCAAAAGCTCTGCGCCGACCTCGCCCCATACCTGCACGCCATGCGCGTGGGCCGCGTGATCGCGCGGCCTTTTGTCGGAACCGTGGGCGCGTTCACGCGCACCCCCAACCGCCACGACTATGCCATCGCGCCGCCTGCGCCCACGCTTTGCGATTGGGTCAGCGGCGCGGGCCGCGTGGTGCACGGCATCGGCAAGATTTCCGACATCTTCTCGGGGCGTGGCCTGACCCACAGCCACAAAGGCCGCGATGATGCAGCACTTTGCGATCATTTGCTGCGGCTGGTGGAGACGGCCGAGGAGGGCTCGCTTACCTTCTGCAACCTTGTCGAGTTCGACAGCCTCTATGGCCACCCGCGCGACGTGGCGGGTTATGCACGCGCGCTGGAACGGTTCGATGCGGTGGCGGGCCGGATGCTCGATCGCTTGCGCCCCGGCGATATGGCGATCTTCACCGCCGACCATGGTAACGACCCCACCGCGCCGGGTTCCGACCACACCCGCGAGCGGGTGCCGGTTCTGGTGGCGGGCCGTGGCGCGGGGCAAATCGGGCATTGCGGTTTCGTCGATGTCGCGGCATCTGTCGCCCATCACCTTGGCGTGCCAAGCCTTGGGCCGGGACGGAGTTTTCTGACATGAGCCGCGATTTCGCCGCCATCCCCAAGCTGGAGCTGCACCTGCATCTGGAAGGGGCGGCCCCGCCCGCCTTTATCCGCGCACAGGCCAAGCGCAAGGGCGTGGACCTGTCGGGCATATTCGACGAGACGGGCGCCTATAAATACGACGGTTTCGTCGATTTCCTGCGCGTCTATGAAGCTGCCTGCACGGTACTAACCACGCCGCAGGATTTTCACGACCTGACGCTGGCGGTGCTGGAACAATCGGCCAGCCACGGTGTGATCTATTCCGAAGCGTTCCTGTCGCCCGATTTCTGCGGCGGCGGCGATCTGGGCGCGTGGCGCGACTACATGGCCGCGATCCAGACAGCGGCGGCCACGGCAGAGGCGCAGATGGGCGTGACCTTGCGCGGCTGCATCACCTGCATTCGCCATTTCGGGCCGGAAAAGGCGCGCGTCATCGCGCGGTGCGCGCAGGAAACAGCGGGCGATTTCATCACCGGTTTCGGCATTGCGGGCGATGAGAATGCGGGCGAATTGGCCGATTTCACCTATAGTTTCGACGCTGCGCGCGAGGCGGGGCTGGGCCTGACCGCCCATGCCGGCGAATGGCGCGGCCCCAGCGAATTGCGCGCGGCGCTCAAGCACCTGCGCGTTTCTCGGATCGGCCATGGTGTGCGCGCGATCGACGACCCGTTGCTAGTGGACCATCTGGCCGAAACCGGCACGGTGCTAGAAGTTTGCCCCGGTTCCAACGTGGCGCTTGGCGTCTACCCGTCCCTGCGCGCGCATCCGATTGAACAGCTGCGCGCGGCGGGCGTGGCCGTCACCGTCTCGACCGACGATCCGCCGTTTTTCCACACCGATATGAGCGCGGAATACGCGGGCCTGAGCCACGCATTCGGCTGGGAGCAAGAACACTTCACCGCGCTGGCCCAGACCGCGCTGAGCGCCGCGTTTTGCGATGCGGCCACCAAACACCGCCTGTCCGACCGATTGGAGACCGCATGACCCATCCCGACCTGACCGTGATCGACCACCCGTTGGTGCAGCACAAGCTAAGCCTGATGCGTGATGTGCGCACGCCCAGCCCGGAATTTCGCCGCTTGCTGCGCGAAATCGCTCTGCTGCTGACCTATGAGGCGACGCGCGATCTGCCCGTTGCCCCCCATCGCATCGACACGCCGCTGACCGCCATGGACGCACCCATGCTGGATGGGCCGGACCCGGCGGTGGTGTCGATCCTGCGGGCTGGCAACGGCTTGCTGGACGGGGTTCTGGACGTGGTGCCGACGGCGAAAGTGGGCTTCGTGGGGCTTTACCGCGATGAGAAAACCCTGCGCCCGGTCGAATATTACAACAAGCTGCCCCCCGACATGCCGGGCCGTTTCACCATCGCGGTGGACCCGATGCTGGCCACCGGGCACTCGGCTGCGGCGGCGATTGATCTGCTGAAGCGGGCAGGGGCCGGGCAGATCTGTTTCATCTGCCTTCTGGCCGCCCCCGAAGGTGTGGCGGTGATGGCCGAACACCACCCCGATGTACGGATCGTGACGGCGTCCTTGGACAGCCACCTGAACGAGAAAGGCTATATCGTTCCGGGCCTGGGCGATGCGGGCGACCGTATTTTCGGCACCGTTTAAGCACGGTCGCGGCGAATCGGGTTTACTTTCCAAGGCTTGCGGCGGCATTCTTGGACGGGAATAACCGGGGGTTAGGATGAAGCGTTTCTGGATGGCTGCGAGTGTCGCGGCTTTGTGCGCGGGCAGCGCGGGTTTGGCACAAACCAACGGGCTGGACCCGGCGAACCTGCCGCCCGAAGGGTTCGAGGGCCGTGAATTCGTTGACAGCGCGGGCTGTTCGTTCCTGCGTTCGACCTTCGGGGGCGAGGTGACTTGGGTGCCGCGCTATGGCCCGGACCGCAATCCCGTCTGCGGCCAAAGCCCGACCGATTTCTCGAGTGTTGCCATGTCTGACCCGGCGGAGGAACCCGCTGCCGCCGAACCCGCCGAGATGGCGCAAGACCCGGCCCCGGCGGCGGAACCCGCCGCGCCGCAAGGCCGGATAGAGATCGTGGGCGCGGTGGCCGACCCGGTGCGCCGCCCAGAGCCGAGTTTCCTGGGCAAAGAGCGTCAGGTCGCCAGTGTCGCGCCGCGCCGCTCTGCGCCGCGCGCCGCGCACAAGCCCCGCTATCCGCAGGCCGATGCGTCGGGGCGGCATCCGTCCTGCCCGGAAAGCTCCCCCTATGGCCAGTTGGTCGATACCGAACTGGGCCGCAAGATGGTGCGCTGCGTGACCAGCCCGTCGCTGTTTCTGGACGAATATGTCACCACACCCGTCCAAGCCGTGGCGGCCTCGCCGCGTGCGGCGGTCGCGGCAGGCACCCGCGTGCAGGTCGGCAGCTTTGCCGTGCCCGGCAATGCAGAGCGGCTGGTCGCACGCCTGCGCGGCGCGGGCCTGCCCGCTGGCAGCTATCGCGCGCGTGGTCTGAACGTGGTCACGGTCGGCCCCTTCGCCAGCGGTGCAGAGGCGCATGGCGCCTTGGCACAGGTGCGCGGGCTGGGCTTTCGCGACGCGTTCCTTCGCCGCTAAGCCGCGACTGTCCTGACAAATGAAAACCCCCGATGCGGCGCGCGCATCGGGGGTTTCTTTTCAAGCTTGTGCCCGGCTTATTGCTGGGTGCCGGTCGCCGCATCCTCGAGGATACGCGCACCTTCTTCAATCGCGCCCTCGATGGCTTCGGCAGCCGCATCCGCAGCGGCATTTGCGGCGTCGGTGACGGCGTCGGTTGCCTCTGCGGCGGCATCCCCGGTCGCCTCTGCCGCGCCTTCTGCGGTGTCGGCTGCGGCGTCGGTTGCGTCTTCTGCCATCTCTTCGGTCGCCTCGACGGCGCCTTCGGTGGCCTCTGCGGCATCCTCTGCCACGGCTTCGGTCGCTTCTGCGGCCTCTGCGGCGGTGTCACCGGCATCTTCCGCCATGACCTCGGTGGCCTCAGCGGCGTCGGTGGCTTCCTCTGCCATAACATCGGTCGCCTCTGAGGCTTCTTCCACCGCTGTTTCGGTCGCGTCGGTGGCGACGTCTGCCGCGTCAGAGCCGGTGCCCATCAGGTCGTTGACCATGGATTCGGCTTCGCCCACAGCGCCATTGACGGCGTCTTGCACGGTTTCGGTGGCGTCTTGCACGGCACCTTCGACGGCAGCGGTTGCGTCTTCGACCACGCCTTCGGCGGCTTCAGTCGCCTGGGTGACGGCGTCGCTGACGGCCTGTTCGGCTTCGGCGGCGGCCCCCTCGGCTTCGGTCACGGCCTCTTCCACGGCGGTTTCTGCCTCAGAGACGGCCTCTTCAACCGCCTCTTCCGCGTCAGAGGCTGCCTCTTCGACGGCCTCTTCCACGGCTTCGACCTCGGCAGACGGTGCTTCAACCGGGGCGCTCACGTCGGTGGGCGTGCGCGACTGCACCCCCAGCCAGATGCCCACCGCGGCCACGGCCACGGCAATGAGCGTCAATACCATCTTGTTCATAGCACGGTCCTCTTAACCAAAAATACGCTGTGCCGGGATATGACAGGTTTTGCTGCGCTTGCAAAGGCAAGCTCGTGTGAACCGGCGGAATAGCGCGCGTAATTCCCGCTTGAAACATGACTGTCGCAGCCTTAAATTGCGCCATCATCTCAAATATACAAGGAATTCAGCCATAGCCCGCAGACCGCACAACGCCCCGCCCCAGCGCGATACCGGACCCCGTGTCAACGAGCGCATTCGCGCGCCAGAGATACGGCTGATCGGTGCCGATGGCGAAAACCTGGGCGTGGTAAAACCGTCTCAAGCCATGATGCTGGCCGATGAGGCCGGTCTTGACCTGGTCGAAATTTCGCCGAATGCCACACCGCCTGTGTGCAAGATCATGGATTTCGGCAAATTCAAATACGAGCAGCAGAAGCGCGAGGCAGAGGCCCGCAAGAAGCAGCACGTGATCGAGATCAAGGAAGTGAAATTCCGCCCGAACACCGACACGCATGACTACGAAGTCAAGATGCGCAATGTCATGCGCTTTCTGGAAGGCGGCGACAAGGTCAAGGTCACGCTGCGTTTCCGGGGCCGGGAAATGGCCCACCAGAACCTTGGCGCGGACCTGCTGAACCGCGTGGCCGCCGATGTCGAGGAAATCGGCAAGGTCGAGAATATGCCCAAGATGGAAGGGCGGCAGATGATCATGATGATCGCGCCGCGCTGAGGTTTCGGCACCCCTGATCGCGAAAGCCCGGCATCACCTGCCGGGCTTTTTGATTACATCCGCCGGATATAGGTCCAGGTCGGCACATTGGCGCGGCGGGCGACGGAATAGGCCTCTGCATCGCCCAGATAGTCGAAGCCCGCATTGGTCAGCACATGGGCCGAGGCCGCGTTGTCCTGAAACACTTCGGCAAACAGCGTGCGTGCGTTATGCGGGTTGGCCTTTATCAGGCAGGCGACGGCCTCTGACGCGTAGCCCGCGTTCCAGAAAGCGGGCGCGACCCAATAGCCGATCTGGCTTTGCTGCCGGTCCAGCGCCTTGAGAGAGATCAGCCCCAGAACCGACGCCTTGTCATGCGCCGCGCCATCCATGACCCAAACATCTTCGTCGCGGTCGGGTGCCAGCGCGCGGGTGATGAATTGCGCCGTCGCGCCCGGCGGCAGCGGATGGGGGATGGAGCGCGTGCCCTCGGCCACGCGCGCATCGCTTGTGTAAAGCTCCAGCAGCCCTTCATCCGATGCTTGCAGCGGGCGCAGCACAAGGCGCGCGCTGGTCAGAACCGGCAAGGCGGCACCCATCGTGGTGTCTAGTGTCATACTCTCCTCCGGTCGGGCGCTTGCCCGATGCCCTGCTGGCGCGCTGTCACCATGCTCCTCCGGACAGGCGGGCGGGGCGTAAAAAGAAACAGGGCCGGCGTTTCTGCCGACCCTGTCTAACATGTCATATGTGACAGTTCGGCTTACTCCGCGGCATCCGCGACCGGCAGGACCGATACGAAGCTGCGACCCTTCAGACCTTTGGTAAAGGTCACGCGACCTTCGGTCAGGGCAAACAGGGTGTGGTCACGGCCCATGCCGACGCCTTCACCGGCGAAATGCTTGGTGCCGCGCTGACGCACGATGATGTTGCCGGGGATCGCGAGCTGACCGCCATAGAGCTTGACGCCAAGGCGGCGTCCGGCAGAGTCGCGACCGTTGCGGGAGGAACCGCCTGCTTTCTTGTGTGCCATGAGCTGTTACTCCTGTTCAGATGCGAATTGCTTGGCTTGGTCGATCCAGCCGTCACGCTCGATACGGCCTTTGAACGACAGTTTGTCATCCATATAGGCAATCTCGGACGGACCCCAAGCGGCGATCTGGTCAAAGTGGAAAACGCCGTTTTCGTGCAGCAGGCCTTCCAGTTTCGGACCAACGCCAGAGATCTTTTTCAGATCGTCGGCCTTGCCGCCACGGGCTTCGGTCAGCAGGTTGGCGGGACGGGTGCCTTCGACAGCCTCGGTAGCCGGGGCTTCAGCCTTCGCGGCTTTCTTGGCAGCAGGCTTTGCAGCGGCTTTCGGCGCGGGTGCGGCGGCCTCGATGGCAAAGCCGGACACCGACCCGGTGCCGATTGCTTCTTTCACGCCCGACTTGTCCGCGCCAGAGGCCAGGATGTCGGTCACGCGCAGCAGCGTCAGCTTCTGGCGGTGGCCCTTGGTGCGCTGCGAGCTGTGCTTGCGGCGGCGCTTGACATAATGGATGACCTTGTCGGCCTTGATCTGGTCGATCACCTCGGCCTGCACGCCGGCACCGGCCACGTTGGGGGTGCCGATCACGGGGGCGTCGCCGCCGATCATCAGAATCTCGTTGAACTGGACTTTTTCGCCAGCTTGTGCGGCAATGCGTTCCACGCGCAGAAGGTCACCCGCCTGCACCCGGTATTGCTTGCCACCTGTTTTCAGGACCGCGAACATATCGGTCATTCCTTGTTTCTCTGCCGCGCCCTGTGGCCCCTGCAAGCGTCGCAGGCGTTTGGTGCCATCGGACAGCGTGCCCCGTTTGGGACATAGCTATAGGCCCGCGCGGACCGAATGTCCGAACGGAAGCCGCCAAATGCACCACGAGCGCCGCGCTGTCAAGCGCTTCGGCCAGTGAAAACGAGGGGTTTTGCAAGCTGCCGCTTCTGCGATAGGCTTTGCCTGTCCCACATCTCGGAGGAGAGACCATGACACGATTTGCCCCCATGACCGCGCTCTTGGCCGTTCTGGCCGCGCCTGCGCTGGCCGAGACCGTCAATATCACGCCCGACATGTCCAGCGTGACCGTGCCTGTGCCGGGCGGAGAGGTCGAAATCTCGCGCATTCAGGACGAATCCGCCGTGATCGAGGGCGAATTTGCCCGCATCGCGCGCCCCTGTCCCGATTTCTGCATCCAGCCCATGACGCCCGCCGAGGGCGTGCGCACCGTGGGCGAGCTAGAGGTTCTGGCAGCGCTGCAAGACCCGAACACGCTGGTCGTCGATGGCCGCGTGCGCCCCGACTGGCAGACCGGCACCATCCCCGGCGCGATCAACATGCCCTATACAGAGATGGCGGATGAGCTGCATGAACTAGGCTGCACGCCCGATTTCGAAGGTTTCATCTGCGACGCAGAGGTCGTGCCGAACCTTGTGATGTTCTGCAACGGCCCGTGGTGCGGCCAGTCGCCCGCCGCGATTCGGCGCATTATCGAGGCGGGCTATCCGGCCGAGAAGATCGCTTATTACCGTTGGGGGATGCAGGGCTGGCGCATGTTGGGCCTGACCGTCGCGGGTGGCGGCGAAGGTTAACCCCCCAGCACCAGCGCGCGCGGCGTGTTGTCGGGGCGCAGCATGTAAAGCGTGTTGTCCCCGATGGCCGCGACGGTCGCATCTTCCAGCCGGTCGCCTTCGCGCAGCCGCAAGATGCGCCCGTCGGGCAAGCGCACCAGCGCGTGGCGAATGCCATCTGCCTCGACCACGGCGATCAGGTTCACTTGGTCCAGCGCGATGCGGGCGGCTTGGGTCGCCGCATCCTCGACCGTCTGGCCGGGGGGCAGGACATAGCTTTGCGACAAAGGCCCGTCGCCCAGGCTAAGGGGCAGGGGGGCCAGTGCGTGGTCCATCACCGGACGCGCGGGCGCGTTTGGCGCGGGGGCGGCAGGCGCAGGTTCGGGGGGAAGTGCTGCGCGGTCCACAACCGGCGCGGTCTGCGGGCAGAAGCGGCCGCTTTGCGCGCAATGATCGACCAACCCCGAGATCCAGTAAAGCGCGCCCAGCGTCAGCACCACGCCCAAGGGCACCTGCCACAGCCAGCCGCGCACGGATGGCGCGGGCGGGGCCGGGCGCAGATGCTCGGGCAGGGGCGGCGCGGGCTGGCGCATGGTGCGGCGGGCTTTCATAGGCAAAGACTAGCGCAAAACCACGTTCCGCGCGAGGGATCAGCCTGCCACGCAGGTGTTACGATTATTTGAACGAAGGCGCCCTAGTAGCCCGCTTTGCGCGAGACTTCGTGCAAAAGCGTCTCGCCCGCCTCGACCCGTGCCACATTCCGGGCAATGACCTGCGACGCGGTCTCGGGCCGCGTGGCGGCGGCGATATGGGGTGTAACCGTGACCAAGGGGTGCGCCCAATAGGGGTGCTCTGGCGGCAGGGGCTCGATGCGGAACACATCGAGCGTCGCCCCGCCGATATGGCCGCTGTCCAAGGCCGCCAGAAGGGCCGTGTCATCCACCAGAGAGCCGCGCCCCGGATTGATGATCCGCGCGCCCTTCGGAAGCATCGCCAACGTGTCGGCGTTCAGGATATTCGCGGTCGCGGGCGTGTTCGGCAGAAGCGTGACAAGAATGTCAGAGCGTTCCAGCACCGCGCGCAACCCCTCATCCCCGTGATGGCAGGCAATTCCTGCAACCTCGCGCGGGGTGCGCGACCAGCCCGCGACCTGGAACCCAAGCTGCGCCAACGCTTGCGCACAGGCGCGCCCCAATTCGCCCAAGCCCAGAAACCCCACGCGGCGGTCCTGCGCCAAAGGGGGCACGATCGGGGTCCAGTCGGTGGCAGGCCGGTCCAGCCCCAGATGATAGCGCAGCACATGGCCGGTCACATATTCGACCATGCCCTGCGTCAGGCTGGGATCGACCATGCGCGCCAAGGGCTGTGTCAGGGTCGGGTTTCCGACAATACGCTCCACCCCGGCCCAAAGGGACAGCACCGCGCGGCAACGGGTGAAGGGGGTGAAGTCCTGAAGCGGGTTGGCGGGCGCGTAGATGATGTAATCGACCTGATCCGGCGCGGCCTCTGTCACGACGGCCACATCCAGACCACAGGCTTCGAACGCCGCGCGCAAGGGGGCTTCATACTCCGCGAAATCGCCTTCGCCTGCCGCGAACAGCGCCGTCAGCGTCATGTCGGAAGCCTTGGGCGGTGCACATGCGCCGATTGCAGCAGGCCAAAGCCCACCATCAGCACCATCATGGCCGACCCGCCATAGCTGATAAGCGGCAAGGGCACGCCGACCACGGGCGCAAGCCCCATCACCATGGCGGTGTTGACCGCGAAATACAGGAAGAAATTCGCCGTCACCCCAACTGCCAGCAGCGCGGCGTAGCGGTTCGACGTGCGCAGCACTGTCACAAGGCAGAACGCAAGGATCATCAGGTACAGCACCAGAAGTGACCCCGCGCCGATAAAGCCGAATTCCTCGGCCAGCGTGGTAAAGATGAAATCGGTGTGCTTTTCGGGCAAGAAGTTCAGCCGAGATTGCGTGCCTTCCATGAAGCCGCGCCCCGACCAGCCGCCCGACCCCAGCGCGATCATGGCCTGGTTGATGTGATAGCCCGCGCCCAGCGGGTCGAGCGTGGGGTCCAGAAAGGCGTCGATGCGGCGATACTGGTAGTCTTTCAAAAGCTGCCACTCGGTCCCGCGAGAGACGAAGACCGCCACGACCAGCCCCGCAACAGAGCCGATGACACCCGCGAAATAGGCCCAATGCACACCGGCTGCGAAAATCACCGCACCGCCCGCCGCCGCGATCAGCAGCGAGGTGCCCAGATCGGGCTGGCGCACAACCAGAAAGACCGGAAACAGCACGATCATCGCCGCGCCCAGCACGAAAACCGGGCGCGAGATTTTCTTGATGTCGGCCCAGTCGTAATAAGCGGCCAGCGCCATGATGGTGGTGATCTTGGCCAGTTCCGAGGGCTGCAAGCGCAACGGCCCGATTTCCAGCCAGCGCTGCGCCCCCATCCCGACAGAGCCGAAGAATTCGACCCCCAGCAACAGCAGGGTGGACAGGCCATAGGCCAGGCCAGAGACCGAACGCCAGAACCAGATCGGGATCAGCGCGACCACGAACATGACCGCCAGACCCATGGCGAAGCGCTGCATCTGCGGCTCCATCCACGGGGTGGCGCTGCCGCCTGCGACGGAAAACAACATGACGAAGCCATAGCAGGCCACCGCCACCAGCAGCACCACCAGCGCCCAGTTCAGATGCAGGATCTTGGCCGCGCCCTTGGGCATCCGTTGGGTGTTGTATTCCAGGTAACTCATGCGCGGCTGACCCGGAACGACCCCAGATCGCGCAGCCGTTCGGACAGCGCCTCTTGCTCGGCGCTGATGCGGTTGCGCTGAGAGGTCGGATAGGCCGACAGGGGCGGGCGCCCTTCATTCAGTGCCGCCAGCAAGATGTCGCGCCCGATGGGGGCCGCCGCCGTGGACCCGCCGCCGCCATGTTCCACGATGACCGCCACGGCCACCTTGGGGTTAACCAGCGGCGCGTAATTGACGAACAGCGCGTGGTTGCGGCGGTTCCACGGCAGGTCTTCCTGGCTTCGGATGCCCGCCTCGCGCTCGGCGCGGGTGATGGAAAACACCTGGCTGGTGCCGGTTTTGCCCGCCATTGCCATGGTCGGTTCGGTCACGCGCGACGAATAGGCCGTGCCGCGCCGGTCATTGACGACATTCGACATGCCGCGGCGGATCATCTCCAGCCATTCGGGGCGCAGGTCCAGATCGGCGGCTTGCGGCGCGGCACGCTCCAGCGGGTCGCGGATCAGGCGGGGCAGAACGGCGCGGTTGCTGGCCAGACGCGCGGTCATCACCGCCAGTTGCAAGGGTGTGGTCAGCACATAGCCTTGGCCGATCGACACGTTGACCGTGTCGCCGATGCGCCAATCGGCATCGCGGGTGCGCTGCTTCCATTCGCGCGAGGGGTTCAGGCCCGACGCGACAGAAGTCATGGGCAGATCGTAGCGAATGCCCAGACCCAGACGCTCGGCCATGGCGTTGATGCGTTCGATCCCGCAACGCTGCGACATCTCGTAGAAATACACGTCGCAGCTTTCGGCCAGTGCCGCGACCAGATCGACCCGGCCGTGGCCGCTGCGCTTCCAGCAGTGGAAACGGTTGTCGGCCACATCCATATGGCCGGGGCAAAAGACACGCTCGCGCCCGTCGGTTTCGCCCGCTTCCAGCGCCGCCAAGGCCGTGACCATCTTGAAGGTAGAGCCGGGCGGATACATGCCTTGCACGCATTTATTGACCAGCGGGCGATACTCGTTTTCCAGCAAGCTGTTGTAATCGCGGCTGGAAATACCCCGTACGAACAGGTTCGCGTCATAGCTGGGTGCACTTGCGGCGGCCAGAATGTCGCCAGACGCCACATCGATCACCACCGCCGCCGCCGATTGCCCGGCCATACGTTCCAGCGCGTAATTCTGAAGCCGGGCGTCGATGGTCAGGTGCAGGGTTTCGCCCGCCTCGCCCTCGACGCGGTCCAGCTCTCGCATGACACGGCCCACAGAGTTCACTTCAACCCGCTGCGAGCCCGCCTTGCCGCGCAGCCGCTCTTCCTCGGCGCGCTCGACCCCGCTTTTGCCGATCTGGAACCGCGGGATCATCAGCACCGGGTCAGGGCGCTCCAGCCCTTCCAGATCGCGGTCCGACACGGGGCCGACATAGCCAACCACATGCGCCATATCGGCCTGCAACGGGTAGATGCGCGACAGCCCCATCTCTGGCGTCACGCCGGGCAGGGCGGGGGCATTGGCGGCGATGCGGCTGATTTCTTCCCAGCTCAGCCGTTCGGCCACGGTCACGGGCACGAAGGGGCGGTTGCGCATCATGTCCTCGCGGGCGCGGGCCACCGCCTCGTCATCGAGCGCGATCAGCTTTTGCAGGCGCGACAGCACAAGGTCGATGTCACCCGCGTCGTCACGGGTCATGACTACGCGGTAATTCTGCTCGTTGCCAGCCAGCAGAACGCCGTTGCGGTCATGGATCAGCCCGCGAATGGGCGGCAACAGGCGCAGGTTGATGCGGTTTTCTTCGGCCAGCAGGCGAAACGCATCGGCTTGTTCCAACTGCATGTCGCGCAGCCGCCACATCAGCGTGCCGGTCACGGCCGTCATGATGCCGCCCAAGCCCAAGGCGCGCCGCGTGATCATGCGGCGGCTGAGTTCCTTCTCGCGGTCAGACCGTTTCACAGCTTTTGCCCCAGTTCGTCCACCTCGCCCGTCGCGGGTTTGCGCAGGCCCATGCCGTAATGCAGGCAGGCCACCACGACCGGATAGATCGCCACAGTGCCGACAAATTGCGCAAGGCTCAAGCCAAGCGGCACTTGCGGCACCATCACAATTGCGAGCACCACGCGGTTGAGCACGACCATCGCCAGCAAAAGCGGCACGATCAGCGCGTATTCCACCCAAAAGGTCAGGCCGCGTAGCGTCGGGTTGCGGCGGCGCAGGAATTCGGTCGCGCCCAGCACGATCAGCGCCCACAGGCCCGGCGGGCGCAACATCAGGATGTCCTCCAGGAAGAAGTAGAGCGCGATCAGCGGGGCGGGCAACAGGTCGGGGCGACGCATGACCCAGGCCAGCGTCAGCGCCAGCATGATGTCGGGCGCGGGCCAGGTGCCCAGGGTCAGCCCCGTCTCGCCCGGTGTGGTGGCCGGGTCGCCCAAGCCTTGCAGCGGCAGCACCCGCACCAGCCATAGCACAAGGCCAAGGCCAAGGAACACAGAGGCGAACCAGACGCGCCCGGACAGGCTGCGCTCAGCCATCGCTGCGCGCCGCGTCGGGGATGGGGGCAAGGCCCGGATCGACGATCACGGGCGGCAGGACGGGAGCTTGCGGCGCGCCGTCGGGGGCCGTGGCGTCAGGCGTCTGGGGCATGGTGTCGACGCTGTCCTGCGTCAGATCGGGCGGCAGGATCAGGTCGCCGGTCGAGGTGATCTCTTCCATCGGGCGCGAGCGCAGCACGCGCAGGAATTCCAGCCGCCCGTAATCCGCCGCCAGCCGCACGCGCAAGCGGCGGTCGCGGGTCATCACCACCTCGCCCACCAGCAGGCCAGCCGGGAATACGCCGCCATCATCGGAACTGACCACCCGGTCGCCGGGGCGCAGATCGTCCGGGTCTTCGACGAAATCGAGGATCGGAAACGCGCTGTTGTCGCCCGTCAGCATGGCCCGCTGGCCCGAGGGCTGCACGATGACCGGCACGGCGCTGGCGCTGTCGGTCAGCAGCACCACGCGCGAGGTGCGCGTGCCCACGCCCGCGATGCGGCCCGCCAGCCCCAGCCCGTCCATGACCGCCCAGCCATCGACCACGCCGTCGCGCGTGCCCACGTTTAACAGCACGGATTTGCGAAAGGGCGACCCGCTATCGGCCATCACCACGCCCGTGACATGGGTCAGTTGCGGGTCCAGCCGCACCTGGTTCAGGTCCAGAAGTTCGGCATTGCGCTGTTCCAGTTGCAGCGCAGCCTCGCGCCATGCGCGCATTTGCTGCAATTCACGGCGAAGCTGTTGGTTTTGCTCCATGATCCGCGCGTAGGATCGGAAATCCTCGGCCAGGGCCGCGACCTGCGTGACGGGGGCAAGCGCCCAGTCGAACGAGGGCACGATGCGGTCGATGACCGCCATGCGGAAGCTTTCGACGCGCGGGCTGTCGATGCGCCAGACAAGGAACACCAACAGCAGCACAACCGCCAGCACCCCCACCAGAATACGCCGGAGCGGGCGGACATAATCGGTGTCGATCTGGCGTTCGCTGGCCAAGGCCAAGCCCTACCTGTCAGCTTTCGTAATCAATCGCGTGGCGCAACTGCTTTTCATATTCCAGCGCCTTGCCGGTGCCGATGGCCACGCAGTTCAACGCCTCATCCGCGACCGAGATGCTCAGCCCCGTCTGCTCGCGCAGCGCGAGGTCCAGCTCGCCCAGCAGCGCGCCGCCACCCGTCAGCATGACGCCCCGGTCCACGATGTCGGCGGCCAGATCGGGCGGCGTGGTTTCCAGCGCGATCATCACCGCCTCGCACATGGTGGTCACGGTTTCCGACAGCGCTTCGGCCACTTGGGCCTGCGTGATCTCGGTTTCCTTCGGCACGCCGTTCAGCAGGTCGCGCCCGCGCACCAGCATGGATTTGCCGCGCCCGTCATCGGGCATACGGGCAGTCCCGATAGAGCATTTGATCTTTTCAGCAGTGGCGTCGCCGATCAGCAGGTTCTGGTTGCGGCGCAAGAAGTTGACGATGGCTTCGTCCATCCGGTCGCCGCCCACGCGGACCGAGCGCGCATAGACAATGTCACCCAAGCTGAGAACCGCCACTTCCGTGGTGCCGCCGCCAATATCGACCACCATGCTGCCGGTGGGGTCGGTGATCGGCATCCCCGCGCCAATCGCCGCCGCGATGGGCTCCGAGATCAGGCCCGCACGGCGCGCGCCCGCCGACAGAACCGACTGCCGGATCGCGCGCTTTTCCACGGGCGTCGCCCCGTAGGGCACGCAGACGATGACCTTGGGTTTGGAAAACAACGTGTTGCGGTGAACCTTGCGGATGAAATGCTTGATCATCTCTTCCGCCACATCGAAATCCGCGATCACGCCGTCGCGCATGGGGCGAATCGCCTCGATACTGCCGGGCGTGCGCCCCAGCATGAGTTTCGCATCCTCGCCCACGGCCAGAACCGCCTTGCGGCCATCCTTGATGTGATAGGCCACCACCGACGGCTCGTTCAGGATGATCCCGCGCCCCTTGACATAGACCAGCGTATTCGCGGTGCCCAGGTCGATGGCCATGTCGGACGTGAACAGGCTGGCAAAAGGGTTCATACTGATAAGTTCCGTGTTTGCGCCGGGGCCGCAGATTTCCGCTGCAAGGCCACCCGGTCCAGATGGTTTCGCGCCTTATAGGGCGGGGCAGGGTCGGCGGTAAAGGGGGCGCGGCGGCCCGATCGGCGGGAAATGGCCCCCGAGTGACACTATCGGCGACACTATTGCGTGTAACGGCCCCGGACCGGGCCGGTCAGCCCAGCCGCGCCTTGACCGCGGCGCCGGCCTTGGCGAAATCCATCTCGCCCGCGTGACGGGTTTTCAAAATGCCCATCACCCGGCCAATATCGCGGACGCTGGACGCGCCGGTCTCGGAGATGGCGCTTGCAACAGCTTTCTCGATCTCGGCATCGTCCATCTGGCGGGGCAAGAAATCCTCGATCACCGCGATCTCGGCCAGTTCCTTTTCGGCCAGGTCCAGCCGGGCGGCTTCTTCATAGGCGCGCGCCGATTCGCGGCGCTGTTTGACCATGCGGGTCAGCACGGTGATGATCTCGGCATCCGACACCTCTGGCGCGCCTTCGCCGCGCGCGGCAATGTCGCGGTCCTTGATGGCGGCATTAATCAGCCGCAGCGCGGCCAGTCGGTCGGCATCGCGCTCTTTCATCGCGGCCTTCAGCGCGGTTGTGATCGTCTCGCGCATGGACATGCGTGGCCCCTTTTCAATGTGGTTGGCGACAAGATCGCCATATTAGGCATCTGCCGCAACGGCGGCAATGCGAAATAAAACGTTTTAAAACAGTGATATATGCCGCATTCTTGCCAAACGCGGTTTCGCTTGATTCTTTTCGCCCCGCCCCATAGGTTGCGCCGAAATCAGGCCAGCCGGGAGTCGCGTCGCAATGTGTGCCCAGTCACTCAAACCCACCGCATGTCTTGCTCTGGCCGATGGCACCATCTTTTACGGGCGCGGCTTCGGCGCAACCGGAGAGACGGTGGCAGAGCTTTGCTTCAACACCGCCATGACCGGCTATCAGGAAATCATGACCGACCCGTCCTATGCGGGCCAGATCGTGACATTTACCTTCCCGCATATCGGCAATACCGGTGTGACGGTGGAAGATGACGAAACCGCCGAACCCGTCGCCGCCGGCATGGTCGTGAAATGGGATCCGACCGCGCCATCGAACTGGCGCGCGCAGGGTGATCTGGTCGACTGGCTGGAACGGCGCGGGCGCATCTGCATCGGCGGGGTCGATACCCGCCGTCTGACCCGCGCGATCCGCCAGCAAGGCGCGCCGCATGTGGCGCTGGCGCATAACCCCGATGGGGTGTTCGACCTGGAAGCGTTGGTCGCGAAAGCACGCGCGTGGAAAGGGCTTGTGGGTCTTGATCTGGCGCGCGACGTGACCTGTGCGCAAAGCTACCGCTGGGATGAAATGCGGTGGGCATGGCCCGAGGGCTATACCCGCCAGACCGACCCCAAACACAAGGTCGTCGCCATCGACTATGGCGCAAAACGCAATATCCTGCGTTGTCTGGCCTCTGCCGGTTGCGATGTGACCGTGCTGCCCGCCACCGCCACCGCAGAGGATGTGCTGGCGCTGAACCCCGATGGCGTGTTCCTGTCGAACGGGCCGGGCGACCCGGCGGCAACCGGCGAATATGCCGTGCCGATGATTCAGGACGTTTTGAAAGCCGACCTGCCGGTCTTTGGCATTTGCCTTGGCCACCAGATGCTGGCTTTGGCGCTTGGCGCGAAGACCATCAAGATGAACCACGGCCATCATGGCGCGAACCACCCGGTCAAGGATCACACCACCGGCAAGGTCGAAATCACGTCCATGAACCACGGCTTCGCAGTCGATGCGCAAACCCTGCCCAAGGGCGTGGTGGAAACGCATACCTCGCTGTTCGACGGGTCGAATTGCGGCATTCAGGTCGAGGGCAAGCCGGTGTTTTCCGTGCAGCACCACCCAGAGGCCAGCCCCGGCCCGCAGGACAGCTTCTACCTGTTCGAGCGGTTCGCGGATGCGATGGAAGCGCGTAAGGCGGGCTAAGGGTTCTCTGACAAATTGACATTAAAAAACCCGCCCAAGTGGCGGGTTTTTAGTGTTTTATACGTTTGCGTATATCTGGGCCAAACGGTCCAGCGCCGCCTCTGGCGACATCTCTTCGCTTTCGCCCGTGCGGCGCGAGGTGAGTTCCACGACACCCTTTTCCAACCCGCGCGGGCCAACGGTAATCCGCCATGGCAGGCCGATCAGGTCCATCGTTGCGAATTTCGCGCCCGCGCGTTCCGAGCGGTCGTCGTAAAGCGGCTCCAACCCCGTGGCGCTCAGGGCTTTATACAGGTTTTCACAGGCCGCGTCCGCCGCCGTGTCGCCCTGTTTCAGGTTCACGATCCCGCAATGGAAGGGGGTGACACCTTCGGGCCAGATGATGCCCTTGTCATCGTGGCTTGCTTCGATGATCGCGCCCAGCAGGCGCGAAACGCCAATCCCGTGGCTGCCCATATGCACCGGCACGCGGCTGCCATCGGGGGTGACGACGGTCGCGCCCATCGCCTCGGAATACTTGGTGCCGAAATAGAAGATCTGGCCCACCTCGATCCCGCGCGCGGAGCGGCGTCGTGCTTCGGGCACTTGGCTGTGGAACAGCGCCTCGTCATGGGTTTCATCCGTGCGGGCGTAGCGCGAGGTGAATTCCTCCAGCACCGCCTGACACGCTGCCACGCTGTCATAATCCACCGCGCGGTCGCCGAATTTCAGGTCGGTAATCTCGCTGTCATAGAACACCTCCGACTCGCCCGTTTCGGCCAGCACTAGGAATTCATGCGTGTAATCGCCACCGATCGGGCCACCATCGGCGCGCATCGGGATGGCTTGCAGGCCCATGCGTTCATAGCTGCGCAGGTAGCTGACAAGGTGGCGGTTATAGGCGTGAAGCGCCGCGTCCTTGTCGATGTCGAAATTATAGCCGTCCTTCATCAGGAATTCGCGGCCGCGCATCACGCCGAAACGCGGGCGCACCTCGTCGCGGAATTTCCACTGGATGTGATACAGCGTCAGCGGCAAATCCTTGTAGCTGCCGACATGGCTGCGGAAGATGTCGGTAATCAGCTCTTCATTGGTCGGACCATATAGCATGTCGCGGTCATGCCGGTCCTTGATGCGCAGCATTTCCTGACCGTAATCGTCATAGCGCCCGCTTTCGCGCCACAGATCGGCCGATTGCAGCGTGGGCATCAGCATCGGGATATGGCCCGCGCGGATTTGTTCCTCGTGCACGATCTGCTCGATGCGCTTGAGAACCTTGTAGCCCAAGGGCAGCCACGAATAGATGCCGGCGCTCGCCTGTTTTATCATGCCCGCGCGCAGCATCAGCCGGTGGCTGACGATCTGCGCCTCGGACGGGGTTTCCTTCAGCACGGGCAGGAAATAGCGGGTCAGGCGCATGGGTCGCGGTCCTTTGGCATCTGCGGTTTGCGCCCGGTGTAAGGCTTCGCAAAGGCAGGGGCAAGCGCCCTCAATACCCCTTCTTCGCGCCCCGGTCCGCGCTGAGCGACTGTTGCCGCCGCTCGACCAGCAGCTCTATCGCATCGGCCAAATGCTCGCGCTGGATGTTGCGGTCGCCGCGGGCCACGCGAATGCGGTGGGCTTCGATCATCACATCGGCATGGCGCGTGCCTTCGGGCGGCTCGAACCGGTAGCTGGCCAATTCGATGCGCAGGCCCAGCGGGTCGCGGAAATAGATCGAATCCATGAAGCCGCGATCCACGGGGCCGGAATGCTTGACACCGCGCGCATCCAGCCGCTTGGCCACCTGCCAGAAGCTGGCCTGCGACACGTTGAACGCCAGATGGTGCAGGCTGCCGGTATCTTCCGGCACCGCCTTGGGGTCTGGCTTGCGGTTTTCATTGGTGAAGATGGTTATCAGCCGCCCGTCGCCGGGGTCGAAATACAGATGCCCTTCGTCGGCATTGTCCAAATTGGGCTGGTCGAAGATAAACGGCATCCCCAGAACCCCTTCCCAGAACTCAATGGATGTCTGCCGATCCGCGCCGATCAGCGTGATGTGATGCACCCCTTGGGTCTGGATCTTGCGGAATTCAGTGTCGGACATGAGCGGACCTCCCTGTGAACCAGCGCTCAATATAGCCGCACCGGCGCGCGCTGTCCTGTTCATGGCCGCACAGGGTCTGTTTGACGCTGGGGCGGCGCTATCCTGAAGGGCCGGGGGGTGAGGCGTCAGGCGACCGGTTCAGCCAGTGCCTTGGCCGGGCGGCGGCGTTCCATCGCCCGGCGCGCGGCGATGGCGGTCAGGCCGGGGCGCTCGGTCTTGGCGATGGCATGGGTCAGCGCGCGCAGATAGGTCGGGTCGTCATGCCGCTTGCGCAACAGGTTCGCCGCTTTCAGCCCCGTCAGACGCCCGACGGCGGCCAGTTCGATCAACGGCGTCAACAGCCCCATCCGGGCCAGCGCCTGCGGGGTCGGGCCAAAAAGGTTGGGGCTGCGGATCATATGCACGAAGGGGCGGCGGAACAGGGCCGCGTGCATCGAATCTTCTGTCTGCGCGGGGTCATACAGCACAAAGGCGTTGCGGCTGCCGTCAAGCATATCGGGCGCGAAACCGAAGCGCGTGCGGAAATCCAGCCGCCGCGCCCAAGTGAAGCGGTGGTCCCAAGGGGCGATCTCTGGGTCAATCGTGGCTTGCGGGGCAATGGCCAGCACTGTTGCGCCCGGTGCCGTGAGGCTAAAGGCGCAAGCTGCATATCCCGCCATGCCCGCGCCATAGAACAGCACCCGCTTGAAGCTTTCGAAAAACCCTTCGTCGATCTGCGCGTCGAAGAAATCCAGCACCTCGCGGTCACGATACCAGCGCGGCGCGCGCGCGATCAGGCCCAGATGCGACCAGCCATGCGCCTCGGCCACCAGCAGGCCAAGGGGCTTGTGGTCTGGCCCGGTGGCGCGGCAGTCCGCGATGGTTTCGAAACTGACGATGAGCGTGTCGTCCCCATCGGCAAAAAACGCCGCGTGATGGGCGCCCAGCGGCGTGAAACAGCCCAGCTCATCGCCCAGTTCATCCAGACGGGCCAGCCATTCGGCCTCTGTGCGCGCGGTGGAAAGGTCAATGTCGCTCATCGCTGTCCTGCCGGTTTCGAGTGGCTGCAAACCTACAGAGCGCCCGGTCATGGCGCAAATGGCATATGGCCGTGGCGGGGCAAGATCGTGTCAAATTCGGGGCGCACGGGGGCCGCTGTTCCGCAATCTTGGTCAATCGCGCGCCAAGGCGGCTATTGTTGCGGTTTCGGGGCGGTATGCGCGCCAATGCGGTCTTGATCCAGATCAAGGCAAGACCGCTGGATAGATCATATAGATATACATGTTTTCGACAGAGTGGTCGGGAACACTTTCCTCCCTGTCCCGCCGACGCGCGGGTGACTGACCCGCCCGGATTGGGCGGGTTTTTTCTGGGTGGCTTTCTGGACCATTCGGCAACGCAAAGCCGTGATCCGCAGTAGGTTGCGGGTTGTTGCCGCGCACGCCGCACGGCATAGTCAGGCCCAAGGGCAGAGGACATCCCAAGGCATGACACAGGCAGGCATCCGTTACCGCATCGGCACCGCATGGCGCAGGCTGGCCTGTGCGGCGCTGCTGGCCGTGGGGCTGACGGGTGGTCTGGCCGCGCAAAACACGCCAGAGGAGCGGCAGGCCGCGATTGCCGAATGGTTGGAAGGCAGCGAGCTGGACGGGTTGCGCGCCTTGGCCGGGCTTGCGCGCGCGGGTGATACCGACGCGCAGCTTTTCCTTGGTCTGGTCGACAAGTCGACGGAATTGCAGGGGCCGGCGGTCGCGGCCCTGACCCGCGCCGAGCGGCTGGAGCTTTTGCGCGCCCCCGGCGGCATGTCGGGGCGCAGCTGGGTCGATGTGGCGGCAGCCGGGGGCGACCCGTTGGCACAGGCGTGGCGCGATCTGTGGTCGATGCAGGCCAGTCTGGACACCGCCGAAACCTTCGCCCGCGCGCAAGAGCCGCGTGCGCTGGCAGAGGCCTTGCTGACGCTTGTCAAACGGCAGGATACCGGCTTTGCGCCGGATGTTCTGGCGCGCGACTGGTATCCGCCCGCCTTGCTGATGCTGTCCGAAACCCGCGTGCTGCGCGAGCACGACGCGGCGCGGCTGCATCCGGGCGATCCGCAGCAGCGCTTTGGTCCCAATGGCGCGCCACAGGCACAGGCCTTGCAAGACTGGCTGGCGCATTCCACGCCCGCCTTGCCGCTTCGCGCGGTCTGCGCGGCGCAATGCGCGGCCACGCAAGCATCTTGCGTGATGGCGCTTTACACAGCGCTTGGCGATTACGAGGCGCTCGTGACCTTGGGCAGCCCCGTGGCCGCGCTGGTCCCAGATGCCGTCTTTGCCGAAAGCCCGCGGGGGCAGGCGGCGCTGGCGCGGCGGATCATGCTGATGCGGTCGACCCGAATGCGCGAGGCCGAGCGCCAGAAGCTGACAGAGGTCGATGCCTGCGCGGCCGATTGGCTGGCGGTGCAATACGACGCCTACACGATGCGAAAACTCCCCGCGCCAGAGTGATCTTAAACGCGCCTGCTTTAGCGATTGCGGGGCCATATAAAACCTGATAAAAACACTCAGGTTAGCGCAGCCAAGGGCATCGGTTCCAGCCACGTCTGACATGAACCGACAGCTTGAAAGGATCCTGCGCATGAAACATGCCGCTTTCGTCGCCCTCGTGGCGTTCTCTCTCGTGCCCCCGGCGCTGGCCAGCGACACGGTCGATCACTACGCCCCGCAACCCTCTGCCACGCTGGAAGACGCCCTGGCCAATTTCACAAGCCACAACGCGCATCTGGCGGAAATTCTGGGCAAGCCCGACCTCTCCGCCGATGACATGGAAGACATCCACCAGCTGACCTATACGCTGGAAGATGCGCTGGCCAAGATGATCGCGGAAAGCACCGCGATCGCGGTGCAGTTGGAAATCGTGCACCATTGGTCCGAAAGCACGAATGCCGCGCGGCTGAAAGAGCACGCCCAAAGCTACCTGGAGATGGCCGGGAAACTCGTCCGATAGATAGGGTGGCGGGGCGCTCTGCTCCCCGCGCCCCTTTACCCGTGATCGGCCCGCGTGCCCCACAGGTCATAGTCCCCGGCCTCGTCCACCTCGACCGTGGCAATGTCGCCGGGGGCCAGCCCCTCGGTCCCGTCGTCGATGAAAAGGTTGCCGTCGATTTCGGGCGCGTCGGCCTTGGTGCGGCAGGTGGCGATGCCGTCCTCGTCGATCTCGTCGACGATGACCTGCATCACTTGTCCTACCTTGGCGGCCAGTTTTGCCGCGGAAATGGCTTGGGCCTTTTGCATGAAGCGTTCCCAGCGCTCTGCCTTCACCTCGTCGGGCACATGGTCGGGCAGGGCATTGGCGCGTGCGCCATCGACGTTTTCATACTGAAAGCAACCCACGCGGTCGAGCTGCGCCTCGTCCAGCCAATCCAGAAGCGTCTGGAATTCCGCTTCCGTCTCTCCCGGATAGCCGACGATGAAGGTCGAGCGCAGGGTGATGTCGGGACAGATGTCGCGCCATGCCGCGATATGGTCCAGCGTGCGCTCGGCATGGGCGGGGCGCGCCATGCGCTTGAGCGTGTCGGGATGGGCGTGCTGGAACGGAATATCCAGATAGGGCAGCACCAAGCCATCGGCCATAAGCGGGATCAGCTCGCGCACATGCGGGTAAGGGTAGACGTAATGCAGCCGCACCCATGTGCCCAAAGACCCCAGATCGCGCGCCAGATCGGTGATATGGGCGCGGTGGCCGCGCTCTTCGGCATGTTTCAGGTCCACGCCATAGGCAGAGGTATCCTGAGAGATCACCAGCAATTCGCGCACGCCCGCATCGACCAGCCGCTCCGCCTCGCGCAGCACCGCATGGGCGGGGCGGCTGACCAGACGCCCGCGCATGTCGGGGATGATGCAGAACTTGCACTTGTGGTTGCAACCCTCTGAAATCTTTAGGTAGCTGTAATGCCGGGGCGTCAGGCTGACGCTGCTGGCGGGCAGCAGGTCGATGAAGGGATCGGGGCTTGGCGGCACTGCCTTGTGCACGGCATCAAGCACCTGCTCATATTGGTGCGGCCCGGTCACGGCCAGCACCTTGGGGTGCGCCCCGGTGATGTAGTCGGGCTCTGCCCCCAGACAGCCGGTCACGATCACGCGGCCATTCTCGGCCAAGGCTTCGCCAATCGCATCGAGGGATTCCGCCTTGGCGCTGTCCAGAAAGCCGCAGGTGTTCACGATTACCGCATCCGCGCCGGCATAATCGGGGCTGATCGCGTAGCCCTCGGCGCGCAGGCGGGTCAGGATGCGTTCGCTATCGACCAACGCCTTGGGGCAGCCAAGGCTGACCATGCCGATGGTCGGCTGGTTGGGGCGCGGGGCTGCGTCGCGCAATTGCGCGCGCGGGGCGAGATCGGGGCGAAGCGAGGGCGGGTTTTGCGACATGCGCGCCATATAGTCCCGCAGGCGCGCACAGGGAAGCGAAAACCTAGCGCGGCTTTTCCGCCATCAGCACCGAATAGGTGATCGCGCCCATCGTGTCGCCAGAGTTCGGCCCGGCCCCTTCGATCATGTAAGGGCCGACCAGCCCCGCCACCGCGTTGCGGATCAGGTATTTCGGCATGACATGTTTCAGCACGCGGTATTTCCAAGAGCGGAAGAACTTGGCCGCGCGGTTGTGCAAATAGCGCATCCCGGCGATGGATTGGTCGGTCAGGTCTTCGCTGCGCAAGACCACCAGCCCCGCGCGGGTCAGGGCCGCTTCCCACGCCTCTATCATGTGAAAGCCGCCGGTCACGGCGGTCGTCACCTCGAACAGGCGCGCGGCGGTGCGCACGTCTTCGGGGGCGGCGTCGAAATCGGCGCGGCGAAAGCCGTCATACATCACGAAGCGCCCGCCCGGTGCCATCGCGCCCGCGATCTGCGCCGCGACCGCGTCCAGATCTTCGGCATAGCACAGTGTTTCCAGCCCAAAGACCACATCCGCGCCGTGCAGATCCGCCGGTATATCGGTGTAGCTGCCTTGCCGGAACGTCGCGTTGGGCAGATGGCCCGCGTCTTTGTTGGCCGTCTTGACGTGATGCTCCATCAGGTCCAGCCCGGTGAACTGCACATCCGGATGATCGGGGGCAAGGGCTATGGTGTTGAACCCCATGCCGCTGCCAAGTTCCAGCACGCTTGTGCCCTGCACCTGCCGGATCTGATACGCCACGTCGCGGATCTGGGCGAAATACCCGTCGGCGGTGTAAACCCCGTCGGGGTTCAGCGCCATGTGCATACAGCCTTTTTCCGAATGCACGCGTTTGTAGCCCGGCTCTGACTGCACGTAATAGGGCTTCAGGATGTCCGTGCCCTCATCGGCCAGAATGGCGTCAATGCCGAAGACACGGTCGACATGGGCCAAGGCCTCTGGCAGGGGCATGGCGAAGGGCGTGGTCTTGGCATGGGGCATGGGGCTTGTCCTTCCGGCTGTTTTAGCCGTTGCCGCGCGCGAAGCGCCCGGCTTCTTCCGCCGCGCGGCGCAGGGCGCGGGACTTGTTCACGGTTTCCTCGTATTCGGCTTGCGGGTCGCTGTCATAGACCACACCGCCCCCGGCCTGAATGTAAAGCGTCTGGTCCTTCAGAACGGCAGTGCGCAGGCAGATGCACATGTCCATCTCGCCCCCGGCCGAAAAATAGCCCGCGCCGCCGCCATAGACGCCGCGCTTTTCCGGCTCCAGCTCGTCAATGATCTCCATCGCGCGGACCTTGGGCGCACCGCTGACCGTGCCGGCGGGCAGACCTGCCAGCAGGGCAGAGAGCGCATCCTGTCCCTCGGCCAATTCGCCCACCACGTTCGAGACGATATGCATGACGTGGCTATAGCGTTCGATCACGAATTCCTCTGTCGGGCGCACGGTGCCGATGCGGGCGACACGGCCCACATCGTTGCGGCCCAGATCCAGCAGCATCAGGTGTTCGGCCAGCTCTTTCTGGTCGGCCAAAAGGTCTGCCTCATGCGCGCGGTCTTCCTCGGGCGTCGCCCCTCTGGGGCGGGTGCCCGCGATGGGGCGGATCGTCACCTCGCCATCGCGCAGCCGCACCAGAATTTCCGGGCTGGCCCCGATCACCTGAAACGGGCCATCCGACAGTGCGAAATCGAAATAGAACATGAAGGGCGAGGGGTTCATCCGCCGCAACGAACGATAGAGCGCGAAGGGTGGCAGCGCAAAACGCTGCGACCAGCGTTGCGAGGGCACGACCTGAAAAATGTCGCCCGCGCGGATGTAATCCTTGGCCTTCTCGACCGCCGCAAGATAGTCGGCCTTGGCGAAATTCGACACAGGCGCGCCGATGGGGGCGTCGGCCTCTGTCAATTCGCGGGGCGTGCCGGGCAGGGCGCGTTCCAGATCGCGCACGGCATCCATCACGCGTTCGGCAGCCTGCGCATAGGCCGCGCGCGCGGGCAGGCCGCTGGCCGCCCAAGCGGGTGCGACGACGATCACCTCGCCCTTCACCCCGTCCAGCACCGCGACGACCGAGGGGCGCAGCATCAGCGCATCGGGCGCGCCGATGGGGTCGGGATTCACATTCGGCAGGTGCTCGACCAGCCGGATCATGTCATAGCCCAGGTAGCCGAACAGCCCCGCGCAGGCGGCGGGCAGGTCGTCGGGAATGTCGATGCGCGATTCGGCCAGAAGCGCGCGCAGACTGTCCAACGGCGCTGTGTCCTGATCTTCCCATGCCTCTGGGTCAAACCGCGCTTGACGGTTCAACCGCGCAGCCGTGCCCCGGCACTGCCAGACGAGATCGGGTTTCATGCCGATGATCGAATAGCGCCCGCGCACCTCGCCCCCGGTCACGGATTCGAGGATGAAACTGTCACGCGCCCCGCCCGCAAGTTTCAGGTAAAGCGAGACGGGCGTATCCAGATCGGCGGCCAGCCGCATATAGACAAGCTGGTTCTCGCCGCGGGCCCAGGCGGCCTCGAACCGGTCGAATTCGGGGGTGAGGGTGGCCATGGCTCAGAAGCTCTGCTGCACGGCGTCGATCATCTGCTGGTTCAGCTGGATCGGCTGCCCTTCGCGCAAGGCCGAGCTGAAATAGCCGAACAGATCCTGCGTGTAGCTTTGGGTGATCTGCGCTTCCAGCGCGCGACGGATCTGCTCTGTGCTGTCCAGACCGGGGTCAGGGGCCGCGACCGCGTGCAATTGCACCAGATGCACGCGCGTGCCTTCTGACACGATGCTGAGCGCGCCCTCGTCCAGCGCGAAGGCTTCGGTCAGAACCGCGCGCGGCAGGTCGGGCACCGGGTCGGTGCGCGACAGGTCGGCAAAACGCAGGCTGTCCAGCCCCAGCGCGTCAATCGCGGTGCCGCCCTCGACCTCTGCGCGCAGGGTTTGGGCCTGCGCCATCAGGCGCTCTTCGATCTGGGCGTTTTGCCAATCCTGCACCACTTGCGTGCGAATCTCGTCCAGCGGGCGCGGGGCTTCAGGCAGCTCTTCCACCAGTTCCAGCGCGAACATGCCCCCATCGGCGAGGATGGTGATCTCGGCGAAATCGCCGGCCTGAATGCTGGCGGCGGCCTCGCGGAACTCGTCATAGGCGGCGATGCCCTCTTGGGTGCCGGGGCGCCAGTCGATCTGGCCCGCCTGCATCTCTGTTTCCTCGGCCAGTTGCGCGACACTCGCGCCACCGGCAAGCAGGTCTTCATAGAGGTCCAGATTGTCACCCAGCACGCGGCGCGCACGGTCCATCAACACCTCGTCGCGCAATTCGTCGCGCGCCTCCTCGAAACTGGTTTCGCGCGCGGCCAAAATCGCGTTCATGCGAAAGATCGCCGGGCCAAGATCGGTCTGGACCGGGCCGGCAATGCCCGGCTCTGTCAGCGCGAAAACGGCGTCGCCGGCTTCTTCGAGTGTCTCTTGGGTGACATCGCCCAGATCGGTGTCATCCAGCGACAGGCCACGCTCGGCGACGATGACCTCGAATGTGGCCTCGCCCGATGCGATGCGTGCGACGGCGGCTTCTGCGGCGTCCATGTCCGGAAGGATCAGCCGCTCGACCAAACGGCGCTCGGGCTGGCGGTATTGCGCCGCGCGCGCGTCATAGGCGGCGCGCAGCTCTGCCTCGTCGGCGTCCAGCGTGTCGAGTAGCATTTCGGGCGTTATCCACGCGTAGTCCAGCCGCTTCCCGGCGGGCTGGGTATAGCGGTCGATATTGCCGTCGTAATAGGCGGTCAGCGCCGCGTCATCCGGCTGGCCCACGGGGCTGTCCAGATCGTCCACGCCCAAGCTGAGCACAGTGAAGTCGCGCGTCTGGCCCTGGTAGTTCAACAGCGGCGCGACCAGCCCCTCGGGGGCGCTTGCCCCGCCGATGGCGGCCAGTTGCAGGATGGAACGTGCGATTTCCCCGCGGATAGAGGTTTCGAATTCGGCTTCTGTCAGGCCAGAGTTTTGCAGCGCGAAGCGGTAGGCTTCGCGGTCGAAACTGCCATCAAGCCCCTGGAAATTCGGGATGGCGACAATCTCGGCCTGCACGGTCGGGTCGCCCACGGACACGCCCAAGCGCTCGGCCTCTGTGTCCAGCACGGCGCGGTCGATCAATTGCTCCAGTGCGCGCTGGTCCAGACCGAAAAGCCGCGCCTGTTCCATGGTGATGGGCTGACCAAGCTGCGCTTGCAGCGCGCGCAGGTCGTTTTGCAGCGTGCGCGCGTAGTCATCGGCGGTGATGTCGCGCGTGCCCACCGTGCCGATGGTCTGCCGCGCGGTGCCGAAGCCTTCGACGCCAAAGCCCAGCAGGCTGAGCGCCAGAAGACCCATCAGCAGACCGGCGCCAAGTTTCTTGCCCTTGGAATTCTTCTTCGACGACATGCACGCACTCTCGATCAGCGAGGAAAAGTTGTTTGCGCCTGTCTAGAGAATGCGCGGGGCAGGGGCAAGCACTGCCCGCGCCCCGATTGCCTTAGAAACGCAGGTTGAAATGCCGTGTCAGCCCGATTTCGGCGCTGATCTGGTCGCGGCTGCCTTGGGCCACGATGGGCGAGCGCGCCGCATCGCCGCGCAGACGGTCATAGCGCAGCGTGCCGGTCAGGCCCCAATCCGCGCCCAGCGGTTGGTAAGCGCCCATTTCAAAGCCCACCGAATACACCCCGCCCGACGCGGTGTAGGCTGCAAGGCCAGAGGCGATGGATTCCGCCGGTGTGACCCCGAAATAGGTGTTGGTAAAGCGGCCAGAGCCGAATTCGGCGCGCGGGCCGGCATTCAGCACCAGACCGCTTGGCGCGCGGTAAATCAGGTTTCCGCCAAGCTCGCCCGTAATGCCCTTGTGACCGACAACGCCATAACGCAGATCCGCAAAGACCTGCCACATATCGGCGGTGTAATGCGCGCCGATCCCCAGTTCCAGCGCGGCATCGACGTCGTTCATGCCCGCCAGCTCGTTCACGCCCTCACGCTCGCCAATGAAGCGGAACGAGCCGCGCAGCCCGGCACCGGGCGCAAAGACGCGCGGGCCGTCCGGGTCGCCCAGCTGCGTGCCGCCGAAGCGCAACCCCTGAAACCCGAAGCTGATGGCGGGCGACACGCCATAGCCGGAAGCGCCGAAATAGTCGGGCGCAACCCGCGCGCCGCCGGTCAGCGAAAACGACAAGGCATTCTCTTGCGCGGCAAGCGGCGTGGCACAGGCCATGGCCGTGGCGGCAAGGACAAGGCGGGTCAGGCGCGGCATGACGACTCCTTCACTGGTGATGGCCGACAGATGGCGCATTCCAGCCCGGAGTCTAGTCACAACTGGTTTAGCCGCGCTTAACGCTCAGGTGCCGCGATAGGGTTCGACATATTGCAGCGCCATATCCCACGGAAAGAAGATCCATGTATCCTGGCTGACTTCGGTGATGAAGCTGTCGACCATCGCGCGGCCCTGCGGCTTGGCGTAGACGGTCGCGAAATGCGCCTTGGGATACATCTTGCGCACCAGTTCCAGCGTTTTGCCGGTATCGACCAGATCGTCGATGATCAGCACGCCCTCGCCATCCGCGCCCATGATCTCGGCCTGTGGCGCTTTCAAAACCTGCGCTTCGGCCTGCGTCTGGTGGCTGTAGGATTTCACGCTGATCGTGTCGACCACGCGAATGTCCAGCTCGCGCGCGATAATCATTGCGGGCGCCAGACCGCCGCGCGTAATGGCGACCACGGCGCGCCAGTCGCCGCCATCGGGGCCGTGTTTGTCCAGCCGCCATGCCAGCGCGCGGCTGTCACGGTGGATCTGGTCCCAAGAGATATGGAAGCCTTTTTCATGGGGCAAACGGTCAGACATGGCTCAGGCGTCCTTCTTGCCGGTGACAACGTCGATATCGGGCGCATCGACCGCTTTCATGCCCACGACATGATAGCCCGCATCGACATGCAGGTTCTCGCCCGTGGTGCCGCTGCCCAGATCGGAGAGCAGGTAAAGCGCGGCCTTGCCGACCTCTTCCTGCGTCACGTTGCGGCGGAGCGGCGAGTTCAACTCGTTCCACTTCATGATATAGCGGAAATCGCCGATGCCGCTTGCCGCCAGCGTCTTGATCGGTCCGGCGCTGATGGCATTGCAGCGAATGCCGTCCTTGCCCAGATCCTCGGCAATGTATTTGACCGACGCTTCCAGCGCCGCCTTGGCCACGCCCATGACGTTGTAATGCGGCATGACCTGTTCGGCACCGTAATAGGTCATGGTCAGCAGGCTGCCGCCCTCGGGCATGAGTTTCGCGGCGCGGGCGCAGACGGCGGTGAAGGAATAGACAGAGATGTCCATCGTCATGTTGAAATTGTCGCGGCTGGTGTCGACATAGCGGCCGCGCAATTCGGATTTGTCAGAAAAGCCAATGGCATGGACGACGAAGTCAATCTTGCTCCACAGCTTTTCAAGCCCTTCGAACAGCGCATCGACAGACGCCATGTCGGTCACGTCGCATTCGAACAGATGCGGCGTGCCAAGGCTTTCGGCCAAGGGCAGCACGCGTTTTTTCAGCGCGTCGCCCTGGTAGCTGAAGGCCAGTTCCGCGCCGTGATCGGCCAGAATTTTGGCAATGCCCCAAGCGATGGATTTGTCATTCGCAAGGCCCATAATCAGGCCACGTTTGCCGCTCATCAACGCTGACATGGTGCTGCTCCTAGAAAAACGTGGGAAAGCATTAGGCCATAGTCCGAAAGCCTGCAAGGTTCGCTTTGGCGAAATGGTCGGGCAGCGGTTGCCTTGGGCCGGGCATATGTTACATGTTAACACGGTCAGAATGCCGCAGGGCTGCGGCGGGGCCGTGAGTTAACGACAAGAGGGACATGTGAGCGAGCGGGATGGAATTTTTGCCGGGCAATCGCCCTTCGAGATCGCCCGCCGCTGGCTGGCCGAAGCCGACCCGCTGGAGCCGAACGACCCCAATGCCATCGCCTTGGCGACGGTCGATCCGCAAGGAATGCCGAATGTGCGGATGGTCCTGTTGAAGGACATCCTCGATGATGGCTTTGTCTTCTACACCAATTACACCAGCGCCAAGGGCCGCGAGATAGAGGCCAGCGGCACGGCGGCTTTCGTGCTGCACTGGAAATCCTTGCGTCGTCAAATCCGGGTGCGGGGCCACACCTCACGTTATGACGGGCCAGAGGCGGATGCCTATTACGCCTCGCGCTCGTTGAAAAGCCGGCTGGGGGCGTGGTCCTCGGCGCAGTCGCAACCGCTGGACTCGCGCACATCGCTCATGGCAGAGGTGGCGCGGCAAACGGCGCGTCACGGCACCAACCCGCCGCGGCCCCCGTTCTGGGGTGGCATAAGGATTGAGCCGGTCGAGATAGAGTTCTGGGCCGACGGCGCTTTCCGCTTGCACGACCGGTTTCAGTGGCGCAAGTCTGACCCCTCTGGTAATTGGTCGGTCACAAGGCTCGCTCCCTGAGCGGCACGATCAGAGTTTGTTTCAGCCTGCGTTCCCGGCTGCCCCCTTTACAGACACGAACGACTGCGCGTCGCGCGCCTATATGACGAGCGAGACCAAGGATGGCTTTCGAATACGACCCTGATGAAAAAGTGCAGGGAACTGTGAAATGGTTTGACCCGGCAAAGGGCTTCGGATTCCTGACCACGCATGAAGACGGGCCGGATATTTTGCTTCATGCCAATGCGCTGCGGAATTTCGGGCTAAGCTCTGTCTGCGACAATGCCCGGATGACCGTGGCCGTGCAAAAGACCGCGCGCGGCTACCAGGTGTCCGAGGTGTTCGCTGTGCTGCCGCCGCTGGACGAAAGTGCCGAAGGCGAGGCCGCATCCGAGCGCGCGCAGCTTGTGGACCGTTCGGTTCCGCTGGAACCTGCGCGCGTGAAATGGTTCGACAAGGTCAAGGGCTTTGGCTTTGCCAATTGCTTCGGCAAGCCGGAAGATGTTTTTGTTCATATGGAAACCCTGCGCCGTGCAGGACTGGCCGAATTGCTGCCCGGAGAGGCGATTGCCATTCGCGTGGTCGATGGCGAACGGGGCCGCATGGCCGCCCTGATCGAACCTTGGGAAGCCGCGCTGCATGATGACTAGGCGCGCGCTTTCCCTGCTGACCGCAGCATTGCTGGCGGTTCTGGCGCTGGCACCCGTCGCCCGCGCCGAGTGCGCGCCAGAGCGGGTGGATTTGCGCGGCGACTGGGGGCAGGCGCGTTTCTCGGTCGAAGTGGTCGACACGCCGGAAAGCCGCGCGCAAGGGTTGATGTTCCGCGAAAGCCTGCCGCGCTCTGCGGGGATGTTGTTCATCTATGAAGCGCCCACGCGCGCGTCTTTCTGGATGCGCAACACGCTGATCCCGCTGGATATGCTGTTCGTGGACCCGACCGGCATTGTCACCCATATCCACCACGAGGCCCGCCCGCTGGATGAAACCCCCATCCCCGGCGGAGACAATGTGTTGATGGTGCTGGAAGTGAATGGCGGTATGGCGCGCGCCATCGGCATAGAGGTGGGCAGCGAGCTGCGCCATCCCCGACTGGATCAAGCCACTGCCAGTTGGCCCTGCGAGGGCAGCGCGCCAAACTAGCGTGCCCTGCGCGACACCCTGTGCCTTGCACGCGCAAAACCGGGGCACAAAAAACCTGTGTAGTGGCCAATTCGCTCTTTTCAGCGCGGCACGGGCCGAGTAAAGCATCCCTGTCGGGGCGTGGCGCAGCCTGGTAGCGCGACGGTTTTGGGTACCGTAGGTCGTAGGTTCGAATCCTATCGCCCCGACCACCTGCTTTGAAAGCGACATGAAAAAACGCGCGCAAGCCCTTGGCTGCGCGCGTTTTTCTTGAGGAGGCCTTGGCTTATTCCAAACAGCCCGCCGTATCGCCCTGACAGGTCAGGAAGATACCGCTCATGCCGCCCTGGTCGTTGCCGAAATTGAAGATGCCCGCCGCTTCGTCGGCATTGGGGCCGTAAAACGCGCCGTGAATAGCCCCGCCGGCTTCCACGCCCTGGAACAGGATGACCGTGTCATCGGTCGAGGTGAATTGCCCGTTCGTCGCGTCGATGGTCAGGTTGTTGAAGCTGGCCGAGACACCGGTGCCGGCCCCCGTCGCGCCTTCGAACGCGCCGGAAATGCGCCCGGCGTTGAAATCGGCAAGCAGGCTTGCGGTGCCCGACATCAGCCCAGCTTCCTCGTTGGCCAGCCCATAACCCGCTTCGAAACGCCCGGTATAGCTGACCTGCCCCTCGGGCAACGCGACCGTCTGGTCCGCATGTTCTGGCAGCCCGCCATAGACAAGCTGGTTGTTGCTGACCAAGGCGCCGTTTTCCAGTTGCAGGATCGCGAAATTGCCGACGAAGGCGTAATTCCCGGCCAAGCGTTGCACCAGGGTGCCTTCGCCGCTGGTGCCTTCGGGGCCGCCGACGACCTGACAGCGCCCCATGGTTTGGTCCACGCACAGCACGGTCGTGCCTTCCATCGGGCCTTCGGTCATGGTCAGCATGATGCGGCCATCCTCGCCGCGCGAAATATCGGCGCGGGCTTCTTGAATGGTGCCGTTGGTGCCAAGGGTAAAGCTGTTGGGGGCCGCGACCGGGGCGGGCGCACCGCCGCCATCGCCACCGCCACCACAGGCCGCCAGCAACGCCGAACAGGCGACCGCAAACGCGGCTTTTGTCTGAATGCTCATGTTCTGCCTCAAGATTTTATATCTTTTGGCAGCAGAGTCTCAGGCCCGCGTCATCCTGTCAAGGCGCTGACGGCGCGGGGTTTTCTTTTGCCGCGCCGATGTTGCGGCAAAGACTCTATTTCGCGTCCCAAGGCAGGGCGAAGCGGTCAAGCGCGGCGATCAGCTTCGGGTCGTCGGGTGCATCGGTCAGGATTTGGGCGACAAGGCCACGTTTCTTGTCCTCGACCACATCGACCACGCTGGCATTCAGCCCCGCGTCTTCCAGCGTTGCATTTACCACGCGCGTGATGGCCTGTTTGCGCAGGTCGGGCTTGAACACCTTGCCGACGGCGGTTTTGGGCAGTTCGGGCAGCACCTCTATGTATTTCGGGATGGCTGCGCGTTCGGTGATGCGCGGAGTGGCGTGCTCGATCAACTCGTCCGCGCTGGCCTCTGCGCCCGCGATCAGCTCGACATAGGCGCAAGGAATTTCACCGGCCACCGCATCGGGCTGGCCGATCGCTCCGGCGAAGGCCACGGCCGGGTGCGTGAGCAGCGCTTCTTCGATCTCTGCGGGGTCAATGTTATGGCCGCCCCGGATAATCAGGTCTTTCTTGCGCCCGGTGATCCAGAGATAGCCATCGGCATCAAGACGCCCCAGGTCGCCCGTGCGCAGGAAGCGGCCCTCGGCGAACAGATCGGCGTTTTTCTCGGCCTCTGTATAGGTAGATCCTTCGAACACACCGGGCGACGAGATGCAGATCTCGCCCACCTCGTCGGTCGCGCATTCGACGAAGCCGCCTTGATCTTCGCGCAGGATGCGCACCTGCGTGTAGGGCAGGGGCAGGCCGACAGAGCCCACCTTCTTCATCCCGTCCACCGGGTTGCAGGACACAAGGCAGGTCGCTTCCGTCAGCCCGTAGCCTTCGGAAATCTGCACGCCGGTCGCGTCCTCGAAGCGGCGATAAAGCTCCTTCGGCAAGGGGGCAGAGCCGGAAATGCCGGTGCGCAGGCTGGAGACATCGGCATCGACCGGGCGCTGCATAAGCGCCGACAAAGCGGTCGGCACCGTTATCATGAAGGTCACGTTCCAGCGCTCGATCAGCTTCCAGAAATTGTCGAAAACACCATCGCCGCGATAGCCTTGCGGCGTGGGCAAGACCATATGCGCGCCGGACATAATGCAGCTCATCAGGATGGGGTAGGCGGCAAAGACATGGAACAGCGGCAGCGGGCACAAGAGCACGTCTTTCTCGGTGAACAGCATCTCTGCGCCCAGCCATCCGTTATAGATCATGCCGCCGAAGCGATGTTGCGCGACCTTGGGGGTGCCGGTGGTGCCGCCAGTGTGGAAGTAGGCGGCGACGCGGTCCAGCTCTGGCGTGGCGAAGGACAGCGCCTTGCTGCATTCGAACATGGCGGCGTTGAAATCCTGCACCTTGGCGTGGTGGTGCACCTCGACCTTGGGGCGGATCAACGGCACGATCCAGCTTTTGGGCGGCGACAGATGGCGCAGCAGGTCCACTTCCAGCACGTGCTTTACATCCGGCGCATAAGCCACGGCTTCGGCCACCTTTTGCGCCACGTCGGTTTTCGGAAAGGCGCGCAGCGTGACCACGACCTTGGCGCGTGTTTCGCGCAGGATGGCGGAAATCTTTTCAGGTTCCAGCAGCGGGTTGATCGGGTTCACCCGCCCCGCGGTCATGCCACCCAGAAGCGCGATCGCGGTTTCGTTCAGCGTGGGCAGCACATAGGCGATGGTGTCGTCTTCCTGCACCCCAAGGCTGCGAAACAGGTTTGCAGCTTGCGTCACGCGGCTGTGCAATTCGGCCCAAGACAGGGTTTCCGCGCGGGCCTTTGGGTCAGAGAATAACTGGAAAGAGATCGCGGGCCGGTTGCCCCACAGATCGCGGGCGCGGGTGATCGCCTGATAGACCGATGCCGGCATGGCGCGCGTGTCCCAAGTGCCCTCGGCCTCGACCGCGCGCACATCCTCTGCCGTTCGAAAATCCCGCATCCCTTCCCCCTCCCGTTCCGGTGCGTTCCGTGTTGGGCCATACCAAAGCACCAGCGACGGGGCCGCGCAAGGGGCACGCGCCGTCACGTTGCGTCAGGTGGGGAGTGGTGGGTTACGCCTCTTTGGGGCGCGCGGCCAGCCAGATCAGCGCGCCGCCTGCCAGCACAAGGAAGGGCAGCATCGCCATGTTCACAAGCTGCCAGCCGGTTTCGGTGGTCCCGCCAGAGCAGTTCATCAGGCTGCCGGAACTGAGCGAGGCCAAGAACACCCCGCCGAACACGATCATGTCGTTCAGCCCCTGCACGCGTCCGCGCTCTTCGACCGAATAGGCGGCGGTCAGCATCGTGGTGGCCCCGATAAAGCCGAAATTCCACCCAAGCCCCAAAAGGATCAGGGCGATGTAGAACTGCTCTAGCTCGACCCCGGACATGGCCACCGCGCCCGACAGCGCCAGAATGACCAGCCCCACCGCCACGATCATGCGAGAGCCGAAACGCGCGATCAGGTGGCCGGTGAAGAAAGAGGGCGCATACATGGCCAACACATGCGCTGACACGATGTTGGCCGCGTCCCCGGTGTCGAACCCGCAGCCCACCACCGCCAGGGGGGTCGAGGTCATGACAAGGTTCATCAGCGCGTAAGAAACGGTTCCGCAGATGATCGCGACGGCGATCAACGGGCTTGTCAGCAACTCTTGCACAGAGCGGCCCTTGGGCGCGCCGTCCTCGGCTTTCGGCGGTGTCGGGATGTCCAGAAAGCTCAGAAGCAGCACACCGCCGATGTTCAGCGCGATCACCGTCAGGTATGTCGCCAGAAACGGCACCGCCATCGCGTCCGACGTGGCGGAAACGAGTTGTGGGCCGAAAATGGCCGACAACAGCCCCCCCGCCATCACGAAGGAAATCGCCTTGGGGCGGTATTCGGGGCTGGCCATATCGGCGGCGGCGAAGCGGTAAAAGCCATTTGCCGACATGTAGACGCCGGAAAACAGGCTGCCCAACAAGAAGATCAAGAACGACCCGGCATAAAGCCCGTAAGAGGCGAGCAAAGCGCCGATTCCGCCGCTGACACAGGCCAGCCAGAACCCGGCACGCCGCCCATAGGCTTGCATGATGGCCGATAAGGGCGTCGCCGCCAGCATCGACCCCAGCACGATCATGGAAATCGGCAGCGTGGCCCAACAGGGGTTCGGGGCCAGCATTTGCCCCGACAGACCGCCGATGATGAACATGATCGGCAGTTGCGCGCCCACCACGGCCTGTGCCGCGACAAGGACGGCCACGTTGCGCTTGGCGCGGGCCTCGGTGGACGGGGTTGCAATCGTATCGCTCATGCGCGCAGGATTAGCGCGGATATATTCCATTTGAAAGTGGTGTTTTACATGTGCAACGATCCGGCGGCGGTTGGTCGCATCCTGACATCAGAGGACTGCATGGCCGAAGGGGCCGCGTGGCTGGCCGCGCAAGAGCCGCGCTTTGCCCATGCGCTGAGGCTGACCGGTGTGCCACCCCTGCGCCGTCGCCCGGATGGGTTCGCGCATCTGTTGGGCGCGATCGTGGGGCAACAGGTCAGCACGCACGCCGCCCGCGCGATCTGGGCGCGGCTGGAAAGGGCAGGGCTGACGACACCCGACGCGGTTCTGGCTGCCGATGACGACACACTCCGCGCGCCGGGCCTGTCGCGCCAAAAGGTGCGGTATGCCCGCGCGCTGGCGGGTGCGGGCATAGATTTCGACGCCTTGCGCACAGCACCCGACGATCAGGTCGTCGCGACGCTGGTGCAGGTCACGGGCATTGGCCGCTGGACCGCCGAGATCTACGCCATGTTCAGCCTTGGCCGCGCCGATGTCTTTGCGCCCAACGATCTGGCGCTGCAAGAATCCGCGCGCCGCCTGTTCCATTTGCCCGACCGCCCGCGCGAAGCGGCGCTGCGGCGCATGGCCGAAGCATGGTCGCCGTGGCGGACGGTTGCGGCGGGGCTGTTGTGGGCGTATTACCGCGTGGAAACCGATAGGGAAGGCATTGCATGACACGGGTTTTGACATCGGAACGGCGCGGGCCGTCCAGCGGGGGCAAGGCCACATCGGCAGTCGTCTTCGTGCATGGCTATGGCGCGGACGGGTCCGACCTGTTGGGGCTGGCCGACCCGCTTGGCCCGCATCTGCCCAACACCGTGTTCTTCGCCCCCGACGCACCAGAGCAGAGCGTCGCCAACCCGTTCGGCTACCAGTGGTTCCCGATCCCGTGGATCGACGGGTCCAGCGAAGAGCAGGCCCGCGCGGGCCTGTTGGCGGCGGCGGATGATTTCAACGCCTTTCTGGATGGTATTTTGGAAAAAGAGGGGCTGACCCCCGACGCGCTGGCGCTTGTGGGCTTTTCCCAAGGCACCATGCTGTCGCTGCATGTCGCACCGCGCCGCGCGCAGCCTGTTGGAGCGCTGGTGGGTTTTTCTGGGCGATTGCTAGCTCCAGAACTTCTGGGCGCTGAAACTATCAGCCGCCCGCCAGTGCTTTTGGTGCATGGAGACCAAGACGATGTGGTGCCAGTCGCGTCCATGCCAGAGGCGGCCGATGCGCTGGTTGCCGAAGGGTTCGAGACCTACAGCCACATCTCGAAGGGCACCGCGCATGGCATTGCCCATGACGGGCTGTCGCTGGCGCTGTCCTTCCTGCGCGACAAGCTGCCGGGCTGAGCGCCAAGGGCGCTTGCCAGAGGGCACCGCACGGGTCAGAATGCCCCCGTCACTTGGAGGGTTGTTCATGCGTCGTTACTTCACCTCGATACGGATCGGCGGAACGCTGGTGCTGTGTCTTGCGGCCTCTGCGCTTCAGGCGCAGGGCATGGGGCACGGTATGGGGCATGGCGGGATGCACGGGGCCGACCCCGGCCATATGCATGACGAGGCGACCATGCCAGGCCTGCGCGGGCTGGATGCGACCGCGCAGGAAAGCGCGGAAATGGCCATCATGTTCCGCAATTTCCAGACGCTCGAGCGCGAGGTCACGCATTTGCCGAATGGCATTCGTACCGTGACACGCGCGACCGATCCCGATGTGATGGCGGCCCTTGTCAGCCATGTCACCGGCATGATCGCGCGGGTGGAAGAGGGGCGCGACCCGCAGGTCTTTATCCAAAGCCCGACGCTGGATATTTTCTTCGCCCGACCGGAGGCGATTTCGACCGAGATTGAGTTGACCGATGCGGGCATTGTTGTGACCCAGACCTCGGACGACCCGGAAATGGTCGCAGCGCTTCACACCCATGCAGATGAGGTGAGCGATATGGCCGCGCGGGGCATGCAGGCGGTGCATGAAAAAATGATGCAGGGCGGCTAAAGCGCTCAGACCGCTCGCGCGCCGGTGCGGTGTGGCCCGAACAGCACCGCAAGTCCAAGAATCACCCCAGAGACGACCGCGATCATCCCCGCCGCGCTCACCGCGTCGCGCGCGCCCAGCCATAGCGGGCCATAGCCTGCCAACACATAGCCAAGGATGGCAGACAGGGCTGCGAAGGCCAGCGACCACCAGATCTGGGCGCTCAGGCTGTTGGTCATCAGCCGCGCGGCTGCCGGCGGGCAGATGAACATCGCGATCACAAGGATGGACCCGACCGCCTGAAACGCCGCTACCGCCGCCAAAGCGGCGCTGATGACCAGCCCGAAACCCAGCGCACCCGCAGGAATGCCCAAGGACCGCGCGAAGCCTTCGTCGAAGGTCGCGATTTTCAGCCAGCGCCAAAAGGCCAGCGTCAGCGCGCCGATCAGGGCGAAAGTCAGCGCCATGGTGGGCAATTCCGGGGGCAGGCTGGCCCAAGCGGCGGGGTCGAGCACCGAGGCCCACCCGCTGGCGCGCAGCCAGATCAGCTGCTCCAGATTGCCCATCAGCGCGTGTTCCACGTCGAGATGCACGCCAGAACTGCCGGATTGCTCCAGCAACAGCACGCCCGCGGCAAACATCGAGGTGAACACCACCCCCATCGCCGCGCCCGGCTCGACCCTGCCAAAGCGGCGGATGGCTTCGATCAGCACCACGGCGATGATGGCCGCGCCTGCTGCACCCAAACCCATCGGCCCCGCCGCGACCGTTCCGCTGACCAGAAAGCCCATGACGATACCGGGCAGCACGACATGGCTGATCGCATCGCCGATCATGGCTTGGCGGCGCAGGATCAGGAAATTGCCGGGCAGCGCGCAAGCCATGGCGGCGAAAATGCCGATCAGGATCGGTGTCAGCGAGAATTGCACGAATTCCGCGCCCATCATGCCCCCCGTTGCAGGCGACGGCGCATCCGTGCATGGCGCAGCGCGGCCCAGAGCGTGCCGCGTGCGGGGGCCAGCAGCATTGACAGCGTGAACCCGGCGGTCAGCACCAGAACAATGATCGGGCCGGTGGGCAGGTTCGGCGCGCTGGCCGAGATGGCCGCCCCCAGATACGCCCCCGCGCCACCGATACCGCCCGCGATCCAGACCATGCGCGCAGCGCTTTCGGTCCAGAACCGCGCGGCGACGGGCGGGATAATCAACAGCGCCACGATCAGCACCAGCCCCACCAGCTTCAGCCCTATGACGGTCACGGCCATGGCCAGCCCCATGATCAGCAGGTCGATCGCGCGGGTGTTATAGCCCAGCGTGGCGGCATAGGGCGCATCGAACGCGACCAACGTCATGGGGCGGCGCATTGCCCAGCAAACGCCCAGAACCATGGCCCCGCCCAGCGCGATCAGGATCGCATCCTCGCGCAGCATTCCGGCGGTCGCGCCCAGCAGGAACTCTTCCAGCCCCGCCTGCCGCCCCGCGCGCATGTTCTGCACCACGGTCAGCAGCACGATGCCAAGGCCGAAAAACGTGCCAAGGACGGCACCCATGGCCGCATCTTCGGCCAGGCGGGTGCGGCGGGTGATCCAAGAGATGACCAGAAGCCCCGTCAACCCGCTGAGCGCCGCGCCTGTCAGCAGCCCGAAGAGCGCGCGGCCCTCGCCCCCCATGGCAACCATGAGCATGAAGGCCAGCACAATGCCCGGCAGCGACGAATGCGCGGTCGCGTCCGAGACGAGCGCGCGTTTGCGCAAGGTCACGAAACTGCCCGCCGCACCCGCAGCCAAGCCCAGCATGGCCGCGCCAAGCGCCACCAGCGCGGCGTTATAGCCCGCTTGCAGCGTCAGCGCGTCCCAGAATTGCGTCATTCGGCGGCCTCTTGGCTGCGTAGGCCTGTGCCCATCGGCGCCAAGCGCCCGCCATAGGTCGCGTGCAGCGTTTCGGCGGTGAAGGCGGTCGCGACCGGCCCCTCGGCCCGGCGCGTGACGTTGATGAGGAACACATGGTCGAAATACTCGGCCACGGTGGCCAGATCATGGTGCACCGCGATCACCGATTTGCCGGCCGCGCGCAGGCTACGCAGCACCTCGACAATGGCGCGCTCGGTTGCGGCATCGACGCCCGCAAACGGTTCGTCCAGCAGGTAAAGATCGGCTTCTTGCGCCAAGGCGCGCGCCAGAAACACCCGCTGTTGTTGCCCGCCAGAGAGTTGCCCGATCTGGCGTTTGGCGAAATCGGTCATGCCCACGCGGTCCAGACAGGCCAGCGCCTGCACGCGTGCCGCGCCCGACAAGCGGCCCCACAGGCCCGCGCGGCGGTATTGGCCCATCTGCACCACGTCCAGCACGGTGGCCGGGAAATCCCAATCCACGCTCGCACGTTGCGGCACATAGGCGACGCGGGCGCGCGCGTCCTCAAAAGTCTGGCCGAAAATCGCGACCTCGCCGCTCAGGCGCGGGACCACGCCAAGGCAGGCTTTCAGGAAGGTGGATTTGCCCGCCCCGTTCGGCCCGATGATGGCCGAAAGCGCCGCCGCCGGGAAGGTGGCATCCACATCCTCGACGGCGGGTTTGTCGCCATAGGTTACACTCAACCCGCGCACGGCAAGAGGGCTATGGGCGGGCAGGGCGGTCATTGCGTCAGCGATCCTGTCAATCCGGCCTCAGGGGCGGTGCCGCCCAGCGCGCGGGCGATGGTGGTCACGTTGGAATCGATCATGCCGATATAAGTTCCCTCATAGGTGCCTTCCTGGCCCATCGCGTCGGAATAAAGCGCGCCGCCGATCGTGACCTCGTGGCCTTGGGCGGCGGCCCCTTCGATCAGCGCGCGAATGTTGCGGTCGCTGACCGAGGTTTCGACGAACACCGCGCGAATGTCGCGCGCGACCAGCATATCGACCAGTTCGGAAATGCGTTGCAACCCGGCCTCGGACACGGTCGAGATACCTTGAATGCCGACCACCTCGAACCCGTAGGCCGCGCCGAAATAGCCGAACGCGTCATGCGCGCTCAGCAGCACCCGCGCGCTTTCGGGCACAGAGGACAGCACATCGCGCGAATAGGTCTCAAGCTGCTCAAGCTGCGCCAGAAAAGCGTCGGCATTCGCGGTGAACGTGTCTGTGCCTTCGGGATGTGCCTCGATCAGGGCATCCCGGACCACGAGGCTGACCTCTGACCAAAGTGTCGGGTCCATCCAGACATGCGGGTCGAAGCGGCCCTCGTAATCCTCATGTGCGAGCAGGCGGTCTTGCGGAATGGTCTCGGCCACGGCCACGACATGCCCGGTCTCGCCTAGTTCCAGCAGGAAATCCTCCATTTGCGCTTCAAGGAACAATCCGTTCCACAGCACCAGATCGGCCTGCGCCAGCGCCACGATGTCAGTGCGCGTCTGGCGGAAGGCGTGGGGGTCCACACCCGGACCCATCAGCGCGGTCAACTCGACCAGATCGCCACCGATGGCGCGGGCGGTGTCGGCGATCATGCCGGTGGTCGCCACCACCTCCAGCCGGTCCTGGGCAGCGGCGGGCAGGGCGGCCAAGACCGCAAGGGCGAGGCTGGACAGGAAACGTGTCGCGGCACGCATGGATAGGTATCTCCTTCGGTTGGAACATAGGTGAGTTGCGAATAACTCGCAATAGCAAAGAAAATGCAATTCATTCTCAAAAAGGCAAGCCCGACACGCTGCCCCGCGATCACGAAATGCGGAAGTGCACACCCTTGCATCACGCGCGCACCGCGCTTACATCTGAGGTGTCTCGCAAGGGACTATGGGCATAAACGCGCTCGGAATAAGCGGATCGGACCCGGGGGCGGTACCCGGCGGCTCCACCAATATCCTTCATTTGGGGATTCTGGGGCCGAAACAGGATCGACGAACGTGTAAAGGGGTTAGCTTTGCCTCGGTGAGCCACCACCGTTATCGGTGCAAAACGTACAGTTGCAAATGACAACCGTGCTCCGGTCGCAGTCGCAGCGTAAGCTGTCACAAGACCGAAACTTAAGCCCTTGCGCCTAGCAGCGTAAGGCGGGGTTCGCAGGCACCTGGCAACAGAAGCCTGCACTTTCCTCCTGCATTTTCTGCTGCAGTCGCACAGCGCCCCTTTCAATCGGGTCACAGTTGGGTATGGTGGGCGCAGAAGGATTGAAGGGCGAACCAGTATGAGCGGCGAAATCGACTATGGCAACCTGATGCATGACGCCATGCGCGGCCTGATCCGGTCGGTCATGGAGCGTGTCGCGCAAGATGGTCTGCCGGGCGAGCATCATTTCTTCATCACCGTCGATACCGAGCACCCGGACATGCAAATGGCCGACTGGCTGCGTGAGCGTTACCCGGATGAGATCACGCTGGTCGTGCAGCATTGGTTCGAAAACCTTGTCGTGGACCCGAACGGCTTTGCCATCACGCTCAATTTCGGCAACTCGCCGGAACCTTTGTATATCCCTTTCGACGCCATCTCGACCTTCGTGGACCCGTCGGTCGAATTCGGGCTGCGGTTCGAGTTGCAGCATGATGACGACGACGAAGAGGATGACGACGACATCGAAGCGCCGATGATGGAAGACGCCCCGCGCGAAGAGAAAAGCGCGGATGTCGTCAGTCTGGATCAGTTCCGGAAATAGCGGTATGCGGCGGTATGCCGATTGATCTTCGCGCGCTCTGGCGCTAAGCGAAGGCAAATCAGCCGCAAGGAGCGCCGCCATGACCCAGACCCGCACCGAAACCGACAGCTTTGGCCCGCTGGAGGTGCCCGCCGACAAGTATTGGGGCGCACAGACACAGCGATCCATCCTGAATTTCCCCATCGGCTGGGAACGTCAGCCGGTGCCGATCATCCGCGCGCTGGGGGCGATCAAATGGGCCTGCGCGCTGGTCAACATGGAACAGGGCACGCTGGACGACCGCCGCGGCGGGGCCATCGTGCAGGCCGCAACCGAAGTGTTCGAGGGCAAGTTCGACGATAATTTCCCGCTGGTGGTGTGGCAAACCGGGTCGGGCACGCAAAGCAACATGAACGCGAACGAGGTGATCTCGAACCGCGCGATCGAAATTCTGGGGGGGATGATGGGGTCCAAGGACCCGGTGCATCCGAACGATCATTGCAACATGGGCCAGTCGAGCAATGACACATTCCCGACCGCGATGCATGTCGCAATCGGGATGCTGGCGCGCGATGTGCTGTTGCCGGGTCTGACCAAGCTGCACCTTGCGCTGGTCGAGAAGTCCGAGGAATTCAAGGACATCATCAAGATCGGCCGCACCCATACGCAAGACGCGACGCCGCTGACACTGGGGCAGGAATTCTCGGGCTATGCGCATCAGGTCAAAATGGGCATTGCGCGCGTCGAGATGTGCCTGCCGCATATTTATGAGCTGGCGCAGGGCGGCACGGCGGTCGGCACGGGTCTGAACACGCGCAAGGGCTGGGATACGGGCGTCGCCGCCCATATCGCCAAGATCACCGATCTGCCCTTTGTCACCGCACCCAACAAGTTTGAGGCCTTGGCCGCGCATGACGCGATGGTCATGTTCTCTGGCGCGCTGAAAACCGTGGCGGCCAGCCTGTTCAAGATCGCCAATGACATGCGGTTGCTGGGCTCTGGCCCGCGCTCGGGCCTCGGCGAGCTGATCTTGCCGGAAAACGAGCCGGGCAGTTCCATCATGCCCGGCAAGGTCAACCCCACGCAGGCCGAAGCCCTGACCATGGTCTGCGCGCATGTCATGGGCAATGACGCGGCGGTTGGCTTTGCCGGGTCGCAGGGTCATTTCGAGCTGAACGTCTATAACCCGATGATGTCCTATAACGTGCTGCAATCCATGCAGCTTTTGGGCGATGCCGCCAGCAGCTTCACCGACAACATGGTCGTGGGCACCAAGGCCAATGTCGAGCGGATCGACAAGCTGATGAAGGAATCGCTGATGCTGGTGACGGCACTGGCGCCCACCATCGGCTATGACAACGCGACCAAGGTCGCCAAGACCGCGCATAAGAATGGCACCACGCTGAAGGAAGAAGCCATCGCGCTTGGGTTTGTCGATGAAGAGACCTTCGATCGCGTCGTGCGCCCCGAGGACATGATCGGCCCCAAGGGCTGACGTTACTTCATAGGATGAAAAAAAGGCGCGGTGGGAGGAACCCGCCGCGCCTTTGTTTATCCGGTCCGTTCCGCGTCAGGCGGTTTTCAGGCGACGCTCCCACCACACGCCGGTGCCGTCGATTTCCTGAATATCGGCAATATCGTCGGGGGCATGGGTTTCCAGAAAATCATGCACCGCTTTGCGGCAGGCTGGCACGGCGTGGTAATCATCGACGATGACCGTGCCGCCGATGCTGACCTTGTGATAGAGCGCCTTCATCGCGTCCATGGTGCTGTCATACATGTCGCCATCCAGCCGCAGCACGGCCAGCTTGTCGATGGGCGCGGTGGGCAGGGTCTCGCTGAACCAACCTTTCAGGAACTGCACCTGATCGTCCAGCAGGCCGTAGACGCGGAAATTGTTCTGCACTTCTTCCAGCGAAACGGCCAGCACGGGCACTTTGTAATGACGATCGCCCTTGTCATAGGAATGCACGCTTGTGTCGGGCGGCGGCAGACCGGCAAAGCTGTCGGCCACCCAGACCTTGCGCTCGGTGTCGCCATAGGCTTTCAGAATCGCGCGCATATAGATGCAGGCACCGCCCCGCCACACGCCGGTTTCGATGAAATCTCCGGGAATGCCGCGCTCTATCGCGTCAGAGCAGCGCGCGCGCAAGTTCGCCATGCGCTTGCGCCCGATCATGGAATGCGCGACCGAGGGGAAATCCTGACCCACTTCGCGCTTCTGGGCGTTGAACTCCTTGGCGCGGGAATGGGTGGCATGGCCGCCAAAGGCGCGGCGGATTTTCTGCACCAATGTCCGGCGCAGGGGCGGGTCTTTATAGATCTCGTTGATAATGACCGCCCCGATCAGATCAAGGTAAGCGGTGCGCAGGTCGGCTTCTTGGGGTGTCATGAATGGTGTCCGGATCAACTACATGTGATCCGTGGCTAGCCGCGCGGGGCGTGCCCGTCAAGCAAGCACGTCCGGACGGGGGCGGTTTTGGCGCTGCCGTCGCGCCGTCAGCCCGGTTTACGCCAGCTTGTCACCAGAACCGAGGCGCGCAATTCCTCGTCCGCGTAGCCCTGCAACTCGCCCGCCGCGCGCAACGCGTCCAGATCGGCTTGCGAGGGGTATTCCTCTATCCCCAGCCAGTCGCCATGGCCCGGCCAGTGATCCTCGAAGGCGCGCCGATACTCGGCCAGCCGCCACTCGTTCAGGTAGGAATTGGGCTGCACCAGCCCGCGCGTGGCATCGCGCAGATGCGGCCATGGCGGCAGGGCTTTCGGGTCGACGAACAGGCGCATGTCATGCGCGCCGGTATGGCTGGTGTAAAGATGGGTAATCATATGCGCCGCACCGCCGGGGCGCAGCACGCGCGCCACCTCGGCGGCAGCTTGCGCGGGGTCGGGCAGATGTTCGAACACAGAGGTCGAGACGACCGCGTCGAAACTATTGTCAGCGAAGGGCAGGTGATGCGCGTCGCCCGCCACGATGGTCGTTTTCAACTGCGCCGCGCGCACCCCAAGCTGGCGCGCCAGTTCCGCGCGGGTTTTGCGGTCGATCCCCAGCAGGTGCCGCCCCAACGTCTTGACCGCGCGCAAGGCGCCGTTCTCGCGCCAGATGCGCCACAGGTCCGACAGGCGCAACCGGTCGGGCGTGGGTTCCATATCGACCCCGACCGCGCGGTTCGTCAGCCCGGTTATCATCAGGAACAGCCGGGTTTGTCCGGGGCCGATTTCCAGCAGGTCGCAATCCACCAAGGGCGCGCCGCGCAGCTCTTCCAGCGCGCTGACCATATCGGCCTGTTGCGCGCGGGCATAGGTGACATTGCCGGCAATATCGCCGGTCTGGCGCTTGTAGATGCCCAGCAATTCGGTGGTGATGCTGGACAGGCCGCGTTGGCCGCGCAGATAGCTTGGCATTGGGCTAGCGCTTTCGGGACAGGGCTTGTTGCAAGGCGTTGAACTGCGGATCATGCGCCGGCAAACGCGGGCCTGCGCCGCCCGTGGCGCGCCAGAGCGCAACGCCCAGTGCCGCAAAGGCCAGCCCGCCCCATGGCCCCGTGGCCCATGCCATCACAAGGCTTGCCGCCCCGAACAGGGCCAGCATGGCCAGCGCCAGACATATGAAGATCGCATCCATGCGGAAAAGCAGACCACGCTTTTCGCGGAAATGCAATTTCGGAAATCGCGCGCAGACGTGAGCGGCAGAGCCGCGCGGGGCCGTGCTTTGCCTTTGCGCTTGGCCGGTGCAGGGGCTAGACAGGCGGTATACCACATATGGACCACCGCCCACGATGCCCAACCACACCCCGCCCTTTGCCCCGTTCGAATGGATGATCGCCTGGCGCTACCTGCGCGCGCGCCGCGCCGAAGGCGGCGTCAGCGTGATGTCGATCATTTCCTTCGTGGGCATCACGCTTGCGGTTTTCGCGCTGATCGCGGTTCTGGCCGTGCGCTCCGGCTTTCGCACCGAATTCGTCGATACGATCCTTGGCGCGAATGCCCATGTCACGGTTTATTCGGCGGTGCATGTGGATGAAGCGGGCCGCACCAGCCGCGTCATCGAAGACTATGACGACCTGGCCGAACGTCTGGCCGCCATTCCCGGTGTGACCCGCGTCGCGCCCTTGGTGAAAGGGCAGGTCATGGCGTCTGCCAACGGGCGCAATTCCGGGGTCGAGGTGTTCGGCATCATGCCCGACGACCTGCTGACCATCCCGCGCGTGGCCAATCCCGAAACCGCCTCTGGCGACATTGCGCGTTTCACGGACGGGGTCGCCATCGGCTCTGGCGTGGCGCGCGATCTGGGGCTGGGGGTGGGCGACAGCATTCGGCTGATCTCTCCGGACGGGGTGCGCACGGCGTTCGGCACAAGCCCGCGTATTTCAGCCTACGAGGTGGTCTATATCTTCACCGCCGGGCGCTACGACATCGACCGCACGCGCGTCTACATGCCCTTTTCCGAGGCGCAGGTCTATTTCAACCGCGACGGCGTGGCCGACGAGATGGAGGTGATGGTCGAAGACCCCGACAATATCGACGCGCTGCGCGCTCAGCTTTTGCGCGTGGGCGGCGAACGGGCGATGCTGTGGACATGGCGCGACAGCGCGGGCTCTTTCCTGCGCGCGCTAGAGGTCGAAGATAACGTCATGTTCGTGATCCTCTCGATCCTTGTGCTGATCGCGGCGATGAACATCATCTCTGGCCTTATCATGCTGGTAAAGAACAAGGGCCGCGACATCGGCATCTTGCGCACGATGGGGCTGACCGAGGGGTCGGTCTTGCGGGTGTTCTTCATCTGCGGGGCCAGTATCGGGCTGCTCGGCACGCTCGCGGGCGTGGTGCTGGGCTGCCTGTTCGTGATCTATATCGACCCGATCTTCAGCTTCGTGAACTACGCCTCTGGCGGCGGGGTCTGGGATCCGGCCATTCGCGGCATCTATGCGCTTCCGGCCGAATTGCGGCTGGAGGATGTCCTGAAATCGGTGGCGCTGTCGCTGTCGCTCTCGTTCATCGTCACCATCTTCCCGGCGCGGCGCGCGGCGCGCATGAACCCTGTCGAGGCATTGCGCTATGAATGATCAGGCCTTGGTGCTGAACGCCATCTGCAAGACCTACAACGCGGGCAAACCCAATGAGGTGCGGGTTCTGCGCGATGTGTCGGTCACGCTGGACCGGGGCGAGGTGGTTGCGCTGGTCGCGCCCTCTGGCGCGGGCAAATCCACGCTGTTGCATATCGCGGGCCTGCTGGACACGCCCGACACGGGCGATGTGTTGGTCGATGGCACCAACATGACCCGGCTGGGCGATGATGCGCGCACGCTGGCGCGGCGCGGGCAGATCGGGTTCATCTACCAGTTCCACCATCTGCTGCCCGAATTCTCGGCGCTGGAAAACATCGTGCTGCCGCAACTGGCCAACGGGGTGGGGGCCAGCGAGGCCCGCGACCGCGCGCGGATGCTTCTGGACCGCGTGGGCGTGGGCAAGCGCGCCGACCACAGGCCCGCGGCGCTGTCGGGCGGCGAGCAGCAGCGCGTGGCCTTTTGCCGGGCGCTGGCGAATGCGCCGGGGCTGTTGCTGGCGGATGAGCCGACGGGGAACCTTGACCCCACGACATCCGACCAGGTCTTCGGCGCGTTGATGGACCTTGTGCGCGAGACGGGGCTATCAGCACTCATTGCCACGCATAACATGGACTTGGCCAAACGCATGGACCGTATGTTGCGGCTGGAAGAGGGCCGGGTCGTCGGCTGAGGCTAAGCAGCAGCCAAAGCAGTCTAAGTGAAAGCGAGAACGCGCGACCGCCCGAGATGGGTGCGGGGAACCCGCGCCCGCCTGGGGGGCGGGCGGTCGCGGGTTGCCTCGCTACTCCGAATACACCCGCTTATACCGCTGCCCCAGTCCCGTCAGCATCTCATACCCGATGGTGCCAATCACATCGGCCAAGGCATCCACGCCTTGATGCGGGCCGATCAGGTCCAGCGCCGCGACCGGGCCATCGACGGCGCTGACATCAATCGTCAGCAAATCCATCGACACGCGGCCCAGAAGCGGGCAGGGCGTGTCACCGGCCCAGAGCGTGGCACGCCGCGACAGCGCGCGCTGAATACCGTCGGCATAGCCCGCCGCGATGGTTGCCACCCTCAGATCGCGGTCGGCCACAAAACTGTTGCCATAGCCCACGCTTTCGCCAGCCTGCACGATGCGCGTCTGGATCACCGGGATCGACAGGCGCACGACCGCCTGCGCCTCTGCAAAGGGCAGGCCGCCATAAAGGCCGATGCCGGGACGCGTCAGGTCGAAATGATAGTCGCGGCCCAAAAGCACGCCGCCCGTGGCCGAGAGCGAGCGCGGCACGCCCGCGCCATCGGTCAGCTCGCGGAAGGTGGCCAATTGCTGCGTGTTCATCGGGTGGTCAGGCTCATCCGCGCAGGCCAGATGCGACATGATAAGCGCCGGCGCCTGCGCCAGCGCAATCTCTGCGACCGAGGCCCATTCGTCCGGCTCCATCCCCAAACGGTTCATGCCGCTGTCCAGTTGGATGCCAAAGGGGTGGCCGGGAAGCGCTTCGAAATGGCGGGTCAGTTGCTCGACAGAGTTCAGCATCGGGATCAGCCCCGCGTCGCGGATCACGCCCGCATCGCCCGCCATATGCCCGCCATAGACATGGATGGGCAGGTCAGGGCCGATGGCCGCGCGCACCGCCACGCCCTCTTCGGCGACGGCCACGAAGAAGCGGCGCGCGCCTGCCTTGGCCAGCGCATCCGCCACGCGCCCCGCGCCCAGACCGTAGCCATTGGCCTTGACGGTCGCCGCCGTTTCAACGTCGGTCATTGCGTCCAGCGCCCGCCAATTCGCGGCCAATGCGCCCAAGTCTATGTGCAATTCTGCCTGTGCCATCTTCGGCCCCTTACCTGTTGTCCTTCAGCGCCCGCGCCAAAGCGCAGAATTGCTCCAGCCCGATCTCCTCGGCCCGCGCGGTCGGCGCAATGCCTGACGAGTGCAAGAGCGTTTCAATATCGGGGTGCAGCCCTTTCAACGCCGCGCGCAGCATCTTGCGCCGCTGGTTGAAGGCCATGGCGACCACGCGCTCCAGCACCTTCGCCTCTGCCGGAAAACGCGGGGCGTCGCGCTTCACGATATGGACCACGGCAGAGCTGACCTTGGGCGGCGGCGTGAATGCCTCTGGCGGCAGGTTCAGCACGATCTTGGCATCGGCGCGCCATTGCACCATCAGCGCCAAGCGCCCATAGGCCTTGGACCCCGGCTTGGCCACGATCCGTTCGGCCACCTCGCGCTGGAACATCAGCGTCAGGCTGTCCCAGAAGGGGGGCCATGTGTCGGGCGTCATCCAGCGGATCAGCAATTCGGTGCCCACGTTATACGGCAGGTTCGCCACGATCTTGATGGGCGGTGTCAGATGCGCGAGCGGGTCGACTGCCAGCGCGTCGCCCTCGATCACGCTCAGACGGCCCGGATAGGCGGCCTCTATCTCTGCCAAAGCGGGCAGACAGCGCGCGTCCTTTTCAATCGCCAGCACCCGGCGCGCGCCCTCTGCCAGCAGCCCACGCGTCAGCCCGCCGGGGCCGGGGCCCACTTCCAGCACATCGGCACCCGTCAGATCGCCCGCTGCCCGCGCAATCCGCGCGGTCAGGTTCAGGTCCAGCAGGAAATTCTGCCCGAAGCTTTTCTTCGCGCGCAGATCATGCGTGCGGATCACATCGCGCAAGGGGGGCAAATCGTCGATCATGCACCCATATTCCACGCCATGCGGATGGCCGCAATCAGGCTGTCGGGTTTGGCCACGCCTTTGCCCGCGATGTCATAGGCCGTGCCATGATCGGGCGAGGTTCGCACGAAGGGCAGCCCCAGCGTGACATTCACGCCCTCGTCGAAGGCAAGCGTCTTGATCGGGATCAGCGCCTGATCGTGATACATACAGATCGCGGCGTCATAGCGCGCGCGGGCGGCCCCGTGGAACATGGTGTCGGCAGGCAGCGGGCCGCGCAGGTCCAGCCCCTCGGCGCGCAAGCGGTCCAGAACGGGCGCGATCAGGTCGCGATCTTCTTGGCCCATCGTGCCATCCTCGCCTGCATGGGGGTTCAGCCCAGCCACGGCCAAACGCGGGCTGGCGATCCCGAAATCGCGGATCAGCGCCGCATGGGTGATGCGGATCGTCTGCTCCAGCAATTCGGGCGTCAGGGCACTCGGCACCTCTGCCAGCGGAATATGGATCGTGACCGGCACCACGCGCAGCGCGTCGGATGCCAGCATCATCACCACGCGGTCCACCCCCGCCAGATGCGCCAGAAACTCTGTATGGCCCGGAAATCCGAAACCCGCGCCCGATTTCAACGCCGCCTTGTGGATCGGGCAGGTCACAAGTCCGCGCGCGGACCCCGATTGCACCAGCTCCACCCCGTAGCGGATCGCCTCTATCACGCCCGCCGCGTTGGCGGGGTCGGGCTGTCCCGCACGGGCATGGGCTGCGAAGGCGACCGGCAAGACGGGCAGGGCGCTGCCGCCGCAATCGGCCACATCCTCGACCATCCGGAACGCCACGCCCGCCGGCAAATGGCGCGGATCGCCCAGCCAGACGAAGGGGCAGTCTGCCCCCACAGCTTCCCAAGCCTTGGCCGCAATTTCGGGACCAATGCCCGACGGGTCGCCGCAAGACATCACCAAGGGTCGCTTATCCATGCGCGGACCTCCTCTTCACCTTGCAAGACCTCCTCCGCGATGGAAGAGATGTCAGCGACCTTTCCAGATCCAGCCACCGCCGAAGACGCGCGTGCCTTCGCCATCGTAGAACACGCAAGCCTGTCCGGGGCTGATGCCTTCCTCTGCCGTCAGCAACTCCACCTCTGCCTCTGTTGCCGACAGGGGCCGGATGATCGCGGGCGCAGGCGGGCGGGTCGAGCGCAGCTTGACCGACAGGTGCCACTCTTGCTGGCTGTCGAAAGGCGCATCGCCCAGCCAGTTGATCTCGCGCACCGGCACAGTGCGTGTGGCCAGCGCCTCTTTCGGGCCGACGACAACGCGGCGGGCATCGGGGTCAAGCTTGACCACATACAAAGGTTCCGTCAGCCCGCCAATGCCAAGCCCGCGCCGCTGCCCGATCGTGTAATGGATCACACCCTCATGCACGCCCAGCACGTTTCCTGCCAGATCGACAATCTCGCCCGGCTCTCCCGCGCCGGGGCGCAGCTTTTCAATCACGGCGGCATAATTGCCATCGGGCACGAAACAGATGTCTTGGCTGTCGGGCTTGTCGGCCACCGCCAGCCCGTGTTTCGCGGCGAGCGCGCGCGTTTCCGCCTTGGTCGCCAGATGGCCCAAGGGGAAGCGCAGGAAATCCAACTGCTCTTGCGTGGTGGAAAACAGGAAATAGCTTTGGTCGCGCACCGGGTCGGCGGCGCGGTGCAACTCCGCTTTCAAAGCACCGGGCTTGCGCTGGATGTAATGGCCGGTCGCCATGCAGTCCGCGCCCAAGTCCTTGGCGGTTTCCAGCAGGTCGCGGAACTTCACCCGCTCGTTGCAGCGAATGCAGGGTACGGGGGTGGCGCCCCCCAAGTAAGCATCGGCGAATTCGTCGATCACGGCCTCGCGGAATTGCGATTCGTAATCCAGAACATAATGCGGAAAGCCCATCGCTTCGGCCACGCGGCGGGCGTCGTGAATGTCGCGGCCCGCGCAGCACGCGCCCTTCTTGGCCAAGGCCGCGCCATGGTCATATAGCTGAAGCGTGACACCCACCACGTCATAACCCTCTGCCGCCAGTTCGGCGGCCACGACCGACGAATCCACGCCCCCCGACATGGCGACAACCACGCGGGTTTCGGCCACGGGCTTGGGCAGGCCCAGCGAATTCAGCGGCGTGTCATAGGGCATCGGCGAAGGCTCCGGCAAAACAAGCGCGAAATATAAGAAAATGCTCTCTATTCTCAACCCCCGCATTCAACCTCTGCTTAACATTCCCGCGCAATTCTCTGGGCACTCGGGTGAAGGACCAAGGAGGGTGCCGAATGTATATCAAGAAAGTAGACGGGCCGCGCGCGGTCAGTCTGGAGGATGGAACGGTTTTGACATTGGCGGATCTGCCGCCAAAAGACACGCGCCGCTGGGTTGCCAGCCGCAAGGCGGTGGTGGTGCAGGCGGTGGGCGCGGGGCTGTTGTCGCGCAAGGCCGCGCTGGAACGCTATGACCTGTCGGACGAGGAATTCGATCTCTGGGCAAAAGCGGTCGAAAGCCACGGGGTAGAGGCGCTGAAAGTCACGGCGCTGCAAAGGTATAGACAACCTTAGGTAGTATGTGGTCTTTATGAACGCACGGTAACCTAGAATTAACGCTTTTGGTTAAAACTGGGCTGAACGGCGACAATGGAGAACCCTTATGCGCGTGCTGCTTGTTGAAGACGACCCGACCACCGCCCGCTCGATCGAGCTGATGCTGACCCATTCCAATTTCAACGTCTATTGCACCGATCTGGGCGAAGACGCGGTCGAACTCAGCAAGTTATACGATTACGACCTGATCTTGCTGGACCTGAACCTGCCCGACATGGCCGGGCTGGATGTGCTGCGCCAGATCCGGGTTGCGCGGGTGGATACGCCGGTTCTGATTCTGACGGGCGATCTGGACACCGACACCAAGCTGCGCGGCTTCGGCGGTGGCGCGGATGATTACCTGACCAAACCCTTCCACCGCGAAGAACTGGTCGCACGCATCCACGCCATCATCCGCCGCAGCAAGGGGCACGCGCAATCGGTCATCCGCACGGGGCTTTTGAACGTGAACCTCGACGCCAAATCGGTCGAGGTCGAGGGGCAGGTCGTGCATCTGACCGGCAAGGAATACCAAATGCTGGAACTGCTCAGCCTGCGCAAGGGCACGACGCTGACCAAGGAAATGTTCCTCAACCATCTCTATGGCGGCATGGACGAGCCGGAGTTGAAGATCATCGACGTCTTCATCTGCAAGCTGCGCAAGAAACTGGCCGAAGCGACGGGTGGCGAAAGCTATATCGAAACCGTCTGGGGCCGGGGCTATGTGCTGCGCGATCCGGTCGTGCAGGCCCAACCCGCCGCTGCCAAAGCCCTGTCGGCCTGACCACCCTCGCGGGGCTGGACGCGCGACCGCCCGCGCCCTATCACCTGTGTCAGGCAAGACTTGGGCGTGCGCGGGGGGCGTAGATGGCGGGCAAGACGGACAGGACGGCGGACCGGATCGACGTGGCCGATCTGACGCAGGATCAGGCGGTCGAGGAACTCGCGCGCCTGTCCGACCTGATCGCCCGCGCCGACGCGGCCTATCACGGCGAAGATGCGCCGTTCCTCTCGGATGGCGACTATGACGCGCTGCGCCAACGCAACGCGGCCATCGAAGCGCGGTTTCCCGGCCTGCAACGCGACGACAGCCCGTCGTTGCGCGTGGGCTCCGAACCCGCCGCCGCTTTCGGCAAGATCCGCCACGCCAAGCGGATGCTGTCGCTTGCCAATGGCTTCAGCGATGACGACATCGCCGAATTCGTCGCCGGCATTCGCCGCTTCCTTGGCTTGGCCGAGGATGCGCCATTGGCCTTCACGGCAGAACCCAAGATCGACGGCCTGTCGCTGTCGCTGCGCTACGAGGACGGCCAGCTTGTCCATGCCGCCACGCGCGGTGATGGCGAAACCGGCGAGGATGTGACCGCGAATGCGCGCGAAATCCCCGACATCCCGACCGCGCTGACCGGCGCCCCCGCCATTCTGGAGGTGCGCGGCGAGGTCTATATGGCGCATGACGATTTCGAAGCCCTCAACGCGCGGCAGGCCGAACAGGGCGCGAAAACCTTCGCCAACCCGCGCAACGCCGCCGCCGGATCGCTGCGCCAGCTGGACCCGGCCATCACCCGCGCGCGGCCTCTGCGCTTTTTCGCCTATGCCTGGGGCGACCTCTCTGCCCCCTTGGCGGCCACGCAATCGGACGCGGTCGCGCGGCTCCACAAGCTCGGCTTCCAGACCAACCCTTTGATGCAGACCTGCGAAAACGTGCACGCCATGCTCGCAACCTACGCCCGGATCGAAGCGCAGCGCGCCACGCTCGGCTATGACATTGACGGCGTCGTCTACAAGCTGGACGATCTGGCGCTGCAAGACCGGCTTGGCCTGCGCTCGACCACGCCCCGCTGGGCGATTGCGCATAAATTCCCCGCCGAACTGGCCTGGACCCGGCTGGATGCGATCGAAATCCAAGTCGGACGCACCGGCGCGCTCAGCCCCGTTGCGCGCCTGTCGCCGGTCACGGTGGGCGGCGTCGTCGTCTCGAACGCGACGCTACATAACGAGGATTACATCGCCGGACGCGATTCCAAGGGCGCGCCCATCCGCGAGGGCCGCGACATCCGCGTGGGCGACTGGGTGCAGGTCTATCGCGCGGGCGACGTGATCCCGAAAATCCGCGATGTGGACCTGTCCAAGCGGCCCGAGGGCAGCGCGCCTTACGAATTCCCCCAGACCTGCCCGGAATGCGCCAGCCCCGCCATCCGAGAGCCGGGAGATTCGGTGCGCCGCTGCACCGGCGGGCTGATCTGCCCCGCGCAGGCCGTTGAACGGCTGAAGCATTTCGTCAGCCGCGCGGCATTCGACATCGAAGGCCTCGGCGCGAAACAGGTTGAAGCGTTTTGGCGTGACGGCTGGATCGCCACGCCGCGCGACATTTTCACCTTGCAAGACCGTTTCGGCCCCGGCCAGGTGCGCCAGTTGAAAAACCGCGAGGGCTGGGGCGAAACCAGCGCGAAGAAGCTGTTCGAAGCGATTGAGGATAAACGGAAAATACCTCTGTCACGCTTCTTGTTCGCGCTCGGCATCCGCCATATCGGGGAAACCTCGGCAGCGCTTTTGGCCGGACATTACGGCACATGGCCCGCCTTGCGCGCGGCCATGGCAGAGGCGCAGGACACAGGCAGCGTGGCCTATGGCGACCTTTTGTCGATCGACGGGGTCGGCCCGGTCATGGCGCGAGCGATTCTGGCCGCGTTCGAGGCCGAGGGCGACGAAATCGACGCGCTCGCCGCCTGCCTGACCATCGAAGAGGCCACGCGCGCCCGCACCGACAGTCCCGTGGCGGGCAAAACGCTTGTCTTCACCGGCACGCTGGAGCGGATGACCCGCGCAGAGGCCAAGGCCCGCGCCGAAGCCTTGGGCGCAAAAGTGGCGGGGTCGGTTTCTGCCAAGACCGACATGCTGATCGCCGGGCCGGGCGCGGGGTCGAAGGCCACCAAGGCCGCGGCCTTGGGCGTTCAGGTCATCGACGAAGACGCGTGGCTTGCCCTGATCGGGGCCGCCTGAGCATGGCCGCGCGGCCCGAAGTGCTGTTCCCGCTCTTCGGCGCGCTCGACGGGCTGGACGGGATCGGCCCGAAAACCGCGCGCAATTTCGAAGCGCTGGACATTGCCACGCCGCGCGACCTGTTGTTTCACTTGCCGCATGGCGTGATCGACCGGCGCAGGCGCAACAGCTTGCGCGGGCTGGATTTTCCAGCGGTTGCCACGGTCGAGGTGGTGGTCGGCGCGCATCATGCGCCGCGGGCGCGCGGGCGGCCTTACCGGGTGTTCGTGCAAGATGCCGAGATGGAATTTCAGCTCGTGTTCTTCCACGCGCGCGGCGAGTATCTGCAAAAGCTGCTGCCAACCGGGCAGCGCCGGGTGGTGTCGGGCAAGGTCGAGTTGTTCGACGGGATCGCGCAGATGGTCCATCCCGACCACGTTCTGCGCCCCGACGAGGCATCGGACCTGCCGGAGTTCGAGCCCGTTCATGCGCTGACCGCAGGCGTTAGCCAAAAGCTGATGGCGCGCGCGATTGGCGGCGCGTTGCAGCGTGTGCCCGCGCTGGAAGAATGGATCGACCCGGCGCTGAAGGCGCAGAAAGGCTGGCCCGATTGGGCCGAGGCCGTGCGCCGCGCGCAAGCGCCGCACGCGCTGGCCGATCTGGCGCTAGTGGCCCCGGCGCGGGCGCGGCTGGCCTATGACGAGGTGTTTGCGCATCAACTGACGCTCGCGCTTGCGCGGGCGCGAGCGCGGCGCAAACCGGGGCGCGTGACCCAAGGATCTGGTCGCTTGCAAGCGCGCGTTCTGGACAGTCTGCCCTATGCGCCGACCGGCGCGCAGACCCGCGCGCTGGCCGAGATTTCGGCCGATATGGCCAGCCCCCGCCGCATGAACCGCCTGTTGCAAGGCGATGTGGGCGCGGGCAAGACGCTGGTTGCGATGCTCGCGCTGCTGATCGCGGTAGAGGCAGGCGGGCAGGGTGTGTTGATGGCACCGACGGAAATTCTGGCGCGGCAACATCTAGAAAGCCTGACCCCCTTGGCGCAAGCGGCGGGCGTGCGGCTGGAGTTGCTGGCGGGCCGCGACAAGGGGGCGGAGCGGGCGCAGAAACTGGTCGATCTGGCCGAGGGACGCATCGACATCCTGGTCGGCACCCATGCGGTGTTCCAGAAAGGCGTCGATTTCGCCGATCTGCGGCTGGCCGTGGTCGATGAACAGCACCGTTTCGGCGTCGCCCAACGCGCGGCCCTTGCGGCCAAGGGCGAGGGGGCGGATGTGCTGGTCATGACCGCCACGCCCATCCCGCGCTCGCTCGCCTTGGCGCAATATGGCGATATGGACGTGTCGGTGCTGGACGAAAAGCCGCCCGGCCGCAAACCGATCACGACCGCGCTGGTGTCGTCTGCCCGGCTGGACGAGGTGGTGGCGAAATTGCGCCACGCCATCGCCGAGGGTCGGCAAGCCTATTGGGTCTGCCCGCTGGTCGAGGACAGCGAGGTCAGCACGCTGACCGCCGCCCAGACCCGGTTCGAGCATCTGCGCGCGGCCTTTGGCGACGGCATGGTCGGGCTGGTGCATGGGCAACTGCCCCCTGCAGAGAAAGACGCCGCCATGTCCGATTTCGCAGCGGGCCGCACGCAGCTTCTGGTCGCCACCACGGTCATAGAGGTGGGCGTGAACGTGCCCAATGCCACGATCATGGTGATCGAGCGCGCCGAAAGCTTTGGCCTTGCGCAGTTGCACCAGCTTCGGGGCCGTGTCGGGCGCGGGGCCGATGCCTCTACCTGCCTGCTGATCTACGAGCCGCCTTTGGGCGAAACCGCCGCGCGCCGCCTGAAGCTGCTGCGCGACAGCGAGGACGGCTTTCGCATAGCCGAGGAAGACATGGCCATTCGCGGCGCGGGCGACCTGATCGGCACCGCGCAATCAGGCCTGCCGCGCTTTCGCGTGGCCGACCTAGAACGTCAGGCCGCGCTGATGGCGCTGGCGCAAACCGACGCGCGCAAATTGCTGTCCGACGACCCAGAGCTGACCAGCCCGCGCGGGCGCGCCGCGCGCGTGGCGCTGTGGCTGATGGAGCAGGACAAGGCGATTCAATACCTCTCGATCGGCTAATGTTCCAAATTTGTTCTTGACTATATGCAGAACAAATGTGAACATTCAGTTAACAGAGCAAAGGAGGTTGCCCATGTCATCGCTTCGAAGCAAAGCCGGCCGGATCATGTTCTTGCAGGATTTGTGCGGCAGTGTCGCGCTTGTGGTGCTGATGGTTGCCGCCTTTTATCTGCCGCTCTTTGCCTGAGCTTGCGGGCTTGCCGGCCCGTGCCTGACCTGACTTTCGCCGCCATGCGCCCCCACGCATGTGCGGCGTTTTTTCATGTGGGCATTTGCCAAACCGCCGGGGCGCGGTTATCTGGGGCGAAACGCGAAAGGGGAAGTGCATGGACAAGGTTCTGAACATTGTCGGCGGCGGCATGGCTGGGTCAGAGGCCGCGTGGCAAGCCGCGAATATGGGCATTGACGTGGTCATCCACGAAATGCGCCCCAAGGTCGGCACCTTTGCGCACCAGACCCAGAACCTTGCGGAAATGGTGTGTTCCAACTCTTTCCGCTCGGATGATGATGAGAATAACGCTGTGGGCCTGCTGCACTGGGAAATGCGCGCGGCGGGCGGGCTTATCATGGAAATGGCCGATGCCCATGCGCTGCCCGCGGGCGGCGCGTTGGCCGTGGACCGCGACGCGTTTTCCGCAGCCGTCACCGAGCGTTTGCTGGCGCATCCGCGCATCTCGGTGGCGCGCGAAGAAATCACGGCGCTGCCCGATCAGGGCCAGTGGATCATCGCGACCGGGCCGTTGACCTCCAGCGCCTTGGGGCAGGCCATCGCCGCAGAGACGGGGGCCGAGGCGCTCGCCTTTTTCGACGCCATCGCGCCGATTGTCTATTTCGACAGCATCGACCTGTCGAAAGCGTGGTTCCAGTCCCGCTATGACAAGGGCGAGACCGAGGAAGAACGCAAGGCCTATCTGAACTGCCCGATGGACCGCGACCAATACGAGGCCTTCATCGACGCGCTTCTGGCGGCGGAGAAAACCGAGTTCCACGAGGGCGAAACGGCGGGCTATTTCGACGGCTGCCTGCCGATCGAGGTGATGGCAGAACGCGGCCGCGAGACGCTGCGCCATGGCCCGATGAAGCCCGTGGGCCTGACCAACCCGCACGCGCCCGATGTAAAACCCTATGCCGTTGTGCAGCTGCGCCGCGACAATGCCCTGGGCACGCTTTACAACATCGTGGGCTTTCAGACCAAGATGAAGTATGGTGCGCAAACCTCTGTTTTCCGTATGATTCCGGGGTTAGAGGATGCCAGCTTCGCGCGTCTGGGCGGCATTCACCGCAACACGTTCCTGAACTCTCCGACGCTGCTGGATGCGCAAATGCGCTTGCGCTCACGGCCGAATATCCGCTTTGCGGGTCAGATCACCGGGGTCGAGGGCTATGTCGAATCCGCGGCAATGGGCTTGCTGGCCGGGCGCATGGCCGCGGCGGAATTGTTGGGCCAGACGCTGCCGGTCGTGCCGCAAGACACCGCGATGGGCGCGCTTGTTCATCATATCACCGGCGGGGCAGAGGCTAAGACCTTCCAGCCCATGAACGTGAATTTCGGGCTGTTCCCGCCCGTGGGCGGTGTGAAAGGCGGTCGGCGCGGGCGCAAGGACCGCTACAAGGCCTATACCGACCGCGCGAAAACCGCTTGGCAGATGTGGTTGGGGCAGATGCCGGCGCAAGCGGCCTGACCTAAAGCGTTACGTCAGGAATGGCTTGCAAGGGTTTGAAACCATGACATTCCGGACTCGCTTCGCGCCATCGCCAACGGGGCCGCTGCACTTGGGTCACGCCTATTCCGCCATTCTGGCACATGACATGGCGCGCGCCGAGGGCGGCGCGTTCCTGTTGCGCATAGATGATCTGGACCAGTCCCGCGCGCGGCCCGAATGGGAAGAGCTGATCTACGAGGATTTGCGCTGGCTTGGCCTGACATGGGACGGACCCGTGCGCCGCCAGTCCGACCATTTCGACGACTACCGCGCGGCCCTTGCGACAGTGGCGGCGCGCGGTGCGGTTTACCCCTGCCGCTGCTCGCGCGCCGATATCGACGCGGCCGCATCGGCCCCACAGGAAGGTGTGCCCACTTACGGTCCCGACGGCCGCATCTATCCCGGCACCTGCCGGGGCCGCCCTTATGCAGACCGCCGCCCCACCGACGCGCTGCGCTATGACCTGACCAAGGCCAATCTGGACGGGCCGCTCAGCTTCACCGAAACCGGCCCCGCCCATGCGGGCACCCATACGGTTACGCGCGATGAACTGCTGGCCCATGTGGGCGACCCGGTTCTGGCGCGGCCCGGCATGGCGGCGAGCTATCATTTTTCCGTCGTGCTGGATGACGCGGCCTGTGGCATCACCCATGTCATTCGGGGCGAAGACCTGTTCGAGGCGACCTTCCTGCAAAGCTTCTTGCAACAGCAGTTGGGCCTGCCCGCACCGATCTATCACCACCACAGGCTGATCCGCGACGCGGCAGGCAAACGGCTGGCCAAACGCGACGATGCGCGCGCCATCCGCACTTACCGCGATGACGGCGCGACGCCGCAGGACATCCGCCGCATGATCGGACTTTAATCGGCCTCTGGTGCCATCAACTCCACCTCGGACCCGCCGCGAATGGCGGTATAAAAACACGAGCGCCGATTGGTGTGGCAGGCGGGCCCGGTCTGCTTGACCATGACCAGCAGGCAATCGCGGTCGCAATCCACCCGGAAATCGACCAGTTCCTGCACATGGCCCGAACTCTCGCCCTTGACCCAGAAGGATTGCCGCGAGCGGCTCCAATAGGTCACGCGGCGGGTTTCAAGCGTGCGCGCGACCGCTTCGGCATTCATCCACGCCACCATCAGCACCTCGCGGGTCACAGCGTCCTGCGCAATGGCGGGGATCAAGCCTTTGTCATCATATCGTAGGGTTTGCGGATCGAAATTCATGGGCTATGTCCTTGTCTCGTGACAGCAATAGCCCGAGCGACCGGCAGGGGAAAGCCATGAGCGACAATGCCCAGATGATGAAACTCTATTCCGCGCGCATCCTGGCGCTCGCCGCCGACATTCCGCATCAGGGCCGGCTTGACGCGCCGCAAAGCAGCGTCAAACGCCGCTCGCCGCTTTGCGGCTCGACCGTGACGGTGGATCTGGACATGGAGGACGGCCGCGTCAGCCGCTTCGCGCAAGAGGTGAAGGCCTGCGCGCTGGGGCAGGCGGCGGCGGCGATCCTTGGGCAGGTCGTGATCGGGCGCAGCGCCGGGGAACTGGCGCAGGCCCGCGCCCAGCTTCACGCCATGCTGACGGAAAACGGCCCCGTCCCCGATGCGCCCTTCCAAGGCTACGAGGTGCTGATCCCCGCGCGCGATTACCGCAACCGCCACGCCTCTATCCTGCTTGCGCTGGATGCGACGGTCGAAGCCGCGCAAACGCTGAGCGCCCAAGCCGCAAGCTGATTTCATCCTTGCAGAAATATCCTGGGGTGAATGGTCCCGCAGGGACCAGAGGGGCAAAGCCCCTCAAATCACCCCAACGGGGCAAAGCCCCTCAAGTCACCACATCCGGCGCATCACGGCCCAGACGGGCCTTGATCCCGGCCAGCGCCTCTGCGGCGGCGATGACATCGGCCAGCGCCGCTTGCGGGTCTTGATCGAAACGCTCGCCAGAAAAACTTTCCATGTAAACACGCAGCGTCGCCCCTTCGGTGCCTGTGCCCGACAGGCGCAGCACCAGCCGCGCGCCGCCGTCGAACATGATTTGCAAGCCTTGGCGTGTGGTCACGGACCCGTCGACCGGGTCGGTATAGGAAAAATCCTCGGCCGTGGTCACGGTCAAGGGGCCGGCAGCTTCGCCCGCCAGCTTGTCCAGCCGCGCGCGCAGATCGTCCATCAGGGTTTCGGCCGCGGCGGCGTCCACGCCCTCATAATCGTGGCGCGAGTAGTAGTTGCGCCCGAATTCGGCCCAATGCGCGGCCATGACCTCGGCCACCGACTGGCGCTTCGCGGCCAAGATGTTCAACCACATCAGCACCGCCCAAAGCCCGTCTTTCTCGCGCACATGGTCCGATCCGGTCCCTGCCGATTCCTCGCCGCAGAGCGTGGCGCGGCCCGCATCCAGCAGGTTGCCAAAAAACTTCCAGCCCGTGGGCGTGGCATAGCAGGGCAGGCCACGCGCTTCGGCCACGCGGTCGAGCGCGGCGCTTGTGGGCATGGACCGCGCGACACCCGCCAGCCCTTGCGCATAGCCCGGTGCCAGATGCGCATTCGCCGCGATCACCGCCAGCGAATCCGACGGCGTGACATAGGCTCCGCGCCCCACGATCATGTTGCGGTCGCCATCGCCATCGGATGCGGCGCCGAAATCTGGGGCGTTTTCGCCCATCATGATCCCCATCAGCTCATGCGCCCAGACCGGGTTCGGGTCTGGGTGGCCACCGCCGAAATCGGGCAGCGGCACGGCATTCATCACCGATTCAGCCGGCGCGCCCAGGCGGTTGACGAGGATTTCGCGCGCATAGGGGCCGGTAATGGCGTGCATCGCGTCGAAGCGCAGGGTGAAACCGCTGTTAAAAAGCGCGCGGATCGCGGTGAAATCGAACAGCTTTTCCATCAATGCCGCGTAATCGGCAACGGGGTCCACCACTTCGACAACCATTTGCCCAAGCTGCACGTCACCCACGGTGCCAAGGTCCAGATCCGGCGCGTCCATGATGTGAAACTCGGTGATCCGGGTGCTGGCGTCGAAGATCGCGTTGGTCACACCTTCGGGCGCGGGGCCGCCATTGGCGGTGTTGAACTTCACCCCGAAATCGCCGTCATCGCCGCCGGGGTTGTGGCTGGCCGACAGGATGACGCCGCCATCCGCCTGCCGAATGCGGATCAGGTTCGACGCGGCGGGGGTCGAGAGAAGCCCGTCTTGCCCCACGATTACCTTGGCCGCGCCACTTGCGGCGGCCATTTTCAGAATGGTCTGCACCGCCTCGCGGTTAAAGGCTCGCCCGTCGCCGCCCAGCACCAGCACCTTGCCCGCGACCCCGCCGATCCCGTCCCAGATGCTCTGGACGAAGTTTTCCAGGTAGTGCTTCTGACGAAAGATGGCAGTTTTCTTGCGCAGGCCCGAAGTGCCGGGTTTCTGGCCGTCAATCGGGGTGGTGGGGATGGTCTGGATCATGCTGCCCTCGGGATTATCGCTTTGTGGTATCATCGCCTATTGTGGCTTTGTGTCAAATTGTTGAAGTCTTTGCGGTGTAACGCGGTGCAGGCGGTCGACAAAAAGGGGCAGGGAATGCGGATTCTGGTGTTCAACGCGGGCAGTTCGTCCTTGAAATTCGGGGTGTTCGACCTGTCCGACGCGTCTGTGGCAAAGGCGCAAGAGCTTTTGCGCGGCACGCTCGACCGCTTCTCTGCCGAAGGGTGCGATCTGAAACTGTCGGGGCAGGCCAAGCGCCGCGCCGCCCCGCGCGATCTGGCAGAGGCCACGGCGCATGTGCCAGAGCTGTTGGAGCGTGCCGGCCTGCGCGGGTTCGACGCGATCGCGCATCGCATCGCCCATGGCGGCGACCGGTTTGACCGCGCGACCCGTCTGGACCCTGCGACGCTCGATCAAATCCGGGCGCTGACCCCGCTTGCCCCCTTGCACAACCCCGCCAATCTGGCGGCGGTCCAGATGGCCGCGCAGCTTTGGCCCGATCTGCCGCAATGGGGTGTGTTCGACACGGCCTTTCACCTGACGAACCCGCCCCGCGCGACCACCTATGCCGTGCCAGAGGCGTGGCGCAAGGCGGGGCTGCGGCGCTACGGGTTCCACGGCACCTCGCATAAATACGTGGCGCTGCGCGCGGCAGAAGCCTTGCAGACCCCCTTGCGCGCGTTGCGGCTGGTCAGCCTGCATCTGGGCAATGGGGCCAGCGCCTGCGCCATCGCGGGCGGGAAATCGCTGGACAGTTCCATGGGCCTGACGCCCTTGGAGGGGCTGGTCATGGGCACCCGCTCTGGCGATGTGGATCCGGGGCTGTTCGGTTTTCTTGGCCGCCAGATGGGCCTGAGCATCGCGCAGATCGAGGATGCGCTGTATCGCGAGAGCGGCCTTCTGGCATTGACCGGCCAAGCCGATATGCGCGAGGTTGAGGCGCGCGCGGCGGCGGGCGATGCCGAGGCGCAGCTTGCCATCAACCTTTATGCCTACCGCGCCCGCAAATACGTGGGTGCCTATGCGGCGGCGATGGGCGGGCTGGATGCGCTGGTCTTCACAGGCGGGATTGGCGAGAACTCGGCCTCTATGCGGCGGCGCATCTGCGACGGTCTGGAATTTCTGGGCTTGCGGCTGGATGATGACCTGAACGCGACCGTTACGCTCGATGGCCGCGCCGCCCCGCAAATTCAGGCCCATGGCGCGCGCGTGGCCGTGATCGTGACCCAAACCGCAGAGCAGTTGATGATCGCGCAAGAGGTGGCCCAAGCCCTGCGCGCAAGCGCGCCGCCGGTCGCGCGCAAGATGCCTGTCGCGGTGTCGGCCCGGCATGTGCATCTGGACCGCGCGGCGGTCGATGCGCTGTTCGGCCCCGGATATGCGCTGACCCCGGCGCGCCCCTTGCGCCAGAAGGGGCATTGGGCGGCAGTGGAGCGTGTCAGCGTTGAAGGGCCGAAAGGGCGGCTGGAACATGTCGCCATCCTTGGCCCCTTGCGCCCGCACACCCAGGTCGAGGTGTCGCGCACCGACAGTTTCGCGCTGGGGGTGGATGCGCCCGTGCGCCAGTCAGGCGATCTGGCAGGTGCCGCGCGCATTCGCCTGCACGGGCCTGCCGGGTCATGCGATGTGCACGGCCTGATCGTGGCCGCGCGCCACATCCATATGTCCACCGAGGATGCCCGCGCATGGGGCTTGCAGAATGGCGACATGGTCGATGTGACGCTGGACCAAACCGCGCGGGGGCTGACCTTTACCCATGTACTGCTGCGCGTCTCTGACAAGGCCACGACCGAAATGCATATCGACACGGACGAGGCCAATGCCGCCGGGATTGTCGGGGCCGTGGAGGGCGAGATCACGGGCGACGCGCAGATCACCCATCGTCATTCATGACCAGGTGTCGGTATCCAGCCAGATCGTGACCGGGCCATCATTGACCAGATGCACCGCCATCTCGGCCCCGAATTGACCGGTTTCGACCTGAACACCCAGATCGCCCAGGCATTGGGCGAAATGTTGATAGAGCCTCTCACCCTCGGCGGGCGGCGCGGCGCTGGAAAAGCCGGGGCGGTTGCCGCTGCGGGTATCGGCGGCCAGTGTGAACTGGCTGACCACAAGCGCGCCGCCGCCCGTGTCCTTCAGCGCAAGGTTCATTTTGCCCGCGTCATCGCGGAAAATGCGCAGCTTGTGGATTTTCGCAGCCAGCGTTTCGGCCTGCGCCTGCGTGTCGCCCTGCATGGCGCAGACAAGGATCAGCAAGCCCGGCCCGGTCTGGCCGATGATCTGGCCATCCACCTCGACCCGAGCATGGGTCACGCGTTGCACAAGTGCGCGCATGTTACAGCTCGTGCCGCCAAGGCGGGTTTGCGCCCGCGCGCGACACGGTCACAGCGGCGGTTTGTGCGCCAAGGGCAAGGGCCTGTTCCAGTGCGCTAGGGTCAAGCCGGGCCACCGCGTCACGGCTGAGCAGCCCCGCGTCATCCAGCGCCGCCAGAAAGCCCGCGTTGAACGTATCGCCCGCGCCGACGGTATCGACCACCTCGACCCGGTTTGCCGCCGCATGGGCCACGCCGCCCGCATGAAAGGCGCGCGCCCCCTCGGCCCCTTCGGTCACGACCACCACGCGCGGGCCGCGTGCGCGCAAGCCGCCCGCCAGATCGGCCACATCGCCCGCGCCCATCAGCCAATGCAGGTCTTCGTCCGACACCTTGACGATGTCGGCGCGCGCCAGCATCGCATCCAGCCGCGCGCGATAGGCGGCCTCGTCCCGGATGAAACCGGGGCGGATATTGGGGTCCAGCATGACCACGCGCTCGCCCGCATGGGCGCAGAGCGTGGCAAAACCCGTGCCGCAGGGTTCCCCCACCAGCGAGATGCCACCGAAAAACAGCGCGCGCACGCTGTCATCCAGCACCGGCAATTCCGCGAGCGCCATGTCACGCAGCGCGGTGCCCGTGTCGTAAAACGCGTATTGCGCCTGCCCATTGGTCAGCGTGACAAAGGCCAGCGTGCAGGGGCGGTCCACGGCGGGGCTGAGCGCATGATCCACGCCAGAGCTGTCAAGCGCCGCGCGCAGCCGTTGCCCGAACAGATCGTCCGAGAGCGGGCAGAAGAACCCCGCCTTCACCCCCAACCGCCCCAAGGCGATGGCGGTGTTGAACACCGCACCGCCGGGATAGGGGGCAAAGGCGGCTTCGCCCGCGCCGGTTTCGCGCGGCAGCATGTCGATCAAAGCTTCGCCACAGCACAGGATCATGGCATTCCTCGCGTCTGTTATCCGCCCATCTCAGCGACGTAATACACGCCCGCGGCAAAAGCCAGCGCCAATGTTACCGCAAACATGATCTTCCAGACTGAATAGGGCCGCTCGCCCTGCACGCGGCCCGACTGGCCGTTGACGATGAAGCGGTAGCTTTTCCCCTTGTAGCGATAGGCGGCCATCCAGATCGGCAGCAGGATATGCTTGAAGCGCTCATCGGCGTAATCGGTGTGCATCGTGTCGATGCGCTGCTCGTCGCCGCCAATATCGCGGCGGATGTCACCCCGGATGACATCGGCCATACGCTCTTGGCCGATCGTGTAGCCGGGGCCAAGATCGACCGTGTAGCCCTCGGCGCGAAAGCCCGACAGGTAATCGGCGGCATAGGGGGTCAGATCGGACAGGGTCCAAGGTTCGAGCGCGCGCAGGTTCTGGCGGGGCAGGGCTTCGCTGGCGACAACCAGCACATCTGTGAAATCGCGCGCCACCCGGCCAGAGGCGCGGGTCCAGCGCGTGCGCCGTTCGGTGCGCTTGTTCTTGCCGCTGCCGACGGTGACGTAGTAATGCGTGCCGCGCTGGCCGGTGTAGCGGGTTTTCGTATCGGCATCGAAAGCCCAATAGGGCAGGTATAGCCCGTTCAGCTTGCCCGTTTCGCGCGCGTATTTGGCAAGCCCGTTGGGCGCGAACCACAAGCCCTTCAGCCAGTCGCGCATCTTGGCTTGCGCGGCGTCGCGTCCCAGTTTGAAGGGCAGCAGCGCTTGCGGCTTGATATGCCGGTGCGTGCCGGTATCGGCCACCACGGGGCTGGCGCAGAACGGGCATTCGGCGGCGTGGATATTGGGGTCGAACTGCACCTCGGCGCCGCAGGTGTCGCAATGCGACACGCGCGTAACCTCCATCGCTTCGGGCGACAGGCGTTCGGCCAGCGCCGTGTGCAGGTCGAGCGTGGCCAAGGCTTGCGCGCGCGCGTCGTCCGACACTTCGGGCACGTCTTGCACGAAGCCACAATATTCGCAGGTCAAGCTGCCCTGACCGGGGGTGAAGCGCAGCGACGCCCCGCATTGGCCGCAAGGAAAGCGGTTTTCGGTTTCGAGTGTGGTCATGGCGTCCGTGCTGCCGCTACAGGCGAGGGAAGCCGTTACATGGCTTCATCTTGTCAGAAATACCCAAGTCTGCCGTTCAGTTACAGCACAGGCGGCGGGGGCGGGGGTGGTGTTGCGCCAAACAGCCCGCGCAAGGCGGCGACATCGCCGGCCTTCATCCAGCCGCTTTGCCCGTCGGTCCAGACCAGCGTGTCGCGGGTGATCTGCGCGGCAAGCTGGCTTTGCGGGATGGGGCCGCGCGTCTGGCCATTCTCGGCAATGTGCCACATCGCTTCCGAAGGGGGCGGCGGGGGCGGGGCGCTCGCCGCTTGTGCGGGTTGGCCAAAGCCCTGCGCCATGCCCATGCCCATCGCCATGCCCAGACCCGCGCCAAGCCCTTGGCCCATGCCGCCATCGCCGGCCTCTGCCGCTTTCTGCATGGCCTGCGCCGCAGAGAACTGGCTGTATTTGTTCAGATCGCCCACGATCCCCATGCCCGTGCGCTGATCCAGAACCTTTTCCACCTCTTGCGGCAGCGAGATATTCTCGATGTAAAGCTCGGGCATCTCCAGCCCGTAAGCGCCGATGGTGGGGGCAATCGCCTCTGTCACCATGCGCGACAGATCGGCCGTGTTCGCGGCCATGTCCAGCGCCGGAATGCCGCTGGCCGCCAGTACGCGGCTGACCTTTTGCACCACGATATTGCGGATCTGGCCCGCGATCTCATCTTGGGTGAACTCGCCATCTGTGCCGACGATCTCGGTCATGAAGCGCGGCGCATCGGTTACGCGGATGGTATACGACCCAAAGGCGCGCAGGCGCAGCGGCCCGAATTCCGGGTCGCGCAGCATGACGGGGTTCTGCGTGCCCCATTTCAGGCCGGGAAAACGCCGGGTGTTGACGAAATAGATTTCCGATTTGAAGGGCGAGGAAAACCCATGATCCCAGTGCTGCAAACTGGTCAGGATGGGCATGTTGTTGGTTTCCAACATATACAAGCCCGGCCCGAACACATCGGCCAACTGCCCCTCATGCACGAAAACGGCGATCTGGCCCTCGCGCACGGTCAGCTTCGCGCCATACTTGATCTCGTTGCCGTAGCGCTCGAAGCGATAGACCATCGTATCGCGGGAATCGTCGGTCCATTCGATGACATCGATGAACTGACCCTTCAGGAAGCTGAAAACCATATGAATTCTCCTTGGCCCCGATCTGCCGGGGCTGTCTGCTGTGGCTGAGTATTGCCTAAGACTGCCCGCCCATCAACTCTGCCGCGATCATCCGCACGATCGGGCGCGCCTGCGCCTCGCGCATTCCCGGACGCAGGCGCGGGTCGTAGAGGACGCGCAGAAGCTGCTCGTCCAGCACCGTCATGACCGCGAATTCGGCGCTGTCATTGAACAATGAGGGGCGCGCAACGGGGCTGTCATTGGCCAGCCCAAGGCCTTGGGTGATTTCCTCGAAATAGCACATGTCGCGGGTCCGCTCTGGCAGTTCGGCGCGGATGATGGCGACGGCGTCGGAATAGGTATTCGTGCCATCGCGTGAAAATGCCAGAACAAGGCAGGACACGCTCAGCGGCAGGTCTTCGACCAAGGCTTGGCTGGCAGCATCTATGCCTGGCACCAGCGCGCGCAGGCGCGGCGCGATGGCGCGGCGCTCGTCCTCTGACAGCACCAGCACGGTGAAATTGCCCCGCCCGTTGGTGACGGCGATCGGATGTTCGGACACGCGCGACAGGCGCGCGGCAAAGCGCGCCACCATGCCGCTGTCGCGCTCGCGCGTGGCCGCGGGCACCGAGGCGCCGAATTCCAGCGATAGACGCACCGGTGCCTCCCAGCGGCGCAGCGCGGCGGGGCTGCTTTGCTGCAAGATCCGGTCCGCCCCGATCTGGTATTCGTCGCGCAACGCCACCTCGACAAAGGCACGTTCGATCAGGCTGGCCGAGATCGGCAGATCGCGCGGCGCGCGTTCCATCCGCAACAGGCCTTGGGCTATGCGGCGCGCCTCTGTCGCCGCGAAATGCGCAGCGACCGCGCTTGGGGCACTGTCGGGCCGCGCCGGGGGCGCTGTTTCCGCCTTCTGGTCAGGGGCAGGCGCGGGCGCGGGCGGCGCGACAAGGGTGCACCCGGCCAGCGCCAGCGCCATGCAGCAGGCCAGCCCGGTCACACCAAATTTGCCGGCCACGCCGCCCATGATGCATCACCCTTGCGTATCTGCCGCGCCGTCTGCATTGGCGCGCGCGGTTGCCGAAGACAGCGATTTGCGCAGCTCTTCTTCCATCTTGCCCAGTTCTTCCTCGGCGGCGGCCCGCTTCGCGCGGCCCGCATCGGCAATCTGCAAACTGTCCTCGATGGTGGCGATCAGCGTCTCGTTCGCCTTCTTCACCGCTTCAATGTCGAACACGCCACGCTCGATTTCCTCGCGCACTTCGCGGTTGGCTTGGCGCAGGTTCTCGGCATTGGCGTTCAGCAGCTCGTTCGTCAGGTCATTGGCAGCCCGCACCGATGCCGCCGCCTCGCGCGAGCGCTGGATGGTCAGCGCCTGCGCCAGCTGGGTTTCCCACAGCGGCACGGTGTTGACCAAGGTCGAGTTGATCTTGGTCACGAGCGATTTGTCATTTTCCTGCACCAGCCGGATCGAGGGCAGGGACTGCATCGTCACCTGCCGCGTCAGCTTCAGGTCATGCACCCGGCGCTCCAGATCGTCGCGCGCGGCGCGCAGATCGCGCAATTCCTGCGCTTTCAGGATCTTGTCAGATTCTGGCGCGGCTTCGACCTCGGCCTCTTTCGCAGGAATGTCAGTGGCGTCCAGATCGCGCAACTTGGCTTCGCCCGCCGCGATGTAAAGCGCCAGCTCGTGATAGAAATCGAGCGTCTTTTCATACAGCTTGTCAAGCGACTTGATGTCTTTCAGAAGCGTCGTCTCGTGCTCCAACAGGTTGTCGCTGATCCGGTCGATCTGGTCCTGCACATTGCTGTAGCGCTCTTGGAACTTCACGATGGGCGCGGCACGGCCCAGAAGTTTTTCCCACCAGCTGCGCTTGCGGCGCATGTCCAGCTCGGACACGGAAAAGCCCCGCAGCGTCGTGACCATGGCGCGCAACCCGTCGCCGGCCGGGCCTAGATCCTTGTTCTTCACATCTGCCAGCATCGACTGGCTGATCTGCTGCAATTCCATCTGCGCGCGTGACCCGAACCCGATGATGGTCGACGTCTCTCCCATGTCGATCTCGCCCATGCGCGCGCGGATCGCGTCCGCATCGGGGGCAGGGGCGTCGTCGATGGTGACAAGCGCATTCGCAGGCTCTGCCAGCGGCTGCGCGACAAGATCGTCGATTTCCTTGGTCAGGCTCTCGGCCTTGGCGCGGATGGTGTCGGACATGGGTTCCCTCGTTTTTGTCGTGTTACTGTTCACTCTTGGCCGCGCGGTTCATACCTCGCGGCGTATGCCTTCCCGCTCCAGCCGCTCGCGGAGCACTTCGATTTCAATGTCCAATTCGGTGCGGTTATCTTCTAGCAGCGCCGCGCGGCGCAGGGTGAACTGGCCTTCCAGGTCGTCCAGCAACGCCTCGTAATCGGCGCGTGCCTGCGCGTCGCGGCCCCGCGCGTAGAAATCGGCAAATTTCACCGTCGCGTCGCGCGCCCCGGTCAGATACACGCCCAAGTAACGGCGCGCCGCGCTCAGCGTGCGCGGGTCGTCCTGGACCGCGCGAAACAGCGGGCGGATGGTGTCGGCAAAGCGCGCCACGCGGTCCACAAGCTGGCGGTCGCCCGCGCGGCGAATGGCATCGGCCATCTCGGCAAGCGTTTCCTCGGCCTCTTCCACGGCGCGGGCGGCGCGGTCGGTCTGGTGGGCATCAATCCCCTCCATGCCCTTGTCGGTCAGCGGGTCGGCCCCGAACGCGCCGAAATGCAGCCCCGCGCCCAAGACGCCGAAGATCACGGCCTCTGGCACGCCACCGGCAAGCCCCGCCAACCCAAGGCCAAGGCCCGTCAGGACAGACCCGAATATCTTGCGCGGAATGGCGGGACGGCGCGCGACCTTGCGCGCGTCGTAAGCGGCCTGCGCCAGCGTGCCTTCACGCGTCAGCCATGCCGCCAGCATCAGCGCGCCAAACGCGCCCAGGTTCAGCGCAAGCCCAGACGGGTCGCTGAAAAACGCCTTCACCGCAAAGGCGAAGGGCAGCACGAAAAGCAGGTTGACCCGTGCGCCCACCGGGTGGCGGCGCGCCATGGACGGGGCGGCTATGGGCACGTCCGTGCTCATCTCGCCCGAAGCGCCGGGGCTGAAACGGCCGCCATAACGCTGCGCCATGCGTCACCCTCCTACCAGGGCGACATAAAGCACCAAGGCCGCCAGAAGCGCGTAAGAGGTCTTTTGCAACCCGGTCCCGGTCATGTCGGTTACGCCCCGTGATCGTTAACATCCTCAGGTATATGAGATTGCCGTCGATATTGAAAGACAAAGCCCGGCCTCATTCGCGAAAAACGGCCGGGTCGGTCTGGCGCCTGCCGTCAGCTTGTGCGGCGGGAGTTTTTCTTGGCTGCGGTTGGCGCGGGCCGCTTGCTACCAGCGAGACGCGGCGCTTTGGTCGCTGGCTTGCCAGCGGGTTTGGATGGGACCGTACCGCGCGCCGACCGTGCAGGTTTCGCGGGCTTGTTCGCAGGGCCCGGCCCATCCTCGCCCAACTGCTCGCGCAGCACCTTGCCCTTGACCTGTTCCACCTCGCCACGTTTCAGCGTGCCCAGCTGGAACGGGCCGTAGCTGATGCGAATCAAGCGGTTCACGCTCAGCCCGACATGGTCCAGCGCGCGGCGAATTTCACGGTTGCGCCCCTCGCGAATGCCCACAGTCAGCCACGCATTCGCGCCTTGCTGGCGGTCGATGCTCACTTCCATCGGCTGAAACCGCTCACCATCCAGCGTAATGCCTTGGCGCAAAGGCTCCAGCATGGCCGGCGTCGGGGTGCCGTTGACCCGCGCGCGATAGCGCCGCAGCCAGCCTGTGCTGGGCAGCTCCAACCGGCGTTTCAACGCGCCATCATTGGTCAATAGCAGCAGACCTTCGGAATTCAGGTCCAACCGCCCCACCGACAGAACCCGTCCCAATTCCGGCGGCAGCGCCTGAAACACCGTCGGGCGGCCCTGTTCATCCCGCTCTGTCGTCACCAGGCCCAAGGGCTTGTGATAAAGCCACAGCTTCGTCGGCTCCATCTCGGGCAGGGGTTTGCCATCGACCTGCACCCGGTCGCGCGGGCCGATATTCAGCGCGGGGCTGTCGATCACCCGCCCATTAACCTTAACGCGCCCCTCGACGATCAGGATCTCTGCGCCGCGCCGAGAGGCCACGCCCGCCCGCGCCAGAACCTTGGCAATCCGCTCGCCCGGTTTCGCGTCTTCCGCCATGGCCTGTCCTTCATCCTTGCAAAAATATCCTGGGGTGAATGGTCCCGCAGGGACCAGAGGGGCAACGCCCCTCGATCAGCGCCCGTCAAGGCCGCCAGCGCAGGAAATTCGCGATCATCCGCAGACCCGTCGCCTGCGATTTCTCGGGGTGGAACTGCGTGCCGATGACATTGCCCTTGGCCACGATCGCCGTCACATCGCCGCCATAGACGACATGCGCCAAGCGATGCGCGGGGTTGGCGACCTGAAAATGGTAGCCATGCACGAAATAGGCGTGATCGCCGGTTGCCACGCCCTCCAGCACCGGGTGCGTGCCATCAAGAACTAGGTCGTTCCAGCCCATATGCGGCACTTTCAGCGCCGGATCGTCGGGCGTGATGCGTACGACCTCGCCGCCGATCCAGTCCAGACCGGGCACATCCTCGTATTCGCGGCCCAAGCTTGCCAGCATCTGCATGCCGACGCAAATGCCCATGAAGGGCACGGCGCGGTGCTCGACCGCGTCGGTCAGCGCCTCGACCATGCCGTCCACCGCGCCCAAGGCGCGACGGCAGGCCGGGAACGCGCCATCGCCGGGCAAAACCACGCGGTCGGCGCGCGCGACATCTTCAGCACGCGACGACACGATCACCTCGCCACCGCCAACCTCGGTAGCCATGCGCTCGAACGCTTTTTGCGCGGAATGCAGGTTTCCGCTGTCGTAATCGACCAGAACCGTCAGCATTGCCGCCTCACAACGCGCCCTTGGTGGAGGGGATCACATCCGCCTGCCGGGGGTCGCCCTCGACCGCCATGCGCAGCGCGCGGGCCAGCGCCTTGAACGCGGCCTCGGCGATGTGGTGGCTGTTGAACCCGTGCACCCGGTCCATATGCAGCGTGATGCCGCCATGCGTGCTGATCGCCTGGAAGAACTCGCGCACCAGTTCTGTGTCGAACGTGCCGATTTTCGCGGTCGGAAACGCGACATTCCACACAAGGAAGGGCCGCCCCGACAGGTCCAGCGCGCAGACAAGCTGCGCGTCATCCATCGCCAGCCGGCATTCGCCATAGCGCCGGATGCCGCGCTTGTCGCCAAGCGCGCGCGCCAAGGCCTGCCCCAGCGCGATGCCCACGTCTTCGACCGTGTGGTGGTCGTCGATATGCAGGTCGCCCTTCGCACGGACGGTCAGGTCGATCATCGAATGTCGCGCCAGTTGTTCCAGCATATGGTCGAAGAACCCGACGCCGGTCTGGCAGTCATAGCTGCCCGTGCCGTCCAGAGCGACGGCGACCGCGATCTCGGTCTCGGTCGTGTTGCGGGAAATCTCGGCTTTGCGCATCGTCTCACCTGTCTGTCGTCTTGGCCAAGGGTATAGGCGCTTGCGCGGGACGGGGGAAGGGGGCAATCTTGCGCTAGATCTGCAAGGAGTGCGCGCATGACCATCCATATCGGGGCCAAACCGGGACAAATTGCCGAAACCGTCTTGATGCCGGGCGACCCGTTGCGCGCGAAATGGGCGGCAGAGACCTTTCTGGAGGCGCCGGAATGCGTGAACAAGGTGCGCGGAATGCTGGGCTATACCGGCACATGGCGGGGCCACCGGGTCACGATCCACGGCTCTGGCATGGGGATGCCGTCGCTGTCGATCTATGCCAACGAATTGGTCCGCGACTATGGCGCGAAGCGGCTGATACGCGTGGGCTCGGCAGGGGCCATGCAGCCCGAGGTCCGGGTGCGCGACATCGTTCTGGCGCAGGGCTGCACGGCGCTCTCCACCCCCTCGCGCGGGATCTTGCGCGAGGTGAACCTTGCCCCCTTGGCCGATTTCAACCTGCTTTTGGCCGCACACAAGGCGGCGCAAGCCACCGGCGCGCGGGTGCATGTGGGCAATATCTATTCATCCGACGTGTTCTATGACGAACGCCCCGACCTGAACGAGATCATGCAGCGCCATGGCGTTCTGTGTGTCGAGATGGAAGCGGCAGAGCTTTACACCGTCGCCGCGCGCCATGGTGTGCAGGCCTTGGCGGTCCTGACGATTTCCGACCACCTGCTGACCGGCGACGCGCTGCCATCGTCGGAGCGCGAGCAAAGCTTCGGCCAGATGATCGAGATCGCGTTGAACGCGGCGTTTGCTGGCTAGGCAATCTCCTTTGGGTGGCACAAGCGCCACACGCCCGCTGTTACATACTTGAAGTGCATTCATGGCGCTGGATAAGCGCGGAGGGTTTGCGCTATCACTGACAAGAGGCAGGTAAAAACAGGCAACCACAATAGGTTGCACCATGAACTTCATCTCTCGGCGCGGGTTTATCGCGTCTGCTACTTCCGCTTTGGCCCTTGCGGGCTGCCAGACCACGACCCAATCCGGGACCGCCACGCGCACCACCGCCGATGGGCGGCCGATCGCAACCACGCGGGCAGAGCCGCTGAACGCGGTCGCCGCGCAATATGGCATCGTGCCGCTGGATTACGCCGCGCGCCCCGATGGTCCGCATGAAATGCAGGCGGCGGGTGTCAGCATTCTGAAGCCAGAGCATCACCGCCAGGTTGTGCCCTATACCGGCCCGCATCGCCCCGGCACCATTGTCATCGACAATGGCGCGCGGCAGTTGTTCCTCATCCTCGAAGGCGGGCATGCGCTGCGCTACGGTATTTCCGTTGGGCGCGAGGGCTTTACATGGCGCGGCACCGGCACCATCTACCGCCGCGCGCATTGGCCGACATGGACGCCCACCGCCAGCATGATCCGCCGCGACCCTGCCTTGCGCGAATATGCGGGCGGCTATCCGGGTGGCCCGTCGAACCCCTTGGGCGCGCGCGCGCTTTACCTGATGACCGGCGGCGCGGATCGCGGCTACCGCATCCATGGCACGCCGGAATGGTGGCTGATCGGGCAATACGTGTCCTCGGGCTGTATCCGCATGGTCAACCAAGATGTGGCGGACCTGTATGAGCGGGTGCCCAACGGCACGCGCGTCATCACCATCTAGGGCGTGGTGACGGGTTCTTAATGAGTGCGGGGCAGGGTGCGGATATGACAAATGGCATTTCTCGGCGTGGATTTCTGGGCACAAGTGCTGCGGCGCTTGCGGCCACGGCCTGCGCGCCCATTCCCGCACCCCCGCCCGAATTTCCGCCCATCGACTATGCCAGCCGCCGCGACGGGCCGCATAACCTTGCCGCCATCGACATGGCGCAGGTGCATCCGGCCTTTCAACGGCAGGTCGTGCCTTATGTGACCGACCAGCCCGTGGGCGCCATCGTGATCGAGAACAGCAATCGTCTGCTGTATCTGGTGCTGGCCGACGGGTATGCGCTGCGCTACGGTATTTCGGTGGGGCGCGAGGGGTTCGACTGGACGGGCACCTCGACTGTCTACCGCAAGGCCCAATGGCCGACATGGACCCCGCCGCCAGAGATGATCGAACGCGACCCGAAGCTGGAGCGCTGGAAAGATGGCCAACCGGGCGGGCCGCGCAACCCGCTGGGCGCGCGGGCGCTATACCTGCTGACCGACGGGCGGGACCAAGGCTACCGCATCCACGGCACGCCCGAATGGCGGTCCATCGGGCGGTTTGCCTCTTCCGGCTGTTTCCGGATGCTGCAACAGGATGTCATCGACCTTTACGACCGCGTTCCGGTCGGCACGCCTGTGACGGTCGTCTAAGGGGCGCAACATTCGCTTGAGTTCCGTGTGGCCTCGCCTATCCTGCGGCGCAGCATAAAGGGGCGCTCATGCCGAAATACCTGACCCTCACCGACTACGCCTTGATTACCAATTCGGCCCCGATCAAGCGGCAGACCCATGGCTGGCGGGCGAAATGCCTGCAACGCCTGGTGCGGCTGGACATGCCGGTGCCCGTGACCATCGCGCTGTCATTTGCCGTGGTGCGCGAAATCGCGACCGGCGCGCAGATGAACCTGCGCCACCTGCTGGGCCATTTCCCCGAAGGTCAGCTTTTGTCGGTGCGCCCCAGTGCCGAGCATCCGCAATGGGGCGGGCCCGCGGCGATCCTGAATATCGGGATGAATGACGCGATGCATGAAAAGCTTTGCGCGTCACATGGCGAAGAGGTGGCGACGGCGCTCTATCTGAATTTCGTGCAATCCTTCGCCCAGCATGTCGCGCGGCTGGACCCGGACATGTTCGAGGTGGAAGCGCCGTCGCGTGCCGCTTTGGATGCCGCCTTGCGCGCCTATGAAGACGAGATGGAAGACCCGTTCCCGCAATCCATGGCGCAGCAATTGGCCGATGTGCTGCGCTCCATGGCGCGGGCGTGGGAGGGCACCTCTGCGCGGCTATTGCGCCAAGCCAAGGGCGCGCCGGTCGATGCGGGGCTTGGGCTTGTGGTGCAGGCCATGGCGGGGGGCATGGGCGTGGGCTATGGCACGACCGATGCCTGCGGCGTGGGCACGATCCGCTTCATCGACGACGCGACCGGCGCGCCCAAGGTGATGGGCCGTTTCCGCCCCGACCGCACCGACGAAGTCTTGTTCATCGCCAAGGATGCGCGCGGCCCTGCGCTGGAGGATCGCAGCCCAGAGGCCTTTGCCCAGCTTCTGGCCTATGGGGCCAATGCCCGCAAACGCCTGCGCGAAGAGATGGAGATCGAATTCACGCTGGAAGACGGGAAGCTGTGGATCCTCGACGCCGTGACCGTGCCGCGTTCGTCGCGTGCCGCCGTGCGCGTGGTGGTCGATCTGGCCAATGACGGCGTTATCCTGCGGGACGAGGCGATCACCCGCATCGCGCCCAAGGCGCTTGGCGAATTGCTGCACCGGCAGGTGGACCCGGCCGCGCGCCCGACCGTGCTGGGGCGCGGCATCGCCGCCAGCCCCGGTGCCGCCGTGGGGCGGCTGGTGTTCAGCTCTGCCGCGGCCCTTGCCAGCGCCGCGCGCGACGAGCCGTGCATCCTTGCGCGGCGCGAAACCACGCCCGAGGATATTCGGGGGATGCACTCGGCCCGCGCGGTGCTGACAGAACGCGGCGGCATGACCAGCCACGCCGCCGTGATCGGGCGCGGCTTGGGCGTGCCTTGCGTGGTGGGGGCGTCGAACATCACCATCGACGCGCGGCGCAAGACGCTGACGGCGAACGGCCACACGCTGAACGAAGGCGACATGATTACCATCGACGGCACCAATGGGCTTGCCCTGATGGGCGAGGTGCCGCTGCTGGAACCGGCGCTGGACGAGCGCTTCACCACGCTTCTGGACTGGGCGGATGCGCGGCGCGACATCGGCATCCGCGCCAATGCCGACACGCCCGCCGATGCGCGCATCGCGCGCGAGTTCCAGGCGCAGGGCATCGGGCTGTGCCGGACCGAGCACATGTTCTTCGAAGAAGATCGCCTGACGCTGATGCGCGAGATGATCTTTGCCGACACGTCAGAGGACCGGCGCGACGCGCTGGACCGTCTACTGCCCATGCAGCGCGCCGATTTCATCGAACTGTTCGAGATCATGCAGGGCCAGCCGGTGTGCATCCGCCTGTTCGACCCGCCCTTGCACGAATTCCTGCCGCATTCGCGCGAGGGGATGCGCTTTCTGGCCGACGCGCTGGACAAACCCTTGTCCGAAATCACCCGCCGGGCAGAGGCCTTGGCCGAATTCAACCCCATGCTGGGGATGCGTGGGGTGCGTCTGGGGATCACCATCCCCGAAATCTATGAAATGCAAGCCCGCGCCATTTTCGAGGCGACGATCGACGTCACCCGTCGCGGCGCGCCGATCGTGCCGGAAATCATGATTCCGCTAGTCTCTGCCAAGCGCGAGGTGGAACTGGTGAAATCCCGCATCGACGCCTGCGCGGCGCAGGTGCGCGGGCAGGCCGGTGTCATGTTCGACTACAAGCTGGGCGTCATGGTCGAAACACCGCGCGCGGCCTTGCGGGCGGGCGATATCGCGCCGCATTCGGCGTTCCTGTCCTTCGGCACCAATGACCTGACACAGATGACCTACGGGCTGTCGCGCGACGATGCCGGGCGTTTCATGTCCGACTATGTGCAGCAGGGCGTCTTTGTCGAAGACCCGTTTCACACACTGGACGAGGACGGGGTGGGCGAGCTGTTGCGGCTGGGTGCGGCCCGTGGTCGCGCCGCGCGCGAAGACCTGACCTTGTCCATCTGCGGCGAGCATGGCGGCAGCCCTGAGGCGATCCGCTTCTGCCGCGATCTGGGCTTTGATTACGTCTCTTGCTCGCCCTTCCGGGTGCCTGTCGCGCGCTTGGCGGCAGCTCAACTTGCGATTGCAGACCAGGAATAGCCGCGCGGGCTGGACTTTCGGGGCGTTTTTCGCTAGAACGTCACCGAAATGTGAAGCTGCATGATCTTGGGCGGGACGCGCACATCCGGTGCGCTTGGTTGTTTTATGGTTCGATCACTGTTGAAAAACCTGCAAACCGGCTTGCGTGGCGCGGTGCTGGGGTCTGCCTCTGGGCGGGGCTCAGGCGGGGCTGTTGTGCAGTGTGATCGTGCGCGCGATATGGCGAGCAAGGTCGTTCATCGGCGCTGGTATCGCAGCCCGGTTCTGGTCGGTGTGTGGTCCATGTCCATGCTCGCGGCCTTGCCGGGGATGGGGTCGTCCGTGGCCGATGCCACGTTGACCGACCAGACCCGCAGCGCGCTTGTCCTCTCTTCGATCCAGAACACACCGCCGTCCCAGCGGATCATGACCAGCATTGCGCCAGAAACCGCGCCCTTGGTGCGGATGGTGCGGCTGGAAAACCCCGACCTGTCCTATACCGTGGGCGGTGCGCCCGCTGCCATCATGTGGCTGGAGGACGGCTTGCAGCAAGGCAACCTGCGCGACGAAGCGCCGGTCGAGGTGGACCTGAGCCGTCTGCACGCGCAATGGCTGGCCTCTTACGCGCCGCGCGTCAGCCCGCGTCCGGCGCTGCGCGTCGCGCCCAAGGCGTCGGCGAATCTGTCCACCAGTGGCGCGATCGCCGCGCCCGCATCACTCGCCCCAGAGGCGATTGACCCAGCGCTCACAGCCCCCTTGCGCAGCCTTTTGCCGGTTTCGCGCCCCGAAGGCCTGTCGCGTCGCGCGATCCAGTATTCGCGCGACTGGCTGCGCCGCATCGACCTGCGCGCACCCTCGCAGGAAGAAGCCTGCCTTGCCACCGCAATTTACCACGAAGCGCGCGGCGAAACGCTGAAAGGCCAGTTCGCCGTGGCAGAGGTGATCCTGAACCGCGTGGCATCGCGCAAATTCCCCAACACCATTTGCGGGGTCGTGTTCCAGGGCGTGAAAGCCGGGCGTTATGGCGGGTGCCAGTTCAGCTTTGCCTGCGACCGCAAATCGGACGAGTTGCGCAATCGCGCCTCGGCCGATCTGGCGCGCCGCATCGCGCAGGTCATGGCCGATGGCGGGCATCGCGGGCTGACCTCTGGCGCGCTGTATTTCCACACCACGGCCGTCAACCCGTCCTGGTCGCGCCGCTTTACCCAGACCACGCAGATCGGCGCGCATCTGTTCTATCGCGGCTGATCCCTAGTTTTTTCCTGCCATTTCCCTGATTTCGCCGCGTTTGGTGTCGCCGCACAGCCGATATGCGGCGTTATTGCGGTTTGCCCACGGGGCGCTGGCGGGTAAGACTGCGGGCAGCACTGATCTGGAAAGACCGATATGACCACCGATATCCGACTGGCCTTCGCCCATCCCGAAGCCCGCGCAGAGGCCTCGGCCCCGGCGGACCCGCGCGACCGCATTTCGCTGCGCGACCACATGGTAGAGGTCGAGATCGGTGCTTTTCAGGCCGAACGCGGCGTGCGCCAGCGCCTGCGCTTCAACGTGGTGGTCGAGGTGCGGCCCCATCCCGAACCGCTGCGCGACGATGTGGACCGCATCCTGTCCTATGACCGCATCACAGAGGCGATTTCGGCATCGCTGGCCGAAGAACGGCTGAACCTGCTGGAAACCTTGGCCGAACGCGTCGCCGCCCGCGTGCTGCAAGAGCCGCAGGCCATGCGCGCCTTCGTGCGGATCGAAAAGCTGGACCGTGGCCCCGGTGCCTTGGGGGTCGAGATCGTGCGCACCCGAGCCGCCGTGCCCTTGCGCGAGGTGAATACCACGGGGCAAGAGCAGGCCGTGCATCCGCTGGTCGTATATCTGGATAATGACATGATCGCGGGCGCGGATCTGGGCGCGCGGCTCGATGCGCTGGTCGCCCGTGGTCTGCCCGTTATCCTTTGTGTCGGGATGCCGCCAGAGGGCGCGCCAGAGGTCGCCCCTCGCGCCGTGCAGCGCCGTATCGACCTGCTGGCCATTGAACAGAACGCATGGCGTTTGGCCGCGCGCGATGCGCGTTGCGTGGTCGTGGCCAGCCGCACGGAAATCGACTGGGCGATCAAGCAGGGGCAGATGATTGTCTGGGCCCCGTCGAAACTGATCCTCGATTCCACCGACAGCCCCGATTGCAGCCCGCGCGATGGCGCGGCCTTGGCCCTGTGGCTGGCCGAACATATGGCCGCCGACCGCTTTCTGGCCCCCGAGGGGCTGAGCGTGCCACCGGGCAGCCACATGCCGGTGGAACGGTTCTGAACGCACTTGCCCTTGCGTCTGCGCTGCGGCAACAGGGTGATATGAGCTACCTGTTACCCATCCTCCGCCCCGCGTCTTTGGCCCCGACCGATGCCCCTGCCTTGCGCGGCCAGTCGGCCTTGCGCTTGGTGTGTATGCAAGAGCTGGGCCGCGATGGCGCGCTGACCGAGCGCGCTGTTGACCCGATGAGCGACAGCATCTTTCTGGACCCGCCCGCACCCATTGCCGGGCTATCGCTGACGCGGCCCGCGCTCATGGGCATCGTCAATGTCACGCCCGACAGCTTTTCCGATGGTGGGCGGTTTGCGACACAGGATCGTGCCGTGGCCCATGCCCAGCGCTTGCTGGCCGAGGGGGCCGATATTCTGGACATTGGCGGCGAATCCACCCGCCCCGGCGCGGCAGAGGTCGCGGTCGAGGACGAGATCGCCCGCACCGCGCCGGTGATCGCAGGCTTGCGCGCGGCGGGCGTCACGGCCGCCATCTCCATCGACACGCGCAAGGCACGGGTGGCCGAGGCCGCGCTGCACGCCGGCGCCGATATCGTGAACGATGTTTCAGCCCTGACATGGGATCGTGACATGGCGCGCGTGGTCGCGGATGCGGGCGTCCCCATCTGCCTGATGCACGCCCAAGGCACCCCCCAGACCATGCAAAAAGACCCGAAATACAAGGACGTGCGCTTCGATGTTCACGATTGGCTGGCCGCGGCGATGGACCGCGCGCTGGCGGCTGGCATCGACCCCGCGCGGCTTATCCTTGACCCCGGCATTGGCTTTGGCAAGACGGTTGCGCATAATCTTGCGCTGCTGTCACATCTGGCGCTGCTGCACGGGTTGGGCTGTGCTATCTTGCTAGGGGCATCGCGCAAGCGGTTCATCGGGGTGCTGGGCGCGGCTGAACAGGCCGACGCGCGGCTGCCCGGATCGCTGGCGGTCGCGTTGCAAGGCGCGGCGCAGGGCGCGCAGATCTTGCGCGTGCATGATGTGGGCGAAACCCGTCAAGCGCTGGCGCTGTGGCGGGCAATGAGTGAAAAAACGGAACTTGGCGGGACATGACAAAAAAGCTTTTCGGAACCGACGGCATTCGCGGCACGGCCAATACCTTTCCCATGACTGCGGAAAACGCGCTGCGTATCGGCGCGGCGGCGGGGCGGTATTTCCGGCGCGATGGTCACAACGGTCACCGCGTGGTCATCGGCAAGGATACGCGCCTGTCGGGTTACATGCTGGAAACGGCGCTGACCGCTGGCCTGACCAGCACCGGCATGAACGTGCTGCTGCTTGGCCCGGTGCCCACGCCCGCCGTGGGGTTCCTGACGCGGTCCATGCGCGCCGATCTGGGGATCATGATCTCGGCCAGCCATAACGGCCATCAGGACAACGGCATCAAGTTTTTCGGCCCCGACGGGTTCAAACTGTCGGACGAGGCAGAGGCAGAGATAGAGGCCATCATCGCGGGCGAGATCCCGCTGGCACAGCCCGCCAATATCGGCCGCGCCAAGCGCATCGAGGATGCGCGCGGGCGCTACGTGGAATATGCCAAGACCACGCTGCCCAAGGGCAAGCTGTTTTCCGGCCTGAAAGTGGTGGTCGATTGCGCCAATGGCGCGGCCTATCAGGTTGCCCCCCAAGTCTTGTGGGAGCTTGGGGCCGAGGTCATCGAGATCGGCGTCAACCCGAACGGCAAGAACATCAACCTTGATTGCGGATCGACCCATCCGCGTGTCTGCGCGGCCAAGGTTCTGGAAACCGGGGCCGATCTGGGCATCACGCTCGATGGCGATGCCGACCGTCTGATCCTGATCGACGAGCGCGGCCAAATCGCCGATGGCGACCAGATCATGGCGCTCTTCGCCGAACGCTGGGCCGCCGAACAACGCCTGCAAGACGGGGTGCTTGTGGCCACGGTCATGAGCAACCTGGGGCTGGAGCGTTTTCTGGAAGGCCACGGGTTGCGGCTGGAGCGCACCTCGGTGGGTGACCGCTATGTGGTCGAGCGGATGCGCCAAGGCGGCTGGAACCTTGGCGGCGAGCAATCGGGCCATATCGTGATGACCGATTACGCCACCACCGGCGACGGGCTGATCGCGGCGCTGCAATTCATGGCCATCCTGAGCGAGACGGGCAAACCCGCTTCCATGCTGACGCGCTGCTTCGACCCTGTGCCGCAACTCTTGCGCAACTTGCGCTACACGCCCGGCGTGGACCTGCTGGCAGAGGCCAAGGTCATGGCCGCGATCGAATCGGGCCGAGATTTGCTGGCCGGGCGCGGGCGGCTTCTGATCCGCAAATCCGGCACCGAACCCTTGGTCCGCGTCATGGCGGAATGCGAGGATGAGGGGCTGATGGTGCAGGTCGTGGGCGACATCATCGCCGAAATGGAAGCGGTCGCCGCCTAAAGCGCCAGTTTCGGCACCGCCAAGGCATCCAGATGGTCATCGACCAAGCGGCGCAGGGCAGGGGCAACGGGCCGCGCGCGCGGGTAAAGGGGCGCAGCGCGGTCATCCAGCACCGGCCCCCAGCCCGTGGTCGTCTCAAAAACCGCGCCACGCCGTCCTGCCCGAATTCCTGCGCGAAACCTTCGGCGACCACGTCCAGGTAGCTTAGCTTGATGGGGGCTGCGTGGCTGGGCAGCTCGGATTGCGCGGGGTCGATGGCGTAGATCTGCGCGGGCCGCGCCGGACCACGCGCGAAAGCCTCGGCACCCAGCGGATGGCGGGCATATCCGGTTTCCCGAACATCCAGCGCCGCCCAATCCTGCCCCGGCACCCGCGCCACAAGCCCGTCGATCTGCACGCTTGCATCGGGCACCACGCTCAGAAAGGTGCGGCGCAAGCGATGCGCCATGCGCCATTCGCGCCGCCAGCCGCGAATCGTGACCGGCTGGGCATCGGGGTAATCATGGGTCAGGCGGTTCACCAACGACCCGTAACCAAAGAAGAAAGCATCTGTCATGTCGCTTATCTGTGCCATGTGTCGCAGCTTGGCAAGTGCGCGCGAAAATGCTTGCAATCGCGACCCGCTATCCGCTACGAGGTGCGGGCAAATACGGGAGACATTGGGCCATGCCCAAGGCCGAAGGAGCAACCGCCCCGGTAAACTCTCAGGCAAAAGGACCGGTTTGCATGAACACTCTGGAGAGTGGTGCAGCCTGCCGCACCCGCCGACGGGATAACGATCTCAGGCGCAAGGACAGAGGGGGTAGGGCGCGGTTGTCGCGCGAACCAAAAGGGGCTTTGAATGACTGACAGTTTGCGCCGCACGCCGCTTTACGATCTGCATGTGCAGCTTGGCGCCAAGATGGTGCCTTTCGCGGGCTACGAGATGCCGGTGCAATACCCGATGGGCGTGATGGGCGAACATAACCACACGCGCAGCGCCGCGGGCCTGTTCGATGTCAGCCATATGGGGCAGGTCATCTTGCGCGGGCCCGATGCGGCGCTGGCGCTGGAACGGCTTGTGCCGGTCGATGTGGCGGGCTTGGGCGAAGGGCGGCAGCGCTACGCGATGTTCACCAATGACGCGGGCGGCATTCTGGATGACCTTATGGTCGCCAATCGCGGCGATCACCTGTTTCTGGTCGTGAATGCCGCGTGCAAGGCGCAAGACGTGGCGCATCTGCGCGCGGGCCTGCCCGAGCTGGAGGTGATTGAGATCACCGACCGCGCGCTTCTGGCGCTGCAAGGGCCGGGGGCAGAGGCCGCGCTTCAGGCGCTTGTGCCCGGCGTGGCTGCGATGCGCTTCATGGATGTGGGCAATTTCGACTGGCAGGGCCACGCGCTTTGGGTCTCGCGCTCTGGCTATACGGGCGAGGACGGGTATGAGATTTCGGTCCCCGCCGCGCAAGCCGTGGATTTCGCGCAAGCGCTGCTGGACCAGCCCGGTGTCGCCCCCATCGGCCTTGGTGCGCGCGACAGTCTTCGGCTGGAAGCGGGCCTGTGCCTTTATGGCCATGACATTGACACGACGACAACGCCCGTGGCTGCGAACCTGACATGGGCCATCCAGAAAGCCCGCCGTTCAGGCGGCGCGCGCGCGGGCGGCTTTCCGGGTGCGGAAACCATCCTGCGCGAACTGACCGAGGGCGCGACCACCCTGCGCGTGGGCCTGCGCCCCGAGGGCCGCGCGCCCATGCGCGAAGGCACCGTGCTGTGGGACGCGCCCGAAGGGGGTGCTGCCATCGGCAAAGTCACCTCTGGCGGTTTCGGCCCCAGCATCGGCGCGCCCATCGCCATGGGTTATGTGCCCGCGGCACTTGCCACTTCCGGCACCGCGCTCTGGGGCGATGTGCGCGGCAAGCGCCTGCCTGTCACGGTCTCTGACCTTCCGTTTCGTCCATCCACCTACAAGCGCTGAGGAGCGTTTCCCATGAAATACACCGAAGAACATGAATGGCTGCGCGTCGAAGGCGATGTCGTGGTCGTGGGCATTACCGAACACGCCGCTGAACAGCTTGGCGACGTGGTGTTCGTCGAACTGCCAGAGGTCGAGGCCGTGGTCGCCAAGGGGGATGAGGTCTGCGTGATCGAGTCGGTCAAGGCGGCATCAGACATCCTTGCCCCCGTCGATGGCGAGATCACCGAGGTGAACGAAGCGCTGGTCGACAATCCCGGTCTGGTCAACGAAGACCCGCTGGGCGATGCGTGGTTCTTCAAGATGAAGCTCGACGACATGTCGGTGCTCGACGATCTGATGACCGAAGACGAATACAAGGATTTCCTGGGCTGACCGCTTTCGACGCGATCCCCCAGCTTGCCCCCGAACCCCAAAGGCCATTTTTTCATGACCTACACGCCCACCGACTATAACCCCTATGATTTCGCCAATCGCCGCCATATCGGGCCAACCCCCGATGAAATGGCCGCCATGTTGCAGGCCGTGGGGTGTGACACGCTGGACCAGCTGATCGACCAGACCATTCCGGCCAATCTGCGCCAGTCCGACCCGCTGACATGGCCCGCCCTCTCCGAGGGCGAGCTGCTGGAAAAGATGCGCAAGGTGGGTGCCAAGAACAAGGTCATGACCAGCCTGATCGGGCAGGGCTATTACGGCACGGTCACGCCGCCCGCGATCCTGCGCAACATCTTTGAAAACCCGGCATGGTATACGGCTTATACGCCCTACCAGCCAGAGATCGCCCAAGGGCGTCTGGAAGCGCTTCTGAACTTCCAGACAATGATCTCGGACCTGACGGGCCTGCCGGTGGCCAATGCGTCGCTTCTGGACGAATCCACCGCCTGTGCCGAGGCGATGGTCATGGCGCAGCGTGTGGCCAAATCCAAAGCGACGGCGTTTTTCGTGGACGAAAACTGCCACCCCCAGAATATTGCCGTGGTGCAGACCCGTGCCGCGCCCTTGGGGATAGAGGTGATCGTCGGCGCGCCCGAAGACTGCCCGGCGGACCGCGTGTTCGGCGCGTTGTTCCAGTATCCGGGCACCTATGGCAATATCCGTGACTTCCGCCCACAGATCGACGCGCTGCACGCCGCCAAGGCACTGGCCATCATGGCGACCGACCTGCTGGCGCTGACCATGATCGTGGAACCGGGTGCCTTGGGCGCGGATATCGCCGTGGGCAGCGCCCAGCGCTTCGGCGTGCCCATGGGGTATGGCGGGCCGCATGCGGCGTTCTTGTCCTGCCGCGATGAATACAAACGCTCCATGCCCGGCCGCATCGTGGGCGTGAGCGTGGACTCGCATGGCAACAAGGCCTATCGCTTGTCGCTGCAAACCCGCGAGCAGCATATCCGCCGCGAAAAGGCCACGTCGAACGTCTGCACCGCGCAGGCGCTTCTGGCTGTCATGGCGTCCATGTATGCGGTGTTCCACGGCCCTCAAGGGTTGCGCGCCATCGCAGAGCGCGTGCATGGGCTGACCGAGCGTCTGTATCGCGCCCTGCAAGAGGCGGGCGCGCGTGTCGTGGTCAAGGATTTCTTCGATACGATCACGGTAGAGGTGGGCGTGGGGCAGGCGGGCATTCTGGCCGCCGCCCGCGCCGAAGGGCTGAACCTGCGCAAGATCGGCGCGCGCCATGTCGGCATCTCGCTGGATGAAACCAGCAATGACGATGTGTTGCTGCGGGTGCTGCGCGTGTTCGGCATTGACGGGCTTCCCGAAGGGCGCGGTGGCTTGGGCTTTGCCGAAAGCTTCCTGCGCCAGTCGGACTACCTGACGCACCCCATCTTCCACATGAACCGGGCAGAGACCGAGATGATGCGCTACATGCGCCGCTTGGCGGACCGTGATCTGGCGCTCGACCGCGCCATGATCCCGCTTGGGTCTTGCACCATGAAGCTGAACGCGGCGGCAGAGATGATCCCGCTGTCATGGCCCGAATTCGCAAGCCTGCACCCGTTCTGCCCGCCCGACCAAGCCACCGGCTACGCAGAGGCGATTTTCGACCTGAAGGCAAAATTGTGCGAAATCACCGGCTATGACGACATGTCGATGCAGCCCAATTCCGGCGCGCAGGGCGAATATGCGGGGCTCTTGACCATCCAGGCCTATCACCGCGCGCGGGGCGACACGCATCGCGACATCTGCCTGATCCCGATGTCCGCGCATGGCACCAACCCCGCCAGCGCACATATGTGCGGGATGACGGTCGTTGTGGTGAAATCCGCACCCAATGGCGATGTCGATCTGGACGATTTCCGCGAAAAGGCTGCCAAGGCGGGCGACCGTCTGGCGGCGTGCATGATTACCTACCCCTCGACCCATGGCGTGTTCGAGGAAACCGTGCGCGAAGTGTGCAAGATCACCCATGACCACGGCGGTCAGGTCTATATCGACGGGGCGAACCTGAACGCGATGGTCGGTCTTGTGAAACCGGGCGAGATTGGCGGCGATGTCAGCCACCTGAACCTGCACAAGACCTTCGCCATCCCGCATGGCGGCGGCGGCCCCGGCATGGGCCCGATCGGCGTGAAGGCGCATCTGGCACCCTTCCTGCCCGGCCATCCCGAAACCGGCGGGGCCGAGGGGCCGGTTTCCGCCGCGCCCTATGGGTCGGCGTCGATCCTGCTGATTAGCTGGGCCTATTGCCTGATGATGGGCGGGGCAGGGCTGACGCAGGCCACGCGGGTGGCCATCCTGAACGCCAATTACATCGCGGCGCGGTTGCGCGGGGCCTATGACATCCTGTTCATGGGCAACAAGGGGCGTATCGCGCATGAGTGCATCCTCGACACGCGGCCCTTTGCCGATGTGGGTGTCACGGTCGATGACATCGCCAAACGGCTGATCGACAACGGCTTCCACGCGCCGACGATGAGCTGGCCTGTCGCGGGCACCCTGATGGTGGAACCGACGGAATCGGAAACCAAGGCCGAGATCGACCGCTTCATCACGGCGCTTCTGGCCATCCGCGAGGAAATCGCGGCGGTGGAACGCGGCGAGATCGCCGCCGAAGACAGCCCGCTGCACCACGCGCCGCACACGGTCGAAGACCTGATCGCCGATTGGGACCGCGCCTACACGCGCGAAGCGGGGTGCTTCCCGCCCGCCAGCTTCCGCGGCGACAAGTATTGGCCACCCGTGGGCCGCGTGGACAACGTATTCGGCGACCGCAACCTTGTCTGCACCTGCCCGCCGGTCGAAAGCTACGCCGAAGCGGCGGAATGACCCCAAAGCCCCGGCCCATGCGCCGGGGCTTTTTTCTTGCCCTGCGGCGGCCATGCGGGCACAGATAAGCTGCGTCAATCGCGTATCACTTAGTTGGAGTATGACAGATGGGGCTTTGGTCCTTTGCAAAATCCGCCGGCAAGAAACTGTTCGGCGTCGGTGCCGCAGAAGCTGCGACACCGGAACCCGAAGCGTTGAAGGCCGAATTGGCCGATCTGGGGCTGGATGCCACGGGCGTCGAAATCAAGGTCGAAGGTGAAAAGGTCGTGGTCGAGGGCAAGGCGGTCAGCCCCGAGATGAAAGAAAAAATCATCCTCGCCGTCGGCAATGTCGAAGGCGTGGCAGAGGTCGAGGCCGAAGATGACGAAGTCGCCCCCGTGTTCCACACCGTGGTCAAGGGCGACACGCTGTCGGCCATCGCCAAGAAAACCTTGGGCAATGCCAACCGCTACCCAGAGATTTTCGAGGCGAACCGCCCCATGCTGACCCACCCGGACAAGATCTATCCCGGTCAGGTTCTGCGCATTCCGCAATAAGTGGCAAGGCCCGGTTCGTCCGGGCCTTTATTCCATGCTGTAGGGCAGGACATGGCGGTGGTCATGGTCCACCCGCAGCCGGCGTTCCAGCGGCGGCACGCTGCGCTGGTGGCAATCCTCGCGCTCGCAGATGCGGCAGGAAATGCCGATCGGGTCGAACCCGCCCGTGCGGTCCATCCCGTCGGCATAGACCAGCGCATCGGCGTGATCGACCTCGCAGCCCAGACCCAGCGCGTAGCGGCGCACCGGTGCGTGGAACGACCCGCCGCCCTTGGAAATGGCAATCGACAAGCAGAAATAGCGCACGCCATCGGGCGTTTCGGCCATCTGGCGCAGGAAGCGGCCCGGTGTCTCGAACGCGCGATGCACGTTCCACAAGGGACATGCACCCCCGAAGCGCGCGAATTGCAGCCGCGTGGCCGAGTGGCGCTTGGTGATCGTGCCCGCCTGATCCACCCGCACGAAGAAGAATGGCACGCCCTTGGCACCGGGGCGCTGCAAGGTTGACAGCCTGTGCGCCACCTGCTCCAGCGAGGCACCGAACTGGTCGGCCAAGGTTTCCAGATCGTGACGGCTGGCGGTCGCGGCGGACAAAAAGCGCCTATAGGGCAGAAGCGCCGCGCCCGCGAAGTAATTGGCAAGGCCGATCTTCGCAATCGCACGGGATTCGTCCGACTGGAAGCGCGCCAGATCGAGCGTGGCCTCCAGAAGGTCGGATTGCGTCAGCAGCGCCACCTGGTGCAGCAGTTGAAAGGCCTGCGTCGCAGGGCTGGCCTTGGCCGAGATTTCCAGAATGCCACTGGCGGGATCGAACCGCCGCAAGGGCGCACCGCGCACCATGCGCACGGTGATCTTCTGGCGTGCCAGCGTTGCGATGGCGTGGTCGGTCACATCCTGCCCCGCACCCGCTTGGGCGGCGAAATGTTCGGCGGCGCGGTCCACGGCATCTATGTAATTGTCGCAATAGTGGAAGAAATCGCGCACCTCTTCCCACGGGCTAAGCCGCAGCGAGCTGTCCTCGCGCCCGAGTGCTTCATCCAGCGCGCCAAGCTGTTCCTGCGCTTGCCGATAGGCGCGGTGCAGGTCCAGAAACGCGCGGGCGAAGCTGGACGCATTCGCGCCCACCAGCCGCAGATCGGGCAGGGATGGCGTGGCATTGGCGAAAAGCGGGTCGGCCAAAGCCTCGCGCAGGTCCGAGACCAGGCGCTCGCTATCGCCCGCCGACAGCTCTGTCACATCCAGCCCGAACTCGCGCGCCAGTGCCAGCACGACCGAGGTGGACAGCGGGCGGTTATTATTCTCCATCTGGTTCAGATAAGGCAGCGACACGCCCAGCCGCGCGGCGAAATCCTTTTGCGTCAGGCCGATCTGGTTGCGAATCTCGCGCAGTTTCGCACCGGAATAAAGCTTTTGTTGCGCCATGGGGCACCCTTTGCAAACCAGTTTCGCATGGTTTGCAAAGCCATGCCCGCCGGTCAAGCCCCAATCGCGCGGGCGCGGGCCATGACATACAGAATACTGCCGACCGCCAGCCCCGTGGTGATGAACAGCATCGCGATCAGCGGGTCGGCCCCGGTTTCTGGCGTCAACATGACCCCGGCAAGCGCTGACAGCGCCGCGCCCGCCCCGATCATGATCGCGCCGCCGATACCGCTGGCGGTGCCCGCCAGATGCGGGCGCACCGACATCATGCCTGACGTGGCCGAGGGCAGGATCATGCCATTGCCAAGGCCCACGAAGACGAAACAGCCGAAAAACACCCATTCGCTGCGCAGCCCAAGGGCGAATAACAGGCCAAGCAGCGCCATGCCGCTGAAATTTATCAAGGCGCCGGTCAGGATCATGCGGTCGATGCCCACGCGCGCGGCAAAGCGTCCCGACAGGAAATTGCCCGCCGCGTAGCCCAAGGCGGGCGCGCCGAAGAACAGGCCCAACACCGAGGGCGACATCTCGAAAATCTGCGCCCCGACGAAGGGCGCGCCGCCAAGGTAAGCAAAGAACGCGCCAGAGGCGAAGGACGAGGTCGCCACATAGCCCCAGAAGCGGCGCGAGCGCATGAGTTCGGGCATTTCCGCAGCCTGCGCCCGGAACGATCCCCCGCCGCCTTGGCGCGTCTCTCCCATGTCGCGCCAGCTGAGGGTCAGCACCAGCGCGCCCACGCCCAGCATCAGCGCGAAGCTGCCGCGCCAGCCGAAAGCTTCGTCCAGCAGTCCACCCAGGGCCGGGGCCAGCATGGGCACGACGGCCATGCCCATGGTCACATAGCCGATGCGCGAGGCGGCCTCATCCGCGCCCATGACATCGCGGATCGCCGTGCGCGACAGAACGACGCCCGTGACGACCGCGGCTTGCAGCATCCGAAACAACAGGAACACCACCACATTCGTGGCCAGAAGCGTGCCGAGCGTGGCCAGAACGAAAACCCAAAGTGCCGCCAGCATGACCGGGCGGCGCCCGTAGCGGTCCGACAGCGCGCCGATGAACACCTGCAACAGCGCGTTGACCGCCAGATAAAGCGAGACCGACAATTGCACCACCGCGTAATCGGTCTGGAAATAGGCCGCCATGCTGGGCAGCGATGGCAGGAAGACATTCATCGCCAGCGCCGCGACAGAAGCTTGGGCGACCAGAGTCGCCACATGGGGCGGTGTTGTTGCGTCCAGAAAGCGGGCCTCGGGGCTGGGCATGGCGCACCTGTGCTAGTGTTGAACATGTTCACTAAGCGCGCCGGCGCGGGAATTCAAGTGCGCCGCTTTCGGGCGCGTGTTTGCAAATTAGCCAGCCGATTTGCAGACGGTTTTGCAAATTATCAAAACTGTCCTTTTCAACCCCGGTTTGCGCAAGTATGTTGCGCCAAACCGATCTGCCGCCAAGGAGGGGGAGCGCATGAAGGACATCCTGCAACAGCTAGAAGCGCAGCGTCAGGAAGCCCGCATGGGCGGGGGCGAAAAGCGCATCGCGGCGCAGCATTCCAAGGGCAAGCTGACCGCCCGCGAACGCATAGAGCTGTTGCTGGACGAAGGCAGCTTCGAGGAATTCGACATGTTCGTCGCCCATCGCTGTGTCGATTTCGGGATGCAGGCCAGCCGCCCCATGGGGGATGGCGTCGTCACCGGCTGGGGTACGATCAATGGCCGCGTGGTCTATGTGTTCAGTCAGGATTTCACCGTCATGGGCGGGTCTGTGTCCGAAACCCATGCCGCCAAGATCTGCAAGATCATGGATATGGCCATCCAGAACGGCGCGCCGGTCATCGGCCTGAACGATTCGGGCGGTGCGCGCATTCAGGAAGGGGTGGCCAGCCTTGCCGCCTATGGCGAGGTGTTCCAGCGCAACATCACCGCCTCTGGCGTGGTGCCGCAGATCAGCGTCATCATGGGGCCATGCGCAGGCGGCGCGGTCTACAGCCCTGCCATGACCGATTTCATCTTCATGGTGAAAGACAGCTCTTACATGTTCGTCACCGGCCCCGATGTGGTGAAAACCGTGACGAATGAGCAGGTGACGGCAGAAGAGCTGGGCGGCGCGCTCACGCATACGCGCAAATCCTCGGTCGCCGATGCGGCGTTCGAGAATGACGTGGAAGCGCTGATCGAAGTGCGCCGTCTGGTGGACCTGTTGCCGCTCAACAACCGCGAAAAGCCGCCCGTGCGGCCGTTCTTTGATGATCCGGCCCGGCTGGAGCCAAGCCTTGACACGCTGATCCCCGACAACCCCAACACCCCCTACGATATGAAGGAGTTAATCCTGAAAATCGCGGATGAGGGGGATTTCTACGAGCTTCAGGAAGAATTCGCCAAGAACATCATCACCGGCTTCATCCGTCTGGAAGGGCGCACCGTGGGCGTGGTCGCCAACCAGCCGATGGTGCTGGCGGGGTGTCTGGACATCGACAGCTCGCGCAAGGGCGCGCGTTTCGTGCGCTTCTGCGATGCGTTCGAAATCCCGATTCTGACGCTGGTTGACGTGCCGGGCTTCCTGCCGGGCACCGGGCAGGAATATGCGGGCGTCATCAAACACGGCGCGAAACTGCTTTACGCCTATGGCGAAGCGACCGTGCCGAAAGTGACCGTGATTACCCGCAAGGCCTATGGTGGCGCTTATGTGGTGATGGCGTCCAAGCATCTGCGGTCGGATTTCAACTATGCTTGGCCCACCGCAGAGATTGCCGTGATGGGCGCGAAGGGCGCGGTCGAGATCCTCTATCGTTCAGAACTGGGCGATGCGGAAAAGACCGCCGCGCGGATCGCGGAATATGAAGAACGCTTCGCAAACCCTTTCGTGGCCGCGGAAAAAGGCTTTATCGACGAGGTCATCATGCCACAATCCACGCGCAAGCGGGTAGCGCGGGCTTTCGCATCTCTGCGTAACAAGTCCGACAAGATGCCTTGGAAGAAACACGACAACATCCCCCTGTAAGGAACGCGCCATGCTGCTGCCCCTGGCCTGTCTTGCTTTCATCACCGACTCGGGCGCGCCCGAGCAATGGTTGCGCCTGCCTTCCGGGGCAAGCGCCATCCCGCTGGACCTGATCGTGGAGGAGGGGGTCCAGCGGGTGCGGATGATCGGCCAGGGGCTGGCGCAGGATGTGGCGGGCTACCAACGCGACCCGCAACGCCTGTTCGGCGACATGCAAGACATCTGCACCCGGCATGTGGCGTCTTCGGCGGTGCCCGAGGGCACGAATGTCGTGGTCACGATCATGGACAAGGAAGTGCAGTTCGGGCTGAGCGATCCGACCGCGATCCAGTATTTCGAATCCTTCATCATCCGTGACGGCTTGTGCACGCTGGACGATGCAGAGTTCCTGCACTGACATGCCTGTCCAACGCGATATTGATGCAGTTGCGCCACAAGCGCCCGCAGCCGTTGAATTTTCATGGCCAGCGAATCGGTTTCGCGATATGGTTGCGGGGCTGTTTCCCGGTTATGGGGCAGCGAAGCAACAAGCGTGGCCACGCCAAGACAAGAAGCCGCGCCACGCATACATGAGCAGGAGAAATTCATGTCCAAACTCGTTCTGGCCGCTGGCATGGTGGCAGTCGTCTCGCTGGGCGCTTGCGCAAAGCATTCCGGCAAAACCGAAACCGTCTATGCCGAGCCGATCCCGGCCCCGGTTTATGTCGAGCCGGTCGCGACCAAGAAATACTGATCTTTCGGTAGCGTATCGTGGCCCGAAGCGGGGGCGTGCCCTTGCTTCGGCGCCGCTTGGTTTTGTAGCACCCCGCGCAGCATCTGCGCCGGAGAAGTTTGTTGTTTGCAAAACCCTGTGGCCAAGTGGCTATTTGTCGTCTAACCTGCGTGTGAGGGGTCGCTGCCGCGCCCTCGTCCTTCATGCACCGGGGGGAGTTTGCCCGGTCGATCGACACGACAGGAGATGCGCATGTCGAAATTTGTTATCCTCACCGCTTTCGGTGCAACCCTCGTTCTTGGTGCCTGCTCGAAGCACCGCGCCGCACCCGAGCCGGTTCCGGCCCCGGTCATGGTGGAACCGGTCGCAACCAAGAAATACTGATCTGACACAGATCACGGCCCCGGCGCATGTCGCGCCGGTGGCCCTTGCCCCCGTTGCAACACGAAAGGGGGCACCATGCTGAAGCATCGCGGCTTTCCCGGTCGCCTTCCCAGCACCGATTACCAATTCACCATTCGCCGCGCGAACCCCAAGGGGGTGACGCCCATCACGGCGCGCAAGCGCTTTGCCGACCGTCGCGCGCCCGACCGCCGCGCCGATGAGGCGTTTCTGGGCGCGCTGATCGCCCATTTCGGCGACGCCCCCTTCGAGCGTGGCAATCTGGATGCAGGCCGCCTGTCATGGCTGTTTGGCCGTGAAGTCGTGCCCGCCGAAGACCCGTTCGACCCGGCCAGTTACGACGCGCTGCTGCGGGTCGATATGCGCGCCGCGCAAGCCAGTTTTCCGCAGCTTTTCGACGGGTCGAGCGAATTCGCCTTCGACACATGGGAGGAGTGAACCATGCCGTCGTTCCCCAATTCCAATGCAACGAGGACCGCATGTTCAAAAAGATCCTGATCGCCAACCGGGGTGAAATCGCCTGCCGCGTCATCAAGACCGCCCGCAAGATGGGGATCGCGACGGTTGCGGTCTATTCCGACGCCGACCGCCATGCGCTGCATGTGCAGATGGCGGATGAGGCGATCCATATCGGGCCCGCGCCCGCGAACCAGTCCTATATCGTGATCGACAAGATCATGGACGCGATCCGCCAATCGGGGGCCGAAGCCGTGCATCCGGGCTACGGGTTTCTGTCCGAGAACATGAAATTCGCAGAGGCTTTGGCGAAAGAGGGCGTCGCCTTCATCGGCCCGCCCGCTGGCGCGATCGAGGCGATGGGCGATAAGATCACGTCGAAGAAGCTGGCGCAGGAAGCGGGTGTCAGCACGGTTCCGGGCTATATGGGCCTGATTTCCGACGCCGATGAAGCCGTCAAGATCTCGGCCGAGATTGGCTATCCGGTCATGATCAAGGCCAGCGCCGGGGGCGGCGGCAAGGGGATGCGCATCGCGTGGAATGACGATGAGGCGCGCGAGGGGTTCCAGTCATCCAAGAACGAGGCGGCTAGTAGCTTTGGCGATGACCGCATCTTCATCGAGAAATTCGTGACGCAACCGCGCCACATTGAAATCCAGGTTCTGGCCGACAGCCACGGCAACACGGTCTATCTGCACGAGCGCGAATGCTCTATCCAGCGCCGCAACCAAAAGGTCATCGAAGAAGCGCCGTCGCCGTTTCTTGATGAGGCCACCCGCAAGGCCATGGGCGAGCAGGCTTGTGCGCTTGCAGCCGCCGTGGGTTATACCAGCGCGGGCACGGTCGAGTTCATCGTCGATGGCGAGCGCAATTTCTACTTCCTAGAAATGAACACGCGCTTGCAGGTGGAACACCCTGTGACCGAGTTGATTACCGGGGTCGATCTGGTCGAGCAGATGATCCGGGTTGCCGCGGGTGAGAAGCTGCCCTTCACCCAGTCCGACCTGAAGATCAACGGCTGGGCGATTGAATCGCGGCTTTATGCCGAAGACCCGTATCGCAACTTCCTGCCCTCGATCGGGCGTCTGACCCGCTACCGTCCGCCGGCCGAGATTGCAGAGGCAACCCGCGCGGTGCGCAACGATACCGGCGTCTATGAAGGCGGCGAGATCAGCATGTATTACGACCCGATGATCGCCAAGCTCTGCACATGGGCACCCACGCGCGACACCGCGGTGGAAGAGATGCGTCTGGCTTTGGATGAATTCGAGGTTGAGGGCATCGGCCACAACCTGCCCTTCCTGTCGGCGGTCATGGACCATCCGCGTTTCGCGTCCGGAAACATCACCACGGCGTTCATTGCCGAAGAATATCCCGAAGGGTTCGAGGGGGCCGCGCTGCCCGAAGACCTGTTGAAGCGCGTGGCCGCCTGCGCCTGCGCCATGAACCGCGTAGCCGAAATTCGCCGCGCGCGGGTCTCGGGGCGGATGGACAACCACGAGCGCGTTGTCGGCACCGATTGGGTCGTCAACTTGGGCGGCAACAGCTATTCCGCCAGCATCAAGGCCGACCGCGAAGGCGCGACCGTGACGCTGGATGGCAGCGACTACCGGGTGACGTCCGACTGGCTGCCGGGTCAGCCGCTTGCGCGCCTGACGGTCAATGGCACGCCCTTGGTGATGAAGGTCGCCCGCCAGCCCGGCGGCTACCGCCTGCGCCTGCGCGGGGCCGATCTGAAAGTGCGCGTTTTCTCGCCGCGTCAGGCGGAACTGGCAGCGCTCATGCCCGAAAAACTGCCGCCCGACACGTCGAAGCTGCTTTTGTGCCCGATGCCGGGGATGGTCGTGTCCATCGCCGTGGAAGAGGGGCAAGAGGTTTATGAAGGGCAGGCGCTGGCCACCATAGAGGCCATGAAGATGGAAAACATCCTGCGCGCAGAGCGCAAGGGCAAGGTCGCCAAGATCAACGTGGCGGCAGGCGACAGCTTGGCGGTGGATGAAATCATCATGGAGTTCGAGGGATGAAACGCAGCCCGCTGCGCCTGTTCCTGACCTATATGCTGTCTTTCGTGGCAGCGCTTGTGCTGGCCTATATCATCCTGACCCGCATCGCGCCGGGCCTGCAAAAGGGGCATTACGTGCTTCTGTTGCTGCCGCCCTTGGGCGGGATGGCGGTGTTTCACGGCCTGTTCCCGCTGCTCAGCCGCATTCGGCTGGGGCTGGAATATCTTAGCGTGGGCGGCGGGCTGGTCTTTGGCTTGGGGGGTGCTGTGGCGCTTGCGGCTTGGGCCGGGCTTATCAGCCCAAGCGCTGCGCTGGTCATCTGGCTGGTGGGCGTGTTCGGCCCTGGCTGGTGGCTGATTTCGCAACGCGCCGAGAAGATAGGCTACTACCAGTGACCGCGTTTCCCGGCCAGACATGCCCGCGCGGGACCGAGGGCAGCGCCCCCGGTGCCCGTCCGGGTCAGCGTCCGGCGGGGTTGCGTTCCAATATCTCTTGGCGGCGCAGCGGGAATTTGTCGATCACCGCCATCAATTCGCGGCCAGAGCGGACGGCGGGGCGGCGTGCCTTCACCTCGCCATCCTTGTCGATGATCGCGGTCATGAAGCCGTTGGGCCGCAACACCTGGCGCAAAGGGCTGCGATCTTCCGGGTTCGCGTCGAAAATCACGACCACGTCGCGGATGACCATCTCGTCGGCCCGTTCGCGCAATTCGTCCAACTGGCGGCTGAATTGCGGGTTGTCAGGCGTATCGGCCATGACCACGATCAGCCGGTGGTTCCAGACATATTCGCGCACGTCGATCTCGCGCGCGTCCAGAAACAGCAGCTCGTCCTCTGGCATGGGTGCAGCTTCCTGCACATCGGCCAAGGGCGCATCGGTTGCGACGGCGGGGGCTGCGGTGCCATCGGCAGCAATGCTTTGCGCAGCACCCGTGGTCGCTGCGAAAAGACCCGCGAAAACAAGGGTAAAGATCGGTTTCATAACGCCTCCTGCTTGGCAGACATATAGGCGTTTTTCGTTTGAAAACACCATGGCGCGCGCGCTTTTTGCGCCTTTGCGTGCCCAAGACCTCAGAAAGGACCAGCCATGAGCGATGCCAAAGACGCTTGGGCCGCGCTTGCCGCAAAGGAATTGCGGGGCCGCCCGCTTGACAGCCTGACATGGGACACGCTCGAAGGCATTCCCGTGCAGCCGCTCTACACCGAAGAGGACATCGCGAACCTGCCGCATCTGGGCAATATGCCGGGCTTTGCGCCCTACACGCGCGGGGTAAAGGCCACGATGTATGCAGGCCGCCCCTGGACCATCCGGCAATATGCGGGCTTTTCCACCGCCGAAGAGTCGAACGCTTTTTACCGCCGCAACCTTGCCGCCGGGCAGCAGGGCGTGTCCGTCGCTTTCGATCTGGCCACGCATCGCGGCTATGACAGCGACCATCCGCGCGTGCTGGGCGATGTGGGCAAGGCGGGTGTGGCCATTGATAGCGTCGAGGATATGAAAATCCTGTTCGACGGTATCCCGCTCGACAAGGTGTCTGTGTCAATGACCATGAACGGCGCGGTCATCCCGATCTTGGCGAATTTCATCGTGACGGGCGAAGAGCAAGGCGTCGACCGCAAGCTTTTGTCGGGCACCATTCAGAATGACATTCTGAAAGAATTCATGGTGCGCAACACCTATATCTACCCGCCAGAGCCGTCGATGCGGATCATCGCGGATATCATCGAGTACACCTCGGCGGAGATGCCCAAGTTCAACTCGATCTCTATCTCCGGCTATCACATGCAGGAAGCGGGCGCGAATTTGGTGCAGGAACTGGCCTTCACCTTGGCCGATGGGCGCGAATATGTCCGCACCGCCATTGCGCGGGGTATGGATGTGGACGCATTCGCGGGGCGGCTGAGCTTCTTCTTCGCCATCGGCATGAATTTCTTCATGGAAATCGCCAAGCTGCGCGCCGCGCGGTTGCTGTGGTCACGGGTGATGGAAGAATTCAACCCCAAAGACCCCAAGTCCAGCATGTTGCGCACGCATTGCCAGACCTCTGGCGTGTCCTTGCAAGAACAAGACCCCTATAACAACGTCATCCGCACCGCTTACGAGGCGATGTCGGCGGTCTTGGGCGGCACGCAATCGCTGCACACCAATGCGCTGGACGAGGCCATCGCCCTGCCCACCGATTTCAGCGCCCGCATCGCCCGCAACACACAGCTTGTTTTGCAAGAGGAAACGGGCGTCACCAAGGTCGTCGACCCGCTGGCGGGCAGCTATTACATCGAGAAGCTGACGCATGATCTGGCAGAAGCCGCCTGGGCGCTGATGCAAGAGGTCGAGGAGTTGGGCGGCATGACCAAGGCCGTGGCCTCGGGTATGCCCAAGCTGCGGATAGAGGAAACCGCCGCGCGCCGTCAGGCCGATATCGACCGGGGCGACGAGGTAATCGTCGGCGTCAACAAGTATCGTAAGGACAAGGAAGACCCGCTCGATATTCTGGATATCGACAACGTAGCGGTGCGCGATGCGCAGATCGCGCGGCTGGAACGTATCCGCGCCAGCCGCGACCAATCCGCCTGCGATGCGGCATTGGCGGAAGTGACCCGCCGCGCCACCGAGGGCGGCAACCTGTTGGAAGCCGCGGTCGAAGCCGCCCGCGCACGGGCCTCTGTAGGGGAAATCAGCATGGCGATGGAAAAAGTGTTCGGGCGTCACCGCGCAGAGGTGAAAACCCTCGCCGGGGTCTATGGCGCGGCCTATGAGGGCGATGACGGCTTTGCTGCCATTCAGGCCGATGTCGAGGCTTTCGCCGAGGCAGAGGGCCGCCGCCCGCGTATGCTGGTGGTGAAGATGGGGCAAGACGGGCATGACCGGGGCGCGAAGGTCATCGCCACCGCCTTTGCCGATATCGGCTTTGACGTGGATGTCGGCCCCTTGTTCCAGACGCCTGCCGAGGCCGCGCAGGACGCGATCGACAATGATGTGCATATCATCGGCATCTCGTCACAGGCGGCGGGGCACAAGACGCTTGCGCCGGAACTGGTGAAAGAGCTGAAAGCGGCAGGGGCCGAGGATATTCTAGTCATCTGCGGCGGCGTGATCCCGCAGCAGGATTACAAATTCCTGTTCGACGCGGGCGTGAAAGCCATTTTCGGCCCCGGCACCAATATTCCCGAGGCGGCGAAAAAGATCCTCGATCTTGTGCGCCAAGCGCGCGGGCACGGGTAAGCCCGAGCGTCCGCTCAGATATGAAACAAAAACGGCAGGCCGATGGGCCTGCCGTTTCGCTTTTCAGGTATGTGATGGCGCTCAAGCGGTGCGCAGAGTGCCTTGACCCAGTTTCGCATCGACCGAATAGGCGCCGGCACCAGCAGCGGCGATGGCAACGTAACCACCGGCCAGAGCAAGGTTCTTCAGCAGTTGCGTCACCTGCATCTGGTTGGCCAGATCAAAGTGATAGAGCAGGCCAGAGACGACACAGAACGCGCCCAGTGCATAGGCCACGATCTTGGTCTGGAAGCCCACGATCAGCGCCAGGCCAAAGATGATCTCGAACAGCACCACCGGCCATGCCAGGAAGGCAGGAATGCCGCCCGATGCCATGTAACCGCCGAAGCCGGCCACATCGCCTAGTTTGCCGAAACCGGCCATGACGAACAGAAGACCCATCAGGATACGGGCCACGAGAAGTTGGGTATTGGTCATTGTTTAATCCTTTCGCGCTTGCTTTGCTGCGGTGCAACATAGGGCGGGGACAGGGGGTGCGGCCATTCCCGAAACATGCGCAAGCCCTGTGCATCTGTGCAGGGGGCAATCCGGGCTTGACGGCGCGCGGGCCATGGCTCAGGAAGCCGCGCCAGACCCAGTTTCGGAGCAGTCCATGGTCACGATCCGCCCCGCCACCGCCCAAGACGCCCCCGCGATTTGCGCGCTGTGGAACCCGATCATCCGCGACACGGTCGTGACCTTCAACCCGGTCGAGCGCACGCCCGAGGACATTGCCGACATGATCGCCACCCGTCAGGCCGGGCCGGGCGCGTTTTTCGTGGCCGAAGCGGCGGGCACCATGCTGGGATTCGCGACCTATGGCCAGTTTCGCGCGGGGCTGGGCTATGGCCGCTGCATGGAGCATTCGATCAACCTTGCCCCAGAGGCGCGCGGGCAGGGCTTGGGCCCGCGCCTGATGGCAGCACTTGAAGATCACGCGCGGCAAGCGGGGCATCATGTGATGGTCGCGGCGATCACCGGGTCGAATGACGGATCGGTGCGCTTTCATGCAGCGCTTGGTTATGTGCATGTCGGCACCATGCCCCAGGTGGGCTGGAAATTCGGCCAATACCACGACCTTGTGCTGATGCAGAAAATCCTGTGACGCGGGCCGTGCTTTCGCGTAACCTGCGCCCCATGTCGATCTGGACCCGCATTGCCGAAATTCTTGCCGCCCTCCGCGCCGGAGAGCCGCTTTCTGCCGTGTTCGAACGCCTGCGCACCCCGCCAGAGCGCAGCGTGGGCTTTACCATCGCGGTCATCGCCTTGGGGGCGAAGCTTGCCAAGGCCGATGGACAGGTCACGCGCGGCGAGGTGGCGGCGTTCCGGCGCGTCTTTACCATCCCGCCCGAGGAAGAGGCGAATGCCGCGCGCGTCTTCAACCTTGCGCGGCAGGATGTGGCCGGGTTCGACCAATATGCCCGCAAAATCGCCGATATGTTTACCCAAGGCGACAAGGTTCTGGTCGATGTGCTGGAAGGGCTGTTCGAAGTGGCCTTTGCCGACGGCAATTTTCACCCCGCCGAAGAAGCCTTCCTGACCGAAGTGGCGCAAATTTTCGGGCTGGATGAGCGCTGTTTCAACTGCCTGCGCGCTCGGATCGTGGGCGATATCGCGCCCGACCCCTACGCGGTTCTGGCCGTGCCGCAGGATGCGCCCTTGGACCAGATCAAGGCCGCCTATCGCGCCGCCGTCCGCGACAGCCACCCCGACCGCATGGCCGCGCGCGGCGTGCCCGCAGAGGCCGTGCGCTTGGCTGAAAACCGCCTGCGCGACATCAACCGCGCATGGGAAGACATTCAGGCCGCCCGCGCCGCTTGAGCGGGGCTGTGCCTGCGTGGTATCGTCGCCCCATGAAACGTATCGCGCCGATAGCCCTTGCCCTTTGTCTTGCGCTGCCCGTCCATGCGCAGGATGACCCGCCCGCGGGCGAGGGGCTGTTCAACTTCATGGAGCGGATGCTGCGCGATTTCATGACAGAGGCAGAGCCGCAACTGCGCGAGCTGGAACGCGGGCTGAACGCGATCACGCCGGAAATGGAACGCCTGATGGAGCGGATGCGCGACGCGACGCAATATTACCCGCCCGAAGTGCTGCCCAATGGCGATATCCTGATCCGCCGCCGTCAACCCGGCGAAGATGCGCCGGACCCTTCGCCAGACGCATCGCCCGATGCGGCCCCCGACGGCGAGGAACCGTTCGAGCTGTGACGCAACACGCGCACCTTCGGTGTCGCGCGCAACTGGTTGGCCAAAGAGCGGAAGCGCTGTTCGGCCACTTCTGTGTAAAGCCCCGCCATCTGGCGCGACAGGATCAGCTCGACCTCTGCCTTTTTCGGGAAATACCGCAGCTCTGCGGTGCGCGACAGGTGGTCCATGGTCAACATGGCCCCGAAACGCAGCGCGCGGCCCAGTGTCTTGGCCTCTTCCAGATCGGCCTCTGACAACAGCCCCGCCACATCCTTGATGCGAGGGCGCAATCCGCCGGTCTTGTAGCGATACATCAGCGCAATGCCCAAGAACACGCGCCCGGCATGGGACAAGCCGCCAAGGTTCGCGCGGGTCGCGGTGTCGAAACAGGCATCGGCCCGATAATCCGGGTGCGCGCGCCAGTTCACGTCATGCAGCAAGCAGGCCGCGCGGATCAGCCGCCGCCGCTCTGCCGGCCGCGAGCGGAACAGCGGGCGCAAAAACGCGTAGAGCTGGGCGCCGAAACCGGGGATGCGCGCGCTCGACTTTTCCATGAAGCTGCACGCCTCTATCAGCGGATCGCGGGCGCGCAGGGCAGGGGGCATTTGTTCGTAGAGGATGCCCTCGCGAATGCCGTAGCTGGAGATGTAGATCTTCTTCGGCCCGAAGATATGCACCAATTGCCGCAAGACTTGGCTGGCCAAGGGCACAAGGCTCATCCGCTCGTTGGAAATGCCCGTCTGACTGCGCAGTTCTTGGATCGAGTTTTCTTCGATCCATTCCAGTGTCTTGCGCACGGATTTGGGCGTCATCTCGTATTCGTGCAGCACTTTCAGCGGGTAGTCGCGCCGCTCCATGTCCAGCCGGGCGATCGCCCGCCATGACCCGCCGACCAGATAGAGCGCGTCATGGTGTTTGCCGATCTGCGCGCGCAGGTCTTTCAGGATGCTGCCGATATGCTTGTGCAAGCCCTTCTTGCCGCCCGGAACCTGTTGCAGACGGAACGGTCCCAAGGGCGAGGTGACGGTGTTATGCACCTGCCCATCGCCGATGACCGCCAGCTCCATGGACGAGCCGCCGATGTCGCAGACCAGCCCTTTGGCCCCCGGCCAGCCGGTCAGCACGCCTTGCGCCGACAGCCGTGCCTCTTCCGCGCCGTCGATGACGCGCATCCGCAGGCCCGTGTCATGTTCGACCTGCGCGCGGAATTCGGCACCGTCCTCGGCCTCTCGCATGGCGGCGGTGGCGACCATGGTCAGGTTGGACATGCGCATCCCCTGCGCAAGCAGCGCGAATCGCTTGATCGTCGCGCGCGCACGCTCGCGCCCGTCGGGGTTCAGCCGCCCGCTTTCGACAAAGCCGCGTCCCAGCCCGCAGAGCACCTTTTCGTTGAAGAAATAGGCCGGGCTGCGCGCCGCGCCGTCGAACACGACCAGTCGGACAGAGTTCGACCCCACGTCGATCACCCCGACCTGATTCAGGTCGCGGTCGCTGGCGTTGTGAAACAGGGGTTCATCGAACAAACCGCCGCCCGTTGGGCGAAGGGTTTCTGTCTGCGGGGGGGAGTTGCCATCCATAAGGGGCGCACATCCTGTCTGACAGTTCTTCAGACCGCTTTTAACGGCTTGGCGCGGGGGCGGTCAATGACAGATGCACGCGCCCTTCCGTGCGCCGCGCCATTGCGGCATAACGGGCGCGAACTGATTCGACCCAAAGCCAAGAGAGTTCCCATGCACGATATTCGCGCCATTCGTGACAATCCCGACGCCTTTGATGCGGGCTTGGCCCGGCGGGGTCTGGCACCCATGGCGGCGCAGGTGTTGCAGATAGATGCGGATCGCCGCGCGGCAATTGCGCAGGCGGAAACCGAGAAAGCGGCGCAGAACGCGGCATCGAAGCAGGTGGGCGCAGCCAAGGCCAAGGGGGACGAGGCCGAGTTTGAGCGCCTGCGCGCTTTGGTGGCCGAGAAAAAGGCCGAACTGGCCCGGCTGGACGAGGTTGCGCGCACCAAGGATGCGGACCTGTCTGACCTTCTGGCCACGATCCCGAACCTGCCGCTGGCGGATGTGCCCGAAGGCGCGGATGAGGCGGACAATGTGGAATTGCACCGCTGGGGCACTCCCCGCAGCTTCGATTTCGCCCCGAAAGAGCATTTCGAAATCGCGGGCATTTCGCGCGACATGGATTTCCAACTGGCGGCGAAGCTCTCCGGCTCGCGCTTCGTGGTGCTGCGTGGCGCGGTGGCCCGTGTGCACCGGGCACTGGCGCAATTCATGACCGATCTGCATGTGGACAGCCACGGCCTGACAGAGGTCAACAGCCCCGTTCTGGTCCGCGATGACGCCATGTTCGGCACGGGCCAATTGCCCAAATTCGCCGAGGACAGCTATCAGACCACCAATGGCTGGTGGCTGATCCCCACATCCGAGGTGACGCTGACCAATTTCGCCGCCGGCGAAGTGCTCGATGGCAGCGCGCTGCCCTTGCGCTTCTGCTCGCATACGCTCTGTTTCCGGTCTGAAGCGGGAAGCGCGGGCAAGGATACCACGGGCATGTTGCGCCAGCACCAGTTCGAGAAGGTCGAGATGGTGTCGATCACCCGCCCCGAGGAGAGCCTTGCAGAGCACGCCCGCATGGTGCGCTGCGCCGAAGAGGTGCTGGAAGCGTTGAACCTGCCTTACCGCACCATCGCGCTGTGCACCGGGGACATGGGCTTTGGCGCGCAGAAAACGCATGACATCGAGGTGTGGCTGCCGGGACAGAACACCTATCGCGAGATTTCCAGCGTTTCGACCTGCGGCGATTTTCAGGCGCGGCGCATGAATGCGCGCTTCCGCCCAGAGCCGGGCGCAAAGCCCGACTTCGTCCACACGTTGAACGGGTCGGGCGTCGCGGTGGGGCGCTGCCTGATCGCGGTGCTGGAAAACGGCCAAACCGCCGATGGCGGGGTGGACCTGCCGGGCGCGCTGCACCCTTACTTGGGCGGCAAGACGCGGATCACGCCAGAGGGCGCACTTGCCTAAAGGGAGGGCATTTCGGCAACGCGGGCGTTAAACTTGGTTAAATACCTGTTTACTGCCCGAAACTTGCCACATTCGCGTGGCGCAATGGGGAATGGTTTTTGTAACAGGAGTGTTTCCCATGCGCCCCGATCCAGAGCAATTCAAGATCCGCACCCCCCGCGACCCGCGCCGCCCCGGTCCTGTGCCCGCGCTCAGCGCCGATAGCCGCCCCGGCCATCCGCGAAATACCGCCGAGACGCCCGCGCCGATCACCGACTGGGCGATTATCTGACTTGGCGGGGGCCTTATGCGGCTGTAACGCTATGGCCCATGTCAGGCACGCCCATATCCAGCATTCGCAATCTTGGCCCCGCGACAGAGGCCGAGTGCATCCGTGCCGGTATCCCTGACGCCGAAACCCTGCGCGCGCTTGGCACCGATGCCGCCTATGCCAGATTGCTGGCCAGCGGCACGAAACCGCATTTCATCAGCTATTACGTTCTGGAAATGGCGCTGCAAGGGCGGCCTTGGAACGATTGCAAAGGCGCCGAGAAGGACGCGCTGCGCGCGCGCTTCGACGCGCTGAAGGCGCAAACACCCAGTAAATCTGATGGCATGGAGGCTATCTTGAACACGATCGGTGTAATCCCGGCGGCACAGGTGCAGCCATGAAAGCGGCGCTGGCCTTGGTGTTGGTGGCATCGCTTGCCGCCTGTGGTGGCGGCCCGGACGTGTCGCGCGCGCCTGCGCCCGTGGCAAACCTTTATCCCGGTGAAACCCCGCAAATGCGCGCGCTGATCCGGCAATACGCCGCGCGCCACCAGATACCAGAGGCGCTGCTGCACAAGGTCATCCAGCGCGAAAGCGATTACCGGGCTGAAGCGCGCAATGGTCCCTATTGGGGGCTGATGCAAATCCTGCCGCAAACCGCCCGCCAGATGGGCCACCAAGGCCCGCCCGAAGACCTGCTGCGCGCCGAGGTCAATCTGGAATATGCCGGCCGCTACCTGAAAGGCGCCTATCTGGTCGCGGATGGCGATCTGGACGAGGCCGTTATGTGGTATGCGCGCGGCTATTATTACGAGGCGCGCGACCGCTGCCTGCTTGTGGAAACGGGCTTGCGCGACCGTGAAGTTCGGCGCGAGTGCCGGGGATAGGAAAAAGGGGGGCGCTCGCGCCCCCCTCGCCAGCCCAAGGGGGGCTGGCTCACCCCGCACAAGCATGGCGCGCAAAAGTGGTTCGCGGTTTTGCTCAAAAGACATGCGTCCCAAAAGGGAAAGGGGGCGGGCGCATGCCAATGCGCTCGCCCCCTTTTGGATATTTTTGCAAGGATGAAAGGTCAGAAGGACCAGACTTGGGTGCCTGCATCGAGCATGGCACCGGCCATGGCGGGCGGGGCAGCGACGCCCACACCTTCGAGCAGGACAGATTGATCCGCGCCCAGACCGGGCAGGTAGATGGCGCACACCTCGACCGTGACGCCGCGCGACATCAGCATTTTCATCAGGCCTTGGGGCGAGGCATCGCGCGGCGGCTGGGGGGCGGTCGCGCTTTCGGGCGCATCGGCCAGCGCGATGTCACCACCTGCGCCGCACAGCAGGATGCGCGCCTCTGCCCCTTGCTCGACCGCCTGCGCGGTCAGCACCATGGACATGAGCTGGGTCTGGGCGTTGTCGCTGGTCACGATGGTGACGAGCTTTTCAGCCGGGTCGGCATAGGCCGCGCCCGAGCTGGCAAGGGCGACGGCAGCGGCTGCGAAAAGCGAGCGGGTGATCGACATGGAAGGCATCCTTTATCCAGAAATCAAACCGGTATATCCGGTTCGACTTTGGTTTGCCTTACCCATGCAAGAATTCAAACATGACGATCTGACGCAGCCTGTGGTTTAGTCCTCGTACCACCAGACATCGGGCTGGAAGCCGATCCAGTCGCCATAAGCGGGCAGGGTGGCGGGGTAGCGCAGTTCTGCAACATGGGCGATGCGCGCGCGGTCGGAAAACCAGAACGGCACCACATGGCGTCCGGCGGTCAGCACCCGGTCCAGCGCGCGGGTGGCCGCGACGAAATCGTCGCGGTCCTCGGAAGTCAGAAGCCGGGCCACCAGCGCATCGACCGCCGGGTTCTGCACCCCCATCCAGTTGCGCGAGCCAGGGGTTTCGGCAGCCTCGGACCCCCAGTAAAGCCGCTGTTCGGCACCGGGGCTAAGCGACAGGCCACGGATGTAATAGGTCATGTCGAAATCGAAGGCGTTGGTGCGTTCGGTATACTGGGCCGCGTCGATTTCCGTGACCGTCACCGTAATGCCCAGCCGTTCCAGCGCGCCGCGATAAATCTCGGCAATCGCTTGCAGATCCGCCGCGCCCTGACGCAACAGCAGGGTGAATTCGAACGCCTCGCCCGCCGCGTTGCGCAGCACGCCCGCGTCATCGGCCTGCCAGCCGGCCTCTGCCAGCAGGCGGGTGGCCGCGCGCATATTGCCGCGATTGGCGACAGACCCGTCAGAAACGGGCAGGGTATAGCCCTCCAGCGTGCCGGGGGTCAGGCTGTCGGCAAAAGGTGCCAGCAGCTCGGCCACGCGGCCTTGGGCGGGACCGGGCCGCATGGCCAGGTCCGAATTCGAGAAATAAGAGGTGATGCGCGGGTCCACACCGTCATTCACCACCTGCGAGATATATTCGAAATTGAAGGCATGGATCATCGCCTCGCGCACGCGCCAATCTGCGAAAAGCGGGTTGCGCTGGTTCATCACGAAGCCCGCCATGCCAGAAGGGCGGCGATGCGGGATTTCGGATTTCACCACTTCGCCCGATTGCACCGCCGGAAAGTCGTAGCGGCTGTTCCATGCATTGGCGCTTGTTTCGCGCATGGTGGTCAATAGCCCTGCGGTAAAGGCTTCGAACATGGCGGTCGCGTCGCCGAAGAATTCCATGCGGATTTCGTCCAGATTGGCCTGACCGCGCATGAAAGGCAGGTCTCGGCCCCAATAGTCGGGATTGCGGCGCAACACGACAGAGCGCCCGGCCTCGAACCGGTCAACCACATAGGGGGCTGAAGTAATGGGAATGACCGAGGTGCCCGATTCGGCGAAATCAATGCCATCCCATTGCGCCTTCTTCAAAATTGGGCGCAGGCCAAGGATCAGCGGCAATTCGCGGTCGGGTTCGGTGAATGTGAAGCGAATACCTCGCTCGCCCACCGCTTCGGCGCGGGCCACGCGGTTCCAGGTGCCGTGATAGCGCGGGTGGCCCTGGGTGCCCAGCGTCTCGAAGGACCACAGCACATCTTCGACCGTGACGGGGCTGCCATCCGAGAATCGGGCTGCCGGGTTCAGCGTGAATTCGACCCAAGAGCGGTCTTTGTCCACCTCTACCGATTCGGCCAATAGCCCGTAAAGCGTAAACGGCTCGTCCCAAGAGCGGCCCATCAGCCCCTCATAAGCAAGGTATTGCAGCTGCCAAGGCGCATTGCCCTTCAGGATATGCGGGTTGAGAGAGTCGAAACTGCCGACCTCTCCCTGCACGATGCGCCCGCCCTTGGGGGCGTCGGGGTTCACATGCGGCAAATGCGCAAAATCTTGCGGCAGGGCAGGCTCGCCATACATAGCTATGCCATGCGCGGGCTGCGCCGCCGCGCTTGCGGGCAGCACGGCCCAAAGCGCAACCACGGCAAGCGCGGCAAGAACGGGGCGGAACGGGGTTTGCATGGCGGAAACTCCAAGGTCATACCGGGGCATCGTTTCGCGCAACGCTACAGTGCGTTCCATGGCTTTTCAAACTTTTAGCTTGGAACCTTCGCGTAACAGGGTTATATATTACGCACTGCTCGATAGGTTTCTTGCCTGTATGAAACCTGCCTCAATGACTTGCGCCCGCCTTGTGCGGGCGCTTTTTTTGGCCTTGGCGCGTGCGATCCATCGCGCCGCTTTCATCCCCAACGCGGTTTGCTATGCTGCATGACAGCGAACACGCACAAGGCATAGGGGAAAGACATGCAGCTTTCGGGAAAACGCGCCATCGTCACCGGGTCGAATTCGGGCATTGGTCTGGGGATCGCGTGGGAATTGGCGCGCGCCGGGGCAGAGGTGGTTCTGAACTCTTTCACCGACAGTGCCGATGACCACGCCCTTGCCGCGAGGATGGCAGAGGAAACCGGCGTTTCGGTGCGCTATATCCAAGCCGACATGTCCAAGCCCGACGACTGCCGCGCGCTGATCGCCAAGGCGGGGGGCTGCGATATTCTGGTGAATAACGCAGGCATTCAGCATGTCGCCAAGCTGGAAGAGTTCCCGACAGAGAAATGGGATGCGATTATCGCGATCAACCTGAGTTCGGCGTTTCACACCACGGCGGCGGCGCTGCCGGGCATGTATGCGCAGGGCTGGGGGCGGATCGTGAATATCTCCTCTGCGCATGGGCTGACCGCCAGCCCCTATAAATCGGCCTATGTTGCGGCCAAGCATGGTATTGTGGGCCTGACCAAGACCACCGCGCTGGAAGCGGCGGGCAAGGGCGTGACCTGCAACGCCATATGCCCCGGCTATGTGCTGACGCCAATCGTGGAAAACCAGATCCCCGACCAGATGAAAACGCATGGGATGGACCGCGAAACGGTCATCAAGGAAGTCATGCTGTCGCGCCAGCCCTCGAAGGAATTCGCCACCGTCGAGCAGATGGGCGGCACGGCGGTGTTCCTGTGCTCTGACGCGGCGGCGCAGATCACCGGCACGACCATTTCCGTCGATGGCGGCTGGACCGCGCTTTAGGAGCCGGACAGCAAAACGCCCCGGCGGCCAAGGGCTGCCGGGGCGCTTGCGAGGCGAAAGGTGGTTTACCCTTCGATGACGGTGCGGATGCGCTGCGCGGCATCCGTATCTTTAATGTCACCCGATGCGATCAGTGCATGGATGAACGCTTCCTGCGAGACGGTCAGGTCAGAGGCCTCGACACCCGTCAGCCGCTCGACGCGCTGGATGTCGGCATCGCTGAGGAAGGCCGCAAAGCTCGGCGCGGCAAAGCTGGTGGCGGTTGCGGTGGCCAGTGCGATGGTTGCGATCGTACGTTTCATAAGGAAACTCCTTTTCATTTCTTCTTTTTTGTCCGGGTGTTGGCCCGGTGAAGCGTCGCGCTTCATGCCAAACCAAATTGGGTCGCAGGCCCGGTTTGTGAAGTCACGCATCGCTCGCGATACGCTCTCCCGGATGTGACCCTGCGTGAGTGAAACCAAAGCGCGTGTTATGCGTAGAGAGCCGCTCAAAACACTGATTTCATGGTGTTTTAGCGCTCACAGCCGCGCGACTGGGCGGGCTTGCTTGCCCCCGAATAGCCCGGTTCAACAAATTGTGCACGCGTTAAATATGCTCGCAGAGCGCTGACATTGAGCGCTTTGGCGGCAAACTAAGCGCGTTTTTGGGCATTAGATGCGCAGACCTGCCGCCCGCCATACCCCAAGCCAATCCGCCTTGGCGAGTTGCCACGAGGTCGCTAAGTCACGGAAAAGCGCGAAAGGGTAGGGCATGAGCATTCGGATCAATCTGGCATTGCAAGGCGGTGGCGCGCATGGCGCTTTTACTTGGGGCGTTCTGGACCGGCTGCTACAAGAGCAAGACATCGAGATCGCGGCCATTTCGGGCACATCGGCGGGCGCGTTGAATGCGGCGGCGCTGAAAGCAGGCATGGTGCAAGGTGGGGCCAAGGGCGCGCGCGCCGCGCTCGACACGCTTTGGCACAAGGTTGGCGCGGTGCATGACCTGCGGCTGACCGGCTGGATTGCGCAGGCCTTGCCGCCCGTGGGTGTTCTGAACGCGTGGGCCGAACGGCTTATGCCCGTCTCTGCCGCCGATGCGGCGTCGCTTGTGGCCAGTCCCTACGCGCTGGGCCCGCTTTATCGCAACCCGCTGCAATCCATTGTCGAAGGGCTGTCCTATGACCGTGTCTGCGCGGGCGAGGGGCCAGAGCTGCACATCGCCGCCACCAATGTGCGCAGCGGCAAGATCAAGGTGTTTTCCGGCGCGCGCATCGCGCCAGAGGTCATTCTGGCCAGCGCCTGCCTGCCGACCCTGTTTCAGGCGGTCGAGATCACCGACCCCGACACCGGCGAAACCGACGCCTATTGGGACGGTGGCTATACCGGCAATCCTGCGCTGTTTCCGCTTTTCGCGCCCGATCTGCCCGATGACATTCTGGTCGTCAGCCTGAACCCGCTTTACCGCGACGATGTGCCGACCACCCCGCAAGACATCCAGAACCGTATCAACGAGATCAGCTTCAACTCGTCGCTCTTGCGCGAATTGCGCGCCATTCGCTTCGTCAAACGCCTGATCGCCGAAAGCCGGGTCGAACGTGGGGCGATGAAAGACGTGCTGATGCACATGATCGCGGATGACGCGCTGATGACCAGCCTGTCGGTCAACACCAAGCTGACCCCCACGCCTTATCTGCTGCACAGCCTGAAAGAGGCCGGGCGCAAGGCCTGCGATGCGTTCCTGTCCCGCCACAAGGGCGATCTGAACACCCGCGCCTCGCTGGATCTGGAGGCGATGTTCGACTGATTGCAACAATCCTTGGTTGTTGTTTCCATTTTGGTAAATCAGGGGTTGATCGGCCGGTGGATGCCCCTTCTTATGCCCTTGGGTAAACCTTTGGGCGTAGGTGCATGAAAGATTTGTTTATTTTATCCGGGCTGCGCACGCCCATCGGCATGTTTGGCGGTGGATTGTTGGGCGTTTCCGCGTTGGAGCTTGGCACATGGGTCGCGCGGGAAAGCATTCTGCAATCAGGGGTTGATCCCGCGCAGATCGAGCATAGCGCTTTCGGCATGGTCAGCCTGACAGAGCCGAATGACCTCTACCTGTCGCGCATCGTGGCCATGGGCGCGGGCGCGCCCGACACGGTCAGCGGGGTGAATGTGAACATGCTCTGCGGCTCTGGCCTGCAAGCGGTGGTGCAGGGCGCGCAGGCGCTTGCGCTTGGGCAGGCGCAGGTGGCGCTGGTGGGGGGCGTGGAAACCATCAGCCGCACAACGCATCTGTTCCCGGCGGTGCGCTTTGGCAAACGCATGGGCGACACGCCCGTGGTGGACCTGCTGGATGCCGCGCTGACCTGCCCCTTTGGCCGCTACAAGCTGGGTGTCACTGCCGAAACACTGGCCCAAGAGTTCGGGATCAGCCGCGAAGCACAAGATGCTTGCGCGCTGGAAAGCCATACCCGAGCCAGCGCCGCGATAGAGGAGGGGCGGCTCGACGCGCAGATCGTCCCGATCGCGCTGCCCGATGGCCGGGTGATCGCGCATGACGAAGGGCCGCGCGCGACCTCTGCCAAGCTGTTGGGCCGCTTGCCTGCGGCTTTCGTCGCGGATGGCACGGTCACGGCGGGCAATTCCGGGGCGTTGGGTGATGCGGCGGCGGCCTTGGTGCTGGCGCGGGCGGTGCCGGCAGGTCGCACGCCCTTGGCGCGGATCACGGGCTTTGCCCAAAGCGGCGTCGACCCCGCGCGCATGGGCTACGGCCCGGTGCTGGCGGTGCGCAAGCTTTTGGCGCAGACGGGCCTGTCCATCGACGATTTCGACCTGATCGAATCGAACGAGGCTTTTGCCGCCCAAGCCCTTGTCGTGGCGCAGGAATTGGGCTTTGACCACGCCCGCGCCAACCCCGATGGCGGCGCAATTGCGCATGGCCACCCGGTCGGGGCCACGGGGGCCATCCTGACCGTGAAGGCCGCGCATGGGCTGGCCCGGATGGGCCGGGGCCGCGCGCTGGTCGCGATGTGCGTGGGCGGCGGGCAGGGGATTGCGGTTTCGCTTGAAGCGGTCTGAGAAAGCAGGCTTTACTGCCCGCGCACCCCAAGCAAAGGACATATCCCATGACACTGACGCTGGATCACGCCCGCACCATCATCGCCGCCACCCGCGCCAAGGGCCGCGAGATGGAGCTGAAGCCGCTTTCCGTCGTTGTGCTGGATGCGGGCGGCCATGTCGTGGCCTTCGAGCGCGAGGATGACGCAGCACCGGGCCGCTTTGCCATTGCCCATGGCAAAGCCTATGGCGCGGTCATGCTGGGTATGGCGGGCCGCGCACAAATGGCGCGCGCCGAGGCGCAGGGCTATTTCATGGCCGCCGTGAACGGGGTCTATGGCGGGCAAGTGGTGCCGGTGCCGGGGGGTGTGCTGGTGCGGGACAAAGGCCGCGTGATCGGCGCGGTCGGGGTCACGGGCGACACGTCCGACAATGACGCCGAAGCCGCCCTTGCCGGGATCGCGGCGGCGGGGTTCGTCGGCGAGGAATAGCGCCACGCAAAAAGGGGCCGCGCCGGGCGCGACCCCTTGCATGGCTTGTCGCAAGGGTTATTGGCGTTCTGCCGCAGCCGCCTCGATCAGCGCATCGGCGGGCACGAAGCCGCGGATCATCGTCTCGCCCATCACGAAGGTCGGTGTGCCCGAGATCTGCAAACGTTGCGCCAGCGCGCGGTTGTTGTCGATCACGCCGGTCACGGTGTCGCTATCCATATGCGCCACGATCTCATCGAGGGCGAGGTCCAGATCGCCCGCCACCTCTTCGAGGTATTCGGGCGTGATCGCGCCGTCATAGCCCATCAGTTCCACATGCACGGCGTCATAGGCCTCTGGCCCGGCCAGATCCAGAACCGAGATGGCGAAACGCGCGGCCAGGTCGGATTCCGGCCCAAGGATCGGCAATTCCTTGACGATCACGCGGACATTGCCATCCGCTTCCAGCAGCGCGTCCACCTCGGGCATGGCGCGTTTGCAGAAACCGCATTTGTAATCCAGAAACTCGACCAGCGTGACATCGCCTTCGGGGTTGCCGCCGACCCATGACATGGGATCATTGAACAGCGCATCGGCATTTGCCTGCACCAGCGCCACGTCCATATCGGCCTGGCTTTGGGCATTGCGGCGCTCGAACTCGGCCACCGCCTCGAAAATCACTTCGGGGTTTTGCAACAGGTAGGCGCGGACCTGCGCGCCGAATTCGGGATCGACCGCGCCGCCAGTCGCGGGCGTTGCACCCAGTGGCAGGGCTTCGGCGGTCTCATGCGCCTCGGCGGGTGCGTCGCTTGCAGGTGCGGCCCCACTCCCGCCGCCGCTGGTCAGCACGACCAGCCCCAGCGCGGAAGCTGCAAGGCAGGTGCCAATCAGGCCGGAATCGCTAAGGGGTAGGGACATGTCTTGCTCCTGTCAGACCATTGGGGGCGCCATGATGCGCAACGGCCCTAGTTAAATAACGCCAGCCCCCCGGAATCAACCCTGCGCGACGGGCGATTTCGGCTTGTTTGCATCAAGTTGCACAAATTCCCGTGTGCCCGGCGCGGTTGGGCTTTGCCCGCCCGGCGCTGTCACCCTATTGTGCCCGCCAAAGGGGCACCGCAGCAGATGACACGCTTTTTGCACATGGTATTGGCGCTTTGCCTGTCGGGGCTGGCCTGCACCGGGGCCATGGCCCAAGGCAGCGTGCAAGCGCGGCTTGTGCCAGAGGACACGCGGCTGCAAGGCACGCGCGATGGTGTGTCGCTGCACTTGGCGCTCAGCCAGCCTGTCCCCTACCGCCTGCGCCTGTTGCCCGCGCCGCCCCGCGCGGTGCTGGAGTTCAACACGCTCGACTTTCGCGCGATGGACTGGCCAGAGATCGACGCCCTGCGCGGCCTGCGCACCGGCACGCGCGGCGATGGCTGGACGCGGCTGGTGCTGGACCTAGCCTATCCCATGCTGCCGGAGCAGGTGGAGCAGGTGGTTGACCCGGACACAGGCCAAGCCGTGATCACGCTGAATTTGCGCCGCGCCGAGCTGGACGCGTTCGAGGCCCGCACGGTGGACGAGGCCGCTTTCGCCCAAAGCTATTCCGATTACCTGCTGCACCCCGACACCGCGCCGCCCCGCACCGACACCGGCCCCGCGCCGTTGCGTGTCTTGCTGGACCCCGGCCATGGCGGGGTCGATCCGGGTGCCGTGCGCGACGGCGTGACAGAGGCCGAGATCGTGCTGGCCTTCGCCAAGGTCTTGCAGGAAGAACTGGCGCGGCGCACAGGCTTCGATGTCTATCTCAGCCGCGAGGATGACAGTTTCGTCTCGCTCGATGGGCGGTTGCGGGCCGCGCGTGCGGTGCGGGCTGACCTGTTCCTGTCCATCCATGCCGACGCGTTGCCCGAAGGTCTGGCCACGGGTGCTGCCGTCTACACGCTGTCGGAAGAGGCCAGCGACGAAACCGCCGCCCTTCTGGCAGAGCGCCATGACCGCGACGACCTGCTGGCGGGGGTGGACCTGTCGCGCAACACCGACGAGATAGCCTCTGTGCTGATGTCGGTCGCGTGGCAAGATACCAAGCTGCGCAACGCGGCCCTTGCCGACGCGTTGATCGACGGGATCGGGGCCGCGGGGCTGCGGCTGCATTCGCGGCCCGAGCAATCGGGCGCGTTTTCGGTCCTGCGCGCGCCAGACATGCCGTCCGCCTTGCTGGAGCTGGGTTTCATGTCCAGCCCGCGCGATCTGGCCCGGCTGCGCGACCCGGAATGGCGCGCGACCATGGCGGCGGCGGTGGCCGACGGGCTGGAAATCTGGGCCGCGCGCGACCGCGAACGGCGCGCGCTTTTGGACAGGTAAACACCCGAAACCATCAAAAGGTGAGCGGTTTGTCGAGTTGCCAGTTTGCCGCCTATTCCGGAGCGGTCCCGAGCGTGCCGAGCGTAGCGACCTGCGCGTTGCTGAGTGTTGTCTGCACCTCAACCCCAAGTGGTTCTACCCCGTTGTGCACTTGGCTCATGGTGGCAATGGCCGTGCCGAGGATTGCTGCGCCGACAATGATCGATTCAGTGGTTATTGCGCCGCGTTCTGAAAGTAGAAACCTTGCCAATGGCAAGACGATAGCGTTTTTGCGTGCTCTTTTCATGTGACACCGTTGGTTTGACCCACAACTCGGTTACGCAGAAAACCCGCACTCACACGCGCAATCGTGCTGTCTAATTGAGATCGAAACGCGGCGCTGAAATGGAAACAGTGTGTTAACCATTCTTAACGCGCTGTTGCGGTCGTGTCAGGATCCAGCGGTCGTCCGCGGTCGGGCGATCACTCAGCCTGGCCCGCGCCCAATTCGCCCAAGGCCACGACATCGGCATCTGTCAGCGAGTTTTGCAGATCAGAGCGCAACGGCTCGACCCCGGTCCAGACAGCCACGAAAACCGCAAGGCACAAACCGCTCAGCGCAGAAGCCAGAATGACGGATTCGGTCATGGTGCGTTCGGTCCCGCAGGGCGCAAGGTGGACAGGCAAGGGGCGCGCGGGCGCGGCCCCGATGGTGGCGCATCCACACGGATGCAGGCACTGGAACAGACAACGCTCCATCAGAACGCGGCAATCCCGGCCCATTCATGGCAGAAGCGCGACGAAATTAAGAAAACGTGAAGAAAAATGCCCCGTCACGAAAGGCGGCGATGCTTTGACCTGACCGCGCGATCTGCCTATAAGCGGCTATAAGCAAAACAGGGTCCGAGTGTGCTGCGCGCGTTTTTCTCTTTCTTTGGCGGTATCTTCAGCTTCCTCATCACGGGGATGCTTGCGGCTGCGCTGCTGATTGCCGGTGTGTTCTGGTATTATGCCCAAGACCTGCCCAGCCATGAACAGCTTGCCAATTATGCGCCCCCCTCGATCAGCCGCATCTATTCGGGCGAGGGGCGTCTGATCGACGAATTCGCGCAGGAACGCCGCCTGTTCACCCCGATCGAGGATATTCCCGATCTGGTCAAACACGCATTCATCTCTGCCGAGGACCGAAATTTCTACGTCCATGGCGGGTTCGACCTGCGCGCCATCGGCGTGGCCGCCTATCAGGCAATTGAATCGCGCGGGCGTAATGTGCGCGGCGCGTCCACCATTACGCAGCAGGTGATGAAGAACTTCCTTCTGTCGGGCGACCGGACGGGCGAGCGCAAGATCAAGGAGTTGATCCTTGCCAGCCGGGTCGAAGGGACGCTGACAAAGGACCAGATTCTGGAGCTTTACCTGAACGAGATTTTCCTCGGCCAGAACAGCTATGGCGTGACCGCCGCCGCGCAGACCTATTTCAACAAGACGCTGGACGACCTGACGCTGGAGGAAGCGGCGTTTCTGGCCGCCCTGCCGCAAGCGCCGTCCAACTACCACCCGGTGCGCAATTACGACCGCGTTGTGGCGCGGCGCGACTATGTGCTGGGCGAGATGCTGCGCAACGGCTATATCGACCGCCCCACGCATGACGCGGCCAAGGCGCTGCCCTTGCGCACCGTGCAATCGGGCGATTTCCCGTCCCCGCGCGACGCGATGCCGCCGCGCGACTATTTCACCGACGAGGTGCGCCGCCAGTTGTCCGGCACCTTTGGCGAGGATGAATTCTTCGGCGGAGGCTTGAGCATTCGCGCAACCGTCGATCCCGAGATGCAGCGCGAAGCCGCCCATGCGCTGCAACGCGCGTTGGAGCAGTATGACCGTGGCCTTGGCCGCCTGCGCACGACGGGCCAGACCATTGCGCCAGAATTGCTTGGCAATGAAGAAGACTGGCGCGCCGCGCTTGCAGAACTGGAACTGGCGCGTGACGTGACCTTGGGCAATCGCTGGTATCCTGCTGTCGTGCTCGAGGTGTCACCCGACCGCGCGCGGCTGGGTATCGAAGACGTGCCCTCGGACGTGAACGCTCCGCATGTGGTGGACCGCCCCGATATCTCTTGGGCGCGCGGGTCGCTGTCGGACAATCTGAATGTCGGCGATGTCGTCTATGTGCGCGCCATCACCTCGGACAGCGATGGCAGCTTCCAGCGCTGGTCCTTGCGCCAGATCCCCGAGATCCAAGGCGGCTTCATGGCGATGGACGTCAATAATGGCCGCGTCATCGCCATGCAGGGCGGCTTTTCCTACCAGCATTCGGTGTTCAACCGCGCGACGCAGGCGCAGCGCCAGCCCGGTTCTGCCTTCAAGCCCTTTGTCTATGCGGCGGCCTTGGATAGCGGCTTTACCCCCGCGACCATCGTGATCGACGCGCCCATTGAGATCAACACGCCCCAAGGCGTGTGGCGCCCGACCAATGCCAGCAACCAGTTCTACGGCCCGACCCCGGTGCGGCGCGGGATCGAGATGTCGCGCAACCTGATGACCATTCGCCTTGCGCAGGAAGTGGGCATGGATGTCGTGGGCGGTTATGCCGAACGCTTCGGCGTTTATGACCGGGCGCAGCAATTCCTGGCCAACGCGCTCGGGTCACAGGAAACCACGCTGTTCCGCATGGTCGCGGCCTATGCCATGTTCGCCAATGGCGGCGAGCGGGTGGAGCCGACGCTGGTGGACCGCGTGCAGGACCGTTACGGGCGCACCATCTACCGCCATGACCAACGCAACTGCGTCGATTGTGACGAGGCAGGGCTGGCCGAGGGGCGCAAGCCATGGATCACGTCCGACCGTGCGCGGGTAATGGATGCGGTCACGGCGTATCAGCTGACCTCTATGATGCAGGGTGTGGTCGAACGCGGGACGGCGGCGCGCACCGTCAACCTGCCGGTGCCCACTGCCGGCAAGACCGGCACCACGAACGAGGCGCGCGATGTCTGGTTCGTGGGCTACACATCGAACATCGTGGCGGGCTGCTATCTGGGCTATGACCAGCCGCGACCCTTGGGCCAAGGGGCAGGGGGCGGCACCATGTGTGGCCCGGTCTTCAACGAATTCATGCTCGAAGCCGTCAAGAAATACGGCGGCGGGCGTTTCCGCGTGCCCGAAGGCGGCTATTTCCTGAAAATCGACCGCAATACCGGCGCGCGACTGCCCGATGACGCCTCCGGCCCCAATGTCGTGGCCGAATTCTTCCGCGAGGGCGAAGAGCCGATCTTCGGTCTGGCCGCCATCATTGACGGTGGCTTTGCGATGGGGGGCGATCTGCCCATGTTCGCACCGGGCGAGGAATACGAGGCGCTCGAGCGTGAAGACGCAGGCCGTGGCACCCCGCCCCCCGCCAGTTTCGGCACCGTCACCACGGGTGGGCTTTACTGACCATTCGCCCCGCACCCTTGCCCAACCCGATGCGCCAAGCTATGCACCGGGACCAACATCTTTTCTGGAACATGGACCGTCGCAATGCGCTCTGAAACGCTTGGCCTGATCGAGCAGATCCGCAAATCCCTGGCCCTGTTGGGGCAGCGCATGGACATAGAGACCGCGCCCCACCGGCTGGAAGAGTTCGACGCCATGACGGAGAACCCCGAGCTCTGGAACGACCCGGCCCGCGCGCAGGCGCTTATGCGCGACCGCCGCATGTTGTCGGATTCGCTGGAAACCTACCGCTCCATCTCGCAAGAGCTGGAAGACCAGATCGGCCTGATCGAACTGGGCGAGGCCGAGGGCGATGCCGATGTGGTGGCAGAGGCCGAGGAAGAGCTGCGCAAGCTGGCCAAGACCGCGGGCGAAAAGGAATTGGAAGCGCTGCTGAATGGCGAGGCCGACGCCAACGACACCTTCCTTGAGATCAACGCGGGCGCGGGCGGCACGGAAAGCTGCGACTGGGCGTCGATGCTGGCGCGGATGTATGTGCGCTGGGCCGAGAAAAAGGGCTACACGGTCGAATTGATGTCGGAAAGCCCCGGCGAAGAAGCGGGCATCCGGTCCGTCGCCTACAAGATCAGCGGGCATAACGCCTATGGCTGGCTGAAATCGGAATCGGGCGTGCACCGCCTTGTGCGCATCTCGCCCTATGACAGCTCTGCGCGGCGGCACACGTCTTTCAGCTCTGTCTGGGTCTACCCGGTCGTCGACGACAATATCGAGATCGAGATCAACCCGTCCGACATCCGCATCGACACCTACCGCTCATCCGGCGCGGGCGGGCAGCATGTGAACACCACCGACTCTGCCGTGCGGATCACGCATATTCCGACCGGGATCGTGACCACCTCCAGCCAGAAATCGCAGCACCAGAACCGCGAAATCGCCATGAACGCGTTGAAATCGCGGCTGTATGAGCTGGAACTGCGCAAGCGGACCGAAGCGATCGAGGCCGCGCATGACGCCAAGGGCGAGGCGGGCTGGGGCAACCAGATCCGGTCCTATGTGCTTCACCCCTACCAGATGGTGAAAGACCTGCGCACCAGTTTCGAGACATCGGACACCCAAGGCGTGCTGGATGGCGCGCTGGACGGGTTCATGGGCGCGACGCTCGCAATGGACGTGGCAGGCAAGTCACGCGCAGAGGCGAACGCAACCGATTGACGGACAAATTGTCGCAGGTATCATGTCCTCTTCCTAACAAGGGAGAGTGCCATGACGACGACAGAATTTTCCAATACGTCCCATCGCCCCCAGGTTCACCAGCTAAGCACCGATGACCTGCGCGCCGCGCTTGCCGCAGGTTGGGCCGACTTCCGACGCGCGCCGGCCTACGGGCTGTTCTTCGCGCTGGTCTATGTGGCCGGGGGCCTTGCCTTGTGGTTCGGTCTGGGTGCCATGGGCCAGCCCGTCTGGTTCGTGCCCATCGCCGCCGGGTTCCCGCTTTTTGCACCCTTCGCCGCCATAGGCCTCTACGAGGTCAGCCGCCGCCTGGAGCAGGGCGCGCCGCTCTCATGGTCGCCGATCCTTGGCGCGTTACGCGGACGCGGTGACGGGCAGTTGGCCCTTGTGGCAGTGGGTGTTTTGCTGGCTTTCGGCTTCTGGATCGTTCTTGCGCGCAGCATTTTCGCGATATTCATGGCCCGCAGCGGTATCGGTTTCGACAGCCTTGGTCTGCTGCTTAGCGCCGATGGCGTCAGCATGTTGATGCTTGGCGGCGCGGTGGGTGCGGCGCTGGCCTTCGCGCTCTTCGCGGTGACGGTCATGTCGCTGCCCATGTTGCTGGACCGCGAGGTGGATTTCGTGACCGCGATCATCACCAGCGTCGAGGCCGTGCGCCAGAACCTGCATGTCATGCTGGTCTGGGCGGCAGTGATCGCAGGCCTGATTTTCGCGGCGATGATCCCGGCATTCCTGGGCCTGTTCGTGGTGCTGCCGGTGCTGGGCCACGCGACATGGCACCTGTATCGGCGGGCGGTCGCTTAAGCACGAAGGACGGCAGGTCAATAGGCCTGCCGTATTATTTATCTTGCATGACAATATGTCGCAGCCCTATCCTTTTCTCAAAGGGAGGAACCGTCATGACCGATAACCCAGCCGCACCCGCGCATCTGCCACCATCCGCCATTCCCGAACCGCAATCAATTGCGATCAGCGACCTGTTCGACGCCCTGCGCGCCGGCATCGCCGATTTCAAGCGCGCACCGCTTTACGGCTTGGCGTTTTCGCTTGTCTACGTGGTAGGCGGGATCATCCTCTATGCCGTTTTCATGGCCTCTGGCCAAAGCTGGTGGTTCATCCCGGTCGCCGTGGGCTTCCCGCTTCTGGCACCTTTCGCCGCCACCGGCCTCTATGAGGTCAGCCGCCGCCTGGAAGAGGGCGAGGCGCTGGATTGGTCCGGGATCATGAGCTGCGTTCTGGCCCAGAAAGACCGGCAAGTGCCGTCCATGGCGATGGTCATCATGCTGGCCTTCATGTTCTGGGTTTTCGTGGCGCATACGGTCTTTGCGCTGTTCTTCGGCCTGCAACCGATCACCACATCCACCACCGCGATGCTGCTTAGCCCCACGGGCCTGAGCATGTTGGCCGTGGGCGGGGCGATCGGCGGGGCCATGGCGGCGATCATGTTCTCGCTGACGGTCATCAGCCTGCCGCTTCTGCTGCACCGCGAGGTCGATTTCATCACCGCGATGATTACGTCGGTGCGGGTAGTTATGTCGAGCCTTGTGCCCATGTCCCTTTGGGCGCTGGTCATTTCCGGGCTGCTCTTCGTGGCTATGCTGCCGGCATTTCTTGGGCTGTTTCTGGTTCTGCCGGTGCTAGGGCATACGACATGGCATTTGTATCGTCGCGTTTTGCCGTGATGATCTTGGCGTCTTCGCGAACAATCCTACCACTGGACCCCAGATTGGCCTTGCCTTTGCAACAGTAACTGGGGTGAGTGTTTGAAAAACCGGGTAAGGCCATATTTTCGCCCTTTTTTATTGGCAACTTGAAACTCGATTGTGATATGGAACGTTACGTGTGCGTGGGTGATTGTGTCCGCGTGCAGGGTGCGGTGGGCCAGATTACTGGGTTTTTATGTGCGAATGTCGCGCAGCCGATTTTGAGGTGGGAAGATGCCTGAAGTTATCGCGAACGGATTGTTATTGCTTGGTGAAGGTGCAGCGGTTGACTCCGAAAGCCTTGGTGAAGTTTACACCTGTGGCTGCACTGATCCAACCCGTGAACTAGACTCTGTTGTGAATGGTCTTGTGTTTGACGTGCCCGAGGGCACTGCTGAGGGAACTATAAATTATGGAGCTGATGTAGTCGTTGATGGGGTCACCTACGAGCTAACGGAGGTCTATAGTTTCTGGGGCACCTACACTTTTATCGACACGGAAACAGGCGAACTCGTTGAATATAGCGGCCAGTCAGTTGCACTAACAGTAACCGCAGCGGATGGCAGCACGCTTTCTTACGTGCGCCCTAGTGACGATGTTATTCGCGACCCGGATTTTCCATCTGATGGTTTTGCGCTCACTTCGGTCGAGATTGCTTCGGAACCGTTTTTAGCACCCGCGGTTACGTCTGGTATCGATGGCGAAGTAAAAATTTCGCTGATAACAGACATCGAACTCAGCTGTTTTGTTGTTGGTGCATATGTTGATACTAGCACGGGCACCGTACCTGTGGAACATATCAGACCTGGTGATTACGTACTAACCCGCGATAACGGCTATTGCGAAGTGAGATGGGTCGGACGCCACGTCCAGACTCAAGCTTCATTTGCTGCACGCCCGGACCTTGCGTCTGTTATCGTGCGTCAAGGGGCCCTTGGGGCTGGGTTGCCGTTGCGCGACATGCGCGTCTCGCCATGGCATCGCCTGCTTATCTGTGGTCAACGTGCCGAGTTATTGTTCGGTGAATATGAAGTGCTTGTGCCGGCTGTCCATCTTGTCGGCCAGCCCGGAATCGAGCGCGAAACCGCCCCCCAGACCTATATCCACCTGATGTTCGATGAGCACCAGATTATCCGCGCCGATGGCGCTTGGAGCGAAAGCTTCCAGCCGGGTGTGAAAACCCTTGCCGGTATGGGCGACGAGCAGCGCGCTGAAATCTTCGCCCTGTTCCCGGAACTGGCTATGAAATCTGGACAGGATGGCTATGTCGCTGCGCGTCTGTCTTTGAAAGAACACGAGGCGCGCGCGCTTCTGGGCGCCTGATCTGCCCAAAGGCTGGTTACTGACTGCTTGACCCCGCCAATCTGGCGGGGTTTTGCGTTTCTGCCCGTCAAAGCCGGAACCGATCAAGGGCTGGACACTCGGAAGCTGCCAAGGCAATCTGGACCAAACCGGGGAAGGATTCCGCTATGCCAGTTCAAAGCAACCGCAGTGTCATGATTACGCTGTTCGCCGTGGTCGGTTGCCTTTGGTTCGGCCTGCACGCCGCCGAATATGTCGCGGCACGCTATGAACCCATCGGCAGCCTGCTGTCGCTGCCAGAGGGCTATGGCCTGTCGTCGCTGATCCAGTCGGTCCCGGCCTGGGCATCGGGCGCGATCGGGGCCACGGTCTGGCTGGGTCTGCTTGGCTCTGTCCTGCTTCTGTTGCAAGATCGCGCGGCGGTGCTGGTTCTGTCGCTGACCTTTCTGGCCTCGCTCGTGGCGTTGGTGTGGTCGGTCATGGCCATGGCCGATGGCCTGCTGATCTTGGGCGGGGTGAATGTCGTCCAGTTCGCCGCCGCCCTTGCCGCGGTGTCGGGGGGCTGCTGGCTATACGCGCGCGTCGCAAAGCGCAGCGGCACCCTGTAACACAAGCTTTGACACCGGGGTGGCACGCCTGCGCTGGTTCGCGTGAACCAGCGCACTACCCTTCTTGCATGGAGAGCGTTCATGTCAATTCGGACCAACCTTGCCGACGCCGTCGGAAACACACCGCTGATCAAGCTGAACAAGGTCAGCGCGGCCACAGGCTGCACGATCCTTGGCAAGGCCGAGTTCCTGAACCCCGGTCAATCGGTCAAGGACCGCGCGGCGCTCTATATCATTCGCGACGCGGTGGCGCGGGGCGCGCTGAAACCGGGTGGCACGATTGTCGAGGGCACCGCCGGAAACACCGGTATCGGGCTTGCGCTGGTCGGCGCGTCGATGGGGTTTCGCACCGTCATCGTCATTCCCGAAACCCAAAGCCAGGAAAAGAAGGACATGCTGCGCCTTGCCGGCGCGCAACTGGTCGAGGTGCCGGCGGTTCCCTACAAGAACCCGAATAATTACGTGAAATATTCCGGGCGTCTGGCCGCAGAGCTTGCGAAAACCGAACCCAATGGTGCGATCTGGGCCAACCAGTTCGACAACACCGCCAACCGTCAGGCGCATATAGAGACCACCGGCCCAGAGGTCTGGGCACAGACCGAAGGCCGCGTCGACGGCTTTATCTGCGCTGTCGGCTCTGGCGGCACCTTGGCCGGGATGGGCGCCTATCTTCAACCCAAGGGCGTGAAGGTCGGTCTGGCCGACCCCGAAGGCGCGGGTCTGTTCAAGCTCTATACCGGGCAGGACAATCCCGGCGACTCTATCACCGAAGGGATCGGGCAGGGGCGGATTACCGCTAATCTGGAAGGGTTTACGCCCGATTTCTGCGTCCGTATCCCCGATGCCGAAGCGCTTCCCTACACGTTCGACCTGCTGGCCGAGGAAGGCTTGTGCCTTGGCGGGTCATCGGGCGTGAATATTGCCGGTGCCGTGCGCATGGCCCAGGAAATGGGGCCGGGCCACACCATCGTGACCATCCTGTGCGACTATGGCACCCGGTATCAATCCAAACTCTACAATCCGGAATTCCTGCGCGCCAAGGGGCTGCCTGTGCCGTCATGGCTGACCCGCCCCGCCGCCGCGCTGCCGGATGTTTTCCAAAAGGACACTGACTGACTATGACACTTCGCAAAGCCATTCTTGCGCTCTGCCTTGGATTGGTGCTGCCGCTGGGCGCGTTCGCGCAGACCGAACCGCCAGCAACGCCCGCGCCCGCAGCTTCTGCACCCGCGGCCAACGCCACCCCCGATTACGCGGCGTGGAATACCCGCGCCGACGCGATCGAGGCAGAGATCGCAGCCGAAGACACCAGCATCGACCGGCTGGAACGGCTGCGCGGCGAGTTGGTCGCGTTCCGCACGCAATTCCAGGCCGCGCAATCGGTGAATGGTCCGCGCATAGATTCGATCCGCCAACAGCTTGAAGCGCTGGGCCCGCCGCCCGAGGACACCGCGACAGAAGCGCCGGAAGTGGCCGAGCGCCGCGCGGTGCTCAACACGGAACTGGCCACGCTGCAAGCCCCGCGCGTCGCCGCCCAAGAGGCCTTCAGCCGCGCCGACGCCCTGATCGCACAGATCGACACGACGCTGCGCGCCCGCCAGACCGACATGCTTCTGGCGGTCGAACCCTATCCATGGAACCCGGCGAACTGGGTCACGGCGCTGACGGCGGTGTTCGATTCCTCTGCCGCGCTGGTGCGCGAAGGAAACAATATCCGCACCAGCCAATTGCGGCTGCGCCAGTTGCGCGAGAACCTGCCGCTAATTGTCGGACTTCTGGCCTTTGGCGGCTTCGTGCTGCTGCGCGGTCGTAGCTGGATCGAAAGCTTCGTGTTGCGGATGCGCAGCGGTCGCATCGGGATGAGCGTGCTCAGCAACTCTCCCAAAGGGCAGGGGCTGCTGGGGCTGATCCTGTCCTTCAGCCAGGTCATCGTGCCCAGCCTTGCGGTGCTCGCGCTCTATAACGCGGCGCTCGCGTCCTCCATGCTGGGCGTGCGCGGTGACGAGTTGGCGCGCGGCGTGGCGGTCATGGGCGTGATCTATTTCATCGCGCGCTGGGTCGGGCAATGGCTGTTCCCGGCCTCTGCCGATTTGCGCGCACCGCTCATGTTGACCGATGGCCAACGCCGCCAAGGCCGTGTTTTCGTGAATCTGCTGGGCCTGTTCATGGGCCTTTACGAGGTGGTTCTGATCTTCATCCGCGACGGCGAAGCCGACCGCGCCGCCGTGTCGGTCGTGGCCTTTCCGGTCATCATCCTGACCGCGCTCGCGCTGTTCCGCCTGTCGCAACTGTTCCTGAAACATGCGCGCGCCAATGCCGCGTCAGAGCAGGACACCTTGTTCAAGGACCGCGCCATCGGGCTTGTGGGGCGCGCGGGCATGGCGATTGCCTTTGCATCGCCGGTTCTGGCGGGCTTGGGCTATCTGAACGCCGCAGAGGCGCTCTTGTTCCCGACCATCGCCTCTTTCGCGCTGTTCGCGGTGCTGCTGCTGATCCAGCGCATCGTGGCCGATATTTACGATCTTGTCACCAAGCGCCCGGATGACGCGCCAGAGCCGCTGTTGCCCGCGCTTTTCGGCTTCGTGCTGTCGCTGGCGTCGCTTCCGCTGTTCGCGCTGGTCTGGGGCGTGCGTGCGACCGATCTGGGCGAAGTCTTCAGCACCGTGATGTCGGGCTTCCAGATCGGCGAGACGCGCATCGCGCCAAGCGCACTTCTGGTGCTGCTGTTAGTCTTCACTTTGGGCTATTACGCGACCCGGCTGTTGCAAGGCGCGCTCGGCTCGACGGTGCTGCCCAAGACCAAGATCGACAAGGGCGGGCAAAAGGCCATCATCTCTGGCACCGGCTATGTCGGGATTTTCGCCGCCGCCTTGATCGCGATCTCGACCGCGGGCATTGACCTGTCGGGCCTTGCCATAGTTGCCGGTGCGCTGTCGGTCGGCATTGGTTTTGGCCTGCAAAACATCGTGTCGAACTTCATCTCGGGGCTGATCCTGCTGATTGAGCGGCCCATTGCCGAAGGCGACTGGATCGAGGTCGGCCCGACCATGGGCACGGTGAAATCCATCTCCGTGCGCTCGACCCGGATAGAGACCTTCGACCGCACCGACGTGATCGTGCCCAATGCCGACCTGATCGCGCAATCCGTTACCAACTGGACCCGCTACAACAAGACCGGCCGCATCATCGTGCCGGTGGGCGTGGCCTATGGCAGCGACACCCGCCGCGTGCAAGAGATCTTGCAAGAGATCGGTGATGCGCAACCCTTGGCGCTGCTCGACCCGGCCCCGTCGGTCGTGTTTACCGATTTCGGCGCCGATGCGCTGATGTTCGAGTTGCGGATGATGCTCAGCGACATCAGCCTTGGCCTGTCGGTGCGCACCGAATTGCGCCACCAGATTGCCGAGCGCTTCAAGGAGGAGGGTATCGAGATCCCCTTCGCGCAGCGCGACATCTGGCTACGCAACCCCGAGGTCTTGCGCCCGGACTATAAGGCACCAGAGCCTGCCGAACCGATCGCTATCGAACGTCGCCCGGTCGAGATGCGCCGCGACGAGATCGACACCGGCTATCAGGACGAAGGCGGCGAGAGCCGCTAGCGCAGCCACGGGTTGCGCAGCTTGCCCGCGCGCGGAATATCCGTGCGGCCAATGCGATAGCGCGCATCGGGATGGGGCGGGTGACCGTGGGTCTTGGCCCATAGCGCCCGCCCGCCTTGGCGCAGCCACAGGGGCAGAGCGATAACCACACCGGCTATGAATCCGCCGATATGCGCCCAGTAGGCCACGCCATCCTCTGCGGCGCTGGGGCCAAGCCCGGCGAAGACCTGCATCCCGAACCAGCCGCCCAGCACCAGCCAGGCCGGGATAGGGATGATGCGGAAATAGACCAGCAGGAACAGGAACATGTCGATTCGCGCGCGCGGGTAAAGCAGGAGGTAGCCCCCCAGCACGCCCGCAATCGCGCCGGATGCGCCGACCATGGGGATATAACTCTGCGGCTCTGACAGGTATTGCGCAAGACCGGCGGCTATGCCGCAAGCCAGGTAGAAGGCCAGAAAGGGCAGGTGGCCCCACGCCTCTTCCATGTTGTCGCCGTATATCCACAGAAACAGCATGTTGAAGGCCAGATGCGCGATGCCGCCATGCAGGAATTGATGCGTCAGCAGCGTATCAAGCCCAAGCCCCGCATCAATGGCCGCGGGCACCATGCCCCATTGCATGAAGAAGCGCATAAGCGCCGCCTCGTTGCTGAACAGGCTGTAATAGCCGAGAAAAATCAGGATATTGGCGGCCAGCAGCGCATAGGTCACATACGGGATGCGTTGGCTGGGGTTATGGTCCCGGATCGGGATGAGCATTCTCACACCCTCCGGGCGGAACGATTTGGCCCGCGCCTGTGGGGGCGCGGGCCTGTGTTGCTTAATCCGCCGTCAGCAAGGGCGGCTTGTTGCCGGTGATGCGCTTGGCGTCCGGGCCTTCCAGGTCCAGCACCAACTCGCCATCGCGCACGCGCACATGGACGACACCGCCCTTGGTCAGCTTGCCGAACAGCAGTTCTTCGGCCAAGGGCTTCTTGATGTGTTCCTGGATCACGCGGCCCAGCGGCCGCGCGCCCATCTTGTCATCATAGCCCTTCTCGCCCAGCCAATGCGCGGCCTCTTCCGACAGGTCGATCGTGACATTGCGGTCCAGAAGTTGCGCTTCCAGTTGCAGCACGAATTTCTCGACCACCTGCATGATGATGCTGCGGCCAAGCGGCGCGAAGCTGATGACCGCATCCAGACGGTTGCGGAATTCGGGCGTGAAGGTGCGCTCGATCGCGGCGGTATCCTCACCCTCGCGGCGGTCACGGGCAAAGCCGATGGCGGCCTTGGCCTGCTCTGCCGCGCCCGCGTTCGAGGTCATGATGAGGATCACGTTGCGGAAATTGACCGTGCGACCGTTATGGTCGGTCAACTGCCCGTGGTCCATGACCTGCAACAGGATGTTGTAGACATCCGGATGCGCCTTCTCGATCTCGTCCAAGAGCAGCACGCAATGCGGGTGCTGGTCGACACCATCGGTCAGCAGACCGCCCTGGTCGAAACCCACATACCCCGGAGGCGCGCCGATCAGGCGGCTGACGGCGTGTTTCTCCATGTATTCCGACATGTCGAACCGCAGCAGTTCCACGCCAAGGATGTCGGCCAATTGCTTGGCGACCTCGGTCTTGCCCACGCCGGTCGGACCCGCGAACAGGTAGTTGCCGATGGGTTTCTCCGGCTCGCGCAGGCCCGCGCGCGACAGTTTGATGGCAGATGCCAGCGCGTCGATGGCCCCGTCCTGCCCGAACACAACCCGCTTCAGCGAGCGTTCCAGATCGCGCAGCAGTTCCGCGTCGTCCTTGGTGACGTTCTTCGGCGGGATGCGGGCGATCTTGGCCACCACCGCCTCGATCTCTTTCGGAGAGATCGTCTTGCGGCGCTTCGACTCGGGCAGCAGGTGCTGCGCTGCTCCCGCCTCGTCGATCACGTCGATCGCCTTGTCGGGCAGCTTGCGGTCGTTGATGTAGCGCGCGGCCAGTTCCACGGCGGTCTTGATCGCGTCATTCGTATAACGAATGTCGTGATGTTCTTCGAAATAGGGCTTCAGACCCATCAGGATCTTGATGCTGTCCTCGACCGTCGGCTCGTTCACGTCAATCTTCTGGAAGCGCCGCGACAGGGCGCGGTCCTTCTCGAAATGCTGGCGGAATTCCTTGTAGGTCGTAGACCCCATGCAGCGCAGCTTGCCGCCTTGCAGCGCGGGTTTCAGCAGGTTCGACGCATCCATCGCGCCGCCGGATGTGGCACCTGCCCCGATGACCGTGTGGATTTCGTCGATGAACAGCACCGCGTCGGGATGATCCTCCAGCTCTTGCACAACGGCTTTCAGCCGCTCCTCGAAATCGCCCCGGTAGCGGGTGCCCGCCAGCAGCGCGCCCATGTCGAGCGAGTAGATGGTCGAGCCGGAGAGCACGTCCGGGGTTTCCCCTTCGACGATCTTCTTGGCCAGACCTTCGGCAATCGCGGTTTTGCCCACGCCAGGATCACCCACCAGCAGCGGGTTGTTCTTGCGGCGGCGGCACAGCACCTGGATGCAGCGCTCCACCTCGGCGGCACGGCCGATCAGCGGGTCCACATCGCCCTCGCGCGCCTTGGCGTTCAGGTCCACGCAATATTTGCCAAGCGCGGTTTCCTTCGCCTTGTCCTCTGCCTTGGCTTGTTCCGCCTGTTCTTCTTCGGCCCCCGTCACCGGGCGCTCTTCGCTGAACTGGCTGTTCTTGGCCACGCCATGGGCGATGAAATTCACCGCGTCATAGCGGGTCATGTCCTGTTCTTGCAGGAAATAGGCCGCGTTGGATTCGCGTTCGGCAAAGATCGCGACCAGCACATTCGCGCCGGTCACTTCGTTGCGGCCAGAGCTTTGCACATGGATGGCCGCGCGCTGGATAACGCGCTGGAAGGCCGCCGTCGGCACCGCTTCGGACCCTTCGATGTCGGTCACGAGGGATGACAGCTCATCCTCGATGAATTCCAGCAGGGTCGCGCGCAGCGTGTCCAGATCGACATTGCAGGCCTGCATGACACGTTTCGCGTCCGGCTCGTCGATCAGCGACAGCAGCAAATGTTCCAGCGTTGCGAATTCGTGCCGCCGGGCATTGGCCAAAGCCAGGGCTCCGTGGATGGATTGCTCCAGGGTGGTTGAGAAAGATGGCACGTCAGACGCTCCTGTTTCTGGATGGCGGCGGGGCCGAGCCTCGCATCACCATGTTCGCCTCATAGTGTTAAACTTCGGTTTTATTCCTCTTCCTTCAAGTGTTTTTTTGGGGAAAGCGGGCTTGCGGGCCGTCTTGTCGGGAAAAGTGATTAGAAACGGTCCTTGCGCGCGCGCAATTCGGCAAAGGCTTTGGCATCGCTGGCCCCGGCCATGCCAAGCGCGGCTTTCATCTGCGGATCGCTGGCGCGCAGGAAAGGGTTCGTGGCCTTTTCCTCGGCGATGGTCGCGATGGCCATCGGTTCGCCCTTGGCGCGCATCTCGTCCAGCTTGTCCATGCGTGCGGCCAGCGCCGGGTTCGCGGCATCGACGCTTTGCGCGAAGGCCGCGTTGCCGGCAAGGTAGTCATGGCCAGAGCAGACGCGGGTCTGGTCGGGCAGGGCAGTCAGCTTGGATAGGCTCGTCCACATCTGGTCGGCCGTCCCCTCGAACAGCCGCCCGCAGCCAAGCGCCATCAGGCTGTCGGCCGTAAAGACAAGCGCGCTTTGCGGGAAGTGAAAGGCGATATGGCCGATCGTGTGGCCCGACACGTCGAGGATTTCGGCCTCTTCGCCGCCAAAGGCCACGCGGTCGCCCTCTGCCAGCGCGAGGTCAAGCGGGGGCAGGCGGTGGGCATCGGCCTTGGCACCCCAGACCTCGGCCCCGGTGGCCGCGCGCAACTCTTCCACGCCGCCGATATGGTCGTTGTGGTGATGGGTAATCAGGATATGCGACAGCGCCCAGCCCGTGTCGGCCAAGGCGGCAAAGACCGGGCCGGCTTCGGGCACATCGACCACGGCGGTCTGGCCGCTGACCGCGTCATGCAGCAGGTAGGCGTAATTGTCGCTCAGGCAGCGCAGGGCAAGCAGTTCAAGGGGCATGGCGTTTTCCATCGCTTGGGGTATGGTCGACCCCAAGCTAGCGCGACCCTGCCGCCAGATCAAACGCGCGGCCAAGAGGACCGATATGCACCATGACGTGATCGCCCTGCGCGATTTCTATTATACCACGTCCTTGGGGCGGGCGGCGCAAAAGGCGTTGCGCGACCAGTGTTTGCTGCATTGGCCCGACCTTGCGGGCAAGGATGTGGCGGGGTTCGGCTTTGCGGTGCCGCTGTTGCGCCCGTGGCTTGCGCCCGCGCGGCGCGTGATCGCGCTGATGCCCGCGCAGCAAGGCGTCATGCATTGGCCGGCAGAGGCCGCGAACCATTCCGTCCTGACTGAGGAAACCAGCTGGCCGCTTGCGACCGATAGCATCGACCGGCTGGTGATGCTGCACGGGCTGGAAACCAGCGACCGGCCTGCGGCGCTGCTGGAAGAAGCCGCGCGCGTGCTGCGCGTGGGCGGCGAGGCGCTGTTCATCCTGCCCAACCGGTCGGGTCTGTGGGCGCGGATGGATGGCACGCCATTCGCGCTGGGGCGGCCTTATTCCAGCGGCCAGATCGCGACGCTCTTGCGCGATCACGGCTTCCAGATTTCCGACACGGGCGGCGCGCTGTTCTTTCCGCCGCGCGACACCCGCCGCTGGCTGCGATGGGCGATGTGGCTGGAGCGACTTGGCAGCCGCATGGTGCGGCTGCGGGCAGGCGGCGTTCTGGTGGTGCGCGCGCGCCGCGTGGCCGATACGCCGACAAGCGGGCTGGCCGTGAAGGACCGCCGCCCGCTGCGAATCCTCGACGGGGTGGCGCAACCGGCAGGCACACGTCCGGCCTGGCGCGACCAACGCTAGGAACCGCGGCAAAGAATCGTTTCCGCGGACAGGCCCGATGCGCGGTTTTTCGGCGCTCCAGGGCATGATAGCGCAAGCGCAAGATGCAATGGCGCAGCCAACATGCAGTTTTCGTCACGCTTTGGGCCCAACATGTGGCCTTGGCGGTTGCAGCATCAAAAGGGCTCTGCTAAACCCGCGCCGATTTCACATGCCGCGACAGCGTTGCACTTCTGGCATCGGGCCAGGGCGCAGGGTGCGGTGCAACCAGATGGAAGGGTGGACGTGTCCGAACCAGCTTCGATCTCCTCCGGCATCGCACAGCGCTATGCCACAGCCATTTTCGAGCTGTCGAAGGAAGCCAAGGCGCTGAAGGCGCTGGAAAACGATGTTGACGCGCTGGATGGCGCGCTGACCGACAGCGCAGAGCTGCGCGACCTGATTTCCTCGCCGATCTATTCCCGCGACGACGTGACCCGCGCGATCACCGCGCTGGGTGCGAAGATGAAACTGTCGCAAGCCGTGGCGGGCGGGCTTGGCCTGATGGCCAGCAAGCGCCGCATGTTTGCCTTGCCGCAGGTTCTGGCTGCCTTGCGCGCCATGATCGCGGAAGAAAAGGGCGAAGTCACAGCCGAAGTGACCTCTGCCAAGGCGCTGAGCAAGGCGCAGGAAGCCGAACTGGTCAAGACGCTGAAAGCGCGTGTTGGCAAAGAGATCAAACTGAAACTGGTCGTCGATGAATCGCTCATCGGCGGTCTTGTCATCAAGGTGGGCTCGCAAATGATCGACACGTCGATCCGCGCGCAGCTCGCGGCCCTCAAGAACAGCATGAAAGAGGTCGGATAAATGGGTATCCAAGCTGCTGAGATTTCTGCCATCCTGAAGGAGCAGATCAAGAACTTCGGTCAGGATGTCGAAGTCGCCGAAGTGGGCCGTGTGCTCTCGGTCGGTGACGGTATCGCCCGTGTGCATGGTCTGGACAATGTTCAGGCCGGCGAGATGGTCGAATTCCCCGGCGGTGTGCGCGGCATGGCGCTCAACCTCGAAGCCGACAACGTGGGTATCGTTATCTTCGGCGACGACCGCGGAATCAAGGAAGGCGACACCGTCAAGCGCACCAAGTCCATCGTGGACGTGCCGGTCGGCGACGAGCTGCTGGGCCGCGTTGTCGACGGCCTTGGCAACCCCATCGACGGCAAGGGCGAAATCAAGACCACCAAGCGTTCGGTCGCGGACGTGAAAGCCCCCGGCATCATCCCGCGTAAATCGGTGCATGAGCCGATGGCAACCGGTCTGAAATCCGTGGACGCAATGATCCCGGTTGGCCGTGGCCAGCGCGAATTGATCATTGGTGACCGTCAGACCGGCAAAACCGCCGTGGCGCTCGATACGATCCTGAACCAGAAATCCTACAACGAAGCCGCTGGCGACGACGAGAGCAAGAAGCTCTATTGCGTCTATGTCGCGATCGGTCAGAAGCGCTCGACCGTGGCACAGCTGGTGAAGAAGCTGGAAGAAACCGGCGCGATCGACTACACGATCGTGGTGGCTGCAACCGCATCCGACCCTGCACCGATGCAGTTCCTCGCGCCCTATGCCGCAACCGCAATGGCCGAGCATTTCCGCGACAACGGCCGCCACGCGCTGATCATCTATGATGACCTCTCTAAGCAGGCCGTGGCTTATCGCCAGATGTCGCTGCTGCTGCGCCGTCCGCCGGGCCGCGAAGCTTACCCCGGCGACGTGTTCTACCTGCACTCCCGCCTGCTGGAGCGTTCGGCCAAGCTGAACGAAGATCACGGCGCAGGTTCGCTGACCGCGTTGCCGATCATCGAAACGCAGGGCGGCGACGTGTCGGCCTTCATTCCGACCAACGTGATCTCGATCACCGACGGCCAGATCTTCCTTGAAACGGAACTGTTCTATCAGGGTATTCGTCCGGCTGTGAACACCGGTCTGTCGGTGTCTCGTGTGGGCTCGTCCGCACAGACCAATGCCATGAAGTCGGTCGCAGGCCCGGTGAAGCTGGAACTGGCGCAGTATCGCGAAATGGCGGCCTTTGCGCAGTTCGGTTCCGACCTGGATGCGTCGACCCAGAAACTGCTGAACCGTGGCGCACGCCTGACCGAGCTGATGAAGCAAGGCCAGTATTCGCCGATGACCAACGCGGAAATTGTCTGCGTCATCTATGCGGGCACGCAGGGCTATCTGGACAAGATCGCCGTCAAGGACGTGGGTCGCTACGAGGCTGGCCTGCTGGCGCATCTGCGCGGTAAGCACAAGGCGCTTCTGGACGACATGACCGTCAATGACCGCAAGGTGAAAGGCGAGTTGGAAGACAAGATCCGCGCAGCACTCGACGAATTCGCGAAAGATTTCGCCTGAGGGCGGTGAGAGGACAAGCGTATGCCTAGCCTCAAGGACCTAAAAAACAGGATCGAGAGCGTTAAATCGACGCGCAAGATCACCAAAGCCATGCAGATGGTCGCGGCGGCGAAACTTCGCCGCGCCCAGGATGCGGCAGAAGCCGCGCGGCCCTATGCCGACAAGATGGCCACGGTCGTCAACGGCCTTGCAGCGTCTGTTGCAGGGTCGGACACGGCGCCGAAACTGCTGGCGGGCACCGGCAGCGACAACACCCATCTGCTGGTTGTCATGACCGCAGAGCGGGGTCTGTGCGGTGGCTTCAACTCGTCCATCGTGAAGCTGGCGCGCGCACGGGCCAACAAGCTTCTCGCAGAGGGCAAGACCGTCAAGATCCTGACGGTCGGCAAGAAGGGCCGTGAACAGCTCAAGCGCGACCTGGGGGCGCATCTGGTCGCCCATATCGACCTGAGCGAGGTCAAGCGCGTGGGCTACCAGAACGCGGCGGATGTGGCGAACAAGGTGTTCGACATGTTCGACGCGGGCGAGTTCGACGTCGCGACCATCTTCTTCAACCGGTTTGAATCGGTCATCAGCCAGATCCCGACGGCCACGCAGGTCATTCCTGCCGTGATCGACGAAGAGGCAGAGGCCGGTGCGCTTTACGACTACGAACCGTCCGAAGAAGCGATCCTTGCGGACCTGCTGCCCCGCGCAGTGACCACCCAGATCTTCACCGCTCTTCTGGAAAACGGCGCCTCCGAGCAGGGCGCGCGGATGTCCGCTATGGACAACGCGACCCGCAACGCTGGCGACATGATCGACCGCTTGACCACCGAGTATAACCGCTCGCGTCAGGCCGCGATCACCAAAGAGCTTATCGAGATCATTTCGGGCGCCGAAGCGCTCTGACGAACCCGGAGAAAAAGACAATGGCTTCAAACGGCAAAATTGTGCAGGTCATCGGCGCCGTCGTCGACGTGCAGTTCGACGGCGATCTGCCGCCCATCCTGAACGCGCTGGAAACCGACAATAACGGCAAACGCCTTGTGCTGGAAGTTGCCCAGCACTTGGGCGAAAGCACCGTGCGCACCATCGCCATGGACGCGACCGAAGGACTGGTCCGTGGTCAGGCCGTGACCGACTCGGGCGAACCGATCATGGTTCCCGTGGGCGACGCAACCCTGGGCCGCATCCTGAACGTGGTCGGCGAGCCGGTGGACGAAGGCGCACCGCTGGAAGCCGCTGAAAAGCGCGCCATCCACCAGCCCGCCCCCGGTTTCGACGCGCAATCGACCGAGTCGGAAATCCTCGTCACCGGCATCAAGGTGATCGACCTGCTGGCCCCTTACTCGAAGGGCGGCAAGATCGGCCTGTTCGGTGGTGCTGGTGTGGGCAAGACCGTGCTCATCATGGAACTCATCAACAACATTGCGAAAGTGCACTCGGGTTTCTCGGTGTTCGCGGGTGTGGGTGAACGGACCCGTGAAGGGAACGACCTGTATCACGAGATGATCGAATCCGGCGTTATCAACATCGACAACCTGTCGGAATCGAAAGTGGCGCTGGTTTACGGCCAGATGAACGAACCGCCGGGTGCGCGTGCGCGTGTGGCCTTGACCGGTCTGACGCTGGCAGAACAGTTCCGCGACCAGTCGGGCACCGACGTGTTGTTCTTCGTGGACAACATCTTCCGCTTCACGCAGGCAGGCTCCGAGGTGTCGGCACTTCTGGGTCGTATCCCGTCCGCCGTGGGCTACCAGCCGACGCTGGCCACCGACATGGGCGCGCTTCAGGAACGCATCACCTCGACCAAAGCCGGGTCCATCACCTCGGTGCAGGCTATCTACGTGCCTGCGGACGACTTGACCGACCCTGCACCGGCGACCTCGTTTGCTCACCTCGACGCAACCACCGTGTTGTCGCGCGCGATTTCCGAACTGGGCATCTACCCGGCTGTGGACCCGCTCGATTCCAACTCGCGTATCCTCGACCCGCAGATCGTGGGCGAAGAGCATTACCAGGTGGCCCGCGACGTTCAGGGTATCTTGCAGCGCTACAAGTCGCTTCAGGACATCATCGCCATCCTTGGCATGGACGAACTGTCGGAAGAGGACAAGCTGACAGTGGCCCGCGCCCGGAAAATCCAGCGCTTCCTGTCGCAGCCCTTCGACGTGGCGAAAGTGTTCACCGGCTCTGACGGCATCCAGGTGCCGTTGGAGAAGACGATCGCGTCCTTCAAGGCCGTTGTCGCCGGCGAATATGACCACCTGCCGGAAGGTGCGTTCTACATGGTCGGTGACATCGACGATGTGATCGCCAAGGCAGAGAAGATGGCCGCAGCGGCCTAAGACGGGTCTTGGATATGGGGCGGTCCGCCGCCCCGATCCTGCCAAATGGAGGGCCGTATGGCTGATATGTTGCAATTCGATCTGGTCAGCCCAGAGCGCAAGCTGGCCTCGGGTCAGGCGCGGGCCGTGCAGATCCCCGGTGCCGATGGCGACCTGACCGCCATGCCCGACCACGCGCCCACCATCACCACTCTGCGCCCCGGCGTGCTGGTGGTCGAAGGGGCCAATGGCGAAGAGCGTTTCGTTGTGACTGGCGGTTTCGCCGAGATCAGCCCGGAAGCCACGACGGTTCTGGCCGAACGCGCTTTCCCGGCGGCTGGCGAAGAAGCCCGCACGGCACTGCAGGGCATCCTTGAAGAGGTGCGCGGCAAAGCCGGCTCCGCTTCGGGCGAGGATAAGGACGCGCTCGACAAGGCCGCCGATGATCTGATGCGGGTCATCGACGGGCTGTAAGCCGAGTATAGCATTTGCATTTGAAAACCCCGGTCCGAAAGGTCCGGGGTTTTTGTTTTGTCGCTGGAACTGGCGCGGAATCAAGCGCGAAGCGCGCCGCGCCATCGGCGGGCCGTCCCGCGGCCTGCCGATTGGTTGATCAATACGCGTAGCTATGGCGTTCGACGGACATGGCAGCCATAAAGCGCACAGGCTCGAAGGCAGGATCGGCAGTCCCCGGCCCGCCGACGGCGCGGCGCGGGCCGGTTTTGTTTGTGACGCACCTGCCTTAGCCCAGAACGACCAACGCGTGCCGCTTCTTGCCCGCCGACAGCTTCATCGGTTCCGCCAGTGCTGCCGCATCGACCATCTGGCCCGCATCGCTGACGGCGACGTCATTGGCTTTTGCTCCGCCCTCGGCAATCAAGCGTTTTGCCTCTTTGCCCGAAGAGGCGAGCCCCGCGCGCACGAAAAGCTGCGCCATCGACACCCCGTCGCCCAGATCGGCGGGCGAGAGGGTCAGCGTCGGCAAATCGTCGCCCGCGCCGCCCTTCTCGAACACCTCGCGCGCGGTTGCCTCTGCCGCCGCCGCGGCCTCGGCGCCGTGGCAGAGCGTCGTCACCTCGTTGGCAAGGATGATCTTCGCCGCGTTGATCTCGGACCCTTCCAGCGCACCCAGACGGTCGCATTCCGCAACCGGCAATTCGGTGTAAAGCTTCAGGAATCGGCCCACATCGGCATCGGTCGTGTTGCGCCAGAATTGCCAGAATTCATAAGGGCTCAGCATATCGGCATTCAGCCAGATCGCACCGCCTTGGGACTTGCCCATCTTGCGCCCGTCCGAGGTCGTCAGCAAAGGCGTGGTCAGCCCGAAAATCTGGGTATCGGCCATGCGCCGGGCAAGGTCGATCCCGTTCACGATATTACCCCACTGGTCCGACCCGCCCATCTGCAACAGGCAGCCATGGCGGCGATTGATTTCAACGAAATCATAGGCTTGCAGGATCATGTAGTTGAATTCGAGAAAGCTCAGCGACTGCTCGCGGTCCAGCCGCGATTTCACGCTCTCGAAGCTCAGCATCCGGTTGACAGAGAAATGCCGCCCCACATCGCGAAGGAAATCGAGGTAGTTCAACCCGTCCAGCCATTCGGCGTTATTGAGCATGATCGCGCCATCGGGCGCATCGTCATAGCGCAGATACTTGGCAAAAACCGCCTGCATCCCCTTGATATTGCTGTCAATCGCGGCCGCGTCCAGAAGCGGGCGTTCTTCCGACCGAAACGAAGGGTCGCCCACCTTGGTCGTGCCGCCGCCCATCAGCGTGATCGGCTTGTGCCCGGTTTTCTGCAACCAGCGCAGCAGCATGATGTTCAGCAAATGCCCCACATGCAGCGATTTCGCCGTCGCGTCATAGCCGATATAGGCGGGCACGACGCCTTTCAAAAGCGCTTCGTCCAGCCCTTGCAGATCGGTGCAATCGGCCAGAAAGCCGCGCTCGATCAGGGTTATCAGGAAATCCGATTTCGGCTTGTAGGTCATTTTCGCTTGTCCCGGACAACAGATTGCGCGTTTCTATACGCGTGGCGGCGGACAAGGGAAAGCCCATGTTGAAACAACAGGTCACGCGGGCCTTGGGGCTGATGTCGGGCACATCGCTGGACGGGGTCGATGCCGCGGTGCTGGACACGGATGGAGAGGTGATCCACGGCTTCGGCCCGACCGCGTTCCGTCCCTACAGGCCAGACGAGCGCGCGGCGCTCTTCGCGGCCCAAGGGCTTTGGCCCGGCGATCCGGGGGTCGAGCCGGTTGCTGAACTGATCGAGACCGCCCATGCCGAGGTGATGGCGCGGTTTTCCGGCATCCAGATCGTAGGCTTTCACGGCCAGACCCTGGCGCATGACCCGGCCGGGCGGCGCACGCATCAGGCCGGGTCGGGCGCGGTTCTGGCGCTGGTGTCTGGCCTGCCGGTCGTGTGGGATTTCCGCAGCTCCGACATGCAACTGGGCGGGCAGGGGGCACCCTTGGCCCCGTTCTACCATTTCGCATTGGCCAAGTATCTGAAGGCCGACGCGCCGGTCGCCTTTCTGAACTTGGGCGGTGTCGGCAACCTGACTTATGTGGACCCAAGCTTTGACCGGCCCGAAGACCCCGGCGCGCTGCTGGCTTTTGACACGGGCGTCGCAAACGCGCCCATGGACGACCTTTGCCAGACCCGCCTTGGCCAGCCGCGCGACACGGGCGGCGCGCTGGCGGCCCAAGGCACGACGGATGACGCCATTGTCGCGGGATACCTGGCCGAGGGGTATTTCCGGCGCATCCCGCCCAAATCGCTGGACCGCGCGACGGACCTTGTGACCCGCGTGGCCCATCTGGACACGCCCGATGCGCTGGCCACGCTATCAGCCTGCGCGGCGGGCGCGGTGGCGGCGGGCTTTGAACACTTGCCTGACGCCCCTTCGCGCCTGTTGGTCTGCGGCGGCGGGCGGCACAACCCGGACCTGATGCGCCGGATCGCGGCGCTGGTGCCGTCAGACGTTGTCTCGGTCGATGATCTGGGCCTGAGTGGCGACATGCTGGAAGCGCAAGCCTTCGCCCATCTGGCGGTGCGGGTCGCACGCGGCTTGCCTACATCCTGCCCCGGCACCACGGGCGTGGCGGCGGCAGTGGGGGGCGGACAGATCAGCCATCCTTGACGAAGCACGCGCAAAACGTCCATCAAAGAATAAAACCTACAGGGAGTAACGAAATGAAAAAACTGCTGATGACGACCGCGCTTCTGGCGCTGGCCAGCACGGCGCAGGCCGAGGTGAAGGTCGGCATGATTACCACGCTCTCGGGCGGCGGCGCGGGTCTGGGGATTGACGTGCGCGACGGCTTCTTGCTGGCGCTGGCGCAATCGGGCCGCGACGATATCGAGCTGGTGGTCGAGGATGACCAGCAAAAGCCCGACATCGCCGTGCAACTGGCCGACAAGATGATCCAGTCCGACCGCGTGGATGTGATGACGGGCATCATCTTCTCGAACCTCGCCATGGCCGTGATCCCGGCGGCGGTCAATCAGGGCGTGGTTTATCTGTCGCCCAATGCGGGCCCGTCGCAACTGGCCGGGCGCGGCTGTCATCCGAATTATTTCAACGTCGCATGGCAGAATGACAACCTGCACGAAGCGGCGGGTGCCTATGCCAATACGGCGGGCTATGCCAACAGCTTCATCCTTGCGCCGAATTACCCGGCGGGCCAAGACGCGCTGACAGGCTACAAGCGCATGTATGAAGGCGCGCTTGCGGGCGAGATCTACACGCAACTGGGCCAGACCGATTACGCGGCCGAAATTGCGCAGATCCGCGCGTCGGGCGCCGATAGCGTTTTCTTCTTCCTGCCCGGCGGCATGGGCATTTCGTTCCTGAAACAATATGCCGATAGCGGGGTGGATATTCCGGTGGTAGGGCCCGCCTTCAGCTTTGACCAAGGCATTCTACAAGCGGTGGGCGAAGCGGCGCTGGGGGTTGTCAACACCTCGCAATGGTCGAAAGACATCGACATTCCGGTGAACGCGGCCTTTGTCGAAAGCTTTCAGGCCGAATACGGGCGGCTGCCCTCGCTTTATGCCAGCCAAGGGTTCGACACGGCGAACCTGCTGATCTCGGCGCTGGAAAAGGCCGACCCGTCGGATAACGCCGCCTTCCGCGCCGCGCTGCGCGAGGCGGATTTCGACAGCACCCGCGGCGAATTCCGCTTCGGGCCGAACCAGCACCCGATCCAGACCATCTACGCGCGCGAGGTCATCCGCGAAGGCGATGTCTTCACCAACCGCATCATCGGGGTCGCGCTGGAAGATCATGCCGACGCCTATGCGGCAGAGTGCCAGATGGATTAAGCCCCAGGCGCCCCGGCCTTGAGCCGGGGCCTTGCCGGCCGCGCGGTCGGTGCGAGGTCCGCAAGGTCCCGGATCAAGCCCGGGACGGGAAGCCCTGTCATGTCAACGATCCTCATCATCGAACAGGTTCTGAACGGCCTGCAATCCGGCGTCATGCTGTTCCTGATGGCAGCGGGCCTGACGCTGATTTTCGGCGTCATGGGGTTGATAAACCTCGCCCATGGCTCGCTTTACATGGTGGGCGCGTTTGCAGCGGCCGCCGTTGCGGGGGCCACGGGATCGTTCCTGCTGGCGCTTCTAGGCGCGCTTGTGGCCGCCGCCGTCGCGGGCGTTCTGGTGGAAATGCTGGTCATCCGCCGCCTTTATGCCGCCGACCATCTGGACCAGGTGCTCGCGACCTTCGCGCTGATCCTGATTTTTTCCGAAGGCACGCGGCTGATTTTCGGGTCGTTCCCGCTTTATCTGGACATCCCCGACTGGCTGTCCGGCCCCGTCACGCTGCCGGGCGGCATTCAATACCCGCTTTACCGGCTGGCGCTGATCGGCGCGGGGCTGGCGGTGGCGCTGACGCTTTGGGCGCTGATCGAGCGCACGCGCATCGGCATCCAGATCCGTGCGGGCGAGAATGACCGCGAGATGATCGCGGCTCTTGGTGTTGATATATCAAGGCTTTACACGCTGATCTTCGCCTTGGGTGCCGCGCTTGCCGGGCTGGCCGGGGCCCTAGTGGGCGCGATCCAGTCGGTGCAGGTCGGCATGGGAGAGCCGGTGCTGATCTTGGCCTTCGTCACCATCGTCATCGGCGGCATCGGGTCGATCAAGGGGGCGTTTGTGGGCGCTCTCCTTGTGGGGCTGACGCAAACCCTTGGCAGCGTCTTTCTGCCCGCCTTCTTCCGCCTGTTTCTGGACCCCGCCACGGCCATGTCGGTGGGATCGTCGCTCGCCAACATGGCGGTCTATATCCTGATGAGCCTTGTGCTGATCTTCCGCCCCACCGGCCTGATGGGCGCGCGCGCATGATCCGCGAGCGCCATCTGAACATCCTGCTGCTGGCCGGGTTTTTGGCCGTGCCGCTCTATGCGCTTGCGGTCGATGAGCCGTTTACCATCACGCTCGCCACCCGCGCCGCAATCCTGGCGCTTGCTGCTGTGGGGCTGAACATCGCGCTTGGCTGGGGCGGGCTGGTCAGCTTCGGCCATGCCGCGTTTTTCGGGATCGGCGGCTACAGCATGGGCATTCTGGCCTTTCATGCGCAGAATTACATGCCGCTCGATCTGGGCTTCGCGGTGCTGGAGGGCACGAAATCCATGCCGGTTATCTGGCTGGTGGCGACCCTCACCTCGGCCCTTGCCGCGCTTGCCATCGGGGCGCTCAGCCTGCGCACGAGCGGGGTCTATTTCATCATGATAACCCTCGCCTTCGCGCAGATGTTTTATTACTTCGCGATCTCTTGGTCGCGCTATGGCGGAGAGGACGGGATTTCCATCTATGTCCGAAATGAGTTTCCGGGGCTGAACACGCTCGCGCCCATCCAGTTCTTCGGCCTGTGTTTCGCGGCGCTTCTGCTGGCGCTGTGGCTGAACGCGCGGCTTGTGGCCTCGCCCTTCGGGCTGGCGCTGAACGCGGCGCGCCAAGTGCCGGTGCGGGTGCAAACCGTGGGGCTGGACCCAACCCGGCTGAAGCTGGTGGCCTTTGTCATCTCCGGCGCGATCACGGGGCTGGCGGGCGCGCTGTTTGCCGACCTGAACCGCTTTGTCAGCCCGTCCATGTTCAGCTGGCACCTGTCGGGCGAATTGATCGTGCTGATTATCTTGGGCGGTGTCGGGCGGTTGATGGGGCCGGTCATTGGCGCAATCCTGTTCGTGGCGCTTGACCATATCCTTGGCGGCTGGACCACGCATTGGCATATCGCGCTGGGGGCGATCCTTCTGGGCGTGGTGCTGTTCGCGCGCGGCGGTGTGATCGGGCTTTTGTGCGGGCCAAAGGGGCAGGCATGAGCGAAATTGTTCTGGAAACCTGTGGCATCACCAAGTCCTTCGGCAATCTGCGGGCCAGCGACGGCATTTCCATCGACCTGCGCGCGGGCGAAATCCATGCCGTGATCGGGCCGAACGGGGCGGGCAAATCGACACTCATTCACCAGATCAGCGGCGGGTTGCGGCCCGATGCGGGGCAGGTCTGGCTGAATGGGCGCGATGTGACCGCCTTGGCCACGCCCGCCCGCGCGCGGCTTGGGCTGGGGCGCACATTCCAGATTTCGGCGCTGGCGATGGAAGACACGGTGCTGGAAAACGTGCTTCTGGGCGCATTGGGGGCCAGCGGGCGGGTGTGGCGGTTCTGGTCGCAGGTCATGGCGGACCGCGCCTTGCGCGAGCGGGCAGAGGCGGCGCTCGCGCGTGTGGGCCTGAGCGAGCAGATGCACACCCGGACCTCGGCGCTCAGCCATGGCCAGCGGCGGCAGCTAGAGGTCGCGGTGGCGCTGACCCTGCGCCCGCGCGCCTTTGTCATGGACGAACCCATGGCGGGGCTGGGTGCCGAAGGGTCGAAGACGCTCACGGGCTTTCTGGACGGGCTGCGGGCCGAAGCGCCGATCCTTCTGGTAGAGCATGACATGGACGCGGTTTTCGCGCTTGCGGACCGCATCAGCGTGCTGGTTTACGGTCGCATCATCGCCACCGGCAGCGTTGACGACATTCGCGCCAACCCCGAGGTGCGCGAAGCCTATCTGGGGGACGGGGCATGACGCTTCTGCGTGTCGAAAATCTGACCGCCAGCTATGGCGCGTCACAGGCGCTGTTCGGGGTGGATTTCACGCTGGCAGAGGGCGAGGTTCTGGCGCTGATGGGCCGCAACGGCATGGGCAAAACCACCACCGTCAAGGCCATCTGCCGCATGATCCCGTCGCAAGGCGGGCTGCATTTCGCGGGCCAGAACCTGCATCACCTGCCCAGCTTTCGCGCGGCCCGCTTTGGGCTGGGGCTGGTGCCAGAAGGGCGGCGCTGTTTTGCCAGCCTGACCGTGGCCGAGAACCTGATCGCCGCCGCGCGGCCCGGCCATTGGACCATGGCGCGGGTGACAGAGCTGTTGCCGCGCTTGGGCGAGCGGACGGGCCAGCGCGCGGCCTCGCTGTCGGGGGGCGAGCAGCAGATGCTGGCCATTGGCCGCGCGCTGATGACCAACCCACGCTTGCTGATCTTGGATGAAGCGACCGAAGGGCTGGCCCCACTGATCCGCGCCGAGATCTGGGCCACCATTGCCCAATTGAAACACGACAGCGGCATGTCGATCCTTGTCATCGACAAATCACTGCGGGAACTGGGGCAAGTGGCCGATAGCGCGGTCATCTTGGCACGCGGCAAAACCGTGTGGTCGGGCGCTATGGAGGATCTGAGCGCCGATGTGTCGGAAGCGTATATCGGCGTCTAGCAGGGCAGGGCGTGCGCCTGTCGTCTGCCACATGTCCTTTATGAATGATTTTCATATTCAGCGTGAAGAACATGGGGTTTTTTATCAGATCGCGGGGGGCTATATGCTGCACAACCCGCAATGATGGAAAACGCCCAAGATGAAAGACATGGTTCTGCCCGAAGCCCCGGTCTATGACGAGCTGCGCAAACTGGCCGCCGAGCGTATCCTGATCCTTGACGGCGCGATGGGCACCATGATCCAGACGCTTGGCCTGTCGGAAGAGGATTATTCCGGTGGTGGCCATATCCACGGCCCAAGCTGCCGTCATCACCACACCGACCACCCGCAAAAGGGCAATAACGACCTGCTGGTGCTGACCAAACCCGACGCGATCGAGGATATTCATTATCAATTCGCCATGGCGGGCGCGGATATTCTGGAAACCAACACGTTTTCCGGCACGACCATCGCGCAGGCCGATTACGGGCTGGAAGACGCGATCCATGACCTGAGCGTGGCCGGTGCGCAAGTCGCCCGACGCGCCGCCGAGCGCGCGCAGGCCGCGGACGGCAAGCGCCGCTTCGTGGCCGGGGCCGTGGGGCCGACGAACCGCACCGCCAGCATCAGCCCAGATGTGAACGATCCCGGCTTTCGTGCCGTCACCTTCGACCAGTTGCGCCGCGCCTATGGCCAACAGATCGACGGTCTGATCGAAGGCGGGGCCGACATCATCCTGATCGAGACCATTTTCGACACGCTCAACGCCAAGGCCGCGATCTTTGCCGCGAATGAAGCGTTCGAGAAGATCGGCCACCGCCTGCCGCTGATGATTTCGGGCACCATTACCGACGCATCTGGCCGCACGCTGTCGGGCCAGACACCGACCGCGTTCTGGCATTCGGTCGCCCATGCACGGCCCTTCACCGTGGGGCTGAATTGCGCGCTGGGGGCAGAGGCGATGCGCCCCCATATCGCCGAAATTGCCGGTGTTGCCGACACCTTCACCTGCGCCTATCCGAATGCGGGCCTGCCCAATGCCTTTGGCGGCTATGACGAAACGCCAGAGCAGACCGCCGCCCAAGTCGGCGGCTTTGCCCGCGACGGGTTGGTGAACGTGGTCGGCGGCTGCTGCGGCACCACGCCCGACCATATCCGCGCCATTGCCGAAGCCGTTGCTCCCTTTGCTCCGCGAAAGGTTCCCGCATGACCCGTTATCTTCGCCTCTCCGGTCTGGAACCTTTTGTCCTGACGCCCGACATTCCCTTCGTGAACGTGGGCGAGCGCACGAATGTCACCGGAAGCGCCAAGTTCCGCAAGCTGATCGTCAACCGCGACTATGCGACCGCGCTGGATGTCGCGCGCGAGCAGGTCGAAAACGGCGCGCAGATCATCGACGTGAACATGGACGAAGGGCTGATCGACAGCAAAAAGGCGATGGTCGAATTCCTGAACCTTGTCGCCGCAGAACCCGATATCGCCCGCGTGCCGATCATGATCGACAGCTCCAAATGGGAGGTGATCGAGGCCGGCCTGCAATGCGTGCAGGGCAAATCAGTCGTGAACTCGATCTCCATGAAAGAAGGCGAGGACCAGTTCCGCGAACAGGCGCGGCTGTGCATGGCCTATGGCGCGGCGGTCGTGGTCATGGCCTTTGACGAGAAGGGGCAGGCCGACACGTTCGCGCGCAAGACCGAAATCTGCGCTCGCGCCTACCGCATCCTGACCGAAGAGGTGGGCTTTCCGCCCGAAGACATCATCTTCGACCCGAATATCTTTGCCGTCGCCACCGGCATCGAAGAGCATGACAATTACGGCGTCGATTTCATCGAGGCCACGCGCTGGATACGCCAGAACCTGCCCCATGCGCATGTCTCGGGCGGCGTGTCGAACCTGTCCTTCAGCTTTCGCGGCAATGATACCGTGCGCGAAGCGATGCACGCGGTGTTCCTCTATCACGCCATCAAGGCGGGTATGGATATGGGGATCGTCAACGCGGGGCAATTGGCGGTCTATGACCAGATCGACCCGGACCTGCGCGAGGCCTGCGAGGACGTCGTTCTGAACCGCAAGCCCAAATCCGGCGGCACGGCCACCGAGAACCTGCTGGACCTTGCCGACCGCTTCAAGGGCGGCAAGCGCGAGGAACGCGTGCGCGACCTCGCGTGGCGCGACTGGCCCATCGAAAAGCGGCTGGAACACGCGCTGGTCAACGGTATCACCGAATTCATCGACGCCGATACCGAAGAAGCGCGTCTTGCCGCCGAACGCCCGCTCGACGTGATCGAGGGGCCGCTCATGGCCGGCATGAACGTGGTGGGCGACCTGTTCGGCGCGGGCAAGATGTTCCTGCCGCAAGTGGTGAAATCGGCCCGCGTGATGAAACAGGCCGTGGCGGTGCTGCTGCCCTATATGGAAGAAGAAAAACGCCTGAACGGCGGCGAGGGGCGCCAGTCGGCGGGCAAGATCCTGATGGCCACCGTCAAGGGCGATGTGCATGACATCGGCAAGAATATCGTCGGCGTCGTTCTGGCCTGCAACAATTTCGAAGTGATCGACCTGGGCGTCATGGTCCCGCCGCAAAAGATCTTGCAGGTGGCCAAGGACGAACAGGTCGATGCGATTGGCCTGTCGGGTCTGATTACACCGTCCCTGGACGAAATGGTGCATCTGGCGTCCGAGATGGAACGCGAAGGCATGGACCTGCCGCTGCTGATCGGGGGCGCGACCACGTCAAAAGTGCACACGGCGGTCAAGATCGCCCCGCGCTATTCCGGGCCTGCCGTCTATGTGCTGGATGCCAGCCGCGCCGTGGGCGTGGTCAGCAACCTTTTGTCACCCGCGAACAAGGCCGATTTCATCGCAGGCCTGAAAGCGGACTATGCCGAAGTCAGCGCCCGCCACGCCCGTGCCGAAGCCGCCAAGGACCGCCTGCCGCTGGCCAAGGCGCGCGAGAATGCGCTGACGCTCGACTGGGACAGCTACACGCCCACCGCGCCCAAATTCACCGGCACCCGCGTGATCGACGATTGGGACTTGGCCGATCTGGCCGAGTATATCGACTGGACCCCCTTCTTCCAGACATGGGAAATGAAAGGCGTCTACCCGAAAATCCTCGATGACCCGAAACAGGGCGAAGCCGCACGCGCGCTGCTGACCGATGCGCAAGCGATGCTGAAACGCATCATCGACGAGCGCTGGTTTACCCCCCGCGCCGTGCTGGGCTTCTGGCCCGCCAATGCGGTCGGCGACGATATCCGCCTGTTCACCGATGCGGCACGCGGCACGGAACTGGCCACGCTGCACACGCTGCGCCAGCAACACAGCAAACGGGCAGGGCGGCCCAATCTGGCACTGGCCGATTTCGTGGCACCTCAGGGCGTGGCCGACCATATCGGCGGCTTTGTCGTCACGGCCGGCCCCGAAGAAACCGAGATCGCCGCCCGCTTCGACCGCGAGAACGACAATTACAGCGCCATCATGGTCAAGGCGCTGGCGGACCGTATCGCCGAGGCAATGGCCGAAGCGCTCCACGCCCGCGTGCGCCGCGACTATTGGGGCTACGCCCCGGATGAAAGCTTCACCCCGCAAGAGCTGATCGGCGAACCCTATGCCGGCATCCGCCCCGCGCCGGGCTACCCGGCCCAGCCCGACCACACTGAAAAACGCACGCTGTTCAAGCTGTTGGATGCAGAGGCAACCACCGGCGTCACCCTGACCGAAAGCATGGCGATGTGGCCGGGATCGTCGGTCTCCGGCCTCTATATCGGGCATCCGGACAGCTATTATTTCGGCGTGGCAAAGGTTGAACGCGACCAGGTTGCGGATTACGCGGCACGCAAGGGCATGGACCTGTCCGAGGCTGAACGCTGGCTGGCCCCGGTGCTGAATTACGACCCGGCGGCGAAAGCCAAGGTCGCAGCGGAATAAGCGCGCGCTTCTGGCGCAGGTCGCCGGGGGCGCTGCCCCCGTCGCGCGTGCCGCGCGACTCCCCCGGGATATTTTTGCAAGGATGAAAAGGGTTTCTTTACCTTTTCGCGCCACTCTGATGCCGCGGCACAGGGAGGGATCCCGATGGCCGCCAAGGGTGAAAGCACCGCGTCCTCCCCGAGCGATCGGACCAGGGCGCGGTGCCGACATATGCCATTCATCCTTGCCCAAATATCCCCGCCGGAGGCGCATGTCAGCCATCCCGCGATAGCGCCGGGCTGGGGCGTATCCTGAAATTTCAAAAAAGATACGATTGGCTCTTGAAGCGCGGGAATCTTCCTCCCAGATATGTAAATGTGAATAACATTCACAATGTAACGTGACGCAACATATGAAAGGGATACCATGACAACGCTTGCCGCCGCCCCGTCGAACTGGTTTCGCCGCGCCGAATACTGGCTTGACGGCTATGGAAAACCAGCCTGGATCGCCGCGATGGTCCTTGGCTTCATCGTCTTTTGGCCCGTGGGCCTTGCACTTCTTGCTTACATGATCTGGGGGAAATCCATGTTCAAATCGTCCTGCCGCAAATCCAGCCGCATGAAAACCGTCTACGGATCGTCGGGCAACAGCGCCTTCGACGCCTACAAGGCCGAAACCCTGCGCCGTCTGGAAGACGAGCAGGCCGCCTTCGACGCCTTCCTGACCCGCCTGCGCGACGCCAAGGACAAGGCCGAGTTCGACGCCTTCATGGCCGAGAACCGCAAACGCCGCGAGACCGAGACGGCAGAGGTCACGCAAGACGCCTGATCCTGACGGATCGCGCCCTTCAAGCCGCCCCCAAGGGGGCGGTTCAATTTTGTGCCCAAGCTGCCGCGACACACAATATTTTGCGGCCCGCCCCGGAAATCGGCATTGGCAGGTATTTCTTTCGCCTTTATGGTCAGCGCAAAGCAATGGACCAAGGCAAGACCAATGGCCCGATCCCAGTTTGGGGCCCAGTTTGGGGCAAAAACGCAGTTTTCCAGGCCCGTGCGGCAGATCACCCTGATGCTTCTTGTCATCGCTTTGGTGGCCATCGGATCTTATTTCGCCTTCCCGCGCGTCTCTGGCATTTTCCTTGCGAATGTCTGGCTCAACGGGGTGATTTTCCTCGTCTTCATCATCGGCGTTCTGGCGACCATCTGGCAAGTTATCCAGCTGAACCGCTCGATCGTCTGGATCGAGGGCTTCGCCGCCGAACGCGTGGGCCATGAGGCGACGGTGCCGCCGGGCTTGCTGGTGCCGCTGGCGGCATTGCTGCGCGGGCGGGGCAGGGGGGCGCAGATCGGCTCTGCCTCGGCGCAATCCATTCTTGAGTCGGTCGCCACACGGCTGGACGAATTGCGCGACATCACGCGCTACATCATCAGCCTGCTGATTTTCCTGGGCCTTCTGGGCACGTTCTACGGGCTGGCCACGACCGTGCCGGCGGTGGTGGAAACCATCCGCTCGCTTGCCCCGGACGACTCGCAAACCGGGATCGAGGTCTTCGCCAACCTCATGTCGGGGCTAGAGGCACAGCTGGGCGGCATGGGCACGGCGTTTTCCTCGTCGCTTCTGGGGCTTGCGGGGTCGCTGGTCGTGGGCTTGCTGGAGTTGTTCGCAGGCCATGGCCAGAACCGCTTTTACCGTCAGCTGGAAGAATGGCTGTCCTCGATCACCCGGCTTGGCTTTGCCGGTGGCGAGGTCGAGCAGGGGCAAGAACTTGGTGCCATCGTGCAGGTGCTCGATTCCATGGCCGAGCAGATGGAGGCAATGCGCCGCCAGCAGCTTCAGGCCGATACAGAGCGCGCGCAACTCGATCAGGCGCTTGGCCTGCTGGTCGAAGCGATCGACCGCCTTGCCGCGGGTGGCATGGGCGGGGCCGAACCGACGCTGGAGCGTATCGCCGCCAGCCAGGAACAGATCCTGTCCTATTACCAGCGCGAGGACGCGCAAGGCGGCCCGCATTCAGATGCCGAGATCCGACTGCGGCTGCGCAATATCGACAGCCAGCTTCTGCGCATCGCCGAAGAACTCTCGGCGGGACGGCTGGAAACCACGGCCGATTTGCGCTCTGACCTCTCGACTCTGACCTTGGCGGTGCGGCAATTGTCGCGCGGTGGCTTTGGCGCGCCGCGCAAGGACGGGGGCTAGGCATGGCGCTGTCACGCAGGGGCAGCCAACGCGATGTCAGCGGCGCGATCTGGCCGGGCTTTGTCGATGCGATGACGGCCCTTTTGCTGGTGCTGATGTTCGTGCTCTCGATCTTCATGATCGTGCAATTCGTGCTGCGCGACACGATCAGCGCGCAGGACACGCAACTGGAAGGGCTGAGCGCAGAGGTCGCGCAACTGGCGAATGCCTTGGGCCTGTCGCGGGCGCGCGTGGCCAATCTGGAAAGCGAAGTGTCGGGGTTGCGCGCGGACCTTGGCGGGGCAGAGGCGCAGATCTCGGCACAGCTTGCAACCATCGCGGGCTTGACCCGCGATCTTGCGGCAAGCGAGGACGACTTGGCGAGTGCGCGCGCGCAGATCACCGATTTCGAAGCGCAGGTCGCCGCCCTGATCGGGGCGCGTGACAGCGCCTTGGCCGAAGGGCAGGCCTTGCGCGCGGACCTGGCCGAGTTGGAAGCGGCGCAAGCGGTGCTGATCGACGAGCAAGAGGCGCTGCAACTGGCACTGGCCAATCTGCGCACCGAACTGGACGCAGAGGCAGAGGCCGCGCGCTTGGCCGCGGCCCGCGCCGATGCGGTCGAAGCGGCGCTCGCAGATGCGCAGGCCGAAGCCGCCGGGCGCGATGCGACGCTGGCGCAAATGGCCAACCTTCTGGACGAGGCCGAAGCCGCGCGTCTGGCCGAAGCGGCGGCGGCGGAAGCCCTGCGCGCGCGCTTGGCCGATGTGGAAACCGCGCTCAGTGACGAAGAACAGACCCGGCTGGCAGAGGCCGCCGCTGCCGAAGCCCTGCGTGCACGTCTGGAAGAGGCCGATACCGAATTGACCGCGCTGACCTTGGCGCTGGAAGCCGAGCGCGCGCGCGCCGAGGAAACGCTGACGCTTCTGGCCGCCGCCCGCGCGGCGCAGGCAGAGCTGGAGGCCGATCTGCAGGCCGAGACCACCGCCCGCGACCGCGAGGCGGCGCTTTTGGCCATGGCGCGCCAGACCTTGGCCGAGCAGGACGCCGCCAGCGCTGACGATGCGCGGCGGTTGGAATTGCTGAACCAGCAGGTCGCGGCGCTGCGCGGTCAGGTTGGCGGCTTGCAAGACCTGCTGGGCGAGGCCCGTGCGCGCGAGGATGCGGCGAATACGCAGATCGAGGCGCTTGGCGCCGATCTGAACCTTGCGTTGGCGGAACTGGCCGCCGAGCAAAAGGCCCGTGCCGATCTGGAAGCGGCAGAGCGCGCGCGGCTGGAGCGCTTCCAGTCGGAATTTTTCGGGCGGCTGCGCGATGTGCTGGAAGGGCGCGACGAGATCCAGATCGTGGGCGACCGTTTCGTGTTTTCGTCAGAGGTGCTGTTCGAACTCGGTTCTGCCGATCTGGCCGCCGAGGGCCGCGCGCAGATCACCAATGTGGTGAATATCCTGCGCGAGGTGTCTGACCGCATCCCCGACGACATCGACTGGATTTTGCGGGTCGATGGGCATACCGACAATCTGGCGCTGGCACCGGGGGCCGAATTTGCCGACAACTGGGAGCTGAGCCAAGCCCGCGCGCTGTCGGTCGTGCGCTTCATGACAGAAAGCCTTGGCTTTCCGCCGGAACGGTTGGCGGCCACCGGTTTTGGCGAATACCGTCCCGTGAACACGGCCAACACGCCAGAGGCGCGGGCGCAGAACCGCCGGATCGAGTTGAAGCTGACCGAGCGTTAATCCTCCTCTTCCTCGTGCTTGATTAGCGTGATCGTGCCCGCATCCGCCATCGCGCGCACCGCGCCCGCGACGCGGGATTGCGCGGCGTCGAGCGCCTTGGCCGTCGGGCGGGGCAGGGTGGCCGCATCTTCACGCAGCCCTTCGGCCAGACGTTTGCTCATGTTGGACAGCAAGAATTCCATCGTCGGGGTGCAGCCGGGGTCTTGCGCGGCAAGGATCAGGCGCAGATCATCCTCGGCCACCGCGCGCACGACACTGGCCACATCGCGCGGATTGACCCGCGCCGGGATGTCCTGAAAGGTGAAGATCGCCTTGCGCACGCCGGTGGCGAAGGCCGCATCCGACCGCTCCAACCCTTGCAGCAGTTCGTCGCGCAAACCGGCGGCGGTAGAGTTCAGAATTTCGCCCACACGCCGGGTCGAGGGGGTGGCAAAGGCGCGCGCGGGTTTGTCACGCAGCTGTTCGGCCAGCGCCGCGCCAATGCGCGCCACGGCATCGGGCGCGATGGTTTCAGTGCGCGCGACCGCCAGCGCCAGCACTTGCGCCAGATCGCCGGGCAGCGCGGCCAGAAGGCCCGCCGCCTTTTCGGTGCTCAGCTTCGACAGAACGACCGCTCCCACGACCGTGCTTTCCTGCTGAAGGATGCGCAACAGCTCTGCATCATCGGCCAATTCGATATCGGTCCAGGGGTCGGCCCCATCGCCGCCGCGCGCGAGCGCACGTAACTGCTTGGTGGCCTGCGCATCCAGCTTGCCATCCAGCAGTTTCAACGCCTCTTCCAAACTGTCGGGAAAGGACAGCCCGACCTGTTCCAGCATCTCGACGAATTCCTCGACCACCGCGCACATGGTGGGCCGGTCGATCAGCCGCAAGGACGCCAGCGCGCGCGTCATTTCTGTCTGGTCCTGCGACGGGATGGCCCCGAAAGGAAAATCAACCCCTTCGGCCAGCAGAACCCGCACGATGATCGCGGCTTTCTGCGTGCCCGTCAGATGGTCGGTGCGCGCCCGTGGCTTGGGCTGCGGGGCAGGGCGCGCCGTAGGGGGCTGCGCAGAGATACCGGGGGCCACCCCCCCGGTCGCCAGCGCGATATTCGATCCGGACATGACAAGCCTGTTGCAAAGCTACAGACCGACCCTAGGCCCGAACCCCTGAAGAATTCGTTGACGCGCCCAACAAAAAACGCCCCTCGGAGAGGGGCGCTGGAATTAGCTGGTGGCGGGTGTGATGCAGCTGCCGCTTTCGCTGTCATAGACTTGGCCTTCGGCGCAAGCATTCGCGGTCGCTTCTTTTTGCCAGCTGCACCCGCTGGCAAGGGCCATCCCCGGAAGAAAGCCGAGAGTGAGGGCTGCAAGAGTCATCTTCAGTTTCATGCGTCACCTTTCATCTTGGGTAAGAGAAAGCCTAGCACGAATCTTGCGTTTTCAATACATGTTTCCGAATTACTCGGCAAAGACGCGCGCGAAGATGGTTTCCACATGTTTCGTGTGGTAATCCAGATCGAATTTTGACCGGATCGCCTCTTCGCTAAGCGCGGCGCGAACATCTGCATCGGCCAGCAGTTCCTCCAGGAAATCCTTGCCTTCCTCCCAGACCTTCATCGCGTTGCGCTGCACAAGCGTATAGGCGGTTTCGCGGCTGACACCGGCTTGGGTCAGCGCCAAGAGCACGCGCTGGCTGTGGATCAGTCCGCGAAACTTGTTCATGTTCGCGATCATGTTGTCGGGGTAGACCACCAGCTTGTCGATCACGCCGGTCAGACGGGCGAGGGCGAAATCGAGCGTGACGGTCGCATCCGGGCCGATCATGCGCTCGACAGAGCTGTGCGAGATGTCGCGCTCGTGCCAGAGCGCCACGTTTTCCATGGCCGGGATGACTGCCATGCGCACCAGTCGGGCCAGACCCGTCAGGTTCTCTGTCAGGACCGGGTTGCGCTTGTGCGGCATGGCCGAGGAACCCTTTTGGCCCTTGCTGAAAAACTCTTCCGCTTCAAGCACTTCGGTGCGCTGCATGTGGCGGATTTCGATGGCGACGTTTTCGATGCTGCTGGCGATCACACCCAGCGTGGCAAAGAACATGGCGTGACGGTCGCGGGGGATGACCTGCGTGCTGATGGGTTCGGGGGACAGGCCCATCTGTTCGCAGACATGCGCCTCGACCGCGGGGTCGATATTGGCGAAAGTGCCCACCGCGCCGGAAATCGCACCCGTGGCGACCTCTGCGCGGGCAGCGGCCAGACGGTCCCGGTTGCGCTTCATCTCGGCATAGAAGCGCGCCAGGGTCAGGCCCATGGTCGTCGGTTCGGCATGAATGCCATGGCTGCGGCCCATGCGGATGGTGAATTTATGCTCCATCGCGCGGCGCTTGAGCGCATCCAGCAGCGCATCCATATCGGCCAGAAGCAGATCGGCCGCGCGCACAAGCTGCACGTTGAACGTGGTGTCCAGCACGTCCGAGCTGGTCATGCCCTGATGCACGAAACGCGCTTCGTCATTGCCGATGATCTCTGCCAGATGTGTCAGGAAGGCGATGACGTCATGCTTCGTGACGGCCTCGATCTCGTCGATGCGGGCCACGTCGAAGTCTACATCCTTGGCTTTCCAGACCGCAGCTGCGCTTTCTGCCGGGATCACACCCAGTTTTGCTTGCGCATCGCAGGCATGGGCCTCAATCTCGTACCAGATGCGGAACTTGGTTTCCGGCGACCAGATGGCAACCATATCGGGGCGGGAATAGCGCGGGATCATGCGGGCAAGCCTTTCGAGATACGACGTTGCGCGCCTGATAGCCGCTCGACAGGATTACCGCAAGTAACGCAGGGTCGCACAGGTTTATTTAACATAATACTGATTATGGGTATATTTGATCGGTCGCCATGCCCCCCGTGTTTTGTTAACATCTGGTTAACGAAGCTTCCGGGGGTATCGTGACTTCAGTTTCTGCGTCACAACAGGTCTGGCGCGCCGATATGCCTGCGAGCGTGGATATTTGCATCCCGTTCTTCAAGGACGACCCGGTGCCCCTGATCACGGAACTGGCCCAACAGGCCGATGCGCAGAGCTTTCGTGTCCAGCTGTGTGACGATGGCACGCAAGTGCCCGATCTGACGGCCCGCGTCTGCCAGGCGCTGGACAGCTTCCCCGGCCCCGCAGTGCTGCACACCCTTAGCCGCAACACGGGCCGCGCCAATGCGCGCAACGTCATGCTGCGCAACCTGCACGCCCCGTGGGTGCTGATGCTGGATGCCGATATGGGGCTGGACCGAACCGATTTCGTCGCGATCTACCAAGACGCGGCAGACCGCTACGCGCAGCCCTGTTGCATTGTCGGCGGCTTCCGGGTCGATAAATCCGACATCCGCCCCGAAACCCGGCTGCACGCCGCGCAATCCATGAAATCCGAATGCAAACCGGCGTCCGAGCGCGCGCGCGATCCGGGCCGCCATGTCTACAGCTCGTCGATTTTCGTGCATCGCGATGTGGTCGCGCAAAACCTGTTCGATCCGCAATTCCAGGCCTGGGGCTGGGAAGACGTGGAATGGGGCTGGCGCATCTCGCGCGATTTCCCGGTCCTTCACATCGACAACCAGGCCCGGCATCGCGGGCTGGAACCCGATCTGGTGCTGATTGCCAAATATCAGGATTCGGTCGCGAGTTTTCGGCATATCAAGGGGTTATACCCGCGCGACGTGGCCCGGATGCCGATTGCGCGGGTCGCGCGTGCCGTCTCTTTCCTACCCTTTACCGACCGGCTGGCCAGCCTGTTCAGATCGCTGGCACTTGTGCCGGCCCTGCCCGTCAAATTGCGGCTTTACGCGCTGAAGCTCTATCGCGCATCGCATTACGCGGTGGCCTATCATGACAGAGGATGACGGCCACCAGCGGATGACCCTCTCGCGGCGCGTGGCGCGGCGGCTGACGGGCATGGTGCGCGTGGCGCCGATGCGGCCCGTGGGGGCCGGGTTTCACCTGTCGGTGGCCTTTGACGACTGCCCTGACAGCGCGTGCACGCGCGGGCTGGAGGTGCTGCAACCCCACGGGCTGCACGCCACCTTCTACATTGCCACGGGCCTGCTGGGCCAAGACGGGGTATCCGGGCCGATCACGACGCCCGCGCGCCTGCGGACATTGGCAAGCGACGGCCACGAGATCGCGCTGCACACCCATTCCCATGCCGATCTGACAACGCTCGGCCCGGCACAGGCCTTGGCGGATATTCAGACCAATATCAGCGCGTTACAGGATATTCTTGGCGCGAACCCCAGCCCGCATTTCGCCTATCCCTATGGCGAAACCACCCTGCCCCTGAAACGCGCGCTGATGGGGCATGTGGCCACCGCGCGCGGGGTGCGTGGCGGGGTGAACCGCGCCTTTGCCGACCGGATGCAGCTTTACGCCTGCGATCTGGGCAGTCACCGGCCCGACAATCTGGGCGCGGCGCAGCGACTTATGGAAAATGCTGCAACAACAGGTGGTTGGGTCGTTTTGTTCACGCATGATGTGCAGGATGACCCCAGCCCCTACGGCATTGCCCCGCGGGATCTGGACGCGCTGTTGCAACAGGCCATCGCCCTTGGCGCAACCCCGCGCCCGGTGGGCGCAGTTTGGTCGCAGCTTTCTGACGCGTAACTTGCATGTGTAAGTAATATTCAAAACTTGCAATATGAACATGCTCGGCTATATAGGGGCCAAATCCCAGCCGCCCTGCCCGCCTGCACGCGGGTTTCCCCGGCCCAAGACACAGGTTCGCCCCGATGCTCAAGCACTATCTTCCCATCCTGACATGGTTGCCCGGCTATTCGCGCGACGATCTGACAAATGACGCGATCGCCGCCGCCGTGGTCACGATCATGCTGATTCCGCAGGGCATGGCCTATGCCATGCTCGCGGGCCTGCCGCCGCAAGCCGGGCTTTACGGCGCGATCCTGCCCTTGCTGATCTACGCGGTCTTTGGCACCTCGCGCCCCTTGGCGGTTGGTCCGGTGGCCGTGGTCGCGCTGATGACGGCGGCCTCTGCGGGCGCGGTGGCGACGGCGGGCAGCGCGGAATTTCACTATGCCGCCCTCTGGCTTGCGCTGATCTCGGGCGCGCTGATGCTGGCGATGGGCGTGTTCCGGCTGGGCTTTGTAGCGAATTTCCTGTCGCACCCGGTGATCTCTGGCTTCATCACGGCAGCGGGCATCCTGATTGCTGCCAGCCAATTGCGCCATATCCTTGGCGCACCGATCAAGGGCAAGACCCTGCCAGAGGTGATCCCGTCCATTTTCGCCAACCTGACCAGCATCAACCCCGTGACGGTCATCTTGTCGGCAGCGCTTCTGACCTTCCTGTTCTGGTCGCGCAAAGGGGCCGCACCCCTGTTACAGCGCTACGGTATCCAGCCCGACATGGCGAAACTGCTGGCGAAAACCGCGCTTCTGGTGGCGGTCGTCGTCTCGACCCTGCTGACATGGATCTTTGGCCTGAGCAACTGGGGCGGCGTGGCGATCGTGGGGGATATTCCGCGCGGTCTGCCCGAATTCGGCCTGCCGCCGATGGATATGGGGCTGATCCAGCTGTTGCTGGTGCCCGCCGTGATGATCGCCATCGTGGGTTATGTGGAAAGTATCTCCATCGCGCAGACGCTGGCCGCGAAAAAGCGCCAGTCGGTGAACCCCGATAATGAGCTGATCGCGCTGGGGCTGGCCAATCTGGGCGCAGGCATCTCGAACGCCATGCCGGTGACGGGCGGTTTGTCGCGCACAATCGTCAACTATGACGCGGGCGTATCCACCCCTGCGGCGGGCGCGATGACGGCGCTGTCCATCGGCGCGGCGATCATGGTGCTGACGCCGCTGATGTATTACCTGCCAAGCGCCACTCTGGCCGCGATCATCATCGTGGCGGTGCTGAGCCTGCTCGATTTCCGCGCCCTGCCCCGCACATGGTCCTATTCGCGCGCCGATGGCGCGGCGATGGCGGCAACCATGCTGGTCACGCTGACCATGGGGGTCGAGCAAGGCTTGCTGGCCGGTGTCGGCCTGTCGCTGGGCCTGTTCCTGTTCCGCACCTCGCGCCCGCATATGGCGGTGGTCGGGCAAGTGGCCGGGACCGAGCATTTCCGCAATGTCGAGCGTCACCGCGTTGTGACCGACCCAGAGGTCTTTGCCATTCGCGTGGATGAATCGCTCTATTTCCCGAACGCGCGCGCGCTGGAAGATCGGATCGTGAAAGCGCTCTCCGAGCAGCCCGGCCTGCGCCATGTGGTGCTGCAATGCACGGCGGTCAATTATATCGACGCCTCGGCGCTGGAGAGCCTTGAAGCAATCAACACCCGGCTGAAGGATGGCGGCGTGACCTTCCACCTGTCAGAGGTGAAAGGCCCGGTCATGGACCAGCTATCGCGCGGCCATTTCTTGGCCGACCTGACGGGCGAGGTGTTCCTGACGCAATTCGACGCGATGGCCAAACTCTCGCCCGAGCTGACGCAGGCGTGCCGCAGCGAGGACCGCTGCGACACCTTGTTGCGCACGGCATAAGGCGGAAAATTTTTTATAGCGCAGCGCCCCGCGCCGCGACGGAAACCCGGCCCTGCCGCGTTGGCAGGGAACACGCGCGAATCCGGTAGACCAAAGGACGCCCCAGATGCCGCTGAAAAGCACCCCAACCCGCTATGGCAGCATTGCCATGGCCATTCACTGGCTGACCGCCTTGGCCATTCTGGCCCTGATGGTGACAGGCCAGATGATGGACGGCCCCATAGAGGACGCCCGCCAGATCGCCATTCTGCAATGGCATGTGCCCATCGGGCTGGCCGTGCTGGCGCTGACGCTGGCACGCATTCTGTGGTGGGTCATCGCAGACCGCCACCCCGACCCCTTGGGCACGGGCACGCAGGCCTTGGCCGCGAAAGCAGGCCATGCGGCGCTTTACGTGCTGCTTCTGGTCATGACCCTGTCGGGCATCGCGCTTATGGCGCTGTCAGGGGCCGGAGAGGTCGTGTTCTTCGGCAGCACCGCGCCCTTGCCCGATTTCGGCGATTACCTGCCGCGCATCCCGCACGGGCTGGGGTCGAAGCTGATGATCGCGCTCGTGGGGCTGCATATCGCCGCCGCCATCTGGCACCAGCGTTTCAAGCGCGACGGGGCCATGACGCGCATCTTGCCCGAACGGTCCTGAGCCCCGCGCCGCGCGCCCAAGCAAAAACGCCACTCCAATCCGGAGTGGCGTTTTCAGTTCAAGGGCTTGCGCCCGAAACTCTCAGCGGTCGCTTACGCGGCCTCGGTGATGAATTTCACCGCATCGCCGAAGGTCTGGATGTTCTCGGCGGCGTCATCGGGGATCTCGATGCCGAATTCTTCTTCAAAGGCCATGACCAGTTCCACCGTGTCCAGGCTGTCTGCGCCCAGATCGTCGATGAAGGATGCGCCTTCCGTGATCTTGGCTTCGTCCACACCCAGGTGCTCGACGACGATTTTCTTCACCCGATCCGCGATATCGCTCATGATAGTCCTCGTGTTGTTGCGGCCAAGGCTGGCCCTGAAATGTCCCTCGCCCGCCCCCACGGGCCTGCGTGCCGCGCCGAATAGGGGCAATGCGGCCTTACGTCAAGTCCCGTGTGGCCTAGACCATCGCCATACCGCCATTCACATGCAGCACCGCGCCCGTCACATAACCCGCTTCCGGGCTTGCCAGGTAAAGCACAGCGCCCGCAATCTCTTCGGGGGTGCCCATGCGCCCGGTGGGGATGCGGCTATTGATCGCGGCCTTCTGGTCGTCGCTCAGCGCGTCGGTCATGGGGGTGGCGATGAAACCGGGGGCCACGCAATTGACCGTGATCCCGCGCGACGCCACTTCCTGCGCCAGCGCCTTGCTGGCGCCCACAAGCCCGGCCTTGGCCGCGGCATAGTTCATCTGCCCCGGATTGCCGGTTGCTCCCACGACAGAGGTGATATTCACCACCCGCCCCCAGCGCGCCTTCATCATGCCGCGCATGGCCGCGCGCATCAGCTTGGCAGACGCGCTCAGGTTCACGTCGATCACGTCCTGCCATTCCGCATCGGACATGCGCATGGCAAGGTTGTCGCGGGTGATACCGGCATTGTTGACCAGAATATCCACGCCGCCCATCGCGTCGCCTGCCTGTTTGACCAGATCGGCCACGGCAGCGGGGTCGGACAGGTTGCAGGGGACAACATGCGCCCGTTCGCCCAGCTCGGACGCCAGCGCGGCCAGCGGTGCCTCGCGGGTGCCCGACAGCGCCACCGTGGCCCCTGCCCCGTGCAGCGCCCGCGCGATGGCCGCGCCGATCCCGCCCGATGCCCCGGTGATGAGTGCGCGTTTTCCTGTCAGGTCGAACATGGCGGGCCTTTCCCTGTGCTGCGATGTCTTGGTCTTGTCATTTGCCCCTATAGCAAGCCAATGTGCGGCAGGCCAAGGCGAAAGCACATGACATGAGCACTCTGCCCCTTCCCACGCCCGACGCATTGCGCGCGGCCTTCATGGCCGGTGTCGCGGCGGCTGATCCCGGCGCGGGCGTGACGCGCGCGCTGCAACAAGGGCTGTTCCTGCCGCCCAAGGGGCGTCTGTTCCTTGTGGCCATCGGCAAGGCGGCAGGCGCGATGATGGGGGCGGCGCTGGCGCATCTGCCCGCGCCCCATGCCGCGCTGGTCGTGACCAATTACGAGAACGCGGACCCCGTGCCCGGCGCGCGGGTCATGGCGGCGGGCCACCCGGTGCCAGATGAGAACGGGCTGCAAGCGGGGCTTGCGGTGCAAAAGCTGCTGGCGCGGACCACGGCGGATGACGCGGTGCTGGTGCTGGTCTCTGGCGGCGGCTCGGCATTGGTGCCTGCGCCCGTGACGGGCCTGACGCTGGAGGACAAGGCAGAGGTCAACCGCCTGCTGCTGGGCGCGGGTCTGGACATCACCCAGATGAACATGGTGCGTCAGCACCTGTCGCGGCTGAAAGGCGGCGGGCTGCTCCGGCAAGCCGCGCCCGCGCCCGTGACCGCGCTGATCCTGTCGGACGTGATCGGCGACGATCTGCGCGTCATCGCCTCTGGCCCCACGGTCGCGCCCATCTGCACGCGGGCAGAGGCGATGCGCCTGCTGGAAGATCACGGGCTGTGGCCGAAGCTGCCCGACACGGTGCGCGCCGTGCTGCGCCGCGAGGGGGATGACAGCCCCCTGCCCCAAGCCGCGAACCACCTGATCGGGTCGAACGCGCAATCTGTCGCGGCGGCGGCGGCGGCTTTGCCCGGCGCACAGGCCGACCCCACTCCGCTAGAGGGCGACGTGGCAGAGGCCGCTGCGCGCATCATTGCAATGGCGGACCGCCCCGGCGTGACCGTGCTGGGCGGGGAAACCACCGTCACCCTGCGCGGCACGGGCCTAGGCGGGCGCAACCAGGAACTGGCGCTGCGCGTGGCGCAGGCCTTGGCGGGCCGCGAGGGGTGGCGGTTTCTATCCGCCGGCACCGATGGGCGTGACGGGCCGACCGAGGCGGCGGGGGCGCTGGTCGATGGCGCCACGATCCGGCGCATACGCGACGCGGGCGGCGATCCCGACGCGCTTTTGGCCAATAATGACAGCCACGCCGCGCTCAGGCTCGCTGGCGATCTGCTGGTCACGGGCGGGACCGGCACCAATGTGGCCGACCTGCAAATCCTTGCCGTTACTTAGAACACGCCCAAACCCGCGTGCGGCAGTTGCGGCCATTATCCATGCACCAGTTCACGGCGGTGCTTTCGGCCAATTCGCGGTTCCATTCGCGGCCAAAGCCCCATGCGCCGTTATCGGCCACCGCAATCGCCCCGCAGGAATTGTAGAAGGTCTTGACGATTGTGCAGCCCCAGCGGCAGCCGTCCTGGGCGGTGTTATAGGCGTCTTCCTCGGACCATTTGCCATAGGAATAGCCCCATTCGCCCGAAGGCCCGATACCGACAGCCCCCCAACAGTAATCATACCCGCATTCGCCTGCCGCCACAGGCACCGCCTGTAGCCCGATCAGCGCCACAAGCGCCGAAACCGTCAGAGTTATCCGTGCCATCGTGTCAGTCCTTTCGTCCGGGCCACCTTCCAAATTTCCGTAATCGTTGCAAAAGCCTGCGCCCGTTGCGGCACCCGATCAAGAAAAATCGGCCAATGGCGGGCCATTGCAGCGTGGGGTTGAGTGCGGATATTGCAAGCATGGGCCGTGCATCGCGCGCCTAGCCTCTTGCCGCCTTGCAGGCTTTGCCCTATGCGCTTTGGCCATGACACAGCATGATTTCTGCCTCATCATCGACTTCGGCTCTCAGGTCACGCAGCTGATTGCGCGGCGCTTGCGCGAGTGGAATGTCTATTGCGAAATTCACCCGTTCAACACGGTTGATGACGCCTTCCTGACCGCCCGCGCGCCCAAGGCGATCATCCTGTCGGGCGGCCCCGGTTCCGTGCCCGAACCCGGCAGCCCCCGCGCGCCGCAAAAGGTGTTCGAGATGGGCGTGCCCGTCTTCGGCATCTGCTACGGCCAGCAGGTGATGATGGAGCAGTTGGGCGGGCGCGTCGAATCCGGTCATCATGCCGAATTTGGCCGCGCCTATATCGAACCGGCGTCCGGCCATGCGGGAGATACGATCTTCAAGGGTCTGTTCGACGCGGGCCGCGAACAGGTCTGGATGAGCCATGGCGACCGCGTAACCGCCCTTGCCCCCGGCTTTGACGTGATCGCGACCTCGCCCAATGCGCCCTTCGCCATCGTGGGCGACCCGGCGCGCCGCTTCTACGCCGTGCAGTTCCACCCGGAAGTGCACCACACGCCCAAAGGCGCGCAGATGCTGGGCAATTTCCTGACGCTTGCAGGGTTCACCGGCGATTGGACGATGGGCGCTTACCGCGCCGAGGCGATTGCCAAGATCCGCGAACAGGTGGGCGACAAACGCGTCATCTGCGGGTTGTCGGGCGGGGTCGACAGCTCTGTCGCCGCCGTGCTGATCCACGAAGCGATCGGCGACCAGTTGACCTGTGTTTTCGTCGATCACGGCCTGTTGCGCCTGAACGAGGCGGAACAAGTCGTCGCAATGTTCCGCGATAATTACAACATCCCGCTCATCCATGCCGACGAATCCGACCTGTTCCTTGGCGAGTTGGAGGGTGTGAGCGACCCTGAAACCAAGCGCAAGATCATCGGGCGGCTGTTCATCGACGTGTTCCAGAAATACGCCGGGGCCATCGAGGGCGCGGAATTCCTCGCCCAAGGCACGCTTTATCCTGATGTGATCGAATCGGTCAGCTTCTCGGGCGGGCCGTCCGTCACGATCAAATCGCACCACAATGTCGGCGGTCTGCCCGAAAAGATGGGGCTGAAACTGGTCGAACCGCTGCGCGAGTTGTTCAAGGACGAAGTGCGCGCGCTTGGCCGCGAGTTGGGCTTGCCCGCCAGTTTCATCGGCCGCCACCCCTTCCCCGGTCCCGGTCTGGCCATCCGTTGCCCCGGAGAGATCACGCGCGAGAAGCTGGATATCCTGCGCCGCGCCGACGCGGTCTATATCGACCAGATCCGCAAACATGGGCTTTATGACGAGATCTGGCAGGCTTTCGCCGCGATCCTGCCCATGCGCACCGTGGGCGTGATGGGCGACGGGCGGACCTATGATTACGCGCTGGCGCTGCGCGCGGTGACTTCCGTGGATGGGATGACGGCGGATTATTACCCGTTCACCCACGAATTTCTGGGTGAAACCGCGACCCGCATCATCAACGAGGTGCGCGGGATCAACCGGGTCTTCTACGATTGCACCAGCAAACCGCCCGGCACGATCGAACTGGAATAACCGCATCACTTCGGGACCGGGACGCGCTGTTGCGCCCTTCATCCCCTCTTGGACGCCCGCGCACCCGCGCGGGCGTTTGCATGTCACGGCGCTTCATCCGGCTTGCAACGCTGACGCTAGGTTAGCCGTCCCTTGACCCGCGGCAAATGGGCTTTTCCAAGCCAAAACGACATGCTACGCAGGTGGACAGGGCGGATGAACCGCCGGTTCGGCTGATTGCAGAACATAATCAAGAACACTTAGGGAGATTACCAATGAAGAAACTGCTTCTCGCCAGCACCGCGCTGGCGCTTTCCGCAGGCATCGCCTCGGCCCAAGAGGTCAAGATGGGCGTGCTGCTGGGCTATACCGGCCCGATCGAAGACATCACCCCCTACATGGCCGACAGCGCCGAACTGGCCATGAAAGAGGTCAGTGACAGCGGCCTGTTCCTTGGCGGGGCCACCATCACGCCCGTGCGCGCCGATTCGACCTGCGTGGACAGCTCTGCCGCGCAAGCCGCCGCCGAGCGTCTGATCTCGTCCGAAGGCATTGTCGCAATGGTCGGCGCGGATTGCTCTGGCGTGACCATGGCCGTGCTGCAAAACGTGGCCATGTCGGCCGGCGTGCCGATGATCTCGCCCTCGGCGACCTCGCCCGCCTTTACCACGACCGACTCGAACGGTCTGTTCTTCCGCACCGCGCCTTCTGACGCGCGCCAAGGCGAAATCCTGGCCGGGATCGTGCTGGAACGCGGCCTGACCAGCGTGGCTCTGACCCACACCAACAACGACTACGGCTCTGGCTTTGCGACCGCCTTTGCCGAAGCTTACACCGCAGGCGGCGGCACCATCACCACCACCGTGCCGCATGAAGAAGCCAAGGGCGACTACTCGGCCGAAGTGGGCGCGCTGGCGGCTGCTGGCGGCGACGCGCTGGTGATCCTGGGCTACACCGATGGCGGCGGCTCGACCCTGCGCACGGCTTACGAGTTGGGCGCGTTCGACCAGTTCTTCATGGGTGACGGCATGTATGGCGACGCGCTGATCGCCAATACCGGCGAGGCGCTGGAAGGCACCGTTGGCACCATTCCGTGGGCACAGGGCGATGGCGCAGAAGCCTTCAACACCGTGGCCGAAGCCGCTGGCGTGCGCGCTGACAGCAGCTACACCCGCGAAAGCTATGACGCGGCGGCCCTTCTGGCCCTTGCCGCACAGGCCGCTGGCGAAGCAACCCCTGCGGGCATTGCCGCCAACATTCTGGCCGTTGCCAACGCACCGGGCGAGCCGATCCTGCCGGGTGAGCTGGCCAAGGGTCTGGAAATCCTCGCAAATGGTGGCGAGATCGACTATGTCGGCGCAACCAATGTGGAACTGGTCGGCCCCGGCGAAGCCGCGGGCAGCTTCCGCGAGTATGTCGTCGAAAATGGCGAATACAACACCGTGAAGTTCCACTAAGCTTCTGACACAGACCCGGTTTTGCGGCCCTTGGGGAAACCCTTGGGCCGCATCCCTTAAATCGGGGCCACAAACAGGACCAGTGTATCCATGTCCATGATACGGGTGGAAAACCTGCACAAGCATTTCGGCGGCTTTCACGCGGTCGATGGCGCAACGCTGGAAATTGCCGAGCGCTCCATCACAGGGCTGATCGGGCCCAATGGCGCGGGCAAGACGACGCTGTTCAACGTGATCGCGGGCGTGCTGCCGCCCACATCGGGCAAGGTCATCATGCAGGGAGAGGACATTACCGGCCTGCCCCCGCATGAATTGTTCCACAAGGGACTGCTTCGCACCTTCCAGATCGCGCATGAATTCCATTCCATGACCGTGCGCGAGAACCTGATGATGGTGCCGCCGCGCCAATCGGGCGAAAACCTGTGGGATGCTTGGTTTCGCGGTGCGAAAGTGGCGCAGGAAGAGGAAGCCATTCGGCAGCGCGCGAACGAGGTGCTGGAATTCCTGACCATCGACCACATCGCCGATGAAAAGGCAGGCCAGATTTCGGGCGGGCAGAAAAAGCTGCTGGAACTGGGCCGCACCATGATGACAGACGCCAAGATCGTGTTCCTGGACGAGGTCGGCGCAGGCGTGAACCGCACGCTTTTGAACACCATCGCCGATGCCATCGTGCGGCTGAACAAGGAACAGGGCTACACCTTTGTCGTGATCGAACATGACATGGATTTCATCGGCCGCATTTGCGATCCGGTCATCTGCATGGCCGAAGGCAAGGTGCTGGCAGAGGGCACGCTGGACGAGATCAAGGCCAACGAGCAGGTGATCGAGGCCTATCTGGGCACCGGCCTGAAGAACAAGACCAAGGAAGGCGCGGCATGAGAGCGCGCGCCTGTGGCCAAGCGGCGGATTTGAGTATTTGGGGCAAGATGAAATGCGACGAGGTAACTCATGGCTGAGCCTTTCCTGATCGGTGACGCCATGACCGGCGGCTATGGCGGCGCGGATATCCTGCATTCCTGCACCATCGCCGTGGAAAAGGGCGAGATTGCCGTCATCGTCGGCCCCAATGGCGCGGGCAAATCGACCGCGATGAAGGCCGTCTTCGGTATGCTGAAGCTGCGCGAGGGCGCGGTGCGGCTGGAGGGCGAGGATATCACCGCCCTCAGCCCCCAGGCGCGCGTGGCCAAGGGCATGGGCTTCGTGCCGCAAACGAGCAACATCTTCCCCTCTATGAGCGTGGAAGAGAACCTTGAAATGGGCGCCTTCATCCGCCGCGACGACATTCGCGCCACGATGGAGCAGGTCTATGACCTCTTCCCCATCCTGCGCGACAAGCGTGCTCAGGCGGCGGGGGAGTTGTCGGGCGGGCAGCGCCAACAGGTCGCCGTGGGCCGCGCGCTGATGACCAAGCCGAAGGTTCTGATGCTGGATGAGCCGACCGCCGGCGTCAGCCCCATCGTTATGGACGAGCTGTTCGACCGCATCATCGAGATTTCCCGCACCGGGATTTCCATCCTGATGGTGGAACAGAACGCCCGTCAAGCGCTTGAAATCGCTGATAAAGGCTATGTTCTGGTGCAAGGCGCCAACCGCTACACCGACACGGGCCAAGCGCTGCTGGCCGACCCGGATGTGCGCAAATCCTTCTTGGGGGGCTGAGACATGGATTTCCTGAACGCACTCGTCAGCCTGTCGAACTTCATGCTGATCCCGGCGCTGGCCTATGGCAGCCAGTTGGCGCTGGGCGCGCTGGGCATCACGCTGGTCTATTCCATCCTGCGCTTTGCCCATTTCGCCCATGGCGACACCATGGCATTGGGCACGGCGGCCGTGATCGGCGGCACCTTTGCGCTGCAAAGCGCGGGCGTCAACATCGCGCCCTTGCCGACCGCGCTTCTGGCCGTGCCCTTTGGCGTGGTGGCGATGGTGCTGTATCTGCTGGCCGCTGACCGCTTGGTCTATCGCTACTATCGCCGCGTGCGCGCGAAGCCGATGATTTTCGTGATGGCCTCGCTCGGTGTCATGTTCGTGACAAACGGCATCACCCGCCTTTTCATGGGTGTGGGCGAAACCCGGTTCGAGGATGGCGAGCGTTTCGTCTTCAGCGTGCGCGAGTTCCGCGATTTCACCGGGCTGGCTGAAGGGCTTGCGCTGCGCAATGCGCAATTCATCACCATCGTGACCGCGTTGATCGTGATGGTTGCGCTGTTCTGGTTCCTGAACCGCACCCGCGCGGGCAAATCCATGCGCGCCTATTCCGATAACGAGGATCTGGCGCTTCTGTCGGGCATCAACCCCGAGCGCGTGGTCACGATCACATGGGTCATCACCGCGATCCTGCTGGTTCTGGCAGGCACGCTTTACGGGCTGGACAAGGGCTTCCGCGCCTTCAACTATTTCCAACTGCTGCTGCCGATGTTCGCCGCCGCCATCCTTGGCGGGCTGGGCAACCCCTTGGGGGCCATCGTCGGCGCTTATGTCGTGGCATTCGCGGAAATGGGCGTGACCTTCGCATGGCGGCGCGTGGTTAGCTACATGCTGCCGGATGGGATTGAGCCCAGCGGCATGGTCCAGCTTTTGCCGGTCGATTACAAATTCGCCGTGACCTTCGCCATTCTGGTCATCGTGCTGCTGTTCCGGCCCACGGGTATCTTCAAGGGGAAAGTGCTATGAGTGCGCGCGGACCGCTTCTGTTCGCCCTGATGGGGCTGGCCTTGGCCTGTGTGGGCCTGTTCCAAAGCTGGCAATTGGCGATCACCATCCTGAACATGAGCCTGATCTCGGCCATCATGGCCTTGGGCGTGAACATGCAATGGGGCTATGCGGGCCTGTTCAACGTGGGTGTCATGGGCTTTACCGCCGTGGGCGGTCTGGCCGTGGTGCTGGTCGCCCAACCCCCGGTGCCAGAGGCATGGGCCGCCGGGGGTGCAGGCGCGCTCTTGGGCTTGCTTTTGGGCGTGGCGACGATCTTGGCGGCGATTGTCGTCTATCAGCGCCTGCCCAAAGGGCGGATGCGCGGTCTGGCCGTGTTCGCCGTTCTGGCAGTCGGGTATTTCATCACCTCTGCCGTCTTCGGCCCCGCCACGCAGGCGATCGAGGCGGTGAACCCCGCCTCCGAGGGCTACTTGGGCGGGCTTGGCCTGCCGGTCGTTCTGGCATGGCCCGTGGGTGCGCTGTTCGCCGCCGGTGTCGCGTGGATGGTCGGCAAGGTCAGCCTTGGCCTGCGTTCGGATTACTTGGCTATCGCCACGCTCGGCATCTCGGAAATCGTGATCGCCGTGCTGAAATTCGAGGGGTGGATGTCGCGCGGCGTGAACAACGTGACCGGCATTGACCGCCCCGTCGCGCGGCCCGTGGACCTGCAAACGGCGCCCTGGGTTCAATCGCTGGCCGACAGCCTTGGCTGGGACGTGCAGCAAACCGCATCGGTCGTGTCTGGCCTTGGCTATGCGGGCCTGTTCGCGCTGGTCTTGGGCGCGTTGATCTGGCTGTCGGAACGCGCGTGGAATTCGCCTTGGGGCCGGATGATGCGCGCGATCCGCGACAATGAAGTGTCGGCCCGCGCGATGGGCAAGGATGTGAAACAGCGCCATCTGGCCATTTTCGTGCTCGGCTCTGCCGTCTGCGGTCTGGCGGGCGCGATGATGGTGTCGATGGACGGCCAGCTGACGCCAGGCAGCTATGAACCCTTGCGCTTTACCTTCCTGATCTGGGTCATGGTCATCGTCGGCGGGTCCGGCAATAACTGGGGCGCGGTGCTGGGCGGTTTCGTCATCTGGTTCCTTTGGGTGCAGGTCGAACCGGCAGGCCGCTGGTTCATGGAACTGGTCACATCGGGCATGGCCGACGGGTCGGACCTGAAGGATCACCTGCTCGCCTCTGCCAGCTACATGCGGCTTCTGACCATGGGCGTGGCGCTTCTGTTGATGCTGCGCTTCGCGCCGCGCGGTTTGATCCCGGAGAGATGAGCCGCGCGATCCTGCTTCCGGCGGCGGGCGCGTCTTCGCGGATGCGGGGGCGTGACAAGCTGCTGAAAGAGGTGGACGGTGTGGCGCTCTTGCGCCGCTCTGCCATGCGGGCCTTGGCGACAGGTGCGGCTGTGGCCGTGACCCTGCCCCTTGCCAGCGCGCGCATAGCGGCGCTGGATGGCCTGCGCCTGACACTTCTTGACATAGACGCGACCGAAGGCATGGCCGCAAGCCTGCGCGCGGGGGGCGCTTGGGCAGAGGGGCTGGGGACAAGCGCGCTGATGATCGCCCTGCCCGATATGCCCGATATTACCACCGATGACATGACCGCTCTTTTCGCGGCGCATGATTTGGCCCCAGCCACCCCGCTGCGCGCCACCACCGAAGATGGCCGTCCCGGCCACCCGGTCATCCTGCCGCAAGCAGTGTTCCCGGCGGTGCAACGCTTGTCCGGCGACCAAGGCGCGCGGGCGATCCTGGCCGATCTCCCGCCGCGCCTGCACTCTTTGCCCGGCCAGCGCGCCCTGACCGATCTGGACACGCCAGAGGCCTGGACGGCGTGGCGCGAACAGTCTTAATCGCGTTTGCCGAACAGCACTTTCTGTGCCTCTTTATCGCTGGTCACATCGCTGCGCTGATCCGCCGCCAGCGCGCGGCCTTTCTGGACTGCCGGGCGCGCACCGACCTCATCCAGCCAGCGTTTCAGGTTCGGCTTGTCGTCAAGTGTCTGCGCCTGCCCTTCCCAGAGCGACGCCCAGCCCCAGATCGCCATATCGGCAATCGAGTAGAAATCGCCCGCGACATACCGGTTATCTGCCAGTTGCTTGTCCAGCACCTTGTAAAGCCGCGCGACCTCGTTGCGGTAGCGGTCCTTGGCATAGGGCAGATCGTTCGGCGGCTCCATCGCGGGGGCGTATTTCAGGAAGTGATGCGCCTGCCCCGCCATCGGGCCAAGCCCGCCCATCTGCCACATCAACCATTGATCGACCGCGATTCGGTCGCGCTCTGTCGACCCGTAGAACTGCCCTGTCTTGCGCGCCAGATATTGCAGGATCGCGCCGGATTCGAAAATAGAGATCGGCTTGCCATCCGGCCCGTCCGGATCCACGATCGCGGGCATCCGGTTGTTCGGTGCGATCTTCAGGAACTCTGGCTTGAACTGGTCGCCCGCGCCGATATTCACGAAATGGGTGTTATAGGGCAGTCCCATCTCTTCCAGCGCGATGGAGATTTTCCAACCGTTCGGCGTGGGCCAATAGTGCAACTTGATGGTCATGATCCGTCCTTTGCTATAGCGTTGGTTCACAAGCTAAGGGTTCGGGGCGGGCTGTCCAAGTGTTACCAAGAAATTTGTCACGCGCCTGCCATGTGCGCGCACGCACATATCAGGCGGAACGCAACTCTGATCTGGGAGATAAGTGTCGGCTGACCTCTGCTTGGATGCGCGCATCATTCCAGTCTGGATAAACCTCTAGCATCGGGATACCCGCACGGCGCAGCGCTTCGCGTTTGACCGCGTCCCGAATAAAAGTCGTGTGCTTGCCATAGTGGCCAGCCCCCTGCACCTCTATAGCCAGTGCAACAAACCCTGCCCGGTCTATGACCGCAATGTCCAGCCGCTTGGAATTGATCGAGGCATGGGCGCGCCGGTCTGCAATCGGATCGCTGGTTTTGGTCGCACCCAGAACCTCGCCAAGGCTTGTCTGGGCCATAAGGCGGTATCCAAAAGGCAAAACGGATTCCACCGCCCGAAACACGGTGAATTCTGTCTGATTCATCAAACGCTTGCGTTGGAACTTGGCGCTGGTGATCGCGCGCAGCTGTTCTGCGGGGTCGTGAAGGTTGCCGCTATGGCTGACCTTGTTGCCGAAACTGCGCCGATACCTGCGCTTGCGAAACAGCGGTGTGGCAACCAGTGAGAATACCAGAATCGGCAGAATGAACCAATACTCGGCCCAAAGAAGGCCAAACAGGTCGCTGCCGGGAATATCGGCGGTTTGTGTATCAATCCATTTCATCGCCACATGATAGCCTGAGAACTAGGCGGAAATGCGGCACGAAAAAAACGCCCCGACCACAATGGCGGGGCGTTTTTGTAACCTTGGGGCCGGTCAGATCAACCAGCCGCCGCCACAGCCCGCCGGGTCATCACACCAACCAGATGCGCGCGGTAGGCGGCTGTCCCGTGCAGGTCGGCTATCATCTCGTCCGGGGAACAGGCCAGCCCCGCGATGGCATCGGCGCTGAAATCTGACGACAGCGCCGCCTCTGCCTCTGCCCAGCGGAAGACGCCGTTTTCCGACGCGCCCGTGATCGCCACCCGCACGCCGCTCTCAAAGCGCGCCACAAAAGCAGCGGTCAGGGCGAAGCGTGACGCGGGTTGCACGAATTTGGCATAGGCCGAGGCTTGCGGGATCGGGAAGCGCACGGCGGTGATGATCTCGCCTTCCTCCAGCGCGGTGGTGAACATGCCCTGGAAGTAATCATCCGCGCCAATCTCGCGCCGGTCGGTCACGATGGTCGCCCCCGTGCCGAGCGCCGCCGCCGGGTAGCAGGCCGACGGGTCGTTATTCGCCAGACTGCCGCCGATGGTGCCCCGGTTGCGCACCGCCGGATCGCCGATCTGGCCGGCAAGGGCTGCCAGACCGGGGAAATCGGCAGCCGCATCGCGGGCAACCTGCGCGTGGGTCGTGGCCGCGCCGATGACCAGCATGTCGCCTTCCCGGCAGACGCCGACCAGTTCGGGAATACCCGTCAGGCTGACCAGCGTTCCGGGCGCGTTCAGCCGCGCCTTCATCGACGGAATAAGGGTTTGCCCGCCCGACAGGGGCTGCGCATCCTCGCCCGCTAGGGCCGCGACGGCATCGGCAATGCTCGACGGTTTTACGAAGTCGAAATTATACATGGTGTGCTCTCCCTCAACCGTTCATCGCGGCCCAGACGCGCGAGGGCGTCAGCGGCATGTCTATATGCTTCACATGGGTGTGGCCCGCGCGGTGCAGCGCATCTATCGCGGCATTGACCACGGCAGGTGGGCTGCCGATGGCCCCGGCCTCGCCACAGCCTTTCACACCCAGCGGGTTATGGGTGCAGGGCGTGATGCAGCTATGATCCACCGTGAAGCCCCGCACGTCATCGGCACGCGGCATGGCGTAATCCATGTAGCTGCCCGACAGAAGCTGACCCTGATCGTCATAGACGCAGTTTTCCAAGAGCGCCTGACCGATGCCTTGGGCCAAGCCCCCATGCACCTGCCCCTCGACGATCATCGGGTTCACGATATTGCCGAAATCGTCAGCCGCGATGAAGCGCAGGATGTCGATCTTCCCGGTCTCCGGGTCCAGTTCGATCTCGCAGCCATAGGCGCCCGAGGGGTAGGTGAAGTTCGACGGGTCGTAAAACGCCGTTTCCTCCAGCCCCGGTTCCAGATCTTCCAGCGGGTAGTTGTGCGGCACATAGGCCGCCAAGGTGACACCCGACCAATCGACCGATTTGTCGGTGCCTGCCACGCTGAACTTGCCGTCTTTCAGCTCGATATCTTCAGGCGCGGCTTCCAGCAGGTGGGCGGCGATCTTCTTGGCCTTGTCGATCACCTTGTTCGTGGCTTTGACAATGGCAGAGCCACCGACCGCCAAGGACCGAGAGCCATAGGTGCCCATGCCCATCGGCGTGTTCGAGGTGTCGCCATGGTGGATTTCGATACTGTTCGCATCCACCCCGATCATATCCGCCACGACCTGCGCAAAGGTCGTTTCATGCCCCTGCCCGTGGCTGTGGCTGCCGGTATAGACGCTGATCGACCCGGTGGCATTGACCCGAACAGAGGCCGATTCGTATAGCCCCGCGCGCGCGCCCAATTGGCCGACAAGGTTCGAGGGCGCGATGCCGCAAGCCTCGATGTAATGCGCGATGCCAAAGCCCCGCAGCTTGCCACGCGCCGCACTTTCCGCGCGCCGCGCTTCAAAGCCTGCGCAATCGGCAAGCTCCAGCATCTTGTCCAGGGTGGCGTGGTAATTGCCCGTGTCATAGACCACGGCGACCGGGGTCTGATACGGAAACTCCTCTGGCTTGATGAAGTTCTTGCGGCGCAGCTCGATCGGGTCCACGCCCAACTCGCGCGCGGCCTTGTCGACAAGCCGCTCGATTTGGAATGTCGCCTCTGGCCGCCCGGCCCCGCGATAGGCATCGACCGGGACAGTGTTGGTGAACACGGCCTTGACGTTCACATAGATCAGCGGGGTCTTGTAGTTCCCGGCCATCAGCGTGCCATGCAGCCACGTGGGGATGGACGGCGCGAAGGTGGACAGATACGCGCCCATATTGGCATAGGTTTCCGTGCGCAGCGCGATAAAGTTATGGTCCGCATCCAGCGCCAGTTCGATCTTGGTCTTGTGATCGCGGCCATGCGCGTCAGAGATAAACGCCTCGGACCGCGACGAGGTCCATTTCACCGGCCGCTTCAAGACCTTGGCGGCATAGGTGCAAAACGCCTCTTCCGCGTAATGGTAGATCTTGGACCCAAAGCCCCCGCCCACATCGGGCGCGACAACGCGCAGCTTGTGTTCGGGAATGTTCAGCACGAACGCGCCCATCAGCAGGCGGATGACATGCGGGTTCTGGCTGGTGGTATAAAGCGTGTGACTGTCGCCCCATGGGTCGTAATCGCCGACGGCGACGCGCGGCTCCATCGGGTTGGCAACAAGGCGGTTGTTGGTCAACTCCAGGCTGACGACATGCGCGGCCTTCTCGAAGGCTTCGTTCACGGCGGCCTTGTTGTCCTCGACAAAACCCCAATCATAGCAGAGGTTCGAGGTCAGATCGTCATGCACCTTGGGCGCGTCCGGCTCCAGCGCGCGGACCATGTCGACGACCGGCTCAAGCTCTTCAATGTCCACCTCGATCGCTTCAGCCGCGTCGCGGGCCTGCGCGTAGGTTTCGGCCACGACCGCACAGATCGGGTCGCCCACATGGCGCACCTTGCCCTCGGCCAGAATCGGGTGCTTGGGCTCTTGCATGGGGTTCCCGAAGCGGTCCGTCACTTGCCAGCCGCAGGGAATGCCCCCCGCACTTGCAAAATCGGCGGCAGTAAAGACCTTGAGCACGCCATCCATCGCCTCGGCGGCAGAGGCGTCGATCCCCTTGATCCGCCCATGCGCCACGTCCGAGCGCAGGAAATGCACATAGGTCTGGCCGCGCAAGTTGATGTCGTCGGTGTATTTGCCGTTCCCCGTCAGGAACCGCGTGTCCTCGCGCCGCTTCACGCTGGCGCCGATGCCGTCATCCTTTGGCATGTCTCTCTCCCTGAAAATGCGTGATCTTATTCGGCGGCCAGCGCGCCCACATCCTGACCCGACGCGGCCATCACCGCGCGGACAATGTTCTGATACCCGGTGCAGCGGCAGATATTGCCCTCCAGGTAATGGCGCACCTCTTCCTCGGTGGGTTTCGGGTTCTCGGCCAGAAGTGCGGCCGTGCTCATCACCATGCCCGGTGTGCAATAGCCGCATTGCAGCCCGTGATAGTCCTGAAACGCCTGCTGGATGCGGCCAAGGCTGCCATCCGGGTTGGCCATGCCTTCGACGGTCGTCACCTCGGCCCCGTCCAGATCGGCGGCGAATGCCGTGCAGGATTTCACCGCCTGCCCGTTCACCAGCACCACGCAGGCACCGCATTGGCTGGTGTCACAGCCGACATGCGTGCCGGTCAGCTCCAGCCCGTCGCGCAGGAAGCTCGACAAAAGTGTGCGCCCTTCCACCTCGGCCGATCTTGCACGACCGTTCACCGTCATCGTTACCTTGCCCATCTGGTTCCTCCCATCCTTGGCTTTGGGCAGAGTGAACCATGAAACCCGCGCCCGCGCCTATACGACCTTGGGTGTAGCCTGACCCTCGCGCTTTACTCTGCCCCGCCGCTCGGCCAATATGCGCGGGTTGCAGCAACAGCCGGGGGCGCCATGCGCAAGTTCCTTGTCATCCTTGATGACAGCCGCGAATGCCTGAATGCCATGCGCTTCGCCGCGATGCGGGCCGCGAACACGCATGGCCAAGTGCAAATCCTGTCGATCATCTCTCCCGAGGAGTTCAAGGGCTTCATGGGGGTGGCCGACGTGATGCGCGCAGAAACCCGCGAGCGGATCGAGGCGCATTACGAGGTCTTTGCCAAATGGATGCGCGACCGTCAGGGCGTGGACCCCGAACTGGTCATCCGCGAGGGCGAGGCCGTGGCCGAGATCCTTGCGCAGATCCATGACGACCCCGAAATCGGCATTCTGGTCCTTGGCGCGGGAAGCGAGGGCAACAATCCCGGCCCGCTGGTCACGCAATTGACCCGGTCCTCCGGGACGCTGCCGGTGCCGATTACCATCGTGCCCGGCGAGTTGACCCGCGACCGGCTGGAAGCGATCTGCAAAAGCTGACGCGGCGCGCAAGCGGCGCAACAAGCGCCATGAGTATTTCTAGCAAGATGAAAGTAACAAGGAGCAGCCCATGAGATTGGTGCGGTTCGGCCCTGCCGGGCAAGAAAAGCCGGGGCTTTTGGCACAAGACGGCACGCTGCGCGACCTGTCGGGGCTGGTGCCCGATTTCGCAGGCGACGCGGTGTCGATCCCGGCCTTGGCCGCGCTGGCCGCGCGCGATCTGACTACCGCCCCCGTGGTCGAGGGCACTCCGCGTCTTGGCCCGCCCTTGGCATGGGTGCCGAATTTCTACTGCATCGGGCTGAACTATGCCGCGCACGCGGCAGAAACCGGCGCGGCAACACCGACCGAGCCGGTGGTCTTCTCCAAGGCCACATCCTCGCTCGCCGGGCCGGAAGATGACATCCTCATCCCCAAGGGCGCGGCCTGCGTGGATTGGGAGGTGGAACTGGGCGTCGTGATCGGCGCGCCCGCGCTAAACATCGCGGCGGCCGACGCGCTCGACCATGTGGCGGGCTATGTCGCGGTCAATGACGTGTCAGAGCGCAGCTTTCAGAAAGAGCGTGGGGGCCAGTGGATAAAGGGCAAATCCGCGCCCTCTTTCGGCAAGATCGGGCCGTGGTTCGTGACACGCGACGCAGTTGCGGACCCGCAAAACCTCGACCTGTCTCTGTCGGTAAGCGGCGCGGTGCGGCAGGCGTCGAACACCAGCGACATGATTTTTTCTGTAGCGGAAATAGTGGCTTACATGTCGACCTTCATGCGCCTGATGCCCGGCGATGTGATCGCGACGGGCACGCCCTCTGGTGTGGGTCTGGGCATGACGCCGCCGCAATACCTAGCACCGGGCGAAAGAGTGACGCTAGAGGTCGCGGGCCTTGGGCGGCAATCATCGAACGTGGTGGCGGCCTGAAACGGCCGCCGCCCTGCGTCAGGCCGCGCTGAGCATCTGCGCGATTTCATCCTTGAGCGCCAGACGCTCGCGGCGCATCTGCGATTCTGTCGCTTCCGCCACCGGCTCTACATTGGTTTCAGCGCGGTGAATCGCGCGGTTCACCTCGTGATAGCTGTCACACAGCTTGGCGAAATGCGGGTTTTCCTGTTTCAGACGGTGCAGCGCATCGGTCTGGGTCGGGAACTCCTCTGCCAATTCATGCGGGGTGTGGGACATGTTCGCTCTCCTCTATATGTTACAAGAGGAATCTAACGCATGCTCCTACCCGTGCCTTGATCTGGCGCAATCAGCGGCGGCCTTGCCAGACCTGGTAGAGCCACAGAAGCGCCAATGACCCCAAAAGCGCCAGAACGAAGCCACCGATCCACCCAGCCGAGGTCATCAGGAAGCGAAAGCCCAATCCGCCGATAACCGCGCCCAGAACGCCGATCACCATCGCGGTGGGCAAATCGGTATTCATCCGCATCAGCCGCGTGGCCAGCACACCTGCCAGCGCCCCCACGACAATAAGCAGCACGACAGGCATCTAGGCGCCCGTCTGCGCGGCGATCTCTGCGCGGGTCTGGCGGCCGCGTTCGGTCGCGGATTTCAACTGCCCGCAAGCGGCCATGATGTCTTCGCCGCGCGGGGTGCGGATGGGGCTGGCATAGCCCGCCTTGTGGACGATATCGGCAAAGGCCTCTATCCGCGCCCAGTCAGAACGCTGATACGGCGCGCCGGGCCATTCGTTGAACGGGATCAGGTTGATCTTGGCCGGAATGCCCGCGATCAGCCGCACAAGGCGGCGCGCATCGGCATCGGTATCGTTCACATCCTTCAGCATGACATATTCGAACGTGATCCGCTCGGAATTCGACAGCCGTGGATAATCGCGCAATGCGTCCAGCAATGTCTTGATATTCCAGCGTTTGTTGATAGGCACCAGCTTGTCGCGCACCTCGTCCGTGGTGGCGTGAAAGCTGATCGCCAGAAGGCAACCGATTTCTTCGGCGGTGCGTGCGATCTCTGGCACAACGCCCGATGTGGACAGCGTGATCCGGCGGCGCGAGATCGACAGCCCCTCGCCATCCATCACGACCTTCATCGCATCGCGGACATTGTCGAAATTGTACAGCGGCTCTCCCATGCCCATCAGCACCACGTTGCTGACAAGGCGGGTTTCATCCTTGGGCTGGCCGGGTTCGGGCCATTCGTTCAGATCGTCGCGCGCGACCAGAACCTGCCCCACGATTTCCGCCGCGGTCAGATTGCGCACCAGTTTTTGCGTGCCAGTGTGGCAGAAAGAGCAGGTCAGCGTGCAGCCAACTTGGCTGGAAATACAAAGGGTTCCACGATTTTCTTCAGGTATGTAGACCGCTTCCACCTCGTGCCCGCCGGCAATGCGCAACAGGTATTTACGCGTGCCGTCCTCGGAAATCTGCCGCGTCACGATTTCGGGCCGGGCGATGGTGAAAGCGGCATCCAGTTGCTCGCGGTAGGCTTTGGCCAAATTGGTCATGGCCGCGAAATCCTGCACGCCCCAATGGTAGATCCATTGCCAGATCTGCCCCACGCGCATCTTGACCTGCCGCTCGGGCGTGCCGATCTCGGTCAGCGCATCGGCCAGTTGCGCGCGGGTCAGCCCCACAAGGTTGCGCTTGCCGCCCTCTGGCAGTTTGCGCGGGATGGTCAGAACATCTTGGGTGATGGGGGCGTGCGGGCTCATGGCGGGGCTTTCCGGATAAATCTGGTCCGTAATATAGCAAAACCGCCCGGAAAGGACAGTCCGGGCGGCGTCAATCGTGGAACGTGGCAGCGTTACTCAGCGCATTGGCGCTGCGCTTCTTCCGTGGCGGCGGTAAAGCCGAACAGCGAGAAGGTATCACGCGTATCGGTCCCGCGCGACGAACGGGCGGTCAGCACCGCTTCGGCCCCGGCGCGCAGCGTGGCGAAGATGCGCGCGTCATCCTCGGCCGAGCCCGACCATGCCCATTCGCCATCGACGAACAACTGGTATTCGGTTGTGCCGACGGTCAGACCAACGGTCGAATCCGGCGCGAATGGATAACCGCCCGTGAACGAAATTTCGGGCGTGGTTTGTCCGGGGCGATAGGTGGCGAACAACAGGATGTCGCCGCGCCGCACCTGCACAGGGTTGCCGCCACGGGTGTTGACCGTCTCGCGCGGGGCGGACACGGCCCAGCATTCCTTGGGGCTGGGTTCGACAAACACGCTCCAGGCCGTGTCGGCCGCGACCCGGTTGGTCGATTCCTGCGCCTGTGCCGCGCCACCTGCGACGACCGCGGCCAGAACCGCCCCTGCCGCCATTACCGCCCGGTTTCTTGCGTGAAACACCATCTGGTCGCTTGCCTCCGAACTGAATGATCTTCTAGATCATGCCTGACACTTGCCCTGCTGTCGCGCAAGGCTTTTACTTTTCACGGGTTTTCTAACCCTTACCGGCCCAAAGTTCAAAGCCCTCCTGTCAAAAAATCGCGCAAGCGTGAAACTGCGGGGGTGAAATAGCGAAGGATAAGCAAGAACATGCCGAATGACGACGCACAAAGCCCGCTCAGCCTTGCCACGGGCGCGGTGCCCTTGGTCGAGCTGTGGCGCGGGGACCGCTTGGAATCGGTGCATCTGGGTCATGCGGTCGTCATGGGCGTGGATGGGCAGATCGTGGAAAGCTGGGGGCGGCCAGAGGCGCTGATCTACCCACGCTCCAGTTGCAAGATGTTGCAGGCCTTGCCCATGGTTGACTCCGGCGCGGCCAAGGGGTTGACGCCCGCGCAACTGGCACTTGCCTGCGCGTCGCATCAGGCAAGCGCTGTGCATGTTGACATGGTCACGCGCTGGCTGGCCGATCTGGGCCTGTCGGATGACGACCTGCGCTGTGGCGCGGCCCCGCCGCAGGATGTGGCAGAACGTGACCGGCTGATCTGCTCGCACGCGCAGCCCTGCCAAAGCCACCATGAATGTTCCGGCAAACATGCGGGCTTTCTGACGCTGAACCGTCACTTGAAAGGCGGGGCCGAGTATGTGGACCCCGACCACCCCGTGCAGCGCGCCGTGCGTGCGGCGTTCGAGGAGGTGACGGGCCAGACCTCTCCCGGCTTCGGGATTGACGGGTGCTCCGCCCCGAACTTCATGACCGAATTGCAAGGGCTGGCGCGTGCCATGGCGCGCTATGCAAGTGCCCGTGACAGCTTTGGCGATGCGCGCGAGCAGGCGATGGCCGCCTTGCGCAACGCGATGATGGCGCATCCCGATATGGTCGCGGGCGAGACGCGGGCCTGCACGAACCTGATGCGCGCGGCCAAGGGGCGCGCGGCGGTCAAGACCGGGGCCGAGGCGGTGTTCGTCGCCATGCTGCCCGAGAAAGGGTTGGGCATCGCGCTGAAAATCCTCGACGGTGGGGTGCGCGCGTCCGAAGCCGCGATCACCGGGTTGTTGCGCCGCCATGGCGCGATAGAGGCGGGCGACCCGGTCGTCGCGCAATATATCGGCCCCATGCGCAACCGCCGCGATCTTGTGGTGGGCGATACGCGGCTGGCACCGGGCTTTGCCTAGGCGGGGTTTCGCCGCAGCGCAGCAAGGCCACTTTCACCACAAGCGGCAATCCGCTAGACAGAAAGCCAGCTATAGGGAGATGCGATATGTTCAAACTGCTTTTCGGGTCCAAGGCGGCCGCCCCGCAGGTCAAGCGCGAAACCCAGCGCGAAACGATCCTGCGTGCGCAATCCGAGATCAACGAGATTCTTGCCACACTCAGCCCCAAGCCCCGCATCACTGTCTACCCCGAAGAAGGCACCTTCACCATCGACCTGCCCGACCAGATGCCGGACGAGGCCAAGGCACTGCCCGCGCCCGACAAACCCAAGACCTGATCCTGCCGCTTGCCCAAGTCGTTCCTGTGTCGTAGCGTCGCACCCAAATCAACGGGAGGATGACCGCCAATGAGCGACAAACCGCAAGCTTTCGAGACGCTGCAAATCCACGCAGGGGCCAATCCGGACCCGGCCACGGGCGCGCGTCAGGTGCCGATCTACCAGACGACCGCGTATGTCTTTCGTGATGCCGACCATGCAGCGGCGTTGTTCAACCTGCAAGAAGTGGGGTTCATCTATTCGCGCCTGACGAACCCCACGGTCTTTGCGCTGCAAGACCGGATGGCCGCTTTGGAAGGGGGCGCGGGGGCTGTGGCCTGCTCGTCGGGCCATGCCGCGCAGATTCTCGCGCTCTTCACCATCATGGGGCCGGGCCTGAACATTGTGGCGTCGAACCGGCTTTACGGCGGCACGGTCACGCAGTTTTCCCAAACCATCAAGCGTTTCGGTTGGTCGGCAAAGTTCGTCGATATCGATGATGAAGAAGCCGTGGAGGCGGCGATCGACGACAACACCCGCGCGGTGTTTTGCGAATCCATCGCCAATCCCGGTGGGCATATCGCAGACCTGCCCGCTTTGGCCAAAATCGCCGACAAACACGGGATTCCTCTGATCGTCGACAACACCACCGCGACCCCCTACCTGTGCCGCCCCATCGAGCATGGCGCAACTCTGGTCATCCATTCCATGACGAAATACCTGACCGGCAACGGCACCGTGACCGGCGGCTGCATTGTCGATTCGGGCAAGTTCGACTGGTCGGCGAATGACAAATTCCCTGGCCTGTCGCAGCCAGAGCCCGCTTATCATGGTCTGAACTTCCACGCCGCCCTTGGGCCGATGGCTTTCATGTTCAATGCCATTGCCGTGGGCATGCGCGATCTGGGCATGACGCTGAACCCGCAAGCCGCGCATTACACGATGATGGGGATCGAAACCCTGTCGCTGCGGATGGAAAAGCACTGCGAAAACGCGCTCAAAGTCGCGGAATGGCTGGAAAAACACCCGGCGGTGGATCATGTCACCTATGCGGGGCTGAAATCCTCGCCCTATTACGACCGGGTGGCGAAAATCTGCCCCAAGGGCGCGTCGTCGCTGTTCACCTTCGCGCTGAAGGACGGCTACGAGGCTTGCGTGAAGCTGATCGATTCCGTCGAATTGTTCAGCCATGTCGCCAATCTGGGCGACACGCGGTCGCTGATTATCCACTCGGCCTCGACCACGCACCGGCAGCTGAGCGCCGAGCAACAGATCGCCGCCGGGGCCGCGCCCAACGTGGTGCGCGTGTCCATCGGCACAGAGAATGTCGAAGACATCATCGCCGATCTGGAGCAGGCGCTGGCCAAGGCCACGGCCTGACACCTCGCTTCAACCGCGCAATGCAAGCCATTGCGCGGTTAAGCAATTTTTCGCTATCATGCCGTGTGATAGGGGTTTTCCGACTCCCGATGTGGTCTGTAATTTGCTAAGGGCACGCCATGACACCGAATTTTGCCCTTGGATTGACCGAACTCGGCATCACGCTCTGGCTGCGTGACGGCACCGCTTGGCTGCGCCTGGGCGCGGTCGCGATGGATGCGCCCGACCTTGACACGCAGATGCAGGCGCTGGTCGCCAAGGCCAAGGAACAGCTGCCCGACGGGATCGTGACCAAGCTGGTCATCCCCGACGACCAGATCCTGTATACCTATCTGCCGGTCGAGGCCGACGCGGGCGCGGTGCGTGCGGCACTGGACGGCAAGACCCCCTACCCGGTCGAAGAGCTGGATTTCGACTATGTCGCCCAAGGCGACGGGGTTCTGGCCGCCGTGGTCGCCCGCGAAACGCTGCTGGAGGCCGAGGAATTCGCCATTGCGCAAGGGCTGAACCCGGTCTGCTTCGTGGCCGCGCCCGATGATGGCACCTTCCCGCAAGAGCCGTTCTTCAAGACCGCGCGCGGCGTCCGGCTGGAGGCTGATGCACTGGGGCGCGGCGGCCCGGCCCTGCGCGAAAGCGGCATCTTCCAGCCGCCGAAACCGGCAGCGCCAGCACCGGCCAAACCGGACGAGCCGAAGGCAGACGCGGCCAAGCCCGCCGAAGCGGCGAAGGATGACGCGACGCCCGTCGCCAAGGCTGACACGCCGAAAGCCGACGCCCAGAAACCCGCCGAAGCGCCCGAAGCGGCGACCGCAAAGCCGTCCGCGCAACCCGCCCCCGCGCCCGCAGCGCCGAAGGGTGCGAAAGCGGACACGCCCAAGGCCGACGCGCCCTCTTTCCGGTCGCGCCGCAGCGCGCCCGCGGCACCCGCTGCCCCCAAGGCCAAAAGCCCTGCGCCAAGCGCGCGCGCCGCGTCCTCTGCCGCGCCAAAGCCGCAAGCCGCGAAACGCCCCGCGCTCTCGCTCGGTCGGCTTGGCGGTGCGGGTCTGGCGGCGAAACTGCGCAGCTCGCTCGGCGCGCCTGCAACGCGCGCGGGCAACGGCTTGCGCAGCGCGACCGACCTGCTGGGCCGCAAACTGACGGCCAAGGCAGAAGCGCCGCGCGTGCCGCCGAAAGCCGTGCCCGCACAAGACGCAGGCCCCGGCAAAGCGCCCGCCAAACCTGCCGCGGCAAAGCAACCCACCGTCCAGCCGGGCCGTGCGCCGACTGCCAAAGGCGCATTGGCCGCCAGCAAGGCCGCAGGTCTGACCGCGAAAGCCGCTGGCGTTGGCAAAACGCCCGACCCCGAAGCCGAACGGCTGACGGTGTTCGGCGCGCGGCGCGGCGACACGGCGACAGGGCCAAGCCTGCCCAAACGCGCCTTGCTGATAAGCGGCGCGGCGCTGATGCTGGTGCTCGCGGTGGCGATCTGGGCGTTTTACTTCAGCCGCAGCGGTGGCGACGACCTGGCCCAACCGATCCTGCCAGAGGACACGACCACAGAGGTTGCTGCCCCCGATCCGCTGACCTTGCCCGAGGTGGGCACACCCGAGGAGAGCGCAGAGATCGAGGCCGCCCTTGGTGCAACCGATGCCGCGCAGGAACAGGGCAGCAGCCCGGAGGCGGGCACGCAAGACGCGCAGGATGCCCCGATGTCCGCCGCTGGCCTTGCGCCAGAGGTTGCAACGCCGCAAGCCGATGCCGGGCGTCTGGCGGCGCTGCGCTCTGTGCGGGCCATCGCGCCCGAAGCGCCGGGCAGCCTGCCAGACGTGCAAGCCGCGCCCGCGCCTTTTGGGGCCACGCCCTTGCCGCCGCTGCGCGAAGAGCTGACCGCCCCGGTCGCGCCGGAAGCGGAAGAGGTCGTCACCGATGCCCCCGCCACCGGGTTGCCAGAGGGCGAAGAGGCGTTGGAAATCGTCGTCACCCAAGGCCGCCCCGCCGTCGTGCCGCCCGCGCGGCCCGAGGGGATCGCGCCCGCACCCCCGCCAGAGCCAGAGGCAGCGCTGCCAGACCCTGACCCCGCGCCAGAGACCGCCATCGCCGACGAGGTGGCCGGAGCGGTCGCGGGCGCGCTTGCCGATGCAGGGGCCGAGATTCAGGCCGGGGTGCAAGACCTGCTGGCCCCGCTGGATGAAAGCGGCCTTGTCATCGACGTGACCGAAGGGGCACCGGCGGTCACACCGCCCGCCCGCCCCGAGGGGATCGCGCCAGAGCCGGTGGCGGAACCGGCAGCGGACACACCAGACACGCCCGAAGACACGACCCCGGCCGATCCCGATCAGGCCAGCCTGACACCGCCTCCGGGCGGTGTTGCGCTGACATTGATCGCACCGGCCCCGCGCCCGGCCCAGATCGCCCAAGAGGCTGCGGCACAAGCCGAGCAGTTTGCCTCTGCCACGCCACAGGCGGTGGCGGCATCGCTGCGCCCGTCGAACCGCCCCAGCGGGTTTTCGCAAACGGTGCAGCGCGCGCTTGCCGCCGCGCGCATCCGTCAGGCCGCAGCACCGGCACCAGAGCCGCAGATCGTGCAGGCCTCTGCCGCGTCGGTTGCGCCCGCGATCCCCAGCTCTGCTTCTGTCTCGCGTGCGGCCACGCAAACCCGCGCGATCAACCTGCGCCAGATCAACCTGCTGGGCGTAATGGGCACGCCAAGCGCGCGCCGTGCGCTGGTGCGGCTGGATAATGGCCGTGTCGTGACCGTGCGCGTGGGCGAGCGGCTGGATGGCGGTCAAGTCACCGCCATCGGCGACAGCGAGTTGCGATATAACAAGCGCGGGCGCGATGTCGTGCTGCGCATTGCGTCCTGAGCGGCGCTGTCAGACCCCGGACCATAGGTAATGCAAGAAAAACCCGTCGCCCCTGCCGTCAAGATCGGGCTGGAACTTGGCCCCGTCTTTCTGTTCTTCCTGGGCTATGTCACCACGCGCGGGCAAAGCTACACGATCGGTGGCACCGAATACACGGCCTTCATCCTGTTGACCGCAGCCTTCATTCCGCTGATGGCGCTGGCCACCTTCGTTCTGTGGCGCCTGTCGGGCCGCCTGAGCAAAATGCAACTTGTGACGCTGGTGATGGTGGTTGTCTTTGGCGGGCTGACGGTCTGGCTGAATGATGACCGCTTCTTCAAGATGAAGCCGACCGCGATCTACGGCATCTTCGCGCTTCTGCTGGGCATCGGCCTGCTGCGCGGCCAAAGCTGGCTGGAGATGGTCATGGAAGGCGCGCTGCCGCTGACCCATACGGGATGGATCTTGCTGACCAAGCGGCTGGCGCTGATGTTCCTGGCAATGGCCTGCGCGAATGAACTGGTCTGGCGCAATTTCTCGACCGATATGTGGGTGAATTTCCGCACCTTCGGCCTGCCTGTCGCCTTGTTCGCCTTCTTCCTTGCGCAGGCCAAGCTGTTCGAGCGCTACAAGACCAGCGCAGACGAGTAGCCAGCGCGCAGCCGGTCGCGGTTCAGCGCCAGCCAGTAGATACTGGTCAGAAGCGGGCCGTTCTGGACCTCGCCGCTTTGGGCCAGCTCCATCAGGCGCGCAAAGGGGATGATGTGGCGGCGGATGTCTTCGGCCTCTGTCTCCAGCCCGTTCACCGCGCCGTCATTCTCGGGCAACGCGCAGATCGCGATGTATTGGAACAGGCACTCGGTCACGCAACCGGGCGAGGGATAGGCCTTGCCGATCAGGTGCAGCGCGTCCTCTGTCAGCGTCAGCCCCGCTTCTTCGCGCGCCTCGCGCAGGGCTGCCTGAACCGGGGTTTCGCCGGGGTCAATCCGCCCGGCAATGCCTTCGAGGGACCAGCAATTCGCGGCGCGGCGCAGGTATAACCCGTAGCGGAATTGTTCCACCAGCAACACGCAATCGCGCCGCGGGTCATAGGGCAGAAGCGTGACGGCATCGGACATCACGAAGGCCGCGCGCCGCACCACGGGGCTGAGCGAGCCGTCGAAGCGGCGAATGCGCAGGTCGTCCGATTGCACGCCGAAGAAATACGCATAGGGGTGCGCGGTCGAGACCGGGACCACGTCATCGGGCCGGGCGGTGCGGCGCAGGGTTTCCGGGCTGGCCTCTGCCTGCCCGCGCAGCCGCGCGCAGGCGTGCGACAACAGCATCGGGTAACGCACCGTCAGGTTTTCCAGCGAGTGCGTGGCGCGCAACTCCATGACCTCTGTGCTGGCAAGCGTGGCGGCATCGCCCAGACGCGCGGCCCAGTCGGCCAAGTCCCAAGGCTCGGCGCCGGTGGCTGGGGCTGTGTCGGGACGATAGACCCAGACCTCTTGCCCCTGCGCGTCCGTCAGCTTTTGGCGGTCATAGCCGAACAGGCGCTCGAAGAAATCCAAACGGTCCAGTTGCGCGGCATCGGGCTGCACCAGCACCCCTTCGGCCCGCGCGCCGTTTTGCGCCACAAGCACCGGGTAGCCCTTGTGCGTCCGCACCGTGTAACCCGCCAGCCCGCCAGGGCGCGCGTGCGCTTGCCCGCCCATGACGGCGGCCAACAAAGGCGCATGGCGTAGCGTGCCGAATAGAAACAGAGGTGGCGTCATCTTGCGAGGCGACGCGCTTCAAGCAGGCGGAAGGTGATGGACAGCGCCAGCCCCGCACCAAGGCAGAACATCGCCATGGGGACAAGCATCTTCGGCACCGCCAGATCGCGCACATGCTCGGTGATGAAGCCGAAGAACCCTTCCATCGCTTCGCCCAGATCGTCATAGCGCGTGTCATGGCCCAGGCGGAACGTCTCTGAGGTGGCACCCGCAATGCAGGCCAGAAGCACAGCCACGATCATGCCTTGTAGCACGGCAAAGACAGAGGCAAGAACGCCCTTTTCAATACGCGGCCCCGCGATTCGCCAGCCTGCCAGCGCAGCGGCCAGCGCGACGACAAGGTTGAACTTGCCTGACACATACGCCCCTTCTTGCATCAGCTGAAAGATGGTGGCGGCGTGGATTGCGAATGCGGCGAAAGCCAGCATGGTCAGGAAACGCGTGAGCGTCGGTTGAGAGGACATTACAGCACCTTCACAAAACTCAATTCTCTTGTGCGCGCTGGGCCTCTATTTCGCGCCAGCGAGCAACGGCGCGATTATGATCCTCCAGATTTGTGCTGAAAGTATGGCCGCCCGTGCCATTTGCGACAAAATACAGGTAAGGTGTGTCATCCGGGTTAAGCGCGGCGGCGATGGCGTCGCGTCCGGGGTTGGCGATGGGCGTCGGGGGCAACCCGTCGATGCGGTAGGTGTTATAGGGCGTAACCGCGTCCAGTTCCGACCGGCGCAGCCCGCGGCCCAACGTGCCTTGGCCCTGCGTGATGCCATAGATCACCGTGGGGTCGGTTTGCAGCCGCATTGGAATGCCCAGACGGTTCACGAAAACACCGGCCACTTGCGGGCGCTCGTCGGGATCGGCGGTCTCTTTCTCGACGATAGAAGCCATGATGAGCGCCTCGTAAGGCGTGTCATACGGCAGGTCATCGGCACGGGTTTCCCACAATTCCGCCAGAATCGCTTCTTGGCGGGCGCGCATCTCAGTCAGCAACTCGGCGCGGTCCTGACCACGTGTGACCGCGTAGCTGTCGGGGGCAAGCCAACCTTCTTCCGGCTGCTCGCCCGGATCGCCCGACAGGAACTCTGCCTGCCGCAACCCGTCCCAGACCTGCCAGCTTGTCGCGCCCTCGGCCACGGTAATGCGCAGGCCGATATCGGGCTGGGCGACGAACCGGGCATACTCCTCTGGCGGGGTTTCGCCCGCGTCGAATTGCACGACGGTTTCAAAGCGCTGCGTGGCCGGGTCCAGCTCGCGCACCAGCGTATCAATCCGCGTGACCCCGATGCGATACTGAATCTCGGACCCGCAGGTAGACGCGCCGCCACGCGTCAGGATGTCCATGATCTCATCCATCGAGGCGGCTTCGGGCACCAGATACGACCCAAAGCGGAGCTGGTCGGCGCGCTCGGTGTAGCGCGCGCCGATGCGGAACACCTGCTCGGACCCGATCGCGCCCATTTCGGACAATTGGCCCGATACCCGTTGCAAGGTAGCGCCGGGGGCCACGCGGTAGCAAATGGCTTGCGTCAGCGGTCCGGGCTGCGTGAACTGCCGCTGCCCGGCGGCGATGACGATGGCCAGCGCGATCAGACCGACGATCAGCAGGTTAAAGGCATTGGCAACGATATGACGAACCATCAGCTTTCCAGTTTGCGCAGGATCAGGCTGGCATTGGTGCCGCCAAAGCCGAAGCTGTTGGACAGCGCGATGTCGATCTTGCGCTTGCGCGGGGCGTTCGGGGCCAGGTCCAGCGGTGTCTCGACCGCCGGGTTATCTAGGTTCAGCGTGGGCGGGGCGACCTGATCGCGGATGGCGAGGATCGAGAAAATCGCCTCTACCGCGCCGGCCGCGCCCAGCAAATGCCCGATGGCCGACTTGGTGGACGACATGGTGGCCTTGCTCGCCCCCTCGCCCAGCAGCTTTTCGACCGCCGCCAGTTCGATCGTGTCGGCCATGGTCGAGGTGCCATGCGCGTTGATATAGTCGATCTCTTCCGCCTTGATCCCGGCACGCGCGACGGCGGCGCGCATGGACCGCAGCGCGCCATCACCATCTTCCGAGGGTGCGGTGATGTGATACGCGTCGCCCGACAGGCCGTAGCCCACCACTTCGGCATAGATCTTGGCACCGCGCGCTTTCGCGTGCTCGTATTCCTCCAACACCACGACGCCCGCGCCTTCGCCCATGACGAAGCCGTCGCGGTCCATGTCATAGGGGCGTGAGGCGGCTTTCGGGTCATTGCCGCGCTTCGTGGACAGCGCCTTGCAGGCGTTGAAGCCCGCGATGCCGATTTCGCAGATCGGGCTTTCCGCACCGCCCGCGATCATCACGTCGGCGTCGCCGAACTGGATCAGCCGCGCGGCATCGCCAATGGCGTGCGCACCGGTCGAACAGGCCGTCACGACCGCGTGGTTCGGCCCCTTGAACCCGTGGCGGATGCTGACCTGCCCCGACACAAGGTTAATCAGCGCCGAGGGGATGAAGAAGGGTGACACGCGCCGCGGCCCGCGTTCCTTCAGCAGGACGGCGGTGTCGGCGATGGATTGCAAGCCCCCGATGCCCGACCCGATCATCACGCCGGTGCGGCAACGCGCCTCTTCATCCTTGGGCGCCCAGCCCGAATCCTTCACCGCCTGATCGGCAGCGGCAATGCCATAGAGGATGAACTCGTCAACCTTGCGCGCCTCTTTCGGCTCCATCCAGTCGTCGGGGTTGAAGCTGCCATCCGACCCGTCGCCGCGCGGCACCTCGCAGGCATAGGTCGTGGCAAGGTTGCTGGCATCGAAACGCGTGATCGGTCCCGCGCCCGACTGGCCGTCCAGAATGCGCGACCAAGTGGCTTCTACGCCGCAGCCCAGCGGCGTGACCATTCCCAAACCTGTAACGACGACCCTGCGCATCCGGTCCCTCTTGTGCTGGTGTTGACCCTATATCGGGTCTGATACCCAGATTTCCAAGACAGGGAAAGGGGCGCGTGCGCGCGATGGGCGGTGTTTTGCGCCGTTTTCGCGGGGTTTCAGATCACCTCGAAGCGATCCACATCCACCATGCCGTGATCGGTGATCTTCAGATGCGGGATCACCGGCAGCGCGATAAAGGCCAGTTGCAGGAACGGCTCTTCCAGTGTCACGCCCAGGCTTGTCGCCGCCGCGCGCAGATCAATCAGGCGCGCGTGCACGTCTTCGTAGCTGTCCAGCGACATCAGGCCCGCCACCGGCAACGGTAATTCGGCCAAGACCTTGCCGCCCTGTGCCACCACGAACCCGCCTTCGATTTCGGACAAACGGTTCGCGGCCAGCGCAAGATCGTCGTAATCCACGCCCACCGCCACGATATTGTGGTGGTCATGCGCGACGGTCGCGGCAATCGCGCCCTGCCCCATGCCAAAGCCGCGCACGAAGCCGGTGGCAATATTGCCATTCTTCCCGTGCCGCTCGATCACCGCCACGCGGGCCAGATCGCGCGCTGGGTCGGGGCGCTTGTCGCCATCTTCGGGGGCAATGATCTCGCGCAAATGCTGGGTGATGATCTTGCCCTCGATAATCCCGATGACAGGCGTTTCGGGCGCGTTTCCGGCATGGCGGAAATCCCCCGCCTGAACCTTGGGCGCACGGACAGAGTTGCGGGCCACGGGTGCAATGACATGGCGCGCGGCAAAGGCCGCGTCATCCACCACCTGCCCGCCACAGATGACCAGCGCCGCGCGGCACTCTGCCAGATCGGGGAGTGCGACGATATCGGCGCGTTTGCCCGGCGCGATCTGGCCGCGATCTTTCAGCCCGAAAGCCTCGGCTGCCGAGAGCGTTGCCGCGCGATAGACCGCCAGCGGGTCGCAGCCCATGGCGATCAAGCTGCGGATCATGTGGTCCAGATGGCCATGCTCGGCTATGTCCAACGGGTTCCGGTCATCGGTGCACAGGCACATATAGGGCGCGGTCAGGGGCGTCAGCAGCGGTTGCAGCGCCACCATATCCTTGCTGACGGACCCTTCGCGGATCAGGATGCGCAGGCCCTTTTGCAGCTTCTCGCGCGCTTCGTCCGCGCTCGTCGCCTCGTGCTCGGTGCGGATACCCGCCGCGCAATAGGCGTTCAGGTCGCGCCCTGACAACAGCGGCGCGTGCCCGTCGATATGCCCGCCCGCGAAGGCGTGCAACTTGGCCATGCAACCGGGATCGCGGTGGATGACGCCGGGGAAATTCATGAACTCTGCCAGCCCGATGACGGAGGGGTGATCGCGCAAGGCCAAAAGCGCGTCCGCGTCCAGATCGGCGCCCGCCGTTTCCATATGGGTGGACGGCACGCAAGACGACAGGTTCACGCGAATATCCATGACCGTATGCTCGGACGCGGTCTGGAAATACCGGATACCGTCCGCGCCCGCGACATTGGCAATCTCATGCGGGTCGCAAATGGCGGTGGTCACGCCGCGCGGGGCGACGCAGCGGTCGAATTCGTAAGGTGTTACCAGCGAGGATTCGATATGCAGATGCGTGTCGATGAAGCCCGGCACCAGCACATGGCCAGGCAGGTCTATGACGCGCGCGCCCTCATACGCGGCCCCGATGCCCACGATCTGCCCCTCGTGGATGGCCACATCGCCCGCAATCCGCGCGCCCGTGACCATGCACAGGGTTTCGGCCCCGCGCAGCACCAGATCGGCAGGCGTTTCGCCGCGTGCGACGGCAATGCGGTCTTCCAAGGCCATGTTTCGCTCCTGTAGCAAGCTCGTATCGGGTGCCAGACTGCACCCGAAGCGCGTCAGCTTGCAAGGGCGCGGATCAGGCTGCGCATCCGGCTTTGCGGCTTGGGCGCATGGGCGCTGTCATAAAGGGCGAAATCGGCGGCACAGGCCGCTTCCAGACGCCGCGCCAGATGGGGCGCAAGCGACAGGCGCATCTCGGGCGAGGCATTCATCCGGTCGAGCGCGATCTCTTGCCCCAGACGCTGCTCCAGAAAGGCGCGGAATTCGTCGAACGCGTCGTAGCGATAGAGGTGATCGACCGTCTCGCCGGTTTTGGGATGGGTCAGGAACCGCGCCTGAGAGCCGACGGCGGCGAAGGCGGGTTGCTCTTCGGCCAGATACCCTTCTACGAACTGGTCGAAGCTCAGCCCCCGCGTGCTTTGCGCCGTGCCGTCCAGCCAAGAGCCGTGCCGATACCGATACCAGCTTCCCAGCCAATCCTGCGGGTGGCGGATCAGGGCGGCGGTGTCCAAAGGTTCGGTGTCGAAAATTGCAAGGAACTTCTCGAACCGCCACTTGTAGCGGTGAAAGGTGCAATGCTTGATGCGCGGGTCGCCCTGCAACACGATATCCGACAAGGGCGCGAGCGCCTTTTCCAGCGCGGTGCTGCCGCATTTGGGCGTGGAAAACACCACCAGACGATGTTTCAGGAATACCAGCAAGACGCGCGCCCCTGCGTTAGTTCACCCGCTATAGTTGCAGCGTAGCAGGAAGATGGCGCAAGGTCCACTACCCAAAGGCGCATTTCGGAACAAGCGCACCCGCTAAACATGTATGATCGGCGTGTCGACCGCGCCACCATATTTGCCATGGCTGGTTTTGTCCCAGTAGAACGGGGCCGAGATCAGCTCCCACAGCGCCTTGTAGACAGCAAGCACCGCAAGCGGGAAATACAGGTGCAGCGCCGGCAGCCATGCCCATAGCCCCGCGTGATGGCGCGCGCGCAGCGCGGCGGCCCCAAGGCCCAGATTGGTGGCCTCTGCGCCAAGGAACACGAACGCCAGCGCGACGAAAGCCTGCGGCGGCAGATCATCCAGCAGCGGATGGCCGAACCCGAACAGCATGAGCCAGAAGCTCCAGAGCAGGGGCGCGAGCAGGAATTGCACAAGCGTGCCCAGAAACAGCACCTGCACCCCGAAAAAGCGCCACGGTCCAAGCTGGCGCCACAACAGGCGCGGCTGGCGCATATGCACAAGCCATGTGATCGCGTAGCCCTTCAGCCAGCGCGAGCGTTGCTTGATCCAGGGCAGCACATGGCAATTCGCTTCCTCAAACGTCGTGGTCGGCAGCAGATGGGTCACATAACCATGCCGCGCAAGCCGAATGCCCAGATCGGCATCCTCGGTCACGTTATGCGCGTCCCAACCGCCCAAGGCGTCCAGAATGTCGCGGCGAAAGAACAGCGTCGTGCCGCCCAGTGGCACGGCCAACCCAAGCCGCTGCATCCCCGGCAGAACGATACGGAACCATGTCGCGTATTCGATGGTAAAGCAACGCGACAACCAATTGACGTTCGGGTTGTAGAAATCCAGCACCCCCTGCACACAGGCCAGATTATCGGGGCCAGCGTCAAACGCCTCTACCACGCGGTGCAACTGGTCGGGTTCCGGGGCGTCCTCTGCATCATAGACGCCGATGAGGCTGCCGCGCGCAAAGGTCATCGCGTAATTCAGCGCGCGCGGCTTGGTTTTCAGCTTTGCATCGGGCACCGGGATGACCCGCACCCAGCGCGGCAACGCCAGCCGCGCAAGCGCGTCACGCGTCAGGCTGTCATTCTCTTCGACGACCAGCAGGATGTCGGTCAATTCGCGCGGCCAAGTCAGCCGCGACAGCCGGTTGATCAGGCGCGGGACGACTTCGGGTTCGCGGTAAAGCGGCACCATGACCGACACGATGGGCCTGCGCCGCGCGGGCATGTCGCTGGGCGACGGGTGTCGCGCGGCCCGGAAAGCGGCAAAGGCGGCGGCAAGTTTCAGCAGGGTCGAGATGCCAAGCGCCACCACGACAACCGCCGTCAGCACCAGCAAAACCATGCGCGGGGCCAGCAGCGCACACACCAAAAGCGCCCCAATGCTTGCAGCCAGCACACGGCTGAACCGGCGGTTTTGCAAGACCCGGCAGCTTTCCGATTCGGCCACGCAGGTTTCGGCCCAAAGCCGCAACCGGTTGCGGCGCAATTGCAGCACCCGCGCGTGCAGATGCGTCTCGCTCGACAAGACCAGAACCACGGGGCCGAAGACCGCTTCCAGCGCGGGGCGGTGCTGTTCGAACTCTGCCGGGCGGGCGCAGGCGACCAGCGTCACACCCCCGATATTGCGCCACGGCAGGCAGGCCATGGACAAGGCACGCGCCACGCCAAGCTGGTCCAGCAGGCGCGGGTCCGGCGAGGGGTCGTCTTCGGTCATGAAACGCGCGCCATATTGGCGCGAGAGCGCTTGCATCAGCTCTGCCTGCGTGACCAGCCCGCGTGCCAGCAGGATGTCGCCCAGAAGCCCCGCCTGCCCCTCTTGCAGTTTCAGCGCCTGCATAAGCTGCGAGGCGGTCAGCACCCCCATGTCGCGCAGGATTTCGCCCAAGGGTTCGCGCGGCAGGGCAGCGCCAGCCGCGCCGGGCAGCACGCGCAGATTTGGCTGCGCGGGTGCAGGCGCGCCGATTTGTTCCCTGTGCCGAACTGCTCGCTGCGCCATCTGGCGACCATCCCCCACGCGGCGCGGATTGCGCCGGGGATCAGCAAAGCACAGTGGTGGTTAAGAAAGGATTAATCGCGCCGTCAGAACGCCCGCCGCGCGCGCAAGGCCGCGCCGATCGTGCCGTCATCGAGGAAATCCAGCTCGCCGCCCACGGGCACGCCTTGCGCCAGCGCGCTGAGCGTGACGCCGCTGTCTTCCAGCGCCTCGGCGATGTAATGGGCGGTGGTCTGTCCGTCGACCGTGGCCCCCAGCGCAAGGATCACCTCGCGCACCCCCTCGGAGGCGATGCGGTCCAGAAGTTGCGGAATGCGCAGGTCATCGGGGCCAATGGCATCGAGCGCCGAGAGCGTGCCGCCCAGCACATGGTAGCGGCCCGTGAAAGCCTGCCCACGCTCCATCGCCCAAAGATCGGCCACATCCTCGACAACGCAAATCTCGCCCGTGGCGCGTCTGGGGTCGGCGCAGATGTCGCAGATGGGCGCAGTCGCGATATTGCCGCAGCGCTGACAGGGCTGCGCCGTCTGCGCCACGCGGTCCAGCGCCATGACCAAGGGCCGCAACGCCTGATCGCGGCGCTGCAACAGGTGCAACACCATGCGCCGCGCGGACCGGGGGCCAAGCCCCGGCAGGCGCGCGAACTGGCCGATCAAGGCGTCGATTTCGTCGCGGGCATCGGCCATTGGTGCTTACAGCGGCAGGTTCATGTCGCGCGGCAGCCCCATGCTTTCCGCGATCCGGCCCATCTCTTCCTTCGAACGCTCTTCCGCTTTTGCCTGCGCGTCCTTGATGGCGGCGAGGATCAGGTCTTCGACCACCTCCTTGTCGTCCGAGTTGAAGATGGACGGGTCGATGTCGAGCGCGGTCAATTCGCCCTTCGCGGTCGCCGTGGCCTTGACCAGCCCGGCCCCGGATTCGCCAGTGACCATGATCGCCTTCAGGTCTTCCTGAAGCTGCGTCATCTTGGTCTGCATTTCCTGCGCGGCTTTCATCATCTTGGCCATATCGGCCATACCGCCCAAACCTTTCAGCATGTTAGCATCCTTTCTTCATGTGTCTTCAAACGGATCCCAATCGGGGTCGAATTCGTCTTCCACTTCTGGCAGCGCGTCTGACGCTGCTTGCTCTTCGGCGGTGGCAAGGGGTCGGATCTCGGCGATCCTTGCCTTTGGGAACGCGTCAAGAACCGCCATCACAAGGCTGTTTTGCATGGCTTTTTCTTCGTCGGCGCTTTGCTGCTGGGCGCGCGCTTCGGCCAAGGTCGCGCCGCCGCCCGTATTGGTCACGGACACGCCCCAGCGTGCGCCCGTCCAACCTTGCAACCGCGCGCCAAGGCGTTGCGCGAGATCGGCGGGGGCGTCTTCGGTCGGTTGAAACTCGATCCGGCCGGGGCTGTAGCGCACAAGGCGCAGGTAGGTTTCGACCTCTACCAGAAGCGTCATATCGCGCCGCGCACGGATAAGCGCCACGACACTGTCAAAATCGGGATATTCGGACAGTGCGGGCGCGGCCCCTGCGAGCGCTGCTTGCGGACCGTGTGCGGACCCGCCCGACATGGCGCGCGGGCTGCCGCCGCCACCCACAGGAGCACCCCGAGGGGCGGGCGCGCCACCGCCGCCACTGGGCGGGGTCTGGTCGTGCCATTTGCGCAAGATCTCTTCGGGGCTGGGCAGGTCGGCCACATGAGTCAGGCGGATGATCGCCATTTCCGCCGCCATCATGGCATTGGGTGCGCTGGCGACTTCCTCCAAGGCTTTCAGCAGCATCTGCCATGTCCGCGTCAGCACCCGCATGGGCAGCGCGGCTGCCATCGCCGCACCCCGGTCGCGTTCTTCGGGGCTGATGGTCGGGTCATCGCCCGCCTCTGGCGTGATTTGCGTCACGCTCAGCCAATGGGTGATTTCCGCCAGATCGCGCAGCACCGCCATCGGGTCGGCCCCGTCGGCATATTGCGCGGCCAGTTCCGACAGCGCCGCGCCCGCGTCGCCCCGCATGATATGGTCGAACAGGTCCAGCACCCGTGCGCGGTCGGCCAGCCCCAGCATGGCGCGCACCTGGTCGGCGGTGGTTTCGCCCGCGCCGTGGCTGATGGCCTGGTCCAGAAGCGACATCGCATCGCGCACCGATCCTTCGGCGGCGCGGGTAATCAGCGCCAGCGCATCCGCTGCCACCTGCCCGCCTTCGGCCTTTGCCACGCGGTCCAGATGCGCGATCATCACCTCGGGTTCGATGCGGCGCAGATCGAAGCGCTGGCAGCGTGACAGAACCGTCACCGGCACCTTGCGAATCTCGGTCGTGGCGAAGATGAATTTCACATGCGCGGGCGGCTCTTCCAGCGTTTTTAGCAGCGCGTTGAAGGCGCTGTTCGACAGCATGTGCACTTCGTCGATGATGTATATCTTGTAGCGGGCAGAGGCCGCGCGATAGGCCACGCTGTCGATGATCTCGCGAATATCGCCCACGCCGGTGCGCGAGGCCGCGTCCATCTCCATCACATCGACATGGCGCCCTTCGATGATGGCGCGGCAGTGTTCGCATTGCCCGCAGGGTTCCGTGGTCGGCCCGCCCTGCCCGTCCGGCCCGATGCAGTTCAGCCCCTTGGCGATGATCCGCGCGGTGGTGGTTTTGCCCGTTCCGCGAATGCCCGTCATGATGAAGGCGTGATGGATGCGGTCGGCGGCAAAGGCATTGCGCAGGGTGCGCACCATCGCGTCTTGGCCGATCAGGTCGGCAAAACTCTCGGGGCGGTATTTGCGCGCCAGAACCTGGTATTGTTCGCTCATGCCTGTCCTGTCTGGTTTCGCCCTAGTCTAGCGCGCGCGCTTGCCAAGGGAAACGCCGATTCACGCCTGCGGGCCGTGTGACCCATGACTGCCGCCACAACAGGGCGCGGCTTTGCCAAGATGAAGCTGGTGCCGGGTCAGGAAATCCGTGACTGCTGTGGCATAATCGGCGGGCTTTTCAACATGGGGCAGATGCCCCGCCGGGCGCAACAGCGCGAATTCGGCACCGGGGATAAGGTCGATCGTTTCGCGCACCAGATCAGGCGGGGTGGACCCGTCGCGGTCGCCGGCAATGCCCAGCACGGGCAGGTGCAACGTGGCGGTGGTGGTGTAGAAATCGGTGCCCGCGATGGCCTGCGCGCAGCCCACCCAGCCTTCGACCGGGGTGGCGCAGAACATCTCCCGCCAGCGCGCAAAATCGGGCGTGGCGCGGAAAGTCGCGGTGAACCAGCGCGCCATGGTCGCGTCGGCCAGCGCCTCTAGCCCCTGCTCGCGGGCGGTCTTGGCGCGTTCTTGCCAAATGGCGGTGGTCGCAATGCGCGCGGCCGTGTTCGACAGGATCAGCGCACGGAACAGGTCTGGCCGTTTGACCGCCAGCCCCTGCGCCACCATACCACCAATGCTCAGGCCAAGGAAAACGCAAGGCCCAAGCGCCAGATGGTCCAGAAGCTGTTCGGTATCGCGCACAAGCTGGCCCATGGAATAGGGCGCGGGCGGAACGCTTGAGCGCCCATGCCCGCGCCGGTCATAGCGCAGGATGCGCAGGCCCTCGGGCAGATGCGGCAAAAGCGGATCCCACATCGCAAGCGTGCAGCCCAGAGAGTTCGACAACACCAGGGGCAGCCCGTCTTCGGGGCCGGTCAGTTCGTAATGAATATCGACGCCGTCAAGCCGGGCTATGGGCATCTGCCCCTCCATTGTTCAGCGCGCGCAGGAATATGTCACGGTCCACATTGCCACCTGTGGCGACCGCGATGACCGTGTCGCCCTCGACCGCGTCGGGCAGGAACAGCGCTGCCGCAAGCGCCACAGCGCCGCCCGGTTCCAGAACCAATTTCAGCCGCTCATAGGCCAGTGCCATGGCGGCCAGCGCCTGCGCGTCGCTGACCACCAGACCGGGGCCGCAAAGCCGCTGCAAGATGGGAAAGGTCAACTGCCCCGGCGCTTGCGTCAGGATCGCGTCGCACAGGCCCGGACGCGCCGCGTTCGGGGTGATCTGTCCGGCCCGAAGCGAGCGCGCCACATCGTCAAAGCCTTCGGGTTCCACCGGCCGCACGCGCAGCCCCGGCGCGCGCGCTTCCAGCGCCAGCGCGACGCCCGCCGTCAACCCGCCCCCGCCGCAGCAGACCAGCACATCGGCCCCGCGCGTATCGGTCTGGGCGGCAATCTCCAGCCCCACGGTTCCTTGCCCGGCGATGACGTGGCGGTTGTCGAACGGGTGGATCAGTTCCAGCCCCCGCGCGTGGGCCATCTCGGCGGCCAAGGCATCGCGGTCGGTGGTGGCGCGGTCATAGGTCACGACCTCTGCCCCCAAGGCGGCGGTATTGTCCAGCTTGATGCGCGGCGCGTCCGACGGCATCAGGATGACCGCCTTCAGCCCCAATTCGCGCGCGGCCAGTGCCACGCCCTGCGCATGGTTGCCCGATGACAGCGCGAGCACGCCCTCCGTGCCCTCTGGCAAGGCCGACAGGGCCGCGCGCGCGCCGCGATACTTGAAGCTGCCGGTATGTTGCAGGCACTCGGCCTTGACCAGAACGCGCCGCCCCGCAACGGCATCCAGAAAGGGCGAGGACAAAAGCGGCGTCACCCGCGCGTGGCCTGCAAGGCGCGCTTCGGCCGCAAGGATCAGATCGGGCGTCACAGGCACATCCCCAGCCATGTGTTGATCGCGCGCAACGATTCGGGTTCGTCCAAGAAGGGCACATGCCCGCGCCCCGGCACTTCTTCGACCACCATATCCGGGCGGTGGCGCATCATCTCGGCCAAGGTCGCGCTGCTGAGAAGCGTCGAGGTTGCGCCGCGAATGCAGGCCATGGGCAGCCCTTCGCAGGCATGGAACATCGACCACAGATCGCCCGCCCCACCGGCGCGCGCGGCCAGATAGGCGTCGCGCAGCGCGGGGTCATAGTTGATCTGCAAGCCTTGGTCGGTTTTCACGAAATGCTTGCGCGCCTCTGCCGCCCATCGGCTCGCGGGCGCGTCGAATTCCGGCATGGCGCGCGCGAGCGCCAGCGCCGCCTCTCCATAGCTATGGGCCGAAGGGTTGCGCCCGATATAGATGTCGATCTTGTCGAGACCCTTGGCTTCTATGACCGGGCCGATGTCGTTCAGGCACAGCCCGCGCAGCCGGTCCTTGGCGATGGCGGCCAGATACATGCCGATCAGCCCCCCGCGCGAGGTGCCAAGGATCGCCACCTGCTCCAACCCCAGATGGTCCAGCAGCGCCAGAACATCGGCGCCCTCCTGCGTGACGGTATAGGTCGCCGCGCCGGTCCAGTCCGATTTGCCCCGCCCGCGATAATCCAGCCTTATCAGCCGCAAGGGCGGCAGATGCGGGGCCAGATAGTCGAAATCGCTGCCATTGCGCGTCAGCCCCGACAGGCACAGAAGCGGGCGGCCATGGCCTTCGTCGGTGTAATGCAGCTCTGCCCCGTCGCCTGCGGTGAAAAACGGCATGTCACGCGCCCCCGATCATGTCGGGCAACGCGCGCAGGTCACGCGCTTCGGCATTGGGCGCGCCATGCAGGCGGTCCATGGGCGCGCCTGCGCGATTCACCCACAACGTGCGAAACCCGTAGGCCGCGCCCGAACAGATGTCCCACCCGTTGGACGACACGAACAAGACATCGGCGGGGGCGGTGCCAAAGCGCGCGCCGACCATGTCGTAAACCGCGGGCGCGGGTTTGAAGACGCCGACCTCATCGACCGACAGGACCGCGTCGAACACGCCCTCCAGCCCCGCAGAGGCAACGGCCTCTGCCAGCATATCGCGGCTTCCGTTCGACAGGATCGCAAGGCGGATGCCCTTGGCTTGCATGGCGCGCAGCACCTCGGGCACTTCCTCGAAGGTAGCCAAACGACGATAGAGGTCCAGAAGCCGCGCGCGCAGGGCCGCATCCTCTAGCCCCGCCGCGTCCAGCGACCAATCCAGCGCGTCTTGGGTGACTTGCCAGAAATCGGCATAGGCCCCCGCCAAGGAGCGCAGCCATGTATATTCCAACTGCTTGCGCCGCCAATCGGCGGACAGGCGCGGCCAATGCTGGGCCAAGGCACCGGCCCCCGGCTCGGTCGCAGCCATGCGCGCGGCGGCGTCCACGTCGAACAATGTCCCATAGGCATCGAATACGGCGAGTTTGGCCATGGCATTCCCTCTGCTATGGGCGAAACTTGGCACGGCATCGGGGGCAAGGAAAGCCCTGCCCTTCATCTTGCTACAAATACTCGTGGCGTGACGCGGCCCAAGGACAGCGCGGCCCGGTCAGCGGTTCAACTTGTCCAGTCGCGCCCGCACGCTCAGCCCATGCGCTTCAAGGCTTTCGCTGATCGCCAACCGCTCGGCAGCGGGGCCGATGGCGGCCAGCGCTTCGGGCGTCATGCGCGCAAGCGTGGTGCGTTTCATGAAATCCAGAACCGACAGACCCGACGAGAACCGTGCAGAGCGCGCGGTCGGCAGAACATGGTTCGGACCGCCCACATAGTCGCCAATCGCCTCTGGCGTCCAGTGGCCAAGGAAAACCGCGCCCGCGTGCTTGATCTGGTGCAAAAGCGCTTCGGGGTCGGCCACGCACAGTTCCAGATGTTCGGGCGCAATGCGGTCCGACAGCGCTGCCGCCTGCGCCAGATCCTGCACCACGATCACCGCGCCATAATCGCGCCAGCTTGGGCCGGCGATGGCGCGGCGTTCCAGCGTTTCCAGACGTTTGTCCACCGCTGCGGCCACGGCACGGCCAAAGGCTTCGTCGGTCGTAATCAGGATGGATTGCGCGCTCTCGTCATGTTCGGCCTGAGACAGCAGGTCCAGCGCGATCCAGTCGGGGTCGTTATCGGCATCTGCAATGACCAGAATTTCGGACGGCCCCGCGATCATGTCGATGCCCACGCGCCCGAAGACCCGGCGTTTGGCGGCTGCGACATAGGCATTGCCCGGCCCGGTGATCTTGTCCACGGGCGCAATGGTTTCGGTCCCATAGGCCATGGCCGCCACGGCCTGCGCGCCGCCGATGCGGTAGACGGTATCCACCCCCGCGATCTGCGCCGCCAGCAGCACCAGCGGGTTGACCACCCCGCCCGGCGTGGGCGCGCAGATGACCAGACGCTCCACGCCCGCGACCTGCGCCGGGATCGCGTTCATCAGGACCGAGGAAGGATAGCTGGCCAGCCCGCCCGGCACATAAAGGCCCGCCGCCGCGACCGGACCCCAGCGCCAGCCCAGTTCCGCGCCGGTGTCATCCGTCCAGCGCGCATCGGCGGGACGTTGGCGCGCGTGATAGGCGCGGATGCGTTCGGCGGCCAGTTCCAGCGCCGCGCGCTCATCGCTTGGCACTTTGGCCACTTCGGCGGCAATTTCTTCAGGCGAAAACGCAAGCGTTTCCGGCGTCAGATCCAGCTTGTCGAAACGCGCGGTCAACTCGATCACGGCGGCATCGCCACGCGCGCGCACATCGGCGATGATGGCGGCGACCGTGTCATCGACATCGACCGCCTCTTCGCGCTTGGCCGACAAAAGGGCCGTGAACGACGCCTCGAAATCGGGCGCGGTGGCGTTCAGGAAAACAGGCATGGTCCCGTCCTATTCGATCTTGTGGTCTGGTGCGCGGCGCGCGGGCGCGCGGTAGGGGCGCGTGACGTCAGATAGCACGACATCCACGCATTCAACCGACAGTTTGATCGCCCCGTCCCCCGCGAAGACAAGCGTGATCTCTCCCGTGCCGTCCGGGCCGGGGGTGAATTCTGCCGCCAGAAGCGACAAGACCGCGTCACGGTCGGTCGGGTCGATGCCCTGACGGGCCACGGCCAACACGTCATGCACGACCAGAAGCGCGCGCACCCGCTCGTAATCGCCCGCGCGCGCAGCGCGGTCGCGGTCTTCCCAGCGAAAACGGTTGAGCAGCAGCGCAAAGCGGCGGCGCGCAGCGTCATAGGTCATGTCCGGCCCGGTCAGAACCGCATCCTGCACAAGCGCCGAGATGACGCGCAGATCCTCGGCATCGAGCGCGGACAGCCGCAGCGGGCGCTCTGCCCCATCCTCGAACCGCGCGTCTTCGGTCATTTGCCGTATACCCGTTCGATCATCGCGCCGCAGGCGCCCAGTTTTTCCTCCACGCGCTCATACCCGCGATCCAGGTGGTAGACGCGGGCGACGGTGGTTTCCCCTTCGGCCGCCAAGCCCGCCAGGATGAGCGAGACAGAGGCCCGCAGATCGGTCGCCATCACAGGCGCACCGCGCAGCTTGGGCACGCCGGTGACGCGCGCGGTGCCGCCCTGCACGTCGATCTTTGCGCCCATGCGCATCAGCTCCGGCGCGTGCATGAAGCGATTCTCGAAAATCTTTTCTTCCAGCACCGACACGCCGTCGGCGGTGCACATCGCAGCCATGAATTGCGCCTGCAAATCGGTCGGAAAACCGGGGAAAGGTTCGGTCGTGACACTGACCGCGCGCAAACGGTCCACTTGGCGCGTGACCTTCAAGCCGCGCGCGGTTTCCACCACCTCGACCCCCGCCTGTTCCAGCTTGTCGACAAAAGCCTGCACAAGGTCCAGACGCCCGCCAAGGCATTCGACCGACCCGCCCGCGATGGCAGGGGCCAGCATGTAGGTGCCCAGCTCGATCCGGTCGGTGACAACCGGGTGCGTGGCCCCGCCAAGGCTGTTTACGCCGGTGATGGTGAGGGTTGATGTCCCCTCGCCCTCTATCTGTGCGCCCATGCGCTTCAGGCACTGCGCAAGGTCCACGATTTCCGGCTCGCGCGCGGCGTTTTCCAGAATCGTGGTGCCCTTGGCCAAGGTGGCCGCCATCAGCGCGTTTTCCGTGGCCCCGACAGACACGACGGGAAATTCGAACCGCGCGCCTTTCAGCCCGCCCGGAGCTTTCGCATGCACATAGCCGTCGCGCAGGTCCAGTTCCGCCCCAAGCGCTTCCAGCGCGCGTAGATGCAGGTCCACGGGCCGCGCGCCGATGGCGCAGCCACCGGGCAGCGACACGACCGCATGGCCGTCGCGCGCCAGCATCGGACCCAGAACAAGGATCGACGCGCGCATCTTGCGCACGATGTCGTAATCGGCGCGGTGGCTGGTCAGATCGTGGCTGGACAGCGCCAGAACCTGCCCGTCCTGCAAGCCCGCGACCTCTGCGCCGAGCGATTCCAGAAGGTCGGTCATCGTGCGGATATCCGACAGGCGCGGCGCATTGGTCAGCGTCAGCGGCTGGTCGGTCAGAAGCGTGGCGGGCATCAGCGTCAGGCAAGCGTTCTTCGCGCCCGCGATGGGGATTTGCCCATTGAGCGGGCCATTGCCCTTGACGACGATCGAATCCATGTGCTCTGCCCCTCGTTACGCTTGCTTGTCTGCGTTGTCATTTGCGTCCGCGCCAGAAGCAGATTGTGCCCCCCGCGCGCGCGCCTGCGCCTTGCGCTTGGCGATATTCGCTTTCATCGCGGCTTTCAACCGTTCGGCACGCGGATCGCGTGCGGCCTGTGACTTGGGCGCGGTATCGGACGCGGTCCGGGGCGAAAAACGAGGCGTGCGGCTGGTCATGGAAAAACTGTTAGCCCAAGATTGAAAATGCGTCCAGATAGGGGTTGCACCCCCGAAAATTTCGGACTACTCAGCGCGCCATGCTGCTGCTGTAGCTCAGTGGTAGAGCACTCCCTTGGTAAGGGAGAGGTCGACAGTTCAATCCTGTCCAGCAGCACCAGTTCTTCCCAGACATGACACTGCGCGCCACCTGCGCCGGGCGTGACCCGGCGCCTTGCGGTTGGCCATGTTGGCCGCGAGGCGCCGAGTCAAGCCCGGCGCAGGGTCAGCAGTCGTCGCGGTCGAGCAACCCAAGTCCCCGCAGGTATATCCCGATCCCCGATTCCAGCAGGTCTTCTGGCGAGAACGGCGCGCGCGCACCCGGTGCGCCGCGGGCATAAAGCTCGACGATCCCGTGGCTCATGGCGCTGACATGGGCCGCGAACATCTCTGTGGGGGGGCGCTTGTCGGCGGGGATGCGCGCCGACAGATCGCCCGCCGCACGCAACAGCACCGCATTCGCGCGCGAGGAAGCTGCCGCCAGCGCCGCCGTCGCGCGCGGCGAGAGGCCCGATTCGAACATGGCCACGTAATGTCCCGGATGCGCGCGGGCAAAGGCCAGATAGGCGCGGCCCACCGCCTCGAACGCGGCCAAGGGCGAGGGCTGGCCATCCTTGTAGGCGTATTCCAGCACATCCGCGAACAGCTCGAACCCCTGCACCGCCAGTTCGGTAATCAGGTCGTCGCGCCCGGTGAAATGGCGGTAGGGTGCCGCCGCCGACACATCGGCAAGCTTCGCGGCCTCTGCCATGGTAAAGCCCTGCGGCCCCCGCTCGGCAATCAGCTTCAGCGCGGCCTCGACCAGCGCCTGTTTCAGATTGCCATGATGGTAGCCGCGTTTGCTCATGCTGTTTCTTTACCGGGGAAATCGGCCAAGGGAAAACGGGTTTTGCAGCATCGGGCCAAGGCCAAGGCTTGCATAGCGCCCGCGAACTGACTAAGTGAGCGGTCGAGAGGCTGGCGCGGGCGAACGCCTTGCCAACCCGGTCAGGTCCGGAAGGAAGCAGCCGCAGCATTTTCCGTTCGGGTCGCTGTCCAGTCTCTCACCTTGTTCCCATCCCCATAAAATCCGTGACAGGCGCGCGAAAGCCGCGCTACCCTTGGTTGCATTCCGGCGCGCCCGCGCCGTGGCAATGGAGGATTACGATGACACGGGTATTTCTCGGCACCGCTTTCGCGGCTTTGGCGCTTGCCCTGCCCGCGCTTGCGCAGCAAAGTTCCGACATGGTCGCGCCCGAAATCGCGACCGATGTCGCGGCCGCTTTTCCCGGCCTGTCAGAGGCCGGCCAAGCCGCCCTCGCCGCGAAAGCGGCAGGCGAGAGCGTGACGGCGGAAAACTGGATGGTCGCCGCCGCCAACCCCTTGGCGGTCGAGGCGGGCACAAAGGTCTTGCGCGCGGGCGGCAGCGCCGCCGATGCCATGGTCGCCGTGCAGGCCGTCCTTGGGCTGGTAGAGCCGCAATCCTCTGGCCTTGGCGGTGGCGCGTTCCTTGTCTGGTACGACGCGGCCACGGGCGAAGTGACCACGCTGGACGGGCGCGAAACCGCGCCGATGGCCGCTGACCCGCGTTATTTTCTGGATGAAAACGGCGAACCGCTGGATTTCCGCACCGCCGTCGTCTCTGGCCGCTCTGTCGGCACGCCGGGCACGCCGCGCCTGATGGAGGACGCCCATCGCCGCTGGGGCCGCGCCAATTGGGCGGGGCTGTTTACCGATGCGATCATGCTGGCCGAAGGGGGTTTCACCGTCTCGCCACGCATGGCCGATTCGGTCGCGGGCGCGGCGGAAAGCCTGTCCGTGTTCCCGGCCACAGCCGCCTATTTCCTGCCCGGTGGCACCCCAGTTGCCGCGGGCGATACGCTGGTGAACGCAGCCTATGCCGACACGCTGCGCCAGATCGCAGCGCAGGGGGCGAACGCGTTCTACACCGGCGACATCGCCGCCGATATCGTCGCCGCAACCCGGACCGACGCCTTGCCGGGCCTTTTGTCGCTGACCGATCTGGTCAGCTACCGCGTGATCGAACGCCCGGCGGTCTGCTATACCTATCGCGGCCGTGATGTCTGCGGGATGGGGCCGCCTTCATCCGGGGCCGTTGCCGTCGCGCAGATCCTTGGGATGCTGGAGAATTTCGACCTGCCCAGCATGGACCCGCAAGCGGTGGAAACCCGCCGCCTGATGGGCGACGCCACGCGGCTCGCCTTTGCCGACCGGGGCCGCTATCTGGCCGATAGCGATTTCGTGCCGGTGCCGGTCAAGGGGCTGACCGACCGCGCCTATCTGGCGGGGCGGGCCGAGTTACTGCGCGGCGACGACGCGCTGCCAGAGGTCGCACCGGGCGAGCCTTCTTGGGACCACGCCATTCGCTGGGGTGATGACCGCAAGGTCGAGCGACCGGCGACCTCGCATATCTCTATCGTCGATGGCGATGGCAACGTGCTGTCCATGACCACGACCATCGAAAGCGGCTTCGGATCGCGGCTGTTCACGCGCGGCTTTCTGCTGAACAATGAACTGACCGATTTCTCGTTCCGCACCCATGACGGCGGCTATCCTATCGCCAACCGGGTGGAGCCGGGCAAACGCCCGCGCTCTTCCATGTCGCCGACCATCGTGTTGCAGGATGGCGCGCCGGTTCTGGCTATCGGCAGCCCCGGCGGGGCCACGATCATAGGCTACACCGCGCAAGCCATCATCGCGCATCTGGATTGGGGGATGGATGTGCAGGCGGCGGTGTCGATGCCGCATCTGGTCAACGCCTTCGGCACTTATAGCCTGGAAGAGGGCACATGGGCCGCTGATCTGGAAGCCCCCTTGCAAGAGCTGGGCTATCAGACCCGCGTCACCGCGCTGACCTCGGGCCTGCAAGCCATTGCCATTGGCGAGGGCTTGCGCGGCGGGGCCGATCCGCGCCGCGAGGGGATCGCGCTGGGCGACTAAATTGTAGCGGGCGGGGGATACCCCGCCCTGCCCTAGTTGGACAAATCGCTCAGGTAGCGAAACAGCGCATCGCCGCCGGACGGGTGCGCCACATGCATTCCGCTTTGCGCAAGCTCCGACCCGGTCATGGCGCGCAGGAACTGGTCCGGCCCGGCCAGGTAGGCCACGAAATTGTCGCGCGTCCAGCGCGCACCCGTGCGCGCCGCCGCTTCCAGATCGCGGCTATACAGGCGAAACTCGCTGTCGCCCGCCAGCGCACGCCCGGCCACACCATAAAGATTCGGCCCGGCCCGCCCCCCGCGCGCAAGAACGGTGCCATCGGGCGCTTCGACCCGGTGGCATGTCCGGCAATCGCGCCACAGGCTTTCATCGGCCAGCGCGGGCGCGCTGGACAGGACAAGACCGCACAGGGCAAGGAAAACAGGTTTCATAAGACTGCCTTTCTCCCGAACCCTAACAGGTTGCCCAAACCGTGCAAGCGCCATCAGGGCTTGAGCCGGTAACCTTTGCGAAACCACGTCCAGCACAGCGCCATCATGCCCAAGACTGAGGCTGTGACCACCACAAGCCCCAACCATGGCGAGGAATCGGATTGCCCGATCATCCCGTAGCGCGCCCCGTCGATCAGGTAGAAAACCGGGTTCACCTGGCTGAGCGCCGCCATGAAAGGCGGCAGCGTGGTGATGGAATAGAAGGTGCCCGACAGAAACGACAGCGGCACCACGATAAAATTGGTGATCGCCGCGATCTGGTCGAACTTGTTCGACAAGATACCCGCCGCGATGCCGATGGCCGACAAAAGTGCTGCCCCCAGCGTGACGAAGACCAGCAGCCAGACCGGGTGGGCGATCCCCTCGCCCAGCACGATCGCTTCGGCCAGCAGGATCACCACGCCCACCATCAGCCCGCGCGTGATGCCGCCGGCCATGTAGCCCAGCACCAGTTCCGCCGGGGACAGCGGCGGCATGAGCGTGTCGACGATATTGCCCTGCACCTTCGAGATGACGATGGACGAGGATGTGTTGGCAAAGGCGTTCTGGATGATGGTCATCATCAGGATACCCGGCGCAAGGAAGCTGATGAAGGGCACGCCCATCACCTCTCCGCGCATGGGGCCGATGGCCAGTGTGAACACCGCAAGGAACAACCCCGCCGTGACCAGCGGCGCGGCAAGGGTCTGGGTCCAGACCACCAGAAAGCGCATGATCTCGCGCTTGGCCAAGGCCCTCAGACCCAGCCAGTTCACGCGCCCGAAGCGGCGGGCGCCCATGTCGCGAAAGCCTGTTACATCCATCTCTGCTCTCCTTCCGGTCGTGCGGCCTGTGGTTTCGCCGATCGCGCATTGTATTTAGGCCGCGCGCCTTGTATTTCACCTGTCTGTCCCTAAACTTGGGGCAAGACAATTCCAAGGGGTCTGCCATGTCATGGACGGATGAGCGGGTCGAGCTGCTCAAGAAAATGTGGAACGAAGGGCATTCGGCCTCGACGATCGCCAAGGAACTGGGCGGCGTCACGCGCAATGCCGTGATCGGCAAGGTGCACCGTCTGGGCCTGTCAAACCGCAACGGCCCGGACAGCAGTAGCGACAAGCCGGAACCCGCCAGCCCCGCCGCGCCAGAGAAGGCGCCTGGCGTGGTCGATCTGGCGCAGGTCAAGGCAGAGCGCGCGGCCCAGCCCAAGCCCAAGGCCGCCCCCGCGCCGCAGCCCGAACCCGCCGCCGCCAAGGCAGAGCCAGAGGTCGAGGAAGACCCCGTCCCGACCTATACGCCCAAGCCGATCATCCCGGCGGGCCAGCCCTTGCCGCCGCAGCCCTCGGCCAATGAAATCGACCCCGAAGCGCTGGCCACCGTGCGCGAGGTCGAGAAGACGGCGATGAAACTGTCGCTTCTGGAACTGACAGAGCGCACCTGCAAATGGCCCATCGGCGACCCGGCCACCAGCGATTTCTGGTTCTGCGGTCTGCCGGTCAAGGCCGGCAAACCCTATTGCGAGGCGCATGTCGCCGTGGCCTTCCAGCCCATGAGCACACGGCGCGACCGCAAGCGCTAAGACTTGCGAGCGGCGCGCCATTCGGTGGGCGTCTGTCCGGTGACACGGCGAAACTCGCGGTTGAAATTCGACTTGGTCACGAAGCCCGCGTCGAACATGGCCTCGGTGGCGTTCGCGCCACCGGCAAGCGCGTCGCAGGCCGCCTTTACGCGAAACCCGTTCACATAGCGCGAGATATTGTCGCCGGTCACAAGATTGACCGCGATTGACAAGCGCTTGGCAGGCACCCCCAAGCGGCGGGCAAGCTGCGCCAGCGTCAGATCGGGCTCGCGCCAGGCCTGACGCTGGCGCATATGCTCTTCCAGCCGCACTACGAGTGCGTGATCGGCCTCTTCGGCGCTGGGTGCGGGCGTGGCACTGTCCGACGGCCCGGTGCTGACCGCCGACGCCCCCAACGCCAGCAGGCCCACGCCCAGCAAAAGCGCTGCGGTGAACAGATCCACGATCCGCGGCACCAATTGCTCATGGCCCGACAGGATCGCCCCGGCGATCACCAGGTCGCTTGCCGCCGACAGCGCCAGCGCCCCAGCCAAACCGGCCCAGAGCCGGCGCGGCGCGCCCGCATCAGACAGCCGCCCGCGCGGCACGTCTTGGCTGCGAGAGATGGACCACGCCAAGGCGGCGGCATAGCCAAGATAGGCCAGCGGCACCACCCCTTCCAAGAGTGGCGCGGCGTGCAGCTGAAGCCCCAGCGCCACGAGCGGCCCGGCCAGATGCCACCCATCGCGCGCGCCGGGGCGCAGGCCTAGCCCATCAGCTTTCCAGCCCAACCATGCAAGCGCGGGCAAGGCCATGGCCGACACCGGCTGCACCAAGCGCGCCTGCGCCAGACCGTAATGCAGTGCCAGCGCGACGATCACGGCTTGCACCGCCACCGCGCCCACCAACACCGCCAGCCATGACAGCCGCCCCTGCCCCAACACCATGCGCAGGAACAGGAATCCCAGGATCAGGCCCGAAATCAGTGGAAGCGGAAGCGTCACCATCCGGTTTGGGTAGTGCTGAAACCGGTTTTGCTCAAGCTGAAACCGGTTTCAGGGCGCGCGCGGGTTGGCGACGACGCTAGAGCAGGCAGGCATCCTGCAACACACGGAGACCCCATCATGCGCCATAGCCTTGCCACCCTTTGCCTTTCCTTTGCCGTGGCCGTCGCGCCCATCGCGTCACTGGCCGAAATCGCGGGCCTGCGCGAAGGTCACATGCCCGCGCCACATCACGGCCGCGATATGGCCTATGCGCTGTGGTATCCCGCGCAGCCCGGGGCGATCCCCATGCCGCATTTCGGCAACCCGGTCTTCCAGCCGATCCTTGCCGCGATAGATGCAACGCCCGCAGAGGGGCGCAATCCGCTGGTGCTTCTGTCGCATGGGCTGGGCGGGCATTACCGCTCGCTCGGCTGGCTGGCGACCGGGCTGGCCAAGGCAGGCGCGCTGGTGCTGGCGGTCAACCACCCGGAAAGCAGCTTCGGCGATTTCGACATGCAGGCGGGGCTACGCCACTGGACACGGGCACAAGACCTGCGATTGGCCCTCGATCACCTGCTGGCCGATCCCGTGTTCGGGCCATTGGTGGACCCCGAGCGCATTTCCGCAGTCGGGTTTTCCTATGGTGGCTGGACGGCGCTTGGGCTGGGCGGGCTGCGCGGCAATCTGGCCGGATATGCCGCCGCTTGCACCCTGCAGCCCACGCGGCATTGCGACGACATCGCCCGCGCCGGGGTCGATCTGGCGCAACTGGACGCAGCACTTTGGGATGGCGATCATTCCGACAGCCGCATCGGGCGCGTGGCCGCGATCGACCCCGGCCTGACCTATGGGCTGACGGCACAAGACGCGGCGGGGCTGCGCGTGCCCACGCTCTTGGTGCAGCTTGGCATGGGCACGGACCGGCTGGACGCGACCGATATCTCGGCGCAGGGCAGTTATCTGACCGCGCTTTTGCCAAGCGCCACTCTGGTCCAGATCGCACCCGCCGCGCATTTCTCTGTGCTGCCGCTCTGCACCGCGCAAGGGGCCGCGATCCTGCGCGACGAGGGGGATGACCCGGTCTGCACAGACCCCGACGGTGCCCTGCGCGCCGATATCCACGCGCAGGTTCTGACCGCTATGCGCGCGCATCTTGGGCTGGACTAGCCCAGCCGCGCGCTACCTGTAGATGACGCAACAGGGAAAGGAGAGACGATGACACGCATATTGACAGCCTCCACCGCCATTCTGGCGCTCATGGGCGGCGCGGCACTGGCCGACCCGCTGCCCTACAGCCAAGGCGAGCGCAGCTTCGAAGGCTATGTCGCAACGCCCGATGGCACACCGCGCGGCACCGTGCTGCTGGTGCATGATTGGGACGGCTTGACCGACCATGAACGCGCGCAGGCCGATGCGCTAGCGGCAGACGGCTACCTGGCCGTGGCGTTGGACCTGTTTGGCACCGACGCGGTGCTGGAAGGCATCGACGACTACCGCCGCGAAACCGGCGCGCTCTATGGCAACCGCGAGGAATTCCGGGCGCGCATCGCCGCCGGTGCCGAAGCCGCGGGCGCATTGGAAGGTGCCGACGCCATGGTGATCGCGGGCTATTGCTTTGGCGGCGCGGCGGCTTTGGAAGCTGCGCGCGCGGGGCTGGACATGGCGGGTTTCGTCAGCTTCCACGGCGGGCTTGGCACGCCAGAGGGGCAGGATTACAGCGCCACCCCCGCCCCGGTTCTGGTGCTGCACGGCTCCGCCGACCCGGTGTCGGGCATGGCGGATCTTGCCGCGCTGATGGACGAATTGCAGGAAGCGGGCGTGGCCCATGAGGCGCGCATCTTCGGCGGCGCGCGGCACTCCTTCACCGTGCCCACATCGGGCGACTGGGATCCAGAGGCGAATGCCGGCGCGCAAGCGGCGTTTCGCGAGTTTCTCGCCGCGCGGTTCTAAATGCCGTAGGGTGCGTGCTCAGCACGCACCCTACCCCGTTCGGGCATGCGATTACGCTCCGTAAGGCACCCAGATCGTTTTGACCTGCACCATGGCCTCCAGCCAGTCACGCCCTTGGCCTTTGGGGGCGTTCCAGACCGGCTTCAAATTGCCCGCGCTCTCTGCCTCGACAATCTGCGCCACGGTGGGCTGCGCGCAGGCAATGGCCGCCACATCGTCATGGCCCGCCAGCGCTTTCGCAAGCTCTGCCACCGGCCCGCTGACGATATTCACCACCCCGCCCGGCACATCGGATGCGCCCAGCATCGGCCCAAGTTCCAACGCTGCCAAGGGGTTGGCCTGCGAAGCCACGACCACCACGCGGTTGCCCATCGCAATCGCGGGCAGGATCAGCGACAGCGCGCCCAGAAGCGGCGCTTCCTCGGCGCAGATCAGGCCCATCACGCCGAAGGGCTCGCGCATGGCCAGCGTGACATGGGCGCTTTGGGTATTGTGCACCGCGCCCGACAGCTTGTCGGCCCAAGCGGCGTAATACATCACGCGGGCAATGCTTGCGTCGATCTCGTCCATCGGCACCAGTGCCGCCAGCCCGTCGCGGTGGTGGTCGAGCGTCTCGGCCAGGAAATACAGCACTTGCGCGCGCTGGTGGCCGCTCATCTTGCCCCAGCCGCTGGCCTTGTGGGCGGCTTCCACGGCGTTGCGGATATCCTTGCGGTTGCCCAAGGGCGCATGTCCCAGCCGTTTGGCCCCTGACAGAACCGACCAGCTTGCGCCGCCATCCGCGCGTTTCTGCGCGCCGCCGATATAGAGCTTGTGGGTCCGGTCCAGCCCATCGGGCGTGCCCTTGCCGGGGAGCGGGTCGATCACGCCGGGGGCCGCGCCCTGCACCGGGTCGCCCTTGCGCAGATAGGCCGCCATCCCCTCGCGCGCGCCCTCGCGCCCGAAGCCCGACGCGCGCATCCCGCCAAAGGGGGCGTTTGCGTCGAACATGTTGGTTGCGTTTATCCAGACCACGCCCGCTTTGACTTGTGCTGCCAAGTCCATGGCAACAGTCAGGTTTTCCGACCAGATGCTGGCCGCCAGCCCGTAACGGGTGGCATTCGCCAGCTCTAACGCTTCGGGCGGCGTGCGGAAGGTCTGCAACGTGACCACGGGGCCAAAGATTTCCTCGGCAACACAGGGGTTTGCGGGCGACACTTCATCCAGCAGGATCGGCGGGCAGAAGCAGCCCTCGGGGGCTGTACCCTCATGCACGACCGCACCCGCCGCAACCCCTTGGGCCACCAGATCGCGGATGCGCGCCAGTTGGGCCGGGCTGACGACTGCGCCAATGTCGGTCGATTTATCCAGCGGGTCGCCCACGCGCAGCGTTTTCATGCGCGAAATCAGGCGCTTGCGGAACGTCTCTGCCACGCTTTCGGCCACCAAGATGCGGGTGCCAGCACAGCAAACTTCGCCCTGGTTGAACCAGACCGCATCGACCACCCCTTCAACGGCAGCGTCCAGATCGGCATCCGCCATCACGATGAAGGGCGATTTGCCGCCCAATTCCAGCGTCAGCGCCTTGCCAGAGCCGGCAGTCGCGCGGCGGATGACTTGGCCCACCTCGGTCGAGCCGGTGAAGGCGATCTTGTTCACATCCGGATGCGCGACCAGCGCCGCCCCCGTCGCGCCGTCGCCCGTCACGATATTCACCACGCCCGGCGGCACCCCTGCTTCAAGGCAAATCTCGGCGAACAAAAGCGCTGTCAACGGCGTGTCTTCGGCGGGTTTCAGCACGACGCTATTGCCCGCCGCCAAAGCGGGGGCCACTTTCCACGCCAACATCAGCAGCGGAAAGTTCCACGGGATGATCTGGCCGCAAACGCCATGCGCGCGGGCACCAGGGAATTCATCGGACAGAAGCGTGGCCCAACCTGCGTGATGGTAGAAATGCCGCGCAACCAGCGGGATGTCGATGTCGCGGGTTTCCCGAATGGGTTTGCCATTGTCGAGCGTTTCCAGCACGGCGAACAGCCGCTCGCGTTTCTGGATTTGGCGCGCCAAGGCGTAAAGCACGCGGGCGCGCAGCGCGGGGTCAGCCTCCCACGCGGGTTGCGCCTTGCGTGCGGCCTGAACGGCGGCATCCACATCGGCGTCACTGGCTTGCGTGACCTGCGCCAGACCCTCGTCCCGCGCCGGGTCGCGCACGTCGAACAGCGTGCCCGGCGCGGTAAAATCACCGCCGATGAACAGGCCAAAGGGCGCGCGGGTCAGCCACTCGCGGGCGGCAGCGGCGCTTTCAGGGGCGGGACCATAGGCCATGGTTTCCAAAATCTCCGGTATCGACGGCATGGTATCCTCTTAGGCCAGCGCGTGGCGGTGGCTGGCGGCGTAGCGGCCTGTGACATGGTGTTCCAACTGGCGCTCGATATCCGCGAGCATCGAAGACGCGCCCAGACGGAACAGACCCGGTCGCAGCCAGTCGCGGCCCAGTTCCTCGGCCATCAGAACCTGCCAGTTCAGCGCGTCCTTGGCGGTTTTCATGCCGCCCGCAGGTTTGAACCCCACGATATTACCCGTGGCATCGCCATGGTCGCGGATCGCGCGGCACATGGTCAGGCCCACGGGCAAGGTGGCGTTCACGCCCTCTTTCCCGGTCGAGGTCTTGATGAAATCCGCCCCCGCCTGCATGGCGACCATGGAGGCCGCGTAGACATTCGTCAGCGTGCCCAGATCGCCGGTCGCAAGGATCGCTTTCATATGGGCCGCGCCGCAGGCCTCTTTCATGGCGGCAATCTCGTCATAAAGCGCCGACCAGTTGCCCCCCAGCACATGCGCGCGGGTGATGACGATGTCGATCTCTTCCGCGCCCTGCTCCACCGCGTAGCGAATTTCCGCCAAGCGCAGGTCCAGGGGCATCAGCCCCGCCGGAAAGCCCGTGGCGACAGAGGCCACGGGAATGCCCGTGCCATCCAACGCCTGCACCGCCGTTGCAACCATGGTGGGATAGACGCAAACCGCGCCCGTTCTGGGCATCTCCGCCAACCCCAACCCGGCCACGATATGATCGGCCAAGGGACGGCGCGCCTTGGCGCACAGGCGGCGCACGCGGTCGGGCGTGTCATCGCCCGCCAGCGTCGTCAGGTCCATGCAGGCAATCGCGTTCAAAAGCCACGCCGCCTGATGCGCGCCCTTGATCGAGCGACGCGCGACCAGCGACGCCGCGCGCCGCTCGGCGGCGGGGCGGTTGACGGCGCGAAAGGCGTCCGTGTTCAGCGTGGTGGCGGGGTTTTGCGGGTGGTCCATCTGGTGCCTGTCGGTCATCTTTGCCCCACTATGGCCGCGCAGGCCAGCACGGGCAATGCCCATTTGCCCAAGCCCCGCGCTTGACCTTGCGCCAGCGTGCAACAGTTGACGTGGGCGCGCATTGGGCATATCCGACAACTGCGCTTGGGTTTCACCAGCCGCGAAGGGAATGGGCCATGAACACATTGCCGAAATCGCTCAGCTTCAAGATGCCGGCAGAGGCGACGCCGACGGGTTTTCGTCCAGCACCGCAAAAGGTGCTTCTATCGGTCGACCGCCTGCGCAAGCATTTCACGGCGGGCGAAGCGCCGGCGGTGGAACGCGCCAGCTTTTCGTTGGGCGAGGGTGAGATGCTGGCGCTCTTGGGCCCGTCCGGCTGCGGCAAGACCACCACGCTGCGCATGATCGGCGGGTTCGAGGAACCGGATGAAGGCCGCATCCTGCTGCGCGACAAGGACATCACCCATGCCACGCCCGAAGCGCGCGGCATTGGCTTCGTGTTCCAGGATTACGCGCTCTTTCCGCATCTGACCGTTCTGGACAACGTGAAATTCGGCCTGCGCAAGCTGAAACGCGCCGAGGCCGAAGCCCGCGCGCATGAGATGCTGCGCCTTGTCGGGCTGGACGGGCTGGCCAAGCGCCGCCCGCATGAATTGTCGGGCGGCCAGCAACAGCGCGTGGCGCTGGCGCGCACGCTTGCCATGGCCCCGCCCCTTGTGCTGATGGACGAACCCTTCTCGAACCTCGATGCCGCGATGCGGGTGGAAACCCGCCAAGAGGTGCGCAAATTGCTGAAAGCCACGGGCGCGGCCGGCATTATCGTGACCCATGACCAGGAAGAGGCGATGGCGGTCGCCGACCGCATTGCGGTGATGGAAGCGGGGCGCATTGTCCAGATCGGCACCCCGGACGAGATTTACCGCTACCCGGTATCGGCCTTTGTCGCGTCCTTCATCGGGCGCTCGAACCTGCTGACGGGCAACGCGAACGGCATGGAAGTGACCACCGAATTCGGCAACCTGCCCCTGTCGCGCGCGGCCAATGGCGCGGTCACGCTGTCGGTGCGGCCCGAACAGATCATGCTGGAAGCCGACCCCAATGGCCCGGCATCGGTCGTGGGGCGCGAATTCCGGGGCCATGACCAGCTTTACTGGGTGCAGGAAGGCGAGCGCTGCATGCAGGTCATTTCCGGCGCGGGCGCGACGATCGAGGTGGGCCAGCGCGTGCGCCTGCGCATCTGCGATTGCGTCGTGCCGCTGGCATAAGGCTTTCCTTCCCGGCGCAGCCGGTGTAAGGCGCGCGCTGACCCAGATAGCCCGGAGCGATCACCATGCAAGGCAGCGCAAATCTCAACGTCATGATCCAGGCCGCGCGCAAGGCGGGCCGGATGCTGGTCAAGGATTTCCGCGAGGTCGAGAACTTGCAGGCTTCCGCGAAATCGGCGGGCGATTTCGTCAGCCGCGCCGATACGGCGGTCGAGGCCGCGATCCGCGAAATCCTGACCGAAGCGCGCCCCAATTACGGCTGGCTGGGCGAGGAATCGGCCCCCGTAGAGGGCAAAGACCCCACCCGCCGCTGGATCGTGGACCCGCTGGACGGCACCACGAATTTCCTGCACGGGATGCCGCATTGGGCCGTATCCATCGCGCTGGAATTCAAGGGCGAGATCGTTGCGGGCGTGGTGTTCGACCCAGCGAAAGACGAGATGTTCATCGCCGAGAAAGGCGCGGGCGCATTCATGAACGGCACTCGCCTGCGCGTGTCGAACCGGGGCACGATGTCCGAATGCGTGTTCGCAACCGGCATTCCCTTTGGCGCGAAACGCACCCTGCCCGCGATGTTGCACGATTTGGCCCAAGTGACCCCCGCCAGTGCCGGTGTGCGGCAATGGGGGGCGGCGTCGCTGGACCTGGCCTATGTGGCCGCGGGCCGGTTCGATGGGTTCTGGGAGCGCGAATTGCAGCCATGGGACATGGCCGCCGGGATGCTTCTGGTGCGCGAGGCGGGCGGCTTTACCGGCCCCATCCGCGAGGGCGAAGGCATTTTCGACCGCGGCGAGATCATCGCCGCCAATGCCGAGATTTTCGAGCGTTTCACCAAGACACTGCGCAAGCGGCCCGCGTAAGGGCCGCGTCAGGCGTTGGACAGCGCATCTACCCGCGCCGCCAGCCAATCCAGATCGGGGTCGCGCAGGCCCAGATCGGTCAGATGGCGCGCAGTGTTCACAAGGTAGTCGCGGTTCGCACCGCGCCCGCCGACCGCGCGGGCGATGATCTGCGCCTGCTCTTCCAAGGGCAGACCGCCGCAATATTGCTCATGTGCGCGGTCGATGACATAGGTCACGGCTTGCACCGCTTCCCCGCCATCCAAGGTGATCGACACCACCCGTTCCAGATAGGCGGCCGAGATCAGCTCGCGCGCGCGCAGGTATTCCAGCGTTTCCTCTGCGATGCGGCCATCGACCTCGAAGGCCAGCCCCTCGCAAGCGCCCGGCCCCTCGTCCAGCGCCAGCACAAGCCCCGGCGCGTCGGGCGTGCCGCGATGGTGGATCGAGCGCATGCAGAAGCTGCGCTCATACCCTTCCAGCCGCGCGATGCGGGTTTGGCCATGGGCAAAACCGGGGTTCCAGATCAGCGATCCGTAACCGAAAATCCATAACGTGTCGGGCATGGTCTGGCTCCTGTCACCTCTGGCGGTGTAGAGAGGATTCGGGCCAAGGTCAAAAGGGGGGCTGATGCGCGCGATTATCTGGGGATTGGGTCTGGGCGCGCTGTTCTGCGGCTGGTGGTTCGGCGCGGCTGCGCTGTTGCGCGCGACCCCCGCGCATCTGGCCCCGCGCGGGGTCGAAATACAGGCGCTGGAGGTGTCGGGCTTTCCCAGCGCATTCGATCTGCGGCTGGACGCCCCCGCCCTGCCCGCGCGCGGCTGGCGCGCCGATTGGGCGGCGCTTTCGGTGCCCAGTTATTGGCCCTTCTCTGCCCAAGGCACGGTGTCGGGAGAGCAGACTATCGCGCGGCGCGGCGCGGAGTGGCGGCTGGACGGCGCGGATATGCCGGTGGCCGTCGCACTCTCGACCGGGCTAGCAGTGGAAAGCGCCGCACTCGACGGCCAAGACATACGCTTGAGCGGGCCGCTCGCGGCAACGCTCGACACGCTGGCACTGCGGCTGGACCGGGCAGAGGCAGCGGAGAACTACGCGCTGGCGCTGGACATGACGGGGCTGACGATGGCCCCATTGGGCCAGAGGCTGGACAATGCCAGCTTGCGCGCGCACCTGAGCTATGCGATCCCGTTGCGCCTGACCGCGCCCGGCACCTTGGCAGAAATCGAGCTGCGTGACGCGCGCTTCGTCAGCGGCCCCTCGACAGCAGAACTTGCGGGCACCCTGACCCGCCGCAGCGATGGCTTGTGGGGTGGCGCGCTGTCGCTGAGCATCACCAACTGGCAACCCATCATGGCCGCGCTTGCCCAAAGCGGGGCGCTGCCGCCAGACCAGGCGCCTTTGGTGATGATGATGGCGCAAGGCATGAGCGATGGCGACACGCTGACCCTGCCGCTTGCCGTGACAGGGTCGATCCTAAGCCTTGGCCCGATCCCGCTTCTGGACCTTGGCCGCCTGTAGCCGCAGCCTGCGCGCCGCCAAAACGGCCAGCGCCGCGCCCAACGCATTCGCCGCCAGATCGGCCCATTCCGCGCTGCGCCCGAAACCCGGCTGCAACAGTTCCGTCACGCCGCTGAACGCCACCACGACCGCCCAGACGCCCCAAGCCCACCGCGCAGGCAGGCCCAGCATGGCGGGCAAGGCTACGCTGAAAAACATGGAGGCATGAACGAATTTGTCGAAGAACGGCACCGGAAAGGGTTTTCCGGGCAGCGCGGGCATCAGCAGCAGGCTGGTCACGATCGCGGCCAGCACAAGCGACAGGGCGCATCCAATCAGGGCGGAACGGGTCAAATCGGGCCTCCGGGGTTTGGGGCAGATGTCCCGCCCCGCGCCCCCAAGGTCAAGCCGAAAGCGCCGCCGGCGACGCGCTTGTGCGCACAAGGCGCGTGACACGCTCTAGCGCGCGCTCTTCCAACTGGCGCACGCGCTCCTTGGAAATGCCCAGATCCGCGCCGATCTCTGCCAGCGTGCGGGGGCTGTCGCTCAGATGCCGCTCGACGATGATGCGTTGCTCGCGCTCTGGCAGGGTTTGCACCGCGCCATACAGCAGTTTGCGGCGGCGGCGGTCTTCCAGATCGCCCAGCACGCGCTCTTCGGTGGGTGCGGTGTCATCGGCGATGGCATCCATCCAGTCGCGCCCGTCCTCGCTGCCCGATTGCGGGGTGTTCAGCGACAGATCGTGCCCCGACATGCGCCCCAGCATGATCTGCACCTGTTCCTCGGGCACATCCAGCGCACGCGCGACCGAGGATGACAAGGCTTCAGTGCGGATCTCTCCGTCCTCCATCTTGGCCAGCGTCCGGCGCAGGTGGAAAAACAGCTTCTTTTGCGCGGCGTTGGTGGCGGTGCGCACCACCGACCAGTTGCGCATGACATATTCCTGCATCGACGCCCGAATCCACCATGCCGCATAGGTCGAGAAGCGCGCGCCGTTTTCGGGGTCGTATTTCTCTGCCGCGCGCATCAGGCCCAGATTCCCCTGCTGGATCAGGTCATCCAGCGGAAAGCCATAGCGCCGAAACCGCCCCGCAACCGACACGGCCAGCCGGGTATAGGCGGTAATCAACTTGTGCAGCGCGGCCTCGTCACGCTTGTCGCGCCATGCCAGCGCCAACGCGTGTTCGGTTTCGACATCCAGCATATCCTGCGCCATCGCGTTGCGAATGAACCGGCTGGTGAAAGGGTCACGAGCAGATGTGGCGGCGGACATATCGGTCATCTCCCTTATGGTAGCGTTTCGAAACTATATCGAGTCGCTACCACTTATCCGGCAGACTTGTCAACGCGAAGCGACCGGATTACCTCAGAGCGCATGACGCAAGGCGACGCCCCTCTCTCTGCCGACCTGCCCAGCGATCTGGCCGATCTGCTGGTGCATCTGTCACGCCTGGCGCAAAGTGCCGCGAACAGCCCGCTGACGGCGGCACAATGGACGGCGCTGCGCTATTTCGCGCGCGCGAACCCCGTGTCGCGCACGCCCTCGGCTTTCTCAGAATTCCACGCGACCACCCGCGGCACCGCCTCGCAAACGGTGCGCGCGCTGGTGGATATGGGCTTGCTTGCGCGCCATGCCGATGACCGCGACCGCCGCAGTGCCAAGATGGAAGTCACCAAGGCCGGGCATGACATGCTGGCCCAAGACCCGCTGGGCAGCCTGCGCAAGGTGCTTGCCGCCCTGCCGCAAGCCGAACAGGCCACACTTGCCCGCACCGTGCGCCATGCCGTGACCGAACTGGCCACAGCGCGCGGCGCGCCGGTCTTCGGCACCTGTTCGGATTGCAACCATTGCGACACAAGCGGCGCGCAGGCCTATTGCCATTGCACGCAAACGCTGCTGGCCGCGCCCGATATGGCGGCGTTTTGTGTCGATTTCCGCCCCGCGGCCGGGGCGGACAAGGCTTAACCCAGCTCGCGCAGGCGCGTGACCGCCTCTGACAGGCGGGCGATTTCATCGGCCAGCAGGGCCGAATTCTCGCGGGCCTCTGCCACCACCTCTTCCGGGGCGCTGGCCACGAATTTCGGGTTCTTCAAGCGGCCCTCGATGCCTGCGCGCTCTTTCTCGGCCTTGGCGAGCGTTTTCTCCAGACGCGCGCGTTCGGCGGCAATGTCGATCACGCCTTCCAGCGGCAGGCCGAAGCTGCCCCCTTCCACCGCCACCGTGATGGACCCTTTTGGCAGGTCCGCGACCTCCTCGAGCGAGGCGATCCGCGCCAGCCGCATGACCAGCGCCATGTTGCGCGAAAGCGCCGCGCGGCCTGCCTCGTCCAGATCAAGCTGCACCATGTTCAGCTTCAGACCCACCGGCACACGCAATTGCGCGCGGGCCGAGCGGATGCTCTCGATCAGGCCGATGACCCAATTCATCTCGCGCAAGGCAGCGTCATCGACCAGATCGGCCCCGTAGTCTGGCCAATCGGCGTGGCAGCACAGTTTCGCGCGGGTGCCGGTCAGATCCCAAAGCTCTTCGGTGATGAAGGGCATGATCGGGTGCAGCAGGATCATGCACTGGTCCAGAACCCAAGCCATGGTCGCCCGCGTCTCGGCGGCGTCATCGCCATCGAACAGGGGCTTGGCGAATTCGACATACCAATCGCAGACCTTGCCCCAGACAAAGCCGTAAAGCGCGCTTGCCGCGTCGTTGAAGCGGTATTCGGCAAGTGCTGCATCCACCGCCTCGCGCACCTTGGCGGTTTCAGAGATAATCCAGCGGTTCACGGTCGCAAGCGCTTGCGGCGGGGTGCTTTGGGTTTCGTGCCCGTCCCAAACGCCGTTCATCTCGGCAAAGCGGCAAGCATTCCACAGCTTGGTGGTAAAGTTGCGATAGCCCGCGATGCGCGCGGTATCCAGCTTCAATACACCCCCAAGGCTGGCCATGGCGGCATTGGTGAAGCGCAGCGCATCTGCCCCGTATTCGTCGATAATTTCCAGCGGGTCGACCACATTGCCCAGCGTCTTGGACATTTTCTTGCCCTTGGCGTCGCGCACAAGGCCATGCAGGTAGACATCGTGGAACGGCACCTCGTTCACAACGGCAAGCTGCATCATCATCATGCGCGCGACCCAGAAGAACAGGATGTCTTGCCCGGTGATAAGAACGCTTGTCGGGAAATAGCGCTTGTATTCCTCGGTCGCTTCCGGCCAGCCCAGCGTCCCGATGGGCCAAAGGCCGGACGAGAACCATGTGTCGAGCACGTCAGGGTCGCGGGTGAGCGACTTGCCCGGCACCATCGCCTGAGCCTCGGCCTCTGACGGCGCGCAATACATGCCGCCTTCGTCGTCATACCACACCGGAATCTGATGCCCCCACCAAAGCTGGCGGGAAATGCACCACGGCTCGATATTCTCCAGCCAGTGGAAATAGGTCTTCTCGCCCGATTCCGGCACGATCTTGGTGCGCCCGTCGCGCACGGCGTCCAGCGCGGGGCCGACGACCTTGCCGGCATCGACAAACCATTGGTCGGTCAGCATGGGTTCAATGACCACTTTCGACCTGTCGCCAAAGGGTTGCATGATCTTCTTCGCCTCGACCAAGGGCACCTGCGCTGCCGGGTCATCCTCCTCGCCCAGCTTGCGGCCCAAACGCGGATCATCCGCGCGGGTCATCACGGCCAGCCCTTCAGACGTGATTTCTGCCACCACGGCGCGGCGCGCCTCATAGCGGTCAAGGCCGCGCAGGTGGTCGGGGACAAGGTTCAGCGCGTCCGCCTCGGCCTCGGTCAGCGTGCGCTCGCCCCGCGCCACCGCCCCGGCAACCGTCGCCGCCTCGGCATAGGCCGCGCCATCCGCGCGCATCTGCGCTTTCGTATCCATCAGGCGATACATCGGAATGCCCGCGCGCTTGGCCACGCCGTAGTCATTGGCGTCATGCGCGCCGGTGATCTTGACCGCGCCCGATCCGAAATTCGGGTCCGGGTAGCTGTCGGTGATGATCGGGATCAACCGGCGGTGCTCTTTCGGGCCGACCGGGATTTCACATAGTTTTCCGATGATTGGCGCGTAACGTTCATCCGATGGGTGGACCGCGACCGCGCCATCGCCCAGCATGGTTTCGGGCCGCGTCGTGGCGATGGAGATGTAGTCGCGCTCCTCGTCGAGGATGACATTACCGTCCTCGTCCTTTTCGACATAGCGATAGGTGGCCCCACCCGCGAGCGGGTATTTGAAGTGCCACATATGGCCGTCGACCTCGATATTCTCGACCTCTAGATCGGAGATCGCCGTCTCGAAATGCGGATCCCAGTTGACCAACCGCTTGCCGCGATAGATCAGCCCCTTGTTATACATGTCCACAAAGACCTTGATGACGGCGTCGTGGAAATTGCCCTCGTTGCCCTCTGGCGCATTCGGCGCGCCCGACATGGTAAAGGCGTTGCGGTCCCAGTCGCAGGAATTGCCCAGCCGCTTCATCTGGTCGATGATCGTCTGGCCATATTGGCCCTTCCACTCCCAAACCTTTTCCAGAAACGCTTCGCGCCCCAGATCGGCGCGGCGCTTGCCCTCTTCGGCCAGCAGCTTTTTTTCAACCTGTAGTTGTGTGGCGATGCCCGCATGGTCCTGCCCCGGCTGCCAGAGCGTGTCGAAGCCACGCATCCGGTGCCAGCGCACCAGAATATCCATCAGCGTATGGTTAAAGGCGTGACCCACATGTAAAGCACCCGTCACGTTGGGCGGCGGCAGCATGATGCAGAAGCTGTCGTCACGCGATTTGTTGGCACCTGCGGCAAAGGCCTTGGCATCGAGCCACTTGGCGGTAATGCGCGCCTCGGCGGCTTTCGCGTCGAATGTCTTGTCCATGCCCATCGAAACACCCCTAGTCCGGTTTGGCTGCGTGTTTAGCGCCGGGACGCGCCAAGGGAAAGCCCCGCTTGGCTTTTGCGCGCGCCTGCGCAAAACTGTCGCCGATGATGCAGCGCAAACCCCTGTCCTATCCGCGCCTGATCTGGCGGCTTGGCCTTGTGTGGCTGCTTGCGCCTTTGGTGTTCGGGCTGCTGTTCACCCATGGCGCGCTGACAACGCTTGCCGAGTACCGCGCCTTGCAGCGGGACGGCGTGCAGGGCGAAACACAGGTCATCGCCAAAGAGGTCGTCCGGCAGCAGGATTCCGACGGCGATGCGCAGCTGAGCTATTACCTGACCCATCGCTTTCGCCCCGAAGGGTACACCCAGACCATCACCACGCGCCAGCGCGTGGACCGGGGCGTCTACCTTGGCGTGGCCGAGGGCGATTTCCTGCCCGTGACCTATGTCTGGAACCAGCCCGAGCGCAACACGCTCGACCCCAAGCGCGACATGTTCGGAGTTGTGTTTTTCGGCCTTGCGGGGGCGATCGGGCTGCTTATGGCGCTGGGGGGCGCGGTCTGGGGTTGGGGGCGTATGGCCTCTGCCCGGCGCGCGCTGCTTCACGGAGAGGTGCGCGAAGCCCGCGTCAGCGACATTCGCAAGCTGCGCCACACCGTCAACAAAGCGGCGCGCTACCGGGTCATCTGGCAAGACGCGGCAGGCGAAAGCGGGCACTCCTTGCCCGCGTCACCCAACCTTGCCCTTGGCCTTGCCCCCGGCGATGTGATCGTCGTCTATATAGACCCGCTCAGCGGGCGCGGCTGGTGGCAGAAGCAGCTTTAAGCGCCGCGCCGCAACCCTTCCAACAGCGCGCGCGACGGGCGGCCCGTGACCGGCATACCACGCGCGGCCTGATAGGCCCGGATCGCGGCTTCGGAATTGGGGCCGATCACGCCGTCATCGCCTTGGGTGTCGAACCCCGCGCGCGTCAGCAGGCGTTGCAATTCCTGCCGGTCGCCCAGCCGCAAGCCATTCGCATCAGGCTGGAAAGTGCCTTGGATCGGCCCGCCCCCGCGCAGACGGTCCGACAGGTGCCCAATGCCAAGGCCGTAAAGTTCGGAATTGTTGTAGCGCAGGATCACGCTGAAATTGCGGTAAACCAGAAAGGCCGGCCCGTTCGGCCCGTCGGGCAGGATAAGCGAGGCCGGGGCGCCTGACAGAGACCCGCTGGCCGCGCGCACCCCCATGCCCGCCCAATCGCTGCGCGTGGACCCGCGCCCGGCCAGCCCGGTGTTGAAGCCTGCGGGCAAGAACACCTCTTGCCCCCAAGGCTGGCCCGTCTGCCAGCCCATGCGCGACAGGTAATTGGCCGCACTCGCCAGCGCGTCGGTCGGGTCATCCGCCCAGATGTCGCGCCGCCCGTCGCCGGTGAAATCGACCGCATAGGCCTGATAGGTGGTCGGGATGAATTGCGTATGCCCCATCGCCCCCGCCCAAGACCCGCGCAGATTGGCGTAAGTGGTGTCGCCGCGTTCCAGGATGCGCAGGGCGGCGGTCAACTGGCTTTCGAAAAATTCGCCGCGCCGCCCGTCAAAGGCCAGCGTCGCCAGCGCAGAGATGGCGGGAATGTCGCCCTTTTCGGTGCCATAGCGCGATTCCAGCCCCCAGATGGCGGTCAGGATTTCGGCGGGCACGCCGTAACGCCCCTCGATTGCGCGCAGGGTTGCGCCTTCGCGGGCCAAAGCCGCGCGGCCCGCCGCGATCCGCTCGGGCGAGGCGGCGATGTTCAGGTAATCCTCCAGCGTGCGGGTGAATTCCGTCTGGCGGCGGTCGCGCGCGATGACATCGGGCAAGAACCCGGCCCCGCCAAGTGCGCGGTCCACCACTTGCGGCGCAATGCCAGCGGCGCGCGCACGGGCCGCGTAGCCATCCAGCCACGCATCGAACGCGGCGTTCGGTTCTGGCCGCATGGGGCTGCTGGCCGGGCGCGGCGTGGTGGCACGGATACCCCCGCCCATACAGGCGGAAAGCGAGAGGCTGGCGGCACCAGCAAGAAGAACCCGGCGGGTCACGATCATGGGACTGCTCTGCTTGTTTTCTGTTTTGAAACAACCTAGCGGAAAACCGCGGCATTGTTAAGCGTGCCTTGGTTAATCGGCAGGATGCCGCTAAGGTCACGTCACGCAGCTGGAGGTTACATGCGCGTCCTGATCCCATTCCTGATCCTTGCCCTTTTGCCCGCTTGCGTGGCCGCCAATGTGGAACGCTCGGCGCGCCCCTTGCCGCGCCCCGCCCCCGCTGCCGCGCCCGCCCTGCCCGCCGGGTCTTTCGAGGTGTGGCGCACGGGGTTCGAGACGCGCGCGCGCGCCGCAGGCATCACGCAAACCACGCTCGACACCGCGCGCCCGCATCTGCGCCTGTTGCCAGAGACGGTGGCGCTGGACAGCCGCCAAAGCGAATTCGGCGCGCGGGTGTGGGATTACATGGATAGCGCCGTCACGTCGCAGCGCATTCAGGCCGGACGCGCAGCCATGACACGCCACGCGCAGACCCTGACGCAGATAGAGGCGCGTTTCGGCGTGCCACCCGAAATCGTGGCGGCTATCTGGGGCGTAGAGACATCTTACGGCGCGAACCGGGGCAACACGCCCATTCTGGCGACTCTTGCCACCTTGGCCAAGGACGGGCGGCGCGCCGCGTTCTTCGAGGGCGAACTGATCGCGGCCTTGCGCATGGTGCAACTGGGCAAGGTCACGCCTGCCCGCTTTACCGGGTCTTGGGCGGGTGCCTTCGGGCACACGCAATTCATGCCAACCAGCTACCTGACCTACGCGGTGCCCTTGTCGGGCAGCGGCGTGGCCGATGTCTGGTCCGACAACCCCGCCGATGCGCTGGCAAGTGCCGCCAATTACCTGGCCAAACGAGGCTGGACGCGCGGCCAGCCTTGGGCGCAAGAGGTGGTTCTGCCCTCGGGGTTCGACCTTGGGCTGACCGGGCAGCGGCGCAGCGACTGGTCATCCTTGGGCGTGACGGCGGTGCGCGGCGCGCTGTCGCAAGCCCCTGCCCGGCTGCTTCTGCCCGGCGGCGCGCGCGGTCCGGCTTTTCTGGCCTATGGCAATTACGATGTGCTGAAGGAATACAATATCTCTGACGCCTATGTGCTGGCCGTGGGGCATTTGTCCGACCGGCTGGCGGGCGCGGGTGGCTTGCGCGGGCTATGGCCGCGCAGTGACCGCGCCTTGACCTTGGACGAACGCATAGAGGTGCAGCGCATCCTGAACGCGCAAGGCTATGACACGGCGGGCGTGGACGGGCGGCACGGGCCTGCCACGGTGGCCGCAGTGCAGGCGTGGCAAAAGGCCAATGGCCTGCCGCCCGATGGCTATATCAACGCCGATCTGCTGGCGCGGCTGCGCCGCTAGGCGGCTTGCGCCACAGCGCCAAGCGCCTGTTCCAGCAAGTCCGGCCCCGCGCCGGGCTTGTGCGCGTTCTCGGACAGCACGCGCCGCCACTGCCGCGCGCCGGGCTGGCCTGCGAACAGCCCCAGCATGTGCCGGGTGATCTGCGCCAGGCGGGCGCCTTGGGTCATCTGCGCCTCGATATAGGGCAGCATATTCGCGACCACATCGGCACGGGTCTGCGCAGGTTGCGCCAGCCCAAAGACGCGCGCATCGGCCTGGGCCAGAATATCCCACGGGCGATGATAGGCGGCGCGGCCCACCATCACGCCGTCCAGCCCCGTGTCCAGCAGCCCGATCACGCTGTCCAGATCGTCTATCCCGCCATTGAGCGAGATGTGCATGTCGGGAAATTTCGCCTTCATCGCCATGACCAGCGGGTAATCGAGCGGGGGAATATCGCGGTTTTCCTTGGGGCTTAGCCCTTGCAGCCACGCCTTGCGCGCATGGATCGTCACGCGCCGCACGCCCGCGTCGCGGATCGCGGCCAGAAAGCGCGGCAGGATCTCGGCAGGTACTTGGTCGTCGACGCCGATACGGCATTTCACAGTGACCTCTGCCGGGCTGGCCGCGATCATGGCCGCGCAAATCTCGGCCACCAGTTCGGGCCGCTCCATCAACACCGCACCGAAACTGCCCGATTGCACGCGGTCGGACGGGCAGCCGCAATTGAGGTTGATCTCGGGATAGCCCGCCTCATGCCCCAGCCGCGCGGCCTGCGCCAACTCTGCCGGGTCCGATCCGCCAAGCTGCAACGCCACCGGATGCTCGCGCGGATCATGTGCCAGCAGGTGCAACGCCCCGCCGCGCACCAAGGCGGGGGCCGTCACCATTTCGGTGTAAAGCAACGCCTGCCCGCTGATCTGGCGGTGAAAAAACCGGCAATGCCGGTCGGTCCAATCCATCATGGGCGCAACGGACAGGCGCGCGGCCTTGTTGGTCGCGGTGCATGGCATTCAGAGATCTCCTAGGGCCCAACTGTATCGGGGCGGACCTATCGAGCGTAACATATACCCACATGATTAGCGGTCTGCCACCCTGCCCAGTGCAAAGACGGGCAAACGGCCGCGGCTAGACCGGTTTCGTGTAAAGTTGAACCGATCGACGGCAGCGACCGCCTTTGAGAGCCCCGGTCAGTCTGCATCGCCGTGTTCCAAGCGCCGCATAAACCCGAAGGGCTTCGGTTCCGGCTGTATAAAGCTCAGTACAAAGACAGCTTGCTGTCAACAGCCCAACCCGGTGCAGAACCTCAAATGAAGCCTGACAAACCAAGCCCGCCACTGCGGCGTTCCGTCTCCAGTTGTCCGACGGTCGCGAAAGAGAGAGCGGAAGCGAGTGCCACATCGTGCAGGTCGAAGGCATTCTTGATGTCACTCTCGAAATTGATCGCGCCGACGACGTCGCCCCCAATAATGAGGGGAACGCACAGTTCGGAGCGGGTCGAGGCGTCGAGCGCTGCGTAATCCGTCACAAGATCCAGATCGTTCTCAATGCGTGAATCGCCCTTTTGAAGAACCGAATGCACGATGCCTCTGGCCGAAGTAAGAACCGAATTCACGCGGTTCATATCCACGCGAAAGCGCGCATCATCCATGCCACCGCGGTAATGCGAGTAAACCAGCGCGCTGCCTTCAAGTCCTCTTTTCAGGATGACAGCGCCTCGCTTGTAATGCTGGCGTCTTCTCAGGATGTCATGCACCCTGTCGAAAGCCGCGAAAATGTCAGAGCTTTCGACGATAATCTGGCCACATTCGATGCTGACCATCGCCTTCTTGTCGGACGAAGGGCGAGGATGTCCATGTCCCGCCGCAGTCCCCTGCCCCGACCCTGTCGAGATCGCAGGATGCGTGCCCCTTTTCTGTGCGGCCCGAAGTTTCAAGGACGCCTTCAACGTTTCGGAGGGAGCTTCTCCGAATGCTTCGCCGTAATGCCGCGCAAAGCGGCCAAGATGGTCCAGCCCGTTGTCATGGGCGACCGATGTCACGCTGGTTCCATCATCGGCCGCAAGAAGCGCCGCGCGTGCGCGCCGCAGACGCAACTGGAGCAACCAAGCCCCAGGCGTTGTGTCGAGACACTCGCGAAAAGCTTTTTGCAGTGCCCGGACCCCCACACCGGCGGCCTGCGCGGCCAAGGCGGGAGGGGTGTCCTGATCGTAATGGCGGCTAAGATATTCGGTGGCTATCCCGACGATCCTCTCTTGAGTGCCTTCCGCTGCATTTCTGTGTGTCACGGCCCAATCCAGTCCGTTGGCGAGTAAACCCCTTTATGGCACCGATACCCTCAAAACGCGCGCAATCTGGATACTACCCGTTCGCGATCTGGATTGCGAGACGCAGATTTCTGACGAATCCTGAGCAGGTTCAGTGTGATTTAAGACTGTATTTCACGGACAAAGCTTGCGCAGGCCGTCATCGCGTCACGAGCATGCGCTCGCGTCCTACGTCATGCTTCAGGGCACGGGGTTATAGCGAAGAGGGATCGGCAAACCATGCTCAGTAGCGCCAAGGGCACCCGATTGATATGCGCGAGGACCGGCACCGTTTTGGCCGATCCAGCGGCAAGGAAACGTCCATGCCGGTGTTGAATTTCCGCCGAGTGCCCCGCCGCACCACCAACAATTGGTCATCGGTATGCGTTCTCGCTTTTTGCCTCGTGACGACGAACGTGTTCGCGCAGGGGTCCGGCTTTGCCCCCTGCGCGGAAGGCACGACTGCCCCCGCGCCGCTTGCCAAGGCGCTCGACGGCTTCCTCGTGTCGCTGGTCGATCCCGACGCGCCCCTGAGTTCGTTGCGGGGGTATGGCTCTGCAGCAGTGCTTTCGGTAATCGGCCCGGATTGGCGCTATGTTCGCGCAACCGGCGTCGCGGCACCCGGTAGCGATGAACCAATTTCCTGTGAAACGCCCTTTCAGGTCGGCAGCGCCACCAAGATGATGACGGCGACGGTGCTGTTGCAACTGCACGAAGAAGGTGCACTGTCGATTGACGACCTTCTCTCGACGCATCTTGCGGAAACGGCGTCGGCCCTGCCGAACGGTGATGTCATCACGCTGCGGCAACTGGCGAACCACACGGCCGGCGTCTTCAGCTATACCGATAATGCCCCCCAACGGCACGCCCGGGCTGATGGAGGGTGCCGTCTCGGACAGCGCCATGATGAGCGCTGGCTACACGCCCGAAGATCTGGTCGAGTTCGCACTTGTACACCGGCAGCCCTATTTCGTGCCCGGCGCGGAAGGCGCCTGGTCCTACAGCAACACCGGCTATGTCCTCATGGGCCAGATCATTGAGCGGATCACGGGCAAGCCGCTGGAAAGCGTTTTCGAGGAGCGCATCTTCGGGCCGCTCGGCATGTCCCACACGTTCTTCTGGAGCGACGTGCCGCGGCCGCATTTTGGGCTTCCCCGATCATATTTCGCACCACCTTTCGAGATAGACGCGACGGGCTGGAACATGTCCCAGGGCTGGGCGGCCGGCGCCGTGATTTCAACCGCTCACGATATGACGCTCTTTGTTTCCGCGCTGCTTGAGGGACGGCTTTTTCGCGACCGTTCCACGTTCGACGTGATGCAGGAAACCGTGCCGACCGGATCGCCCGTCATCCCGCGATACGGACTAGGCCTGATAGAGATCAATCCGGGGCTTTGGGGGCATGGTGGGCAGACGCTCGGTTTCTTGTCCGATACGGCATATTTTCCCGGCGAAAACATAGCCATCGTCGCATGGGCAAATTCCGCAAGAAGCCTTTCGGGAACCGCCGCGATAGCTGTCTCGAACATTCTCAAAAGCGCGGGGGCGATACCGGAATGACCCTTCGAAGGTCGCGGAGCGCGGCGCCGGACCGCAAACAATCTGAACACCGTGGAAAGAAGAGAGGAGACCCATCATGACCAACCTGAAAACCGGCCTTTTGGTGCTTGCACTATTCGGCATGACCGGCTGCATCGAAACCACGATACCGGCATCGGCACCGACCATGCCCTCCGATGATCTTTCGGCCTTTCAGGGCGCACGCGCCGGTCAGGCCGAAGGCGGTTTGCAGGCCCGAGGCTATCAGCTGGCGCGGACCGAGGGGCTGACCGCCTTTTGGTTCAATCAAGGCACCGGAAGCTGCGCGCGCATCGTCACGTCGAACGGGAGATACGAGTCGGTGACCATGGTGCCCGCCAGCAATTGCTGAGCGCTCAACCGAATCTGCGCAGCGTCATTTACCACCTAGACCCAGAGGATCAGCATGAGACTATTACACCGATTAGCGTTTATCTCGGCGCTGCTGTTTGCAGGGGCAGCCGTGGCCCAACAGGCCGTGACCGAGCGCGTTCAGTTCCCCGCCGGCCAGAGCGGTACGACCATCCGCGGCAGCCTTCAGGGCGAACAGAGCATCCAGTACCTGCTGGGTGCCGCCGCCGGGCAGCGCATGGTTGTCATCATGACCACGTCCAACCCATCGACCTATTTCAACATCTTCGCTCCGGGAGACGCGCCCGGACGCAGCGCGGCGATGTATGTCGCGGCGACAAGCGGTCTCAGCTATGATGGCGTTTTGCCCACAAGCGGCGACTATATGGTGCAGGTCTTTATCAATCGCAACGCGGCGCGGCGAAACCACGACCTACATGCTGGATATCCGGATCGATGGCGCGGCTGGTGCGGCACAGGACTTTGCCGATGGTCTAACCGGAGGCCCGGATTACTGGGAAGTGACCGGCGTGAGCGGCAGCCTCAACATCCGCACCGCGCCTTCGACAAGCGCGCCGGGCCGGATGGGCCTGTTGCGCGGCACGGTCGTCCAGAACCTCGGGTGCCGGATGAACGAGGGGCGTCGCTGGTGCGAAGTCGCGCAAATGGGGGGCGGCGTGACGGGCTGGGCGGCGGGCGAATACCTGCGCGAAGCTGCCGCGCCGCAACAACCGGCAATACCGCCCGCCGGCTCTGGAACGGCCGGTAGCGGTGGCGACCCGCTGGTTGCGGCCGCAGAGCGAGCCTGCCTTCGTGATGTCACGCAGGTTACGAACAACTCGGATGCATCCGTACTGAGGTCCATGTTCTCGGAAGCCGGCACCGAGGTCATCGTTGGAGTAGGTCCGCAGCGTGCCCCATGGCGCTGCATCGCCTATCGCGATGGCACCACCGCTGGCATCATGTCCTTGACGAATGAAGGGGCGGCCGTGAGCCCGCCGCCTTCGAACGCCGGTTCTGTCATGCGCGTGACAGGTGTTGCCGCAAATGATCTGCTGAATGTGCGCAGCGGACCCGGAACGGCAAACCGCGTCATTGGTGCGTTGGGCAACGGGGACAGTGTCCGCGTGTTGACCTGCCAGAACGTCAGCGGCGCGCAGTGTTGCGAGATCGAGATGATGACCGACATGAGAGAGCGCGGCTGGGTCAACGCCCGCTATCTTCAGTAGCGTCGACGGGGTGCGCGAGTGGATCGCGCACCCTTTCCACGGTAGGCTTCGCAGCTCATTTGCCTACGCCGTTGGAAGGATGACAGGAAAGCTCCGCTCGGCTCGTCAACCGGACTGACCCGAGAAACGAAGGGATGCCGACCCGCGCGAATGCCGTTGGATCGCAAGGGAGAAGAGCCTTGGACTTTGCAGAGATCATCGCGGTATTGGCCGCACTGACCGGAGACCCTGTCGACCCCGAGCAGCATTTCGGTGCTGTGGCCACGGGCGGCCATGATGCCTCCGCGCCCGTCGCGATCAAGGCCTGTCCTCAGCCCATCGGCATCGGTGAAATCGAGGGGGAAACCCTTATCTGCGGCACGGTCAGTGTTCCCGAGGACCACGATGCGCCGGAAGGCAGGCGGTTAGAGCTTCTGTTCACCGTGATGAAATCGCATTCCGAAGTGCCAGAGCCGGACCCGCTTCTGTATCTCCATGGCGGTCCGGGAATGGGCAACATGAACGGCATCGCGGGATTGGCGCAGTATTTCGACGGTTGGCGGCAGACGCGCGACGTCATCACCTTCGATCAACGCGCAGCCGGTCTGTCCACCGGCGACGCGGCCTGTTCCGGTGTCATCAACGAGAATATCCGCTCGGTCTTGACGCTGAGTGCCGGGCAGGCAGAAGTGTCGGCCTGTGTCGCGGAACTGCGTAATTCCGGCATCACGCTTCAGCACTACAATACGCTTCAGAATGCCCGCGACGTGCCGATCGTCATAGGGACGCTCGGTTATGACAACTACAATATCATCGGCATTTCCTACGGTTCGAAACTTGCGCTGGAGGTGATGCGCAGCGCGCCGGAGGGGGTGCGGTCCGTCGTCCTCGATGGCGTGGCACCGCCGTGGCTGCCGCTCTATAACACGCTGGCCGTTCCGATGAATGACTCCATCGTGCGTCTTGTCGAAGACTGCGCCGCCGACAAGGACTGTGCTTCCGCCTATCCCGATTTGGGGCAGATGCTGACAGATACACTCGATGCCGCCGCCGAAGGGCGACTGGTGCACGGGGCCAGCGGCACAGTGCTTGGCCCCGAGGTGGTGCTCGACATGTTCGCGCAGCGCGCGGATGGCAGCCGCATCGGAAATCCGAGCATCACCCCCTTCATGCCCGCCATGATCTACGAATTCGCGCGGATGGTGGAAGACCCGGATGTCGCGACACCGACGCTTGATCGGCTTAGCAACGGCGGTTGGGTGCTGCCAAGGGACAGGGTCGCCGATCTGCGCGGGGCCGCGCAGGTCACGAGCGGCGAAAGCGAGACGCTGCTCGAACTGGCGATCGCGCAGGCAGAGCGCGTCCGCGATACGGACCAAGAGTTGCAGACCACCATCCGGGCGCTCCGTGATGCCCTGCGGCGCGAACGCGATTACACGCCCCTTGCGGGTATTCTTGATGGCGAATTGTCCCGTGCAAGCGGCGCGAACTTTGCCGACCGGGAACGTGTGGCCGCGTTCGCAAACGATGTTGCGGCGCTGATCTCCGGGCAAAGAGCGCGCGCGCCTTTGGTCGGCTTCATCGCGGAAACCTATGAAGGCCCGACCGCCGCCCGGCTGCTGGCCTTGGTGGACGCGATGAGCGACGCCGAAATCGCGAGCTTCTTCGAATCCGCCGCACGATCACTGGAGACGACGGTTTTCAAATTCGTCACCACGACCGATCTCTGGATCTATGCCTGTCAAGAGGACGTTCCGTTCAATTCGATGGAGGGTTATCAGGCAACCACGGCGGCGCTGGACTACCCGCAACTCGGCGCGATCTGGACCAGCAATGCGGGCCTTTTGCTTCTTGGCGTCTGCCCGATGTTCGACCAGTTTCCGCGCGAAAGGTTCCAGGAAGTCGTTGAAAGCGACATCCCTACGCTGAGCCTTGGCGGGACTTGGGACACACAGACATCGTTCAACTGGGCCATCGAGGCCACCCGCGGGCTGAGCAACGCGCAAGCCTTCGCTTTTCCAGAGGCGGGCCACGGTGCGGTCCTTTATTCGAAATGCGTGCGCGACATGGCGGTGTCCTTCACGGGCAACCCGAACCGGCGCTTCGATCCTGAAACCTGTCAGACGGGTGTCATTCCGCCCTTTCACATCGCGGAATGGGTCGATCAGGCAGGGTCAGACGAATGAGCAAGCATGTCGAGATCCTTCTGTCCCCTATGCCTAGAGCTTTCGCGCCACCGAGCGATGTGGGCCATGTGCGGTGTAAAAGTGAACCATGCACCACGTTTCCCTGTGTGATTTAACCCTACAAAGCAAGACTTTTGGTGTGGGCGATGCTTGGTCAGACGCAGTAGTGTGCCGGGCCAAGTGACGCAGTGTAAAGATTGCTGACCTCGATGGTTTCCGCAAGACCGCAGCTTGCTCTACTGGTCAGACATGACAGGGTCGGGATAAAGCAACGGTTGCCTCTGTCTTTGAACTAACTTTTCCATCACGTCCCGGACAAAAAAGTGATCCTCATTGATGTCAGAGCTGCGATCCCCAACGGGGGTGCTCATCGTCCACGAAAAAGGGTGGGCGTGTCGGCGCTCGCCCTTGAGATGGGGGTGATCAAGCGGCAGGTTGTCGTGGGTGTGCTCAAGGATCTCAGGATCCTCCTTCGGCCAGAGGCGCAGCGCGGTGAGCGCACCGGCACCCGCCAGCGCGGCAAGGCACCCGAGGGCCACGACCGGCCCGAACTGCGTCATTAGCCAGCCCGAAAGCGGATAGGTCACGAGCCAGCAGGCATGGCTGAGCGCGAACTGGGCCGCGAAGAGCGCGGGGCGGTCCTCGGCATGGGCCGAGCGGCGCAGAAGGCGGCCAGACGGGGTGAGGACAGCCGAGTAGCCGACCCCGACCAGCAGCGAGGCGCTGAACAGGAAGGGCCAGTCAAGGCCGAGGGCCGCGACCTCGGCGGCCAAGACCAGCAGGGACAGGACCATAACTGCGGCGCCCGCGACCATCACCGGCCTGTCGGGCACGCGGTCTAGCAGTCGCGGTAAGACAAGCGCTGCCAGCATCGAGCCCGCGCCGAAGGCGAACATCGTCCAGGCCAGCGCGCTATCGTTGAGGCCCAATGTGCCGCGCACCAGCACCACGGAGTTGACCAGCACCATCGCGCCTGCGGCTGCCGCGGCGAGGTTCAGCGCCAGTAGCCCCCGCAGGCGCGGCGTCGCGAGGTAGATGCGGACGCCGCGTGTCGTGCGGTCGTAGATGCCGCGCGGCTCGGACGGCTTCGGGCTTGGCAGCATGACCGATACCACCAATAGCGCCGAGGCTATGAAGCCCGCCACCGTGCCGAGGAACAGGGGGTTGTAGCTCATCAGGGCGAGCAGAAGCGCCGCCAACATCGGGCTGACAATGTTTTCCAGATCGTAGGCCAGCCGCGAGAGCGACAGCGCGCGCGTGTAGCGCGCCTCCTCCGGCAGCACGTCCGGGATCGTCGCCTGAAAGGTCGGCGTGAAAGCGGCCGAGGCCGATTGCAGCAAGAAGATCAGGACGTAGACTTGCCAGACCTCGGTGACGAAGGGCAGGCAGAGTGCCGCGCCCGCGCGCACCACGTCGAGCCCGACGAGGTACGCGCGGCGGTTGACTCGGTCCGCAAAGGCCCTGGCGACGGGCGCGATGCCGACATAGGCCACCATCTTGATGGTGAAGACCGTGCCCAGCACCATTGCCGCCCCGTCGCCCGCGAGGTCATAGGCCAGCAGGCCAAGGGCCACCGTCGCCATGCCAGTGCCCAACAGGGCTACGACCTGCGCAAGGAACAGGTGGCGGTAGGTGCGGTCAGAAAGGATTTCCAGCATGATACCTGCTATAGATACCGGGCGATGGACCTGAGTTCGGCCCGGTCCGCTTCCGAATGCTCCGTGTCCAGACAGTGTTCCATATGGTCATGGATCAGGGCCCGCTTTGCATTGACGACAGCTTTCTCGACGGCATGAAGCTGCTGTGCGATCTCAATACAGGGTTTTCCAGCCTCAATCATCGCGATAACGGCACGAAGATGCCCATCGGCGCGTTTGAGCCGTGCAACAAGGGCTGGATGGGTTGAATGAACATGGTGTTTCGTCATAGTAAATTTGTATCCCCCTAGGGGGATCAAAACAAGATGGTGCCACCCGCGCACCGCGACCGCGCAAAGCAGGATAATCTGATGCGGTCAGGGCGGAACTTCGCAAAGCAGCTACTGGCGGCCTTTCTGTGCCTGTCGCTGCTGGGCTGGTGCGTTGTTCCAAGCATGTCACATGTGCCACGCGTCGCTCAAACCCTTGAACATCATGCCCAGATGATCGCAGATCACGGGCATTCTCACGGGTTCGAAGAAGACCTTCTATGGGCGATGCACGGGCATGACCATGACGCGGTCGACCATGACCACAATCCTGCCCTGGCTGTCGCAGTGGCATCGGGCAGCGCGTGGCCATCAACAAAGGACATCTGGCGTTTGCGCGGCTCTGAACCCGGTCCGCATCACAAGTTTCGGATAGATCGACCTCCACGTGTCTGATCGCCGCTGCGCCTTGGCGCGGCTTTCTCGATCAAATCAACACGAACGGAGTCCCTTCAATGAGTTTCAACTCACAAGGCATTCATGCGCTTGCCTCGCGCCGCATGACCGCCATCCTTCTGTCAGCCCTTGCGCTCTACGCCTCAAGCGTGGCGCAGCTGCTCGCCCATGACGTCACCCCCGGTGACGCGGGCTACATCCAGGAAATCTGGGGGGTGCATGTCATCTCTTTCATCTATCTCGGCGCCAAGCACATGGTGACGGGATACGACCACATCCTGTTCCTTCTGGGCGTCGTGTTCTTCCTCTACCGGATGAAGGACGTGGCCATCTATGTCAGCATCTTCGCCGTCGGACATTCGGTGACGATGCTGGCCGGCGTCTGGTGGGGATGGGGCATCAATTCCTACATCATCGACGCCATCATAGGCCTTTCGGTCGTCTACAAGGCGCTCGACAACCTCGGCGCCTATCGCAAGTGGTTCGGGTTACAGCCAAACACCAAGGCCGCGACGCTGATCTTCGGCCTCTTCCACGGCACCGGCCTCGCCTCGAAGATCATCGAATACGACATCTCCGAGGATGGTCTTTTGTGGAACCTGCTGGCGTTCAACGTTGGCGTCGAGGTCGGCCAGATCCTCGTGCTCTTCGCGATCCTCGTCGTGATGGGCTACTGGCGCCGCTCCGAGCGGTTCATGAACCAGGCCTTCGTCGCCAACTTCATCATGGTGGGCCTCGGCATCTGGCTCACCGTCTACCAGATCAACGGCTTCCTTGCGGCCGCATAAGGAGAATTCGATATGCAACTCATCGAGAGAATGCGTGACACGATGCAATTGACCGCGGAGAAGCCCGATCCGGCGCTCCTGCCGACACCTCGCCAACTGCGGCGCTCGACTATGGCCGCCGTGATCGGCGCGGCCTTCATCGGGGTCGGCGTCTACCTGCCGGCCGAATACGGGATCGATCCGACCGGCGTGGGCAATGTCCTCGGCCTGACCGAGATGGGCGAGATCAAGCAGCAGCTCGCCCGCGAGGCGGCGGCGGATGAGGCGGTCCATGGCGGCGGCGAGCAGTCGTCAAGCCTCATGGACGACATCTTCGGCCTCTTCGTCGGTGCGCCCCATGCGCAGGACGCCTGGACCGACACTGTCACCTTCACGCTGGCACCGGACACGTTCACAGAGGTCAAGATGGTGATGGCCGAAGGCGATATCCTCGAATACTCGTGGGTCGCTGAAGGCGGTCGGGTCAACTTCGACCTGCACGCTCATGGCGACGACCAGTCGGTGGACTACGACCGCGGCCGCGGCGCGACCGACGGCACAGGCAGCATCGAGGCACCCTTCCCCGTCGAACACGGCTGGTTCTGGCGCAACCGTGACGATTCCGACGTGACCATCACGCTTCAGCTGCGCGGCAACTACAGCGAGATCGTTCGCAGCGAGTGAGACAATGCGCCTGCGGGAGACCGCAGGCGCTTTGCCTAAGCCCGAGCGTGATCGGGTTTCAGCGTTCCAGAACGCCGTGCACGGATGTTTTGCGAGCCATCGCAGAAACGGCGAGAGACCACGGAATCACGCGATCAAAACACGCATACGGGCCACCCAAAAAAACGCGTAACTCTTTGCAATACCGAAATAATCTTCGCCCTCTGTCATGGGCGCAATGGACAGGCACGCCGCCTTCGTGGTCGCGATCCTTGGCGTGAAATTCTCTCCATCGGGGCACGGGTTGCGAAAGGCCCGCCTGCGTAGAGCACTGCCATTCGGGCCGGAGACTATCCCCTGCCCCGTGGTGCAAAAAATGAGGGGCGGACCGTTTGCGACCGTGCGCGGCAGACCCCATGATTTGTCAAACGCCTTTTAGTCAAAGCAGAGCACATGCTAGGATTGTGGCCTTCAACTATTTGTAGACAGGCTGTCATGGCGGGCTTACGCTGCGTCAACCCCTGACTGCGGCTTGCGCCGATGTAGAGGAGACCCGTCAATGAAGGTGCAATTCTCTCTTGCAGTGACTGAACGGGGAAAGCCGCCATTGACGCAGCTTTCGGCCCAGCTGCTTGGGCCGCGCGGCGATAGGCTTATTCACGAAACGGCAATTGGTCAAAACGGAACCGCCAAGCTGGTTGTCGACCTGCCCGACCGCACGAAGCAATTGCGTTTGCGGATCGTGGAAATGGAGAGCGGCACAGTGCGCTTCACCTCGCCCGCGACACAATTGGCGCAGCTGAAAGATCATTACGAGATAGAGATCGGCAAGGGGGGCGACACGACCGAACGCCCGCCGTCACGGGGCGAAGTGTCGTTCAGGATCGTTGTGAAAGATCAACGCGGTCAGCCTGTGCCGGGGCTGCTCCTGCGGGTCGCGGCAGGCGGCGACGAAGTCTTCTCGGGGCAAGTTGACAACAAGGGTGTCGCGCAGATCACCTTTCCGGCCGGGCCCGATATCGTTGCGGCCGAACTGCGCCACAGCGGCGCGGTCATCGCGCGCAACAGTCGCCCGGTCGGAGAGCTTGGCAAATGGTGGGTCATCGAAGTCGAGCGCAACCTGGACCAGCCCGGCCCGCCTGAACCCGTGCCGGGCGGCGGCGACGGCCAGACGCCCGGTGGAAATGACACGCCCTCGCCCGTCGACCGGCCCGGCCCGGCGATGCGTCTGCGCGGTCGGATCGAACATGCCCGCAGCCTACGGGCCGCCGTTCGCGACGAAGCGGCGGGCGAAATCCGCGAGCGCAAGCGCCGCTTGCGGCGGGGGCGCGCGCTGGCCGAAGGGGTGTTGGGCAAACGCCCCCGGCGCAAGCTGGCGGGCGATCTTGGCTTTGTCCCCGCCGGTCAAGACCCGCGCCCGCGCCAAGATGCGGTGATCGAGGCCACCGCGGCCGCGATAGGCGCGCGAAGCAAGCGCGGTGTGCTCATGCGTTCGGGCACCTTGAGCGCATATCGGCTGAGACAAGGGTCGCGGCTGGACAACACCCTGTTCCGCCAGATTTTTGACCGGCAGGGGCCGCGCGCGTTCCAACCGCCGAATTTCGAGCAAATCCTGCGCGATTGCGCGGCACGGACCTTGGCCCAACCGCCGGACCCCAAGCCCGACCCCATCCCCGACACGGTCGCGCCGCCCCCGGAACCTCTGTCGCTTCAGGCCCGCATCGCCGGTGTTCTGGACGCAGCCCTTGGCACCACAGAACGCCGCCCGACCGCGTCTGACCTAACCGCAAGCCTGAGCATCGACCTGCCTTCTGGCCCCGCCGATGTCGACGCCTTTCACGATTTCCACAGCATTCAGGTGGCCTGGCAAGATACGTGGACCGCAGTTGTCGATGATCGGATGAAAGACCGCATGAAAGAGCTGTATGAGCTGATCGTCGAGGTGGTCGACCCGGAAGAGGTCGAGGCCGATCTGTCCGAGATCGACGAGCTTCATGCGATGTTGGACACCTTGGCCGACGAAGTGACGGCGGCTTCGCAGACGCTGGGCGCGCATACGTTCACCCCGCCCGAAGGGATCAGCGGGTGGGTGCCGCAGGTGGCAGCCTTGTGGCGCTGGCTGACCGAGAATGAGCAGGATTACGTCCTGCTTCAGAAAGAGCTCGAAACCTACATGGCGGGCGATCCCGATCTTTTCATGGGGGTCTTCGTGAAGCTGGGCAAGCTGTTTCCCGGCTACCCGTCTGGCTGGGTGCCCGAAACGCTGCCCCTGAGCACGTTTCAAGCCTTGCCAAACCTGTTCAAGGACCGCGCAGAGGCGTTTGTCGATCTGGACGACGCCCGCGCGCGCAAAGAGGCCGGGACCGGCACCTACGCGACCAATGCGGCCTCGCGTCTGGGCCGCGCAGAGCGCCTGATCGGCGAGTTGAAAGAAAGCCTGGTCGAACCCTACCAATTCGATGTCTTTGCGCCGGGATCGTATAATTTCGGCACGCTTGCGACCTATCGGCAGCGCTGGCGGCCATTGGCCTATCAAGTGGGCGATCTTGCCGGGTCGATCCCGCTCGCCCCCGGCGAAAAACGCTCGGTCAAGGTCGAGCGCAAGGTCACACGCAAGGACAGCACCCAGCGCTCTCGGCAACGCCTGTCCGAATCCAGCCGCGAGACCGAAGAGAAGCGCCGCGCCGAGGGCGAGATCACCCAAGAGGTCAAGCGTGCCCTGTCGGCGGGCGGCGAGGTCAGCGGCGGCGGCGAGATCGGCGTGGTGTCCGTCAACGCCTCGGCGAATTTCGACGCAAGCCAGGATAGCGCGTCGCAGGCCACCAAGAAAGAAATCCGTGAGATCACGACGAAGGTCGCGCAGAAATATCGCGATGAGCGCAAGGTCGAGGTGAAAAGCGAAACCTCTTACGAGAGCACCTATTCCGAAACGCGCGAGATCTCGAACCCAAATGACGAGCTGACAGTCACCTACCTGTTTTACGAATTGCAACGGCGCTACGAGGTGGCCGAACGCCTGCATGACCTGCAACCGATTATCCTTGTGGCCTATGACATGCCGCAACCGTCCGAGATTACCGAAGCCTGGCTTATCAAGCATGACTGGATCATCCGCGATGCCCTGCTGGATGACAGTTTCGCCGCCGCCTTGGGCTATCTGGGGCAGACTTTCGCGGGCGATGAGGTCGCGGTCGAGATCCTCGAGCAGCAATGGAAAGCGCAGTTGCAGATCGTGGCCGATCTGCGCGCGCAAGGGGCGGCGCATCAGGATCTGCGCGATGCCGCAAGGCTCGCGGTGCAGGATGCGGTTACGGCGGTCGGCTATGCCGAGGCCGGCGAGGCCTATACACGCGGCGGCATTGGCCGTTCCCTTGGGGAACGCATCTATGCCGCAGAAGGCGAGATCGCCGATGCCCAGGCCGAAAACGCCCGCGCCTCTCTGGATTGGGCCGAGGCCGATCTGGCCCGGATCGAGGCCACCGCGCGCGAGGCAGTCACGGCACTGGAGCGCGCCACCGCGGTCTATGTTGCCGCAGTCGAGGCGCGGCTGAACCGCCGCGTCCAGATCGACCGCCTGATCTTGCATGTGAAAGAAAATATCTTCCACTACATGCAGGCGATCTGGATGCGCGAACATCCCGATGCGCGCTATTTGCGGCTGTATGACATGGACATTCAATGGCCGGGTGCGCGCGCGGGAACGGTAGTCGAGACCGGGCGCGAATGGGTGCCCGGACCGTTGGACAATGTCGCATGGCCCCCTTTCATCCCGAAACCCGAAGAGATGACGGGCGGTTGGGTCGAATTCGCGACCCCGCGCTTTCGGGAAACGCGCAAGCTGCACGAGATTGCGAATTTGCAGCGCCCGCTGGCTTTCAGGGGGAACCTCGCGGTCTTTCCGCTGACCGAGCACAATGCCCTGACGACATGGTTGGCGCAGGACTTTCTTGACGGCGAATTCGGGCTGTTCGACCCGGACCCGCTGGCCCGCTTGCCCACGGCGACAGAAGCGCTGGAAATCGCCGAATGCGCATGGAAAAATCCCGGCCTGACAGATGCGGGGCGCGAGAAGGTGACAGAATGGCTGATGGACGCGCTTGCGGTTGCGCATCGCGTCTCGACAGAGATTGTCGTGCCAACGGGAGAGTTGTTCATCGAGGCGCTTCCGGGGGCGCATCCGCTGCTGGAGGATTTCAAACTGCGCCACCGCGCGATGGATGCCGCCGCCGCCGGGGTCGGTGTGCGCGCCAGCCAGCTTGACCTGATCCGCCGCGCCATGCGCCTGGAGGCCGAAGACACAAGCGATCCCGACATAGACCGGCATATCCGGGTGGATGGGTCCGGCGTGGGCATAACGGTCGCAGACGGCGACTGAGATGGGCGGCACATTCGTCGAGCCGTTCCTGCCACCCGCCCAAAGCCGGGGCACCGAGCCTGAAAGCTATTTCAGCCCCCAGGCTTGGATCGACTATGTCACCGGGCTTTTTCACAACACGCCGCATCTGATCGACGGTGTGATGTCGGGGCTTGTGTTCGGCAAACCGATCCTGAAGGACGGCAAGGAAATTGGGCGCGCCCCCGGCCTGATGCCCGCCGATACCGAGACATTCAGCCGCCGGTTCGAAAACGCGGTCTGGATGCAAACCGCGCCACTCACCCGCCCACATATCCTGTTCCCAGCCATCGCACAGGGGCTATGGAATGAAATCAAAGGCTTGTGGGACATGATCTGGAACGCGCGCGCCCTGTTCGGCATGATCCGCGACGGGATTGCGGCCATCGCGGCGGATATGCGCAAGGCGTTTGCCTTGGGCGAAGCGGTTGGCGGCGGGCTGGTCGAGAAGATGGCCCGCGCCGCCGAAGGGCCATTCGACGGATTCGTGCAGGCCACGGGCGAGCTGATCGGCTCGCTTCTGCCGGATCTGATCGCTGCGTTCTTCACCGGCGGCGGCTATACCGCGCTGAAGGGCGGCGCACGGGTGGGCGCGCGGGTGGCCAAGCAATCGCTCGATATGGCAACCGAACTGGCCCGACGCGGTGGAAAACAACTGGACGAGATGGGCCAGGCCGTTGCCGAAGCGCTGGTGCGTGGACCAGAGCTTGCCATGCCCGGACCCGGCGGCACCCTTTCGCCAAACGCGGTGTTTTCCGAAGTCGCGCAGGGCACGGCAAATCGCGGCACCCGCATGGCCCCCAAAGGCGGCGGCGGGCCTGCGCCCGCGCCATCGTCCGCCTCGCCCGCAACCGGCGGCCCGGCCGCCCCCGGCAAGGCGCTGGCAGGCGGTCTAGGTTCTGGCGCGGCGGGCAAGGCTGGACGCAGCGCCGCCGCCGCCGCGCTGGAGCGCGCCGCCACTCAGGCCAGACGCGCGATGCAGGCCGCCCGGCGCGGTGACACGCATGCACGGCCCCGACCCGAGGGCTGGGTGCCGGACCCGACCTTCTCGACCCCGCCCATGCGGGGCGCGTGGCTGGACCAGATCATGCAGACGACCGTTCTGCCGCCGGGACTGGCCGATCTGCGGCTGCTTCTGTCCGACATGACCCGCGCCGCCGGAACCGGCGGTGTGCATTATATCGAAGCTGTCGTGCTGAAAGCGGTTACGCGCGACCATGCGCCGAAAGGTCTTGAAATCGGGCGCAGGGTAATCGCGACCCATTCCACCGCGATCTTGCAAAAGCGCCCCAAGATCACCAGCGGCAACAACGCGGGCAAACCCATCCCGCGCAATGCCATGCCCGAGTATAACAAGGACATATACTGGGCAGATCGGCGCAGATGGCAGCGCGAGATGATGGCCGAGCTGGAAATCCTGACCAAGGCCACCGCGCCAGAGCTTTTGCCCGATCTGCGACGGCGTTGGCAGGCGCTTCACTCGCTGGGTCCGGGTGCGGGCGATGAGCTGGCCTTGGGCATGGGGCTGGGCGCCGATTGGATCAACACGATGATACAGGCCGGAGGTTTTCGCAACGCGCGCCGGGGTATCGCCAACCGCACGGACGCACGCGCGGGCGTGGCCGCGCACGCCCCGGAAATGGTCGGTCGCCAGATCGACGGCTACGGTGCCGAAGGGTTCTATCTGGACCTGATGCGCACGGTTGAAGGCGGCGTCAAATCGGGACGCTTCCCGCCCGGCACGAAAGTGCATCTGGATACCTTCACCGAAAGCTGGGGGGATGAGCTGTTGGAAAGCGCGCTTTTCGCGATCGCGCGCGAGCGGAACCTACGGTTGAAACCGCAGGATTTCCTGCGCTCGGCCGAGTATCGCGCGCGTCTTGTCCATCCCGATGGCGACCGCTTTCGCGCGATCCCCGGAAGTGCTGTCGCGATCCGGCTGGACCTGGCACCGCCGCCGTATTTCGAAAAGGTGACGGTGTCCAATCTGGCCGATGATCTTGGACTGCTTGGCGGACCTGTGACGGATACTCTGTGGCGGGCAGATTTCACCGGCAACTAGGCGCAGAGGCTTTGCCACGTTATGCCGTGGGTCACGCGTGCAGCGAACGGACCCTTGTTTCAGATCAGCACCTTCGCGCCGGAATTACGTCTGCAAGACCGATTTCAGCGCCGGATAAAGCGCGCGATAGGCCGCAAGGCGTTGCGTCTGCGCCTCGGACATCGGGATGGGGTGGAAGGTGCGGGCGGGCGCGGGCTTGGCGAACACCTGTGCCGCGTTCCCACCATCCGCCACCTGCGCCAGACGCGCGGCCCCCAAGGCGGGGCCAACCTCGCCGCCTTGCACCCGCGTCAGGGTGCAGCCGGTGGCATCGGCGATCATCTGCATAAGGAAATCGCTGCGCGTGCCGCCGCCGATGGCCATCAACCGGGCAGGTCGCGTGCCCGAAGCCGAAAGCGCGGCCAGCGCATCGGCAAAGGTGAAGGCCACGGCCTCGACCACGGCGCGCATCAGGCTGCCCTGGCTGGTGCGCTCGTCCATGAACGCGAACCCCGCGCGGATGGACGCATCGCCATGCGGCGTGCGCTCGCCCGTCAGGTAGGGCAGGAACAGGGGGCCGACGGGGGCGGCCTCTGCCTCTGTCAACAGATCCGCGATGGGGCGGCGGACAAGCTCTGCAAACCATGCAAGCGGGCGCGCGCCGTTCAGCATGGCCGCCATCTGGAACCATCGGTCGGGCAAGGTATGGGCATAGGCGTGCAGGCGGTGTTCGATATTCGGGCGGTAGCTGTCGGTGGTCACGAACAACTGCCCCGAGGTGCCGAGAGAGATGAAGCCGTCGCCATCGTTGACCGCGCCAATGCCCACCGCGCCCGCCGCCGCATCGCCCGCGCCCGTGGCCACGGGGATGCCCGCGGGCAGGCCGAGGTCTGCGGCGACGTCGGGCCGAAGCGCGCCCGCCACCTCTGCCCCGTGGCGGATGCGCGGCAACCAGCCCGGTTGGGTGGCCGAGACGGTGCACAACCGATCCGACCAGCCGCGCGTGGATTGATCCAGCCAGCCCGTGCCTGCCGCATCGGACGGGTCTGTCACAAGCGCGCCATGCAGGCGAAAGCCGATGTAATCCTTGGGCAAAAGCACATGGGCGATGCGCGCGTGCAGCGCGGGTTCATGGCGCGCGACCCACAAAAGCTTTGGCGCGGTAAAGCCCGGCATGGGCGGCGCGCCCGACAAAAGCCCCGCTTGCGGTTCGGCTTCGCTGATCGCGTCGCATTCGACACTGGCGCGCCCGTCATTCCACAAAATCGCGGGGCGGATGGGGGTTTTGTCGCGATCCAGCAGCACCGCGCCGTGCATTTGCCCCGACAGGCCGATCGCACGCAATCGGGCGCGCAGGTCGGCGGGCAAATCGGCGCAGGCGCGGATGACGCCCGCCCACCAATCGGCAGGGTTCTGTTCGCTGGCCCCGGCAAAGGGGTGCTGCGCGGCAAGCGGCGCCGTGGCGGTGGCCACCAGATTGCCCTGCGTGTCGATCACGCAGGCCTTGACCGCCGAGGTTCCCAGATCAATCCCCAGATACATGCCCTATCCTATCCGACCGTGATTGCCCGTCGAGGCAGGGGTCACATATCCGCCGTATAAAGCGCAAGGGCCGCGCGCGCGCCGTCTTGCCAGATCAGGTCCAGCCATTGGGTGAAGGCGCGCGCGAAGCGCGGCTCTTGGGCCAAACCGCCATAGATGGCCTGCTGCTCCAGCCAGGCGGCGGGGCGGCTGCGGGCAAGCTGTGCTTGCGCGCGCAGCGCGTCCCATTGCGGGTCGTTCGGCTCGATTTCTGACCCATCCTCGCGGGTGCCCGCGCACATGCGCGCCCAGAGCGCTTCGACCAGCGCAAGGCCCGACAGGCGGGCATCGGCAACAAGCGCATCACGCAGGATGGGCAGCACGAAGCCCGGATGCCGCGACGATCCGTCAAAGGCCACGCGGCGCGTGGTGTCGCGGATGGCGGGGTTGGAAAAGCGCCGCTCGATCAGGTGCATGTAGTCCATCGGCTGCATATCGGGCACGGGCGCGACATGGGGCACGATTTCCGTCGCCTCGACCTTGCGCCAGAAGGCCAGAACATCGGCGTCGGCCATGCAATCGGCGATGGTCACCAGCCCCAGCAAGTCGCCCGCATTGGCCAGCACCTGGTGGCCCGCGTTCAGGATGCGGATCTTCATCGCCTCGTAGTCGTGCACGCGGTCGGTGAAGGTTGCACCGACCCGGTCCCAATCGGGGCGGCCTGCGCAGAACTTGTCCTCGATCACCCATTGGCGAAAGTTTTCATGCGTGACGGGGGCTGCATCGTCTATGCCAAAGGCGCGCGCGGCGGCGATTTCAGCCGCGCCCGTCGCGGGCACGATGCAATCCACCATGGAATTGGGGAAGGTGCAGTTTTGCGCGATCCAGTCAGCCAAGGCCGGGTCCGAAAGCCGCGCCAGCCCCAGAACCGTGTCGCGGGTGATGTCGCCATTGCCGCGCAGGTTGTCGCAGCTTTGCACGGTGAATGGCCCCACCCCCGCCGCGCGCCGCAGCCGCAGCGCGGCCACGATGGCCCCGAACGCGGTGCGGGGCGCTTCCGGGTTGGCCGCATCATGGACGATGTCTGGGCTTGTCGGGTCGAAACTGCCGGTGGCCGGGTTCACGAAATAACCCCCCTCGGTCACGGTCAAAGACACGATGCGGATAGCCGGGTCCGCCATTTGCGCGATGAGAGCGGCATTTTCCGCCTCGACCGGCAGAAAGCCAATCATGGACCCGCAAATCTCGGCGCTTGTGCCATCAGGGCGCAGCTCGATCAGGGTTGTCAGGCAATCCTGCGCCAGAAGCTTCTCGCGCATGACCGCGTCGCCCGCGCGCACGCCCGCGCCGATAATGGCCCAATCCTGCGCTGCCCCCTGCTGCATCAAGCGGTGCAGATACCACGCCTGATGCGCGCGGTGGAAATTGCCCATCCCGATATGCACGATCCCCGGCGTCAGCCTGTCGCGCGCGTAAGACGGGCGCAGAACGGTTGCGGGAATGTCGCCCAAGGTGGCGTTGCGCAATTGGACAGGTGTTTTCGTCATCAGCTCATCCATTGTCCGCCATCCACGTTATAGGTTTGTGCGACGATGTAACGGGCCTCGTCGCTGGCCAGGAACACCGCCATGCCGGTCAAATCTTCGGCCACGCCCATGCGCCCAAAGGGCACGGCTGCGCCGACTTCAGCCTTTTTCTGGCCCGGTGACTTGTTTTCATACTTGGCAAAGAACGCATCGACGCCGTCCCAATGCTCGCCATCGACCACGCCCGGCGAAATGGCGTTCACGTTAATGCCGTGGCGGATCAGGTTCAGGCCCGCCGATTGCGTCAGGCTGATGATCGCGGCCTTGGTCGCGCAGTAGACGGCGACCAGCGGCTCGCCCCGGCGTCCGGCTTGGCTGGCCATGTTAATGATGCGGCCTTGCACGCCCGCGTCGATCATATGGCGCGCGACGGCTTGCAAGGTGAAGAGCGTGCCCGCCACGTTGATGTCAAAGCAGCGCGCGTAATCCTCGCGCGTGATCTCGACAATGGGCGCGGCGGTGAAGATGGCGGCGTTATTCACCAAGATGTCGATCTGCCCGAAAGCCGCGACTGTCGCCGCGACGCCCGCGTCGATGCTGTCTTGGCGGGTCACATCCATGTCGACCGCGATAGCGTTCGGCCCCAGATCGGCGGCGGCCTGACGGGCGCGGGCAATGTCGATATCGGCAATCGCCACGCGCGCGCCTTCGGCGACATAGGCGCGGGCGAAAGCCAGCCCGATGCCCCGCGCGGCCCCGGTAATCAGGGCGTTTTTGCCGGCCAGCCGTGTCATGCGATGCGCAGGCCTTTAGCGTCAAAGCGGTGGATCTGGTCCGCGCGCGGGGCAAGGCTGACCTTGTCCCCATGGCGCAGGCCGATTTCGCCCGTGGCGCGCACGGTCACGACCTCTGCCAGACCGGTGCCATGGACATGCAGGAAGGTGTCGGACCCCAGATGTTCGGCCACGCCGACGGTGCCCTGCCACGGGCCGCTTTCCACCACGTCGATATGTTCGGGGCGGATGCCGATGGTGGTGGCGTTGTGCTGGCTGGCGGCGTTGCCGTCGATAAGGTTCATCTTGGGGCTGCCGATAAAGCCCGCCACGAACAGGTTGCGCGGCGCGTGATACAGTTCCAGCGGGCTGCCGACCTGTTCGATATGGCCCGCGCGCAGAACCACGATCTTGTCGGCCATGGTCATGGCTTCGACCTGATCATGTGTCACATAGATCATGGTGGTTTTCAGCCGCTCATGCAGTTCGCTGATTTCCAGCCGCATCCCCACCCGCAAGGCTGCGTCAAGGTTCGACAGCGGCTCGTCGAACAGGAACGCCGCCGGTTCGCGCACGATGGCGCGGCCAATGGCCACGCGCTGCCGTTGACCGCCCGAAAGCTGGCCGGGACGGCGATCCAGGTAGTCGGTCAGGTTGAGCGCCTTGGCGGCGGCCTCGATCCGGCGGTTCTGCTCGTCTTGCGGAATGCCCGCCATGCGCATGGGGAACGCGATGTTCTTGCGCACCGACATATGCGGGTAAAGCGCATAAGACTGGAACACCATCGCCAGACCGCGCTTTGCGGGCGGCGTGTTAGAGGCATCCACCCCGTCGATGCGGATGGTGCCCGAGGTGATGTCCTCCAGCCCCGCGATCAGCCGCAGAAGGGTGGATTTGCCGCAACCAGAGGGGCCGACGAAGACGCAGAATTCACCGTCCTCAATCGTCAGGTCCAGGGGCGGGATGACATTCACATCGCCGAAGCTTTTCGTGACCTTTTCAAGCGTGATCTGTCCCATAAGAGGTCTCCTTACTTCACCGCGCCGAAGGTCAGGCCGCGAACGAGTTGCTTCTGGCTGAACCAGCCAAGGATGAGGATGGGCGCGATGGCCATGGTCGAGGCCGCGCTGAGTTTGGCGAAGAACAGGCCTTCGGGGCTGGAATAGCTGGCGATGAAGGCCGTCAGTGGCGCTGCATCGACCGCGGTCAGGTTCAGCGTCCAGAAGGCTTCGTTCCACGCAAGGATGAAGTTCAACAGCACGGTCGAGGCGATGCCGGGCACGGCCATCGGCGTCAGGATATAGAGGATCTCTTCCTTCAGGCTGGCCCCGTCCATGCGCGCGGCTTCCAGAATCTCGCCCGGAATTTCGCGGAAATAGGTATACAGCATCCAGACGATGATCGGCAGGTTGATGAGCATCAGGATCACCACCAGCGCCAAGCGATTGTCGAGCACGCCCAGCTCGATGCAGATGAGGTAGATCGGGTAGAGCACTCCGACCGCCGGCAGCATCTTGGTCGAGAGCATCCATAGCAGGATGTCCTTGGTCCGCTTGGACGGCACAAAGGCCATGGACCACGCGGCGGGCACCGCGATCAGGATGCCCAGCAGCGTCGAGCCGCCCGCGATGATGACCGAATTCCACAGGAACCGCATGTAGTTCGAGCGCTCTTGAACCACGGCATAGTTTTCCAACGTCCAGTCGAAATTCAGAAACAGCGGCGGGTTGGCAATGGCCTCTGCCTCTGTCTTGAACGAGGTCAGGATCGTCCAGAGGATCGGGAAGAAGATCACAAGCCCGATGATCCAGGCGATCGTGGTGTTCAGCACCTTGCGCTGGGTGGTGACGGCGCGGGCCATGTCAGCTCCTCCCGCCCCGGACCTGATCCGGGGCCTTGTGGTTGGCGTGGTAGGCTTGGCAAGCCGCAAGGCCCCGGGTCAAGCCCGGGGCACGGGGCGCAATGGGCTTACGCATCGAGGTTCTTCCCGACAATGCGCATCAGGAACAGCGCGACGATATTGGCAAGGATGATCGCATAGACCCCGCCCGCGCTGCCCAGGCCCACATTCTGGCTTTCCAGAACGCGCTGGTAGATCAGGTAGGTCAGCGTCCGGGTGCCGAAAGCGCCGCCGGTGGTGACGAAAATCTCGGCGAAAATCGACAGCAGGAAAATCGTCTGGATCAGCACCACGATGGTGATCGCACGCGCCAGATGCGGCAGGATGATCTCTGCAAAGCGGCGCAGGGGCGGCGCGCCGTCCATCTCGGCGGCCTCTAGCTGCTCGCTGTCAAGCGACTGCACGGCGGTCAGCAAGATGAGCGTGGCAAAGGGCAGCCATTGCCAGGACACGATCAGGATGATCGAGAAGGTCGGCACATCACTGAGCCACACCACCGGATCGGCCCCGAAGGCGCGCCACAGATGCGACAGAAGGCCATTGGTGGGGTCCATGAACATGTTCTTCCACACCAGCGCCGACACCGTGGGCATGACGAAGAAGGGCGCGATGACAAGGATACGCACAACCCCTTGCCCCCACATCGGCTGGTCCAGCAGCAGCGCCAGCAAGATGCCCAGCACAACCGTTATCAGAAGGATACCGCCGACGATGAACAGCGTTGTCTGCACCGAGGGCCAGAACGCGCTGGACGAGATGAAGCGCACGAAATTGTCGAACCCCACGAAGCCCTGATCGCCGCCGCGCAGCGGCAGGTATTGCCGGAACGAGAACCACAGCGTCATCGACAGGGGCACCAGCATCCAGACCAGAAGCACGAACACGGCCGGGGCCATCATGATGCGCGCGGCGGTGCGGGAATGTTGGGTCGCCATGGCAAAATCCTCCCTGTGGCGGGCCTTGGACCCGTCCGCGTCACGGTAGCATGATTTCGGGGGTCAAGGGTGGTGGAAGGCGGAAAGGCCCGCCTTCCACGTTCGCGAGGGGTCGCTTAGCGGTAGCCCGCAGCTTCCATCGCTTCATTGGTGATCGCCTGCGCCTTTTCAAGCGCTTCCTCGACACTCTGCTGACCGGCATAGGCGGCGGCGAATTCCTGGCTGACCTCTGTCGCGATACCGGCAAATTCCGGGATGGCGGCGAACTGGATGCCGACATAGGGAACCGGGTCCACGGTCGGGTTGTTCGGGTCAGCGGCAAGGATCGAGTCGAGCGTCATCTGCGCGAAGGGCACGCTGATGTAGTTCGGGTTCTCGTAAAGCGAGGTGCGCGCGCCCGGCGGCACGTTGGCCCAGCCCTCATTCTCTGCCACCAGCTCGATATAGTCCTTCGAGGTCGCCCATTCGATGAACTGCTTTGCAGCATCCGCTTTCTGCGTGCCTGCCGGAATGGCCAGCGCCCAAGCCCACAGCCAGTTCGAGCGCTTCTCGACGCCTTCGCTGTTCGGGGCCAGCGCAAAGCCCACGCTGTCGGCCACCTCGCTGTCATTGGGGTTGGTCACGAAGGATGCGGCCACGGTCGCGTCAATCCACATGCCGCACAGGCCTTGCTGGAACAGCGACAGGTTTTCGTTGAAGCCGTTGGTCTCGTAGCCGTCGGGGCCATAGTCGTTCATCAGGTTGACGTAGAAATTCAGCGCCTCGGCCCATTGCGGCTGGTCGAACTGCGCGTTCCACTCTTCGTCGAACCAGCGCGCCCCGAAAGAGTTGCCGGTCACGGTGATGAAGGCACCGCCTTCGCCCCAGCCGGGCTTGCCGCGCAGGCAGATGCCGTTCACGCCGTTTTCCGGGTCATCCATGGCCGCCGCCGCTTCGCGGATGAACTGCCACGTGGGGGCTTCGGGCATTTCCAGACCGGCGGCTTCCATCAGGTCGGTGCGATACATGACCATAGAGCTTTCGCCGTAGAACGGGGCCGCATAAAGCGTGCCGTCATGGCTCAGGCCACCGCGCATGGCGGGCAGGATGTCGTCCACGTCATAGTCGGCGGACAGGTCGTCCAGAGGCACCAGCCAGCCATTCGCGCCCCAGATCGGGGTTTCGTACATGCCGATGGTCATGATGTCGAACTGGCCACCCTTGGTGGTGATATCGGTCGTCACGCGCTGGCGCAGAACGTTCTCTTCCAGCGTCACCCACTCAACCCCGATGCCGGTTTCGGCGGTGAATTGATCGGTGTAGCCCTGCATACGGATCATGTCGCCATTGTTCACGGTGGCGATGGTGATCGTGGTGTCCTGGGCGAATGCAGCCGTGCTGCACAGCGTCAGCGCCGTGGTGGCGCAGAGAATGCGCTTCAAAGACATCCGGTATCCTCCCTGATTGGATGTAATACCGGTGTTCTACGGCATACCTAAATACGCGTCAATCTTATTTTTTACGCGCGATAACTTTTAAGCCGACTTCCGCATGACCAAAGACCCGTTGAACAAGGTCGAGCGCTTGACCGCCGGGCGCTCGCCCGAGGCGATGATGGTCAAAAGCTGATCCAGGCTGGACCCCGCGATCTGGTCGTAATCCTGCGACACGGTGGTCAGCGACGGGCAGGTAAAGCGGGAAAACGGGTGGTCGTCATGGCCCGCCACGCGCAGGGCGCAGCCCTCGCCCACCCCCACGCGCAACCCGCTTTCATAGGCCGCCGCGAGAAAGCCGATGGCCAAGCGGTCATTGCTGCAAAACACGGTATTGGTGGGCAGGCGGCGCTCGGCAATCAGGCGCATGGCTTCGCGATGCGCGATTTCTTCAAATGCCCAGCCGGTGCCCTCGACAGCCAGGATCATCGGCTCATACCCTGCCGCCCGCATGGCCGCTTCATAGGCGGCACGGCGTTTGTTGGCGTTGGGGTTGGGCGCGCGCGCCATCTCGAACAGCACCGGCGCCTCGCCCGAGCGGCACAGATATTCCACCATCAAACCAGTGCTTTGCGCGTGATCGGTGCCGAACATCGCATCGCCCACGCCCTCGACATCATAGTCGAACAGCACCGTGGCCACGTCTTGGGTAAACTCCTCGATCGCGTCGCGCTGCGACCGCCGCCCCAGTGCTGCCAGCAACACGCCCGCCGGACGAATCCCGCGCAAGCTTTCAAGATTTTCAATCTCGCGCTTGGGGTCGCCATGCGAGCTGAGCACGATCGGGTTGAAGCCCGCGCTGCTGCACAAGATTTCCAGATTCCGCCCGACCTCGGCAAAAAACGGGTCGGCGAGATAGGGCACCACGATGCCGATATTGCGCGTCGATTGCCGGTTCTGGTTGATCGCGTAGACATTGGGCGTGTAGTCATAGCGCTCCAGCGCCTGCTCTATCCGGGCGCGGGTCGTGGCGCGCACGGATTGCGGATCGTTGAAAAACTTGGACAAGGTCGGGCGCGAAATGCCGCTGACAGAGGCAAGCTCCTCCATCGTCTTGACTTTTTCCTGCCGCATGGGTCAGCTCCAAAAACTTTACGCGCGATAATCAACATGATGGACAGGCGGCAGCACGCTGTCAACGTCCGGACACGCAGCCCCGTTCTGCACGCAATTCCCGCGTTTTCCACAGCTAATTTCGGCCCCGCCCAAAAAACGCTTTACAGAATCTTGCTTTGCCGACACCATATCTAGTAAGCGCTCACAGAGGCGTTCAAACAATTAGCGGTTAGCACTGTCGCTTGTGGAACACGCACAAGTCACGACGGAAATGCGAGGCGGACATGTCAGCGGCGGAACTTTACCTCTCGAATGACGATATCCACCCCATCGACATGGTCGAAACGCTGGCCACCCATCATGACTGGGATTTCGACCGCCTGGCCGAGGACCAGATCGCCATGGTGGTCGAAGGCCAATGGCGCAGCTACAGCCTGTCGCTGGCGCTTGCGCCGGGTGGCGACGTGTTGCGCCTGATCTGCACCTTCGAGATGGACCCGCCCGAAGCCGCCATGCCCGCGCTTTACGAGGCGCTCAGCCGTGCCAATGACATGGTTTGGGCGGGCTCGTTCAGCTATTGGGAAGCGCAACGCCTGATGGTCTGGCGCTACGGCCTGCTTCTGTCGGACGAACAACCGGCGGGCATTGACCAGATCGACCGGATGCTGCGTTCTGCCATCACGGCGGCGGAACGGTTTTACCCCGCGTTTCAATTGGTTGCTTGGGCCGGGCATAGCCCCGAGGCGGCGCTGGACCTTGCGCTTGCCGACGCGGTCGGGCGCGCCTGATCCCCTCTTGAACCCGGTTCGCCGCGCGCGCATGATGCGCTTGCAACAACCGGGGTGAGCTAATGCAAGACATCAACGCGCGCGGCCTTGTCCTGCTGGGATGCGGCAAGATGGGATCTGCCATGTTGGCGGGCTGGCTGGCCCAAGGGGTGGAACCCGGCGCGGTGCATGTGATTGACCCCGCGCCCTCGGACTGGCTGCGTGGCACGGGCGTGCAGATCAACAGCGGCCTGCCGCCCGCGCCTGCCGTGGCGATTCTGGCGGTCAAGCCGCAGATGATGGGCACCGCCCTGCCCCAACTGGCCGCGTTGGGCGATGGCGACACGCTCTTCGTGTCTATCGCGGCGGGCACAACGCTGGCGAAACTGGCCGATATGCTCGGCCCGCAAAGCCCCATCATCCGCGCCATGCCGAACACGCCCGCAGCCGTGGGCGCAGGCATTACCGCCATGATCGGCAACGCGCATGTGACGGCGGAACACCTGGAACAAGCGCAGCGGCTGCTATCCGCCGTGGGCGCGGTTGTCACGCTAGAGGATGAGGGCCAGATGGACGCCGTCACGGGCCTGTCCGGGTCCGGCCCCGCCTATGTGTTCCACCTGATAGAGGCCATGGCCGCCGCTGGCGAAACGCAGGGTTTGGCCCCCGAACTGGCGATGCAGCTGGCCCGCGCCACCGTCATCGGCGCGGCGCGGCTGGCAGAGGGCAGCGACGCCAGCGCCGCGACCCTGCGCCAGAACGTGACCAGCCCCAATGGCACCACCGCCGCCGCCCTGGCCGTGCTGATGGATGACGCGGACGGCCTGCCGCCCCTGATGGCGCGCGCGATCGCGGCCGCGACCGCCCGGTCGAAGGAACTGGCCGAATGACCATTACCTACGACGATTTCCTGAAGGTCGACATCCGCGTGGGCCGCGTGACCCGCGCCGAACCCTTTCCAGAGGCGCGCAAGCCCGCGATCAAGCTGTGGATAGATTTCGGGGCAGAGATCGGCGAGAAGAAATCCTCGGCCCAGATTACCGCGCATTACGACCCGCAGGCGCTGATCGGGCGGCAGGTCATGGCCGTGGTTAATTTTCCACCCCGCCAGATCGGCCCCTTCATGTCCGAAGTGCTGGTGCTGGGCGCGGCGGATGACGCGGGCAATATCTCGCTTATCGCGCCCGACCACCCCGTGCCTTTGGGCGCAAGAATGCACTAAACTGGGACCATGGCAGAGCTTTACATCACCCGCCCCCTTCCCGACCGCGTGCTGGCGCGTGCACGCGAGCGTTTCAACGTCACCTTGCGCGAGCAGACGACGCCCCTGAAAAAGGGCGAGATGCGCGCGGCGCTGGTCCTGTATGACGTGGTGCTGCCGACCTTGGGCGACATGTTCAGTGCCGAGGTGTTCGAGGGCATGGAAAGCGCGCGCTGCAAGCTTCTGGCCAATTTCGGCGTGGGCTATAACCATATCGACGTGGCCGCCGCGAAAGCGATGGGCATTGCCGTTACCAACACGCCCGGCGCCGTGACAGAGGCCACCGCCGATATTGCCCTGATGCTGATGCTGATGACCGCGCGCCGCGCGGGCGAAGGCGAGCGGCTGGTGCGCGCGGGCAAATGGCAGGGCTGGCACCCGACGCAGATGCTGGGGCTGCATCTGGGGGGCAAGACCTGCGGGATCATTGGCATGGGCCGGATCGGTCAGGCGATTGCGCGGCGCGCGCATTACGGGCTGGGGATGAAGGTGGTCTATCACAACCGTTCACCCAAAGCCTTGGACATGCCCGCCACGCAGATGGACAGCCTGACCGATGTGATGGCCGCGTCTGACGTGGTCGTGCTGGCCGTGCCCGGCGGCGCAGAGACCCGCCACCTGATCGGGGCCAAGGCGCTGGCGGCCATGCGCCCCCATGCGCATCTGGTCAATATCGCGCGCGGCGATGTGGTGGACGAGGACGCGCTGATCGCCGCGCTGCAAGCGGGCCAGATCGCGGGTGCGGGGCTGGACGTGTATGAATTTGAGCCCAAAGTGCCCGACGCCTTGCGCGCCATGGAAAACGTGGTGCTGCTGCCGCATCTGGGCACGGCGGCGCTGGATGTCCGCGAAGAGATGGGGCTGATGGCCGTCGAAAACGCCATCGCGCATCTGGACGGGCAGCCCCTGCTGAACCCGGTCTGACATGACAGCCACGGCCCAGATCGCCGTGATCGGCGCGGGCGTTGTGGGCTTGGCCTGCGCGCTTCGGCTGCATCATACGGGGCATGAGGTGGTCATTGTAGCGCCGGAAGATGAAGAAACTGGCGCAAGCTACGGAAATGCCGGTGTAATCGCCGATTATGCCGTTATGCCCGTGGGCACGCCCGACGTACTGCGCGACCTGCCGCGCCTGCTGTTCGACCGGGACAGCCCCTTAGCCATACGCCATGCCGCGATGCTCACGCTTGCGCCGTGGCTGCTGCGCTTCGCCCGCGAATGCCTGCCCGGTCGCGCACGGGCCAATGCGCAGGCGATCGCGGCCCTTCTGGCCCCGTCGGCGCAGATGTGGCGCGATCTGGCGGCAGAGATCGGAGCGCGGGAGCAGCTCAAGGCGCATGGCTCGATCTACCTTTATGAAACACCGAAGCAGGCCGTCGACCTTGCGCCGCGTCGTTCTTTAGGTGTGACGGTCGAAGCGCTGAGCGGGGCCGAGTTGGGCCAGTTGGAACCCGCCCTGCGCGGCCATGCGGGCGGCGCGTTTTTCCCCAACACACAGACGGTGAACGACCCGGCCACGCTGTTGCGCGCCTTGCGGGCTGCGGTCGCGGAAGTGCCGCGCATCGCGGCGCGGGTCGAGCGGCTGGAACGCGGCGCGCAGGGCATCACCCTTTCCGGCCCCGGCCTGAGCCTGCGCGCCGGTCGCGTCGTGCTGGCGGCGGGCGCGTGGTCAAAGCAGCTGGCCGCGCTAGCGGGCGACCGCGTGCCGCTTGATACCGAGCGCGGCTATCATCTGGAATATGACCTGCCAAAGACCCCGCTCACCCGCCAAACCAGTCCCGTCGCGCGCGGGTGGTATTTCTGTCCCATGCAGGGCCGTTTGCGCGTAGCGGGCACGGTGGAACTGGGCGGGCTGACCGCCCCGCCCGCGCCGCATCGTTGGGCGGTCATGGAACGCGGCGCGCGGGCCATCCTTCCAGACTTGCCCGCCCCATCGCGCCGCTGGATGGGCTTTCGCCCTTCGATCCCCGACTCGCGCCCGGTGATCGGCCCGTCGCGGCAGGGGGCCGATGTGATCCACGCCTATGGCCACGGCCATCTGGGCCTGACGCTGGCCCCCGTCACGGCGCAACTGGTGCTGGACCTGATCGAGGGGCGCGCCCCGATGCTCGACCCCGCGCCCTACCGCGTGGATCGCTTCTGAAGCACAGCGCGGCCCAAGGTCGTGACCAGAAACAGCCCCGCCGCCACCATAACGATCGACGGGCCGGACGGCGTGTCTTGGGCCAGTGACAGTTGCAGCCCACCCCAGACCGCAAGTGCGCCACAGCCGATGGCCCCCAGCGCCATCGCCTCTGGCCCGCGGGCAAGGTTGCGGGCGGCGGCGGCGGGGATAATCAGCATCGCCGCGATCAGAAGCGCGCCGACGATTTTCAGCGAGACTGCCACGACAATCGCCAGCGCCACGGTCAGAACCAGTCGTTCGCGCGCGGGGTCTATCCCGGCGGCATGGGCCAGATCCTCGGACAGGGTGGCGGTCAGGAGCGCGCGCCAGCGCCAGATTAGCAGCGCCAGAACCGCCCCCGCCCCCAAGGCGATGATACCCAGATCGGCGCGCGACACCGCCAGAATATCGCCGAACAGATAGGACGTTAGGTCCACCCGCACGCCCGGCAGATAGGACACCGCCACCAAGCCGCAGGCCAGCGCCGAATGCGCCAGCACCCCCAGCGTGGTGTCCATGGCCCAGCCGCGCCCCGCAAGCGCGGCGACCGTCATCGCCATGGCGAGCGCCACGATCACGATGCCCAGATACAGGTTCAACGCGAAGCCAAGCGCGAGCGCCACGCCCAGAAGTGCTGCATGCGCGGTTGCATCGCCGAAATAGGCCATGCGCCGCCAGACGACGAAACAGCCCAAGGGGCCAGCCGCCAGTGCCACCATCAACCCCGCGAGCAGCGCGCGCAGAAGGAAATCATCCAGCATGGGCGTGTCCTTCGTGGTCATGGTCATGGTCATGGTCGTGTTCATGCTGATAAAGCGCAAAGGCCCCGCCCGTGCCATGCCCGAACAGCGCGCGATATTCCGGGGCATTGCGCACCACATGCGGCGCGCCAGAGCAGCAGATATGCCCGTTCAGGCAGATCACGCGGTCAGACGCGCTCATCACCACATGGAGATCGTGGCTGACCGACAGCACGGCGCAACCCAGGTCCCGGCGCACATCCTCGATCAGGCGGTAAAAGGCGGCGGTGCCGGGTTGGTCCAGCCCCGCCGTCGCCTCGTCCAGGATCAGGATGTCGGGACGCGACAGCAGCGCGCGCGCCAAAAGGACGCGCTGGAACTGCCCGCCAGAGAGCGTGGTCATATCCTGATGCAGCACATCCGGCAAGCCCACGCGCTCCAACGCTTGCGCCATGTCCTGCGCGCTCTGGCGCTCCGGCAGGGACAGGAAACGCGCGACCGGCATCGGCATGGTCGGGTCGATATGCAGCTTTTGCGGCACATAGCCGATGCGCAGCCCCGGCTTGCGGGTAATCCGCCCCTTGGACGGCTGGACCACGCCCAAAAGCGCGCGCAACAGCGTGCTTTTGCCAGAGCCGTTGGGGCCGACGATGGTCACGATCTCGCCCGCGTCAATGCTCAGGTCGACATGGTGCAGCACCTCGCGCCCGCCAAGGCGCACGGCCAGATGTTCGGCGGCGATCAGGCTCATGCAGCGGCCCCGGTGCAGGCGTGGCAACGGCCCACGGCTTCGATTGTGGCGCGGTCAATGGCGAATCCGGCCTGCCCGGCGGCATCGGTCAGGGCGGCCGTGACCTCTGCCGCGGGCGCTTCGGTAACACTGTCGCAGGCGGTGCAGATCAGAAAGGCCGCCGCGTGGTCATGCGCGGGGTGCGAACAGGCGGTAAAGGCGTTCAGCCGGCGGATGCGGTGGGCAAAGCCATGCTCGACCAGCCAGTTCAGCGCACGATAGGCCACGGGCGGCTGGGTGCCAAAGCCCTCGGCGGCCAGTTTTTCCAGCACGTCATAAGCCCCAAGCGCGCCATGGGCGGCGATCAGCATCTCGAGCGTGCGCAGGCGCACCGGGGTCAGCCGCAGGCCCAGACGGGCGGCGCGCGCCTGCGCTTGCGACAGAATGCTGGCGGCGTCTTGCGCGCCGCTGTGGTCCGGGCAGCAAAAGCTGGGCTGGGTCATCGGGTTGGGCCTTGACTGTTATGATATAACATTAGATAGAGACTGTAACTATGTAACACAAGGAACTCTCATGCGCTACTCTATCGCCTTGGCCGCCGCAATGCTTGGAACACCGCTTGCCGCGCAGGATATCCGGGTCGTGACCGATATTCCGGTCGCCCATTCGCTGGTGTCGATGGTGCTGGGCGATCTGGGCGCGGTCGATCTGATGCTGGACCGGGGCGCGAACGCGCATTCCTACCAACTGCGCCCCAGCCAGGCGCAAGCCATGGCAGAGGCCGATATCGTGGTCTGGATGGGCGAGACCATGACACCATGGATGGGCCGCGCGATCGTGGGGTTGAGCGGCGACGCCCACGCGGTTGCCTTGCTGGAGGTCGAGGGCGCGATGCTGCGCGAGTTTGGACAGGCCAAGGACGCGCAGGATGACCACAGCCATGACCACGCCGACGAGCACGCGCATGACCATAGCGGGCTTGACCCCCATGCGTGGCTTGACACCCGCAATGCCGCGATCTGGGTTGACTTGATCGCCGCCGAACTGGCCGACCACATGCCCGACCACGCCGCCGATTTCGCGGCCAATGCCGAAGCGGCCAAGGCCCGGATCACCGCACTGACGGCGGAACTGGAAACCATCCTTGCCCCCGCGCAGGACATGGCTTTCGTCACCTTCCATGACGCTTACGGCTATTTCGTCAACCAGTTCGACCTGACCCAGGCCGGGTCTATCGCCTTGGGCGATGCCGCCAGCCCCGGCGCGCAGCGTCTGGCAGAGCTGCGCGCGGAACTTGAAGCCGATGCTGCCGTCTGCATCTTTCCAGAGGCCGCGCATGACCCTGCGCTGGTCACGACCATGATCGAGGGGACGGGTGCGCGTATGGGCGACACGCTCGACCCGGCAGGCAGCCTGCTCGACCCCGGCGCGGACCTGTATCCCACGTTGATGCGCAATATGGCGCGATCCATCGCCGATTGCGCCCAAGGCTGAAGCGCGCGAAAGCCTATTCCACTGGACGCGCAGGCCCGCAAAGGTTAGGTCTTGGGCGAAAGCTCAAGACCTTCTTTTTTGCCCGAAAGGCAGACCCAATGGCCCCATTGACCCTGTATCTGGCAGCCCCGCGCGGCTTTTGCGCGGGCGTGGACCGCGCGATCAAGATCGTCGAGATGGCCTTGGAAAAATGGGGCGCGCCGGTCTATGTGCGCCACGAAATCGTGCATAACAAATTCGTGGTCGACAGCTTGCGCGGGAAAGGCGCGGTCTTTGTCGAGGAACTGGACGACTGCCCGGCTGACCGGCCAGTCATCTTCTCGGCCCATGGCGTGCCCAAATCCGTGCCAGCGGCGGCAGAGGCGCGGCAGATGCTTTATGTAGATGCCACCTGCCCGTTGGTCAGCAAGGTCCATATCGAGGCTGAGCGCCACCACGAAAACGGCTTGCAGATGGTCATGATCGGCCATGCGGGCCATCCCGAAACCGTGGGCACGATGGGGCAGTTGCCCGAAGGCGAGGTGCTGCTGGTCGAAACCGCCGAGGATGTGGCGGGCTTGCAGGTGCGCGACCCTGAAAAGCTTGCCTTCATCACCCAGACAACGCTGTCGGTGGATGACACCGCCGATGTGGTGGCGGCGCTGAAAGCGCGCTTCCCGGCCATTGTCGGCCCCCATAAGGAAGACATCTGCTACGCCACCACCAACCGGCAGGAAGCGGTCAAGGCCATCGCGCCCAAGATCGACGCTTTGCTGGTCATCGGCGCGCCGAATTCGTCGAATTCGCAACGGCTGGTCGAAGTGGGCCGCGCCAAGGGCTGCGCCTATGCGCAACTGGTGCAGCGCGCGACGGAAATCGACTGGCGCGCGCTGGACGGCGTGACGTCGGTCGGCATTACCGCTGGCGCATCGGCCCCGGAAGTGCTGATTAACGAGGTGATCGACGCCTTCCGCGCGCGCTATGACGTGACGGTGGAACTGGTGGAGACCGCGAAAGAGCGGGTGGAGTTCAAGGTGCCGCGGGTGCTGCGCGAAACCGCGTAAAGCGGCTTGGATCATCCGCCGCACGCACCCCCCGCCCCGGACTTGATCCGGGGCCTTGCGGTCGGCGCGGACTTCGCGGACCTCGCGGGCGGCGAGGCCCCGGATCAGGTCCGGGGCAGGCACCACCTTTGGCCCGTCAAAATTATTCCGTCGCCTCTTGCCCTGCCCGCGCCCGCGCGCCATCCTTGGCGGGAACGCGAAAGGACGCCTCATGCTCTCGACCCAATTCCTGCTGACCGCGCTGGTGGTCGTGCTCGCCCCCGGCACGGGCGTTGTCTACACGCTGGCCGTGGCCCTTGGCCAAGGCCGCCGCGCGGGGCTCTGGGCGGCCTTGGGCTGCACCTTCGGCATTCTGCCCGCGCTTTTGGCCGCCATGTTCGGGCTGGCCGCGCTGATGCACAGTTCCGCGCTGCTGTTCCAGATCGTGAAATTCGCGGGCGTGGGCTATCTGCTGTATCTTGCGTGGCAAATGCTGCGCGAGGGCGGCGCGCTGCGGGTGCAGGAAAACCCGGTGCCGATGTCCGGGCTGACCATCGCCAAGCGCGGGGCGTTGTTGAATATCCTGAACCCGAAACTGTCGATCTTCTTTGTTGCGCTTCTGCCGCCCTTCCTCAGCGGCAATCCCGCCACCGCCACGCAAGAACTGGCCCTGATGGGCGGCGTGTTCATGGCGCTGACCCTTGCCGTTTTCGCGGTCTATGCCGTGGCGGCAGCACAAGCGCGCGACTGGCTCTTGGGCAGCGCGCGGGTCATGGCTTGGGTCAACCGCGCTTTCGCGACCGTCTTTGCCGCGCTCGCCGCGCGCCTTGCGATGGAGCGCGCATGATCCCCCGCGCAGCCTTAGCGCTTGGTCTGGCTGGCCTTTTGCCGTTCTTCTACGGTCTGGCCACGATCCTGTCGCCCGCTTTGGCAGAGGCGACGATCCGCACCATCGGCCCGCGTTTTGCAGGGCAATACATGCTGATTGCCTATGGCACGGTCATCCTGTGCTTCATGTCGGGTGTGCTCTGGGGCTTTGCCGCCAAGGGCGCAGAGCGGTCATGGGTTGGCTACGCGCTATCGGTCGGCCCGGCACTTTGGGCGTTTTTCATGGTCGGCGGTGGCGCGCAGCAGGCGCTGGCGGCGCTGGTGACAGGTTTCATCGTGCTCTTGGTCATCGACCAGCAATTCAGCCTGTGGGGGCTGACCCCGCCTTGGTGGATGAAATTGCGGCTATTGCTGACCGCCGGTGTCGTGCTCTGCCTTGTCGCGGGCATCTGGCTGGGGTAGCCCTTGCGCGTATCCTTATTGAAAGGCGCGCGCCATGATCCTTTACAACATGCCGTCCAGCGGCAACAGCTACAAGGTGCGGCTGCTGCTGGCGCTGACCGGCCAGAAGGCCGATCTTGTGGACGTGGAATATGGCGACCCGGCGCTGGAACAGGCGAAGGCCACGGGCGCGCTACCCTTTGGCAAGGCCCCGGTTCTGGTGCTGGAAGATGGCACCCACCTGCCCGAATCGAACGCCATCCTGTGGCATCTGGCGCAGGGAACGGCGTTCATGCCGGACGCGCCGCTTGCCCAAGCCCAAGCCCTGTCGTGGATGTTCTGGGAGCAAAACCAGCACGAGGGCGTCATCGCCGTGCGCGCGGCCTTGCGGACCTACCCCCACCGCGCGGCGCAGGCCACGCCCGAGCGGCTGGCGCAACTGCTAGAGCAGGGCAATGCGCTGTTGCACATCATGGAAGACCATCTGGCAACGCGCAACTGGCTGGTGGGCGATGCGCCGAGCGTTGCGGATATATGCCTCTATGCCTACACTCATACCGCCGATACACGCGGCGGCTATGACCTGGCACCCTACCCCGCCTTACGCGCATGGCTGGACCGCGTGGCCGCCCTGCCCGGCTACGCCCCCTTGGGCGCATGACCCGGCTGGTCGCCTATACCGACGGCGCGTGCAGCGGCAATCCAGGCCCCGGCGGCTGGGGCGTGCTGATGCGCGCAGAGCGTGATGGCACGATCCTGAAGGAACGCGAATTGCAGGGCGGAGAGGCGCAGACCACCAATAACCGGATGGAGCTGATGGCCGCGATCACCGCATTGGAGACGCTGGAGCGCCCCTCCGCGATTACCATCGTGACCGACAGCGCCTATGTGAAAAACGGCATTAGCCAATGGATGCACGGCTGGAAGCGCAATGGCTGGCGCACCGCCGACAAGAAGCCTGTCAAGAACGTGGAACTGTGGCAGCGGCTGGACGCAGCGCAGGCGCGCCATGACGTGACATGGGAATGGGTCAAGGGCCATGCCGGCCACCCGGAAAACGAACGCGCCGATGAACTCGCGCGCGCAGGGATGGCCCCGTTCAAACCGGGCAAGCCATGAGCTTTCTGCAAGCGCTCGACCTGGCGGCGGTGTTCGTCTTTGGGCTGACCGGGGCATTGGCGGCCAGCCGCGCACAATTGGACATCGTGGGTTTCATCTTTCTGGCCTGCCTGACAGCGGTCGGTGGCGGCACGGTCCGCGACGTGGTCATGGGGCGCGAGACGGTGTTCTGGGTGGCCGAACCCTTGATGATCGTGTCGGCCACTTTGGCCGCCTTTCTGGTGTTTTTCACGGCACACCTGCTCGAATCGCGGCTGCGCGCGCTGGAATGGTTGGATGCCGTGGCGCTAGGGGTGGCCGTGCCCGCGGGCGTGGGCCTCGCGCTGAGCATGGGCGCGCCATGGATCGTGGTCGCGATCATGGGGGTCGCGACCGGCACCTTTGGCGGGCTGATGCGGGACGTGGTCTGCAACGAGGTGCCGCTGATCCTGAAGAAGGGCGAGCTTTACGCCACGGCGGCGCTGGCGGGCGCGCTGGTGGCCTTGGGAGCGGTGGCCTTGGGGCTTCCGAATGGCGCGGCGCTTGTCGCCTGCGGCGCGGCCACCTTCTGCCTGCGCGCGGGGTCGATGCTGTTCGGCTGGAACCTGCCCGTCTACAGAAGCCGCCCCCCGCGCAGTTAGACCGCAGGCAGCAAGGCTACCGCGACGCGGCGTTGTTCCGACAGCAACACGTTATAGGTGCGGCAGGCGGCGGGGCTGTCCATGATCTCTGCCCCGATGCCCGCATCCTCCAGCGCCATGCGCAAGTCCTTGGGCAAATGCGCGATCTGCGGGCCCGTTCCCACCAGCAGCACATCCACCCGGCCGGCCAGCGCCAGAAGCGTGTCGGCATCGCCCAGCCCGCCCCATGACAGCGCTTGGCCTGCCATGATTAGCACCGGCGCCGGGTGCGCTTGGCCGTCCAGCCGGTAGAAATCGGGGCCATACCCCTCGATCGGTTTCGCATTGCCGAACTCGATCTCGGATAGTTGCATGGCCTAGCCCTCTTTCACCCCGAATTGCGTGCCTGCCGTGTCGCCCGACACTTTCGACCAGTCACGTTTCACGCCAAAGCGATACAGCACCACCGACGCCACGAAGACCGACGAGTAGGTGCCAACGATCACGCCCCAGATCATCGCAAAGACGAAGCCCCGGATCACGTCGCCCCCCAGCACGAAGAGCGCGATCAACGCGATCAGCGTGGTGACAGAGGTCATCATCGTGCGCGACAGCGTGTCGTTGATGGACATGTTCAGCACTTCGCGCAGCGGGCGCTTCTTGAACTTGATGAGGTTCTCGCGCACGCGGTCGAACACGACCACGGTGTCGTTCAGCGAATAGCCCACGATGGTCAGAAGGGCCGCGATAATGGCCAGGTCGAAGCGGATTTGCAGCGCCGCGAACAGCCCGATCGTCAGCACCACGTCATGCACAAGGGCGGCCACCGCGCCCACGGAAAACTGCCATTCGAACCGCAGCCAGACATAGAACAGCACCGCACCAAGCGCCAACAGAACAGAGATGACCGCCGATTGCACCAATTCGCCCGACACTTTCGGCCCGACGGAATCGACCGAGGCAAAGGTCAGCGACGGGTCAACTTCTTGCAGGGCCGCGCGGATCGCGGCGAGTTGCTCAGGTGTCTTGGCTTCCTGGCCCTCCTGCGCCTCGATCCGGATCATGGCGACATTCTGCTCTGGCCCGAAGGTCGGGTCGAACACTTCGGTAATCGCGACATCGCCGAAGCCCAAGGGTTCGACCGCGCCGCGATAGGCGCCGATGTCCACGGGCTGCACGGCCTCGGTCCGGATGGTTGTGCCACCCTTGAAGTCGATCCCGAAATTCAGGCCCATAGCAAAGAAGGCAACGATGGACAGCACCATCGCCAGCACCGACGCGCCGAAGGTGTAGCGCCAGAAGCGGAAAAAATCGAGATTGGTCTCTTGCGGGACAAGTTTCAGGCGCATGGGCTTTCCTTATATCGCAAGGGTTTTGGGGCGGCGGCGCTCGTAATACATCACCATCATCACGCGCGTGACCAGAAGGGCCGTGAAGACCGAGGTGATGATCCCCAGCCCCAGCGTGACGGCAAAGCCGCGCACCGGGCCAGAGCCCATGGCAAACAGGATCAGCGCGGTCAGGAAGGTGGTGATATTCGCGTCCAGAATGGCCGAAAGCGCCTTTTCATAGCCCAGCTCTATGGCGCGGGCCGGACCTTTGGCGGTTTTCAACTCTTCGCGGATACGCTCGAAAATCAGGACGGTCGCATCCACCGCCATCCCGATAGTCAGCACGATCCCCGCGATGCCCGGCAGTGTCAGCGTGGCCCCGATAAGCGACAGCAGCGCGAAGATCATCGCCACGTTCAGCAACAGCGCGATATTGGCGATCACGCCGAAAATGCCGTAACTCGCGACCATGAAGATCAGCACGGCGGCCATTGCGACGATGGCGGCAATCTTGCCCGCGTCGATACTGTCTTGGCCCAGTTCCGGGCCGACGGTGCGTTCTTCGAGGAATTCCATCTCGGCAGGCAGCGCGCCAGAGCGCAACAACACGGCAAGCTGGGTCGATTCCTCGACCGTGAAGCGCCCGGTGATGATGCCTGAGCCGCCCGGAATATGGCTTTGGATGGTGGGGGCCGAGACGACCTCGCCATCCAGAACGATCGCGAAGGGGCTGCCGATATTTTCCGCCGTATACAGCCCGAACGCCCGCCCGCCCTGCGCGTTGAAGCGGAAATTCACGGCGGGGCGGTTGTTCTGGTCCATGCCGGGGCTGGCATCGACCAGCTGGTCGCCGGTCACAACCGGGGTCTGTTCGACCTCGTAGAAGGTGCCCGGCTGGTCAAGCGAAGGGTAGATCGCGTTGCGCGGCGCGGGCACTTGGTCGGGGTCGGATGTAATGCCCACGACGGGGTGAAAGGTCAGCCGCGCGGTGGTCCCGATCAGCGCTTTCAGTTCCTCGGCAGAGCCGATGCCGGGCACCTGGATCAGGATGCGGTCCTCGCCCTGGCGCTGGATCGTCGGCTCGCGCGTGCCCGCCTCGTCCACGCGGCGGCGGATGATTTCCAGCGAGGTGCGCATGGTGCGCTCATCGGTCGCCAAACGTTCGGCTTCGGACAGGGTGACGACGATTTCCTCGCCCTCGACCCGCACGTCCAGATCATTGGCCGCACCAAAGCCGGTCAGGCTTTGCGTAGGCTGCGCCAGTTCGCGCACGAAGCCCGCCGCCGTGTTCACGGCTTCGGGCGTGCCGATGCGCACGCGCAATTCGCCCGCATCCTCGGACGGCATCCGCCGCACCGCGCCCACCGTGTCACGCTCTTCGCGCAAACGGTCGCGCACGGCGGGCCACAGCCCGTCGATGCGGTCGGCATAGACATCGGAGACCTGCACCTCTGCCAGCAGATGCGCGCCGCCGCGCAGGTCCAGACCCAGATTGACCAAGAAAGACGGCAGGAACGAAGGCCAAGCCGCCATATCCTCTTCCGAGAAGCTGTCGCCGCGTTCTTGCGCGGTCACGGCATCGTTATGCCGTTCCACCTGCGCATAGAACAGGTTCGGCACCGCGATCAGAAGCGCCAGCGCACAGGTGCCCCAGATGAGGATGCGTTTCCACATCGGAATATGCAGCATGTGTCAGGCTCCGTCTCGGTTCATGCGTATCAAATGGCTGTGGCCAGCGGGCGCAAGGGGGCCAAGCTTATTCCTTGGCCGCAGGTTCGGTTTTCGAGATCACACTTGCGATAGTTTGCTTGATGACGCGCACGCGCACGCCTTCGGCAATCTCGACCTCGATCTCGCCATCTTCCTTGACCTTGGAAATCTTGCCGACGACCCCGCCCTGGGTGACGACCTGATCGCCCCGGCGCAGGTTGGCGACCATGTTCTGATGTTCTTTCAGCTTCTTCTGCTGCGGACGGATCAGCAGGAAATACATGATGACGAAGATCAGAACGAAGGGGATGATCGAGATCAGACCACCGGCGGCACCGGCATCTTGCGCATAAGCGGGGGTGACGAACATGAAAGCTCCTGTTGGTTTTGGCCCGGATGGGCAGGCATGAAGAACCGGCCCCTTGGCGGGGCCGAATTTGCGCGCACCCTAATATCCGCCGCACCCCTTGGCAAGGCGAACCGGGCGCGTCTACCAGCGCCCGGATAGCGCACCCACAAGCAAAGTGCCGCGCCTGCGAAATTCGGACGGGGCCAGCGCGCCCGCGTCGATGCGGGCGGGATCTTGGGCCGCGCGGGTCAGGACGGCGGCGGCCTGAAACCCGGCCAGAAGCGCGGGGGCGCAGGCTTTGGGAACCGTGCCGCGCGCGGCCCGCGCGTCTGCCAGCGCTTGAAGCCCCGCCTGCGCCATTTCGGCCCCGCTTGTGCCCTGCGGATAGGGCGCGCGGCCCGTCGCAGCAAGTGCGGGCACCGCTTGCAGCCATTGCGCGACCCCCATCGCGCGGCCCATGGCGCGGCAGGCGGCCTTGGCCCCGTCGGGCGCGCCCAGCACACGCGCGGCCAGCCACATCAGGTTGCCCGCGCTGTGGTCGATATGGTCAAGCCACGCCTGCGCGCTCGCAAAGGGCGCGCGGTCTATATGCCAATGGCGCGCGGCGATCATCTGCTGGCCAAGCTCCACGGGCAGCGCGTGTTCGGCCCAGAGGGCAGCCAAGGGTTCGGCCACCTCGTGCGCGCGCGGGGGCTTGGCCGCGGCGACATCGTCCAGAACATCGGTCCAGAATTGCAACCGCATCTGCGCGATCAGGGGTTCCTGCGTCAGGTAAGGCGCGCGGGCGATTTCAAGGTTGAACGCGTAAAGCACCCAAAGCTTCGACCGCGCATCGGGCGGCGCAAGCAGGCCTGCCGCATGGCGGTCTGGGTCGGACGCCGCAACCTTGTCTTCAAGCGTTTCGCTCATTCCGGCGCGACGACGATCAGCGCATAGGCGATTTCCGACGGTGCCGCGCGCCAGCGGGCGATTTCGGCCTCTGCCGCGTCCAGCGCATCGGCCAAGGGGCCGGTGGCACCCGGCCGCAGGCTGGCGATGCGGCGTTCCATCGGCAGGTAATAATTTTCCCATGCCGCGCCGATTTGCAGGTTTTCACCCAGCACGCGGTAGCCTGCATCCGCGATCCGCGCGCGAATGCCCGCCATATCGGTGATTTGCGGATATTCCGCCCAGAAGGCACGCGCCGCGTCTGACGGGCGCGCCAAGAGGCAGGGTTCGGAAAAGGCCACGCGCCCGCCCTCTGCCAGCGCCCCACGCCATGCACGCAAGCCTTCGGTCACGCCCAGAAAATACAGCGCGCCCGCGCACCAGATCAGGTCATAGGGGCCATCCAGCCTGGCCATATCGCCTTGCCGGATCTGCACACGCTCGCCAAAAGGGGCCACACGCTTTTGTGCGGCAGCCACGAATTGCGCGATCTTGTCCACGCCCGTGATCTGCGCTTGCGGGCGCTCTTTGGCCAATGTCAGCGTATCGGCCCCCGACCCACAGCCCGCATCGCAGATGCGCGCCTGCGCGGGCGTGCCCGCCACCGACAGCGCCCAGCCCAGATCGGCCGCAGCCCCCGGCCCTTCGCGGGCAAGGTCGCTGTAAAGCGTGAGGAAGGCTTCGTCTTGGGTCAGTTCGGACATTGTTGCACCCCATCGCGCAAGAGTTTCCATGTGACGGCGTCCAGAAGCGCCTCGAAGCTGGCATCGACGATATTGGGCGACACGCCCACGGTCGACCAGCGCCGCCCTTGCCCGTCCTCTGAATCGATGATGACGCGGGTCACGGCCTCTGTGCCGCCTTGGGTGATGCGGACCTTGAAATCCACCAGCTTCATGTCGTCGATCGCGCCCTGATAGGGGCCGAGATCCTTAGCTAGCGCCTTGGCAAGCGCGTTGACCGGGCCGCGATCATGGCCCTCGGCATCCATCGACTCGGACACGGACAGTTTCTTTTCATCCCCGATCTTCAGCACCACCACCGCTTCGGACAAGGACACCATCTGGTCATACTTGTTCTTGCGCCGCTCGACCGTCACGCGGTAGCGCTTGACCTCGAAAAACTGCGGCACCTGCCCCAAGGCGCGCCGCGCGAGCAGCTCGAAACTGGCCTGTGCGCTGTCATAAGCATAGCCTGCATCCTCGCGCGCCTTGATGTCTTCCAGAATGGCCGGCAAACGCGGATCGTCGCGCGCGACGCTCACGCCCATATCGGCAAGCACCATGCGCAGGTTCGACTGCCCCGCCTGGTTCGACATGGGAACGATACGGGCATTGCCGACCTGCGCGGGGTCGATATGTTCATAGGTGGCCGGGTCTTTGGCGATGGCGCTGGCGTGCAGCCCCGCCTTGTGGGCAAAGGCCGAGGCGCCGACATAGGGCAGGCTGCGCAGCGGCACGCGGTTCAGGATGTCGTCAAGCTTGCGCGAGATGCGGAGCAGACCGCGCACCGCGTCCGGGCTGACGCCCGTGTCGAAGCGCTCCGCATAGGCGGGCTTCAACACCAGCGTGGGGATCAGCGTGGTCAGCGAGGCGTTGCCGCACCGCTCGCCCAAGCCGTTCAACGTGCCTTGTATCTGGCGCGCGCCGGCCTCTACCGCCGCGAGCGAGCAAGCGACGGCTTGGCCAGTGTCGTCATGGCAATGAATGCCCAGACGGTCGCCGGGGATGCCGCTGGCGATGACGGCTTGCGTGATGGTGTGGATTTCAGAGGGCAGCGTCCCGCCATTCGTGTCGCACAGCACGATCCAGCGCGCGCCCGCGTCATGGGCGGCGTGGAGGGATTCCAGCGCGTAGTCAGGGTTCGCCTTGTAGCCGTCGAAGAAATGTTCGGCGTCGAAATGCGCCTCGCGGCCAAGGGCCACGCAATGGGTGATCGATGCGCGGATATTGTCAAGGTTTTCGTCCAGCGTGATGCCAAGCGCATGGGTGACATGGTAGTCATGCGTCTTGCCGACAAGGCAGACAGAAGGCGTGTCCGCGTTCAGGACGGCGGCCAGCACATCGTCATTTTCCGCCGAGCGGCCTGCGCGCTTGGTCATGCCGAAGGCGGTGAGCGTGGCTTTGGTCTGCGGTGGGCTTGCGAAGAACTCGCTGTCGGTGGGGTTCGCCCCCGGCCAGCCGCCTTCGATATAATCGACCCCAAGGTGGTCGAGCATGGCGGCGATCTGGTGCTTCTCGGCGGTCGAGAATTGCACGCCCTGCGTTTGCTGCCCGTCGCGCAAGGTGGTGTCGTAGAGGTAGAGGCGCTCGCGGGTCATGCGCACCCCGCGCCCCGGGCCTGACCCGGGGCCTCTGGGGTGGTGTCCCGATCAGCCGCGAGGCCCCGGGTCAAGCCCGGGGCGGGTATAGCGTTATTGTCGAACGGTGAACGGTTGACCCCAAAGCCCGTTTCGCTTGCGAAACGGGCAGCGCCCGTCCCGCCCCCCCGCGGGGCGGGCGCTTCGCTTCCCCCCCGCGCGGGCCGGGCGCTGCCCTGTGTTGCACGCAATGCAGGCTTCGGTGTCATTCGAAGCCCTCCAGTTTGGACGGGTCGAAATCGGGGCCGGGGACAAGCTCGACCCCCGCTTTCGACATACGGACTTCGACACCAGCATTAATGAGGGATTGCTTGAGAAGATCGACCTGCGAAAAGTCTTTAATCTGCATTGCCTTCTCGCGCTCTTCAGAAACTAGGTCAACCAAGCTAGAAAAATCGAAACTCGGTACTTTCCAGTTTTCCACGCCATCTTCGAGCAAGCCCAAAAGGCGCGCTGTGGCCAAAAAGTTCTCTTTCGTAATGGTACCTTCCGGATTGTTCTTCCCAAGCTCAATCGCTCTAGCAACTGATCGCAACCGTTGGATTGCGTCAGGTGTGTTCAAATCGTCAAAAATAGGCGCTGCTTCTATAGCTAGGGTTGTACCCGGTTTGACACCTTCAACGAGGGATCGCCACTTCTGCAACGTCCGTTGTGCCTGTCTGGCCTTCTCTTCCGTCCAATCCATCGGCTTGCGGTAATGCGTGGACAGCATGACAAACCGGATCACCTCGCCCGGCCAGCCCTGTTCCAACAAATCCCGCACGGTAAAGAAATTGCCCAGGCTTTTGGACATCTTCTTGCCCTCGACCTGCACCATTTCATTGTGCAGCCAGAAATTCGCGAAGCCCGCATCGGGGTGGGCGCAGCAAGACTGGGCGATCTCGTTTTCGTGGTGGGGGAATTGCAGGTCTATCCCGCCGCCGTGGATGTCAAACTCGTGTGGTCGCTCACGGGCGCTTACGCTGAGGTTCCCCTCAGAAAGCGGTCTCTTCCAAAGAAGTTCATCCGCCATGGCCGAGCATTCGATATGCCAGCCCGGACGCCCGCGCCCCCAAGGGCTGTCCCAGCCCGGTTCATCCGCCGCCGAGGGCTTCCACAACACGAAATCCATCGGGTCGCGCTTGTAGGGGGCCACTTCGACCCGCGCGCCCGCGATCATGTCATCGACCGAGCGGCCCGACAGGCGGCCATACTCGGGATATGACCGCACATCGAACAGCACATGCCCTTCGGCGGCATAGGCATGGCCCTTGGCGATCAGCCCTTCGATCATCGCCACCATCTGGACGATGAACTCGGTCGCGCGCGGCTCCACATTGGGGCGCAGCGCGCCAAGCGCGTCCATATCGGCATGATACCAGCCGATGGTTTCATCCGTCAGCGTGCGGATGATGGCGTTCAGGTCGCCCCCGTCCTGCGCCTGAATATCCCGCGCCCGCGCGTTGATCTTGTCATCCACATCGGTGAAATTGCGCACATAGGTGACGTGATCCGCGCCATAGACATGGCGCAACAGCCGATAGAGCACATCAAACACCACCACGGGCCGTGCATTGCCCAGATGCGCGCGATCATAGACCGTGGGGCCACAGACATACATCCGCACATTCTTGGGGTCGATGGGCGCGAAAGGGTCTTTCCGGCGGGTGCGGGTGTTGTGCAGCGTGATCTGGGTCATCTGGGTCTCTCGGGCGGTCCACTCGGGCGCGATGCCGTGGCGGGAGGGATCAGATACCAAAAACCACCCGCCAAAGCCGTCAGCGGCACATGCAGCAGCAAAGGGTAATGGTCAAGCGGGTCATGGCCCGGACCCTAACGCCGCCGCCCTACCCTGCCAAGACGAAAACGGCCCGCGCCTGGGAGGAGCGCGGGCCAAAGATCACGGGTGGGCTTTGCGGGGAGGCGCGCGCCGCCCGTGATATTCCTAATTCTCGGTCTGCTTGCCACGAACAAGCGATTGCGCGACATAGACGAGGATCGCGAAACCGACCGCGCCCGCGCCGAAAATGCCCAAGAGCAGCAGCGCATCAATCGGCCCGCCCATATGCTGCAACCCCGAGCGGGTCACGGCCAGAACGAACCACACCGCCGCGATGCCACCGATGGGCATGGACAGCTGTGCCAGCAGGAACTTGCGCATCGACATCTCGCGGTCGCGGATCAGCACGTAGATATAAGCCACGGTAATGACCACGGCCACCGCGACCATCGCCCAAAACAGGCCTTTGCCGAAAATTTCTTCGAACACGGCAAGGATCGTGCCCAGCGTCATTTCTTCCATTGGTGAAACTCCTTTCGCGAGCTTAGGCGCGCCCGCGCAACATGGCGTTGTAAGTGGCTTTCAGCGCGACTTCCTTCATCAGCCACGACACCCACAGCTCTTCCAGCGGCGCGATGACGCCGGGGAAGGACGGGACAAGGTGATTGTGATAGTCGAACTCGATCAGCATGGCGCGGCCGATGCGGGTGATCAGCGGGCAAGAGGTGTAGCCGTCGAAGGTCTTGGTGCCTTCGCGGCCCGCGATCTCGCTGACAAGGTGATCTTCGACCACCGGCTGGTGCCATTTCACACTGGCCGCCGTCTTGCCCTTGGGCACGCCGTTGATGTCGCCGATACCGAACACATTGGCATAGCGCAGGTGGCGCAGGGTTTGCTGATCGACTTCGATCCAGCCCTGATCGGTCCATTTATCGGCCCAGGACAGGCCAGAGTCGCGCACGACCTGCGGGGCACGCTGCGGCGGGATGACGTTGATGAAATCGAACGCGGTCGTCACATCGCCCTCGGGCGTGGCGTAGGTCGCGGTTTTCGCGCCTGCATCGACGGCCTTGAGCACATGGCTCCAACGATACTCCACCCCGCGATCGTCGAACAACTGGCGCACGCGGTGGTCCACGACGGGCACACCGAACAGGTTGTCGGCCTGGCTGTTGTAGATCAGCTCGACCTTGTCGCGGTTGCCCTTGCGGGTGGCGATGTCCTCGGCCAGGAAGGTGATCTTCAGCGGCGCGCCCGCGCATTTCATCTCTGTCGCGGGGCGACCGAAAAGGCCGACGCCGCCTTCGGTGGTGAATTTGTCGAGCGCGGCCCAAGTCTTTGCGGCATATTCCGGCCCGGCATAATGCGCGGTAATCCCGGTTTCCGGCCCGACCATGTCCAGGTCGAACCCGTCGATCGCATCCCAATCCAGCACAAGCCCGGTCGAGACGATCAGGTAATCATACTCCACCCGCTCGCCGCCCAAGGTGGTGATGCGGTTGGCCTCTGGGTCGATTTCAGCGGCGTAATCGGCAATGAAATTGATGCCCTTGGGCAGCCAGTCGGTCGTCCGGCTGACAGAATAGTTCGCGCCTTGCAGACCCGCCGCGATCAGCGTGAAGCCCGGCTGGTACCAATGTTCCGCGCGCCCGTCGATGACGGTGATCTGCGCGCCGTCCAGACGACCGGCCAAACGGTTGGCAATGGCCGCCCCGCCCGCACCCGCGCCAAGGATCACGATCCGGGCAGAGGTCTTGACGGTCTGTGCCTTGACAGACGCGCCAGTGGTGGCAAGGGCCGCGCCACCGGCGGCAAGGCTCATGAAGCCACGGCGGCTTAGCTGGCCCAGTTCGAATTTGTTCATAGCGTCCCCACAAGGTCGGTATACATCTGGATACTTGAACACATCACTACATCTGAATTTGTGCGCATTCAAGCGGGCAAACATGAATCATCCCTGCGACATAATGCCATGACGCCCCATGCCGTGACTTGACTTCGATCAAGGTTCGCGACCGGCCATGTCGATTATTGTGTTTCTCAGGGACATTTTCGGAACGACGGGCGGATTTGGCCCGGAAGGAGTAAGTATGCGTCTGACCACACGAACCAATCTTGCGCTTCGCACATTGATGGTCTGCGCCGTCAACACTGACCGGCTGGTGCGCAAGCAGGATGTGGCGCAGGCGATCAACGCCTCTGAGAACCACCTGGCGCAGGTCATAAACAAGCTTGCGCAGGACGGGTTTATCACCACGCAACGCGGCCGCCACGGGGGGTTTGGCCTTGCGAAAGCGGCCAGTTCCATCGGGATCGGCGAAGTGTTTCGCGCGTTCGAGGCAGAGTTGCCGCTGATCGAATGCTTCTCGGACAAGAACACCTGCCCGCTGAAAGATCATTGCCGGATGGGCAGCTATCTGAAACGCGCGGTGGACAATTTCTACAGCGCGCTGGACGACCTGTACCTGTCCGACCTTGTCGAGTGCAATTCGGGCCTGGAGCATATCCTGCAACTGGAAGGGCCGCATCTGCCGCAGCAATGCCAGCCCGGCTCTCGCACGTTCAAAGCGCCGGAAGCCGCCTGATCCACACCCTCACGCAGCCGTGATACGCGGCTGCGAAACTTTCCTGAACACGGTCTCGTTTCCTGCATGTCTACTGACAAAAGGGAAAGAGACTGATGAAACACACGCTTCTTCTGACGGGCCTTCTGAGTGCAACCGCCGCCCCCTTGGCCGCGCAAACGGCAATCGGGCTGAGCGGCGATCGCACGCTGACGATGATCGACCTAGGCGCGGGCGCCGTCACCGGGATGCAAGAGGTGATGGTCGAAGGCCGCTTGCTGGGCATCGACTATCGCCCCAATACCAACACGCTGATCGGCGTGACCGAGGCGTTCGAGGTCGTCAACATTGATGCCATGACCGGCATGGTGACGCCGCTTGTGACCATGGACACGCCCCTGCCCATTGCCGATGGTGCGCCCGTGATCGTCGACATCAACCCCGCCGCCGATGCGCTGCGCTTCATGTCCGGGACCACCAACCACCGCGTGAACCTGAGCACCGGGGCCGTCATGGTCGATGGCAGCCTGCATTGGGACGGCATGGATGGCGCGCCGATGGTGGGGGCGACGGCCTACAGCAACTCTTTCGGGCGGCCCGAGGCCACGGCGATGTATAACATCGACACGAATGCCCATGCCCTGCTGCGCCAGACCGCGCCGAATGACGGCACGAACGTGATGATTGGCGAGCTGGGCGCGATGCTGGAGGGGCCGGTCGCTTTCGACATCGCCACAGATGCGATGGGCACCAACACCGCGTGGCTGTCGGCCAATGGCGCGATCCATACCGTTTCGTTGGACAGCGGCATGGTCACGCAAAGCTGGGAGATTGACGGTCTGGACGTGGCGCTCCGCGACATGACTGTCATGGCACCGGGCATGTAACACGCTGCCCAGACAGCCAGCGCGCGCCGGGACTGTTCACTCCGGCGCGCGTTCTTTGCTTGAACCAAGGGGGTTTGGTGGCTAGGCCTGATGTGACCCTAGCCAGATATGCCGCCCGTGCCCGACCTGCCCACGATCCGCCTGTTCGACCTGAACCTCGTCTCGGCCCCCATGCCCGATGCGATTGCGGCCCTGCTGGCGCGTCCGAGCGCGCGTGTGGCTTTTGTGAATGCGCATTGCGTGAATGTCGCCGCGCGGGACCGCGCTTATCGTCAAGCACTTGAAACGGCTGATCTTTTATTCCCCGATGGCGCGGGGCTGGAACTGGCGGCCAAGCTGCATGGCGCACGCTTTGTCGCCAATCTGAACGGCACCGATCTTGGCCCGGAACTGGCGCGCGCGCTGTCCTCGCGCGGGCTGTCGCTATTCCTTCTGGGGGCTGCGCCGGGCGTGGCAGAGCGTGCCTCGGCCAAGTTGCAAGCCTTGGCACCCGGTCTACGCATTGCCGGCACGCGCGACGGGTTCGCGGGGCTGCACGACCCGCAAGCCGCGATTGCCGCGATCAATGCCAGCGGGGCCGATATGGTCTGGATGGCCACGGGCGTGCCGCATCAAGACCTGTGGCTGGCGCAGCACGCCGCAGCGCTCGATGCGCGCTATGTCATGGGCGTGGGCGCGCTGTTCGATTTCCTGTCGGGCCGCGTGTCGCGCGCGCCGCTGTGGCTGCGCCGCGCGCGGCTGGAATGGCTGTGGCGGCTGGCGCTGGAACCGCGCCGCATGTTCGCGCGCTACATCCTGGGAAATGCCAGCTTTCTGGTGCGCGCGCTGCGTCATCGGCTGCGCCACGGCCGCTCACGCGATCGTTAGGCGAAGATACCCCACAAGTTCCGCATTCTTGCCGCAATCCTTGGGCAAATCTGGCCCGTCCTCTATACTGGTGCGAAATGCGATTTGACCTGAAAAAGCTGCTGGCCATGGCCGTGGTGCTTGCCACCGCGCTGGCTGCGGCTGGCTGGGCCTTGCGCGCCCCGGCCCCGCTGGACCGGGCCGAACGTTTGTCGCATTACGACACGCCGCTGCCTGCGCCGGAGGCAGGTTTGGGTGTTTATTACCTGGGCCACAGCCTGATCGGGCCTGATATTCCCGCCTTTGTCACGCAACTGGCGCAAGCCGCAGGCCATGCGCGCGCTTTCTACAACAGCCAACTTGGCTGGGGGGCAAGCCTGCGCACCCATTGGGAACCGGACGAGGCCATCGCGGGCTATGACGCCATGAACCAGCCGCCCGCCTACCGCCCCGCCAAACCCGCACTGGAAAGCGGCGAGTACGATGCGCTGGTGCTGACAGAGATGATCGACCTGCAAGACGCGATCCGCTGGCACGATTCGGGGCGCTACACCGCGCTTTGGGCGCAACTGGCCCGAAAACATGCGCCCCAGATACGAATTTACAAATACGAGACTTGGCATAACCACCATGACGCAGCCGATTGGCTGGACCGGATCGACCGCGACGCAGAGGCGCTTTGGGAAGGCACGATTCTGGCGCAGGCCAAGGCCTATCCCGGCGTGGGCACGATCCATGTCATCCCCGCCGGGCGCGCAATGGCCGCGTTTGCCCGCGAATTGCGCGCGCGCGGCGGCCTGCCCGGTATGCCCGACACTGACGCGCTCTTTGCACTGGCCGAGGATGGCACCCGCGACACCATTCACCCCAGCGACAAGGCCGCCTACCTGATCGCGCTGGTGCATTACGCAACGCTCTACCACGCCGACCCTCGCGGCCTGCCCCATCAGCTTTTGCGCGCCGATGGCACCCTTGCGGATGCGCCTGCGCCAGGGGTGGCGGCGCTGATGCAGCAGATCGCATGGGACGTGGTGCGCGCCACGCGCTCCAGCGGCGTGGCGCAAACGGCGGGGGAAAGCTGATGCGGTGGCTTGCCCCCCTGCTCGCGCTGCTGCTTCCGGTCACGGCATGGGCCGAGGGCTATCTCTCGCCCCGCGACGCGGGCGCGCCGCGCTGGCTGGGCATGAACATGACGGAGTTGCGCGATTACCAGCCACAGCTGCCCTTTATCGACATCATGAAAACCTCGCGCGCGTGGATGGCACACCGGACCGGCCAATGGGGTGGGTTCGAGGAACGCGACCTGATTGCGCTGGGCGCACTGGACGCGCACGGCTGGCCCCTGTTCGTGCCCGAAGGTGCCAGCGCCTTGGCCAGCCTGATGCTGGTCGATCTGGCCGAAGATGCGGGTGGTGTTGCGGGCAATTACCGCGTGACATGGGCGGGACAAGCGGATGTGCAGATCACAGGCCGCGTGGGCGGCACGCGCCGCATTGGCCCGCGCGAGCTGTGGTTCAGCACATCGCCCGGCCCCGGTCTGGTAGAACTGCAGGTGCGCGACATCGACCCAGCCGACCCGATCCGCGATATTTCAGTGGTCCATCAGCGCCATGTCAACGCGCATGACGCGGGCCAGATCTTCAACCCCGACTGGCTGGCGCGGGTCGAGGGCATGGCGGTGTTCCGCGTCATGGAATGGATGAACACCAATTACACCACGCTCTCCGACTGGGCCGACCGGCCCCTGCCCTCTGACTACACCTACACTCCGCGCGGTGTGCCGCTGGAGGTCATGATCCGGCTGGCCAATGAAACCGGCACCGAGCCGTGGTTCACAATCCCGCATCTGGCCAGCGACGATTTCATCGCGCAGATGGCGCGGCTGATACGCGACCAGTTGGACCCCGGCTTGCGCGCGTGGATCGAGTATTCGAACGAGACATGGAACTGGTCCTTCCCACAAGCAAACCATGCCCGCGCGCAGGCAGAGGCGCGCTGGGGCGATGGCAATCGCTGGCAGGAATGGAACGCCATGCGCGCGGCGCAGATGGTGCAGATCTTCAACCGCGAATTCGCAGGCCAAGAGGACCGCCTGATGCGCGTTCTGGCCACGCAGACCGGCTGGCACGGGCTGGAAGAGCAGCTACTGTCGCCAAGCTGGCAGGCCGAGAGCCCCGCCAACCCCGCACCGCCCACCTTGTTCGACGCCTATGCCATAACCGGCTATTTCAGCGCGCTTCTGGGCAATGACGAGAAGATCGCCATGACCCAAGGCTGGCTGCGCGAGGCCACGGCACTCGCCGAGGAAGAGGGCCGCGCGCAAGGGCTGTCGGGCGACGCGCTGGCCGATTTCACACGCAGCCGCGCCCATGACATCCTGCGGCCGCGCATGATCGCGGAATTGCGTGACGGGTCCATCAGCGGTGATCGGCGCAACACGGTCGCGCATTTTATTGACACCGACCTGCCCTATCACCGCGCCGTGGCCGACCGCTGGGGGCTGGAGCTGGTCGCCTATGAAGGCGGCACGCATCTGGTGGGCGTGGGGCCACATATGGACGATGCGGCGCTGACTGCGCTGTTCATCGACGTGAACTATTCGCAGGGCATGGCAGAGCTTTACACCATGCTGCTGGAAGGCTGGGTGCGCGGCGGCGGCGGGCTATTCGCCCATTTCACCGATATTCGCGCGCCGGGCCGCTGGGGCAGTTTCGGCGCGTTGCGTCATCTGACCGACCACAACCCGCGTTGGGATGCACTGGTCAGCTTCAACCCCGAACAGGTGTCACGATGAGCGTCGTCATCTCGATCATCATTCCCGCCAGCAACGAGGCGCGCTATATCGGCCAATGCCTGACCGCGCTTCTGGACAGCGACCCGGTGCCGGGCCACGCGCTGGAGTTGATCGTTGTCGCCAATGGCTGCACCGATGACACGGTCAAGGTGGCCCGCCGCTACGACATGCCCGCGCGCGAACGCGGCTGGACGTTGAAAGTGCTCGATCTGAAAGAAGGCTCCAAGATCAAGGCGCTGAACGCGGGCGATGTGGCGGCGATCGGGCGCTACCGGGTCTATCTGGATGCCGATGTGCGCGTCTCGCCGTTGCTGCTGGGGCAATTGATCGAGGTGCTGAGCAACCCCAACCCGCGCTATGCGACCGGCACGCCGCGTATCGCCCCGCCCGAAAGCCGCGTGACCCGCGCCTATGCGCGGTTCTGGCAAAGCGTGCCCTTCAACAAAAGCAACGCCCCCGGCTTCGGGCTGTTTGCCGTCAATGCCACCGGGCGCGCGCGCTGGGGCAAATTCCCGCATGTCATTGCCGATGACACTTTCGTGCGGCTTCAATTCGCCCCCGAAGAGCGCGTGCAGGTCGCCGCCGACTACACTTGGCCCATGGTCGAAGGGCTGGCGCGGCTGGTGCGCGTGCGGCGCAGGCAGGACATGGGCACGGCAGAGATTGCCAAGCGCTACCCAGAGCTTTTGCCGAACGAGGGCAAGGCCCGGCCTGACATAATGGCCTTGGCCAAGGCCGACCCGACCGGATTTGCAACCTATGCGCTGGTGGCCTTGTTGGTGCGCGCGGGCAAACCTTTTGCCGACAAGGACTGGTCACGCGGACGCTAGGCGGCGCGCGCGGCCTGCACGAAAGCCGCGATGCGCGCGCCGTCCTTCACGCCCGGCGCGCTTTCCACACCAGAGGACACATCCACCTGCCGCGCGCCGGTCAGGCGAATGGCTTCGGCCACGTTCTCGGGTGTCAGGCCGCCGGCCAGCATCCACGGCTTGGACCAGTCGCGCCCGGCGATCAGCCGCCAGTCAAAGGCAAGACCATTGCCGCCGGGAAGCACTGCATCTTGGGCGGGTTTGGCATCGACCAGTATCTGGTCGGCCACGCATTCATATTGCGCAAGTTTCGGCAGGTCGTCGGCGGAGGCGATGCCCACGGCCTTCATCACCGGCAGGCCGTAGCGCGTTCGAATTTCCGACACGCGCGCGGGTGTTTCGGCCCCGTGCAGCTGGATCATGTCGATGGGCACCTCGGCCAAGATCGCATCCAGCGCCGCATCCTCTGGGTTCACCACCAGCGCGACCTTGGCCAGCCCGATCGGCGCATAGAGCGCCAGCGCGCGTGCGGCGGCAATTTCCAGATGGCGGGGCGATTTGGGGAAGAACACGAAGCCCGCGTAGCTGGCCCCGGCCTGCGCGGCATGGGCCACGTCCTGCGCGCTGGTCAGCCCGCAGATCTTCACACATGTCGGTAACGGCATTCGAGGACTATTTCGCTTCCAGAACCGCCAGAACGTCGTCCTTCTGGGCAACGGCGGCGGGTGCGGCCTTTTCCAGCTTGGCCATATCGCTTTCCAACGCGGCCACGCGACGGCGCAGGCGGGCGGCTTCGGCACGGTAGCTATGCTCTCGCAGCCATTCCCAGATGAAGCCCAGCATCAGCCCCAAGCCGATGGCCAGACCCAGCAGGATGAACAGCGGCAGCCCGAAGCCGAAATTGAACCCGATCAGGTTGCCGATCGTTTCGGGGAACAACTGCACCGTGACCATCTCGCGGTTGGCCAGCGCGATGGTCGCCAGAAGCACCGCCAGCAGGGCGGACAGGCCGATTCGCAGATATGCCATCATTTGGAATTACTCCTCGATCCCGTTGAGCCGGTCGCGCAGAAGCTTTCCGGTCTTGAAAAAAGGCACGGCCTTTTCGGCCACTTCAACGCTTTCGCCAGTGCGCGGGTTGCGGCCCACGCGGGCGTCGCGCTTCTTGACCGAAAACGCTCCGAAACCACGCAATTCGACCCGTTCGCCACGCGCCAGCGCTTCGGTGATCTCGTCAAAGATGGTGGCGACAATGCGCTCGACATCGCGCTGGAACAGATGTGGGTTTTCTTCCGCGATTTTCTGGATCAGTTCCGACCGGATCATCCAACTTCCCCCCGCAAACCCGCGCTATGACTGCGCTTTTCGGCCTTTATATCCAAAAGCCGGGGACATGGCCACAGAAACCGACATGCCCCCGGTGCCTTGGTCCTGCGCCCTGCCTAGAACGCCGGTTGGGTCTGCCGCCGCCGTTGCAGCACGATCACCAGCCCCAGCAACAGAAGCGCCGGGATGTAGAAAATCTGTTGCGGCAGGCGGTCCGCCTCGCGCGCGACGGTCGTGATCTGAACTTGCTGGTCGGCGTAGAAGTCGAAATCGGCCAGCTTTTCCTGATAGGGCGTGCCGAACATCGGCTCTTCCATGGCGATGCCGTCTTCCGAGGGCAGCAGGAACAGACCGGTGTTTTGCAGCCGTTGCGCGGGGGCTGTGTCATCCACGATCAGGCGCAGCGTGGTCGAGCGCGGCTCTCCGGTGTTGAAATCCGGCCCTTCCACGAACAGGCGCAACTCATCGCCCGGCTGGGCATTTGTCAGCAACTCCTCGAACTGGGTGCCCGGCAAATCCTCGAACGGCGGCTGAATGCGGTCCAGCCAGAAATTCGGCACGAACAGTGTGAAGGCCACCAGCAGAAGCGCCGCCGATTCCCACAGCTTCGAGCGGGCAAGGAAATAGCCCTGCGTTGCCGCGGCGAAGAGCAGCATCGCGAAGGTTGCGATCACGAAGATGAACACCGCCTGCAAGATGCCCGCCGTGGTGCCCAGATCGACCCCATACAAGATGAGTGTCGGGTTGTAGATGAACAGGAAGGGCAGCGCGAGCGTGCGCAGGCTGTAGAAGAACGCGGTGAAGCCGGTCTTGATCGGGTCGCCCCCCGACACGGCGGCGGCGGCGAAGCTGGCCAGACCGACGGGCGGCGTGACATCGGCCATCAGCCCGAAATAGAACACGAACAGATGCGCCGCGATCAGGGGCACGATCAGCCCTTCACTGGCCCCCAGCGTGACCACCACGGTCGCCATCAGCGACGACACCACGATGTAATTGGCCGTGGTCGGCAAGCCCAAACCCAAGACAAGCGAAAAGAAGCCAACCAAGAGCAGCATCAGAAACAGGTTGCCCATGGACAGAAGTTCGACCAGCCCCGCCAGTTCCGTGCCAATGGGCGTGCGCGTGACGGTCGCCACGATAATGCCCGCGGCCCCCGTGGCCACGGCAATGCCGATCATGTTGCGCGCGCCCGCGATCATGCCCTCGATCAGGTCGGCAAAGCCTGCGCGCAGATGGGTCATGAAATCCCCTTCACCGCGCAGCATGGCCTTGATGGGGCGCTGAGTAAGCATGATGAACAGCATCATCAGCACGGCGAAATAGGCCGATTTCGACGGCGATTGCCGTTCGACCATCAGGAACCAGACCAGAACGACGATGGGCAGCAGGTAATGCAGCCCGGTCGGGACGACCTCGTTCATCTTGGGCAGCTTGACCTCTTCGGCATTGGGGTCGTCCATTTCTAGCTCTGGTCGCTTTGCGGAAACCCACAGACAGGCGAAATAGACCGCCGCCAGCACGGCAAGAATGACCGGGGTAGAGATACCGGGCGCCGCCGCGCGCAATCCGTTCACGCCAAGGATGACGCCGTAGAACATCACGCCCGCACCGACAAAGCCGATCGCGACCTTGCCCAGCATGACCAGAAGCGAGCCGCCCTGCCCCAGCGCCGGGATCCCGTTGCGCAGCGCTTCAAGGTGCACGATGTAGATCAGCGCGATGTAGGAAATGATCGCCGGGATGAAGGCGTGCTTGATGACCTCGAGATACGAGATGCCGACGAATTCGACCATCAGGAAGGCCGCCGCCCCCATCACGGGTGGCATGATCTGCCCGTTGACCGAAGACGACACCTCGACCGCGCCCGCTTTTTCCGACGTGAAGCCCACGCGCTTCATCAGCGGAATAGTGAAGGTGCCGGTCGTGACCACGTTGGCGATGGACGAGCCAGAGATCAGCCCCGTCGCGCCAGAGCCGACCACGGCCGCTTTGGCAGGTCCGCCGCGCAAATGGCCAAGGCCCGCGAAGGCCAGCTTGATGAAGTAATTGCCCGCGCCCGCCTTGTCCAAAAGCGCGCCGAACAGCACGAACAGGAACACGAAGGCCGTCGACACCCCCAGCGGAATGCCGAACACCCCTTCGGTGGACAGCCATTGCGTGTTGATGATGGCGTCGAACGACCGGCCCTCATGCGCGATCAGGTCCGGGATCAGCCAGCCGGTGCCGAAATAACTATAGGCCAGGAACACACCGCCGACGATGGTCAGCGCCGGGCCGAGCGCGCGGCGCGAGGCCTCGAGCAGCAGCACAAGCCCGACCATCCCGACCCAGATCTGGGTCTGCGTGGGCAGGCCCGCGCGGGCGGTGTCGGAAATCTCTCTGGAGAACCACAGCACATAAAACGCGCAGCCCCCCGCCACGATGGCCATGATCCAGTCGAGGATCGGGATATGCTTGCGCGGGGAATTCTTGAAGGCGGGATAGGCCAGGAACGCCAGGAACAGCGCGAAGGCCAGATGCATGGGCCGCGTCTGGTCAGACCCGATGATGCGCGCGCCGGGAATATATTGGGCGAATTGGAATTGCAGATCGGCGATCCAGACCTGAAAGCCCGACCAGATGAAGGCGACGCTCGCGATCAGCAGGGCAACGGAGCGGTTCGTCGGCTCGCGCCCGCCTGAATCCGTGCTGGCGACAAGATCCTGCAACTCTTCATCGGAAAAGCGGCGTTCTGTGTCTGGCGTTTGCGACATGGTCCATCCCCCGGTTCGCTATCGTGACTTGGCGCGAGTCCCGCGCACCATGGCCCCAACCGGGGCCATGGCGATGTTTTGGCATATGCCCGATTATTCCATCAGGCCCGCTTCGCGGTAGTAGCGTGCCGCGCCGTCATGGATCGGGGCGGAATTGCCGTCCGTGACCATGGTGGCCGGGTCCAGAATGGCCAGCGCCGGGTGCAGCGACTTGAACTGGTCAAGATTCTCGAAGATCGCCTTGACGACATTATACATCACGTCATCCGACACGGCGGTCGAAGACACGAAGGTCGCGCCCACACCGAAGGTGGTCACGTCTTCGGCGTTGCCGCGATACATGCCGCCGGGGATGGTCGCCATGCGGTAATAGGGGCGATCCGCCACCAGCCCGCGAATGGCGTCATTGTCCACGTTCACCAGCACGGTGTCGCAGGCGGTCGTCGCTTCCTGAATCGCGCCCGAGGGGTGGCCGACGGTGTAGATGATCGCGTCCACGTTGTTGTCGCACAGCGCGAGCGACTGCTCTGCGGGCGGCAGTTCCGTGGCTTGGGCGAAGGTGTCGGTGGTCCAGCCCATCGCTTCCATCACCACATCCATGGTGCCGCGCTGGCCGGAGCCGGGGTTGCCGATATTCACGCGCTTGCCGGCGAGGTCTTCGAAATTGGTGATGCCCGCATCGGCGCGCGCGACCACGGTGAAGGGTTCGGGGTGCAGCGAGAAGACCGCGCGCAGGTCTTCGAACGCGCCGGTTTCTTCAAAGCTGGACGTGCCGTTGAACGCATGGAACTGCCAGTCCGACTGGGCCACGCCGAATTCCAGCTCGCCCGAGCGGATGGCGTTGATGTTGAAGATCGACCCGCCGGTCGATTCCACGCCGCAGCGGATACCGTGTTCCGCGCGGTCCCGGTTGACCAGACGGCAGATCGCGCCGCCCGCGGGGTAATACACGCCCGTCACACCGCCGGTGCCGATGGAAATGAATGTCTGGTCCTGCGCCACGGCTGCGCCACCGAATGCGGTGGCAAAGGCGAAAACGCCGGCTGTAAGATGCTTGTTCATCATATCCTCCAGGTTGATTGCGCCACCACTGAGCGGGCGGCTTCAAGGCGCGCGGATGGGCAGGGTTGCCCCTGCGACCATGCGCCCCATGGGGTTAGAGGACGACGCCGGGCGCTGAGAGTCAAGCGGCGCGGGGCAGAAAAGGGGCGGTTGACCTAGGGGAAGGTGGCGGTGGCGACCGGTGACGCTGCTTGACGCATCGTTTGCAAATTTTCGGCGCTGAGCTGCCGGCCACACCGCGCGAACATGATATCTGGGCTTAGCCCTAAGCTGACCTGTAAGCCAAGCGCAACAGACCGCCGCCCTTTTCTCTGGACTTCGATCGCTGTTGAAGAACCTATGGTATCGATCAGGGCAGCTGAAATGCACCTGAAGCGCCCAGTCAAAAAGCGACCGGTTACTCTACGAACACCACTTTTAGAACTTTTCTATTGAATATCGTGATGCCATAGTGTCCATGTTTTTTGAGGCCAAGAGCACGAGGCTTCTAAGAATTTAAGAGACTCCGATGAAAGAGAGGGCAGCGATTTGATGTTTAGTCCAAAAAAATACAAAATACGGAAATGAATAGGCATTCTCTGGCGACGTCTCTTGCCGTATTATACATATTCATCGCCACTGGAGCGAAAGCCGAGAATCCAGCCATCGATACGGCTCCAAAGCTATACTCATTTGATATTTTTTCACTGCTTTCGTTCGGCCTGACAATTACGGCACTACTCATTTCTTTCTTTATGGCTTGGTTGTCTTGGCAATTCTATACAAAGTCTGTTGAAGCAAGTGAAAAGACACATGAGACTGTAACTAAGATTGAAGCACTCGTGGGCGGCGTTCAGAGTAGTATCTCGGAGATTATAAATCGAGCTATAACCCATTGGGTTGAAGGGAAGGAATCATCGGACCTCGGAGAGGCAAACCAAGACGTGATGAGCAAGCTTGAAGAAATTGAAGAGGCGTTAAAAGCAGGAAATGGATCTGATCAGAGTGAAGTTTTAAGGGATATCAAAGACCTGCGCGCACAGGTTGAGACATTAAGCAGAAAATCCCGCGAAATGCAGATTAAAACGATTTTCCCTAAATAGTTCGTTCTGAACAATCCATTCAGACGGCGTCAGGCGTGATCTGGTTGTCTGGGCGCTGGCTGAAAGCGTTGAGAATGGCCATGATGAACAGC
>NZ_JAFMPR010000030.1 GCF_020667835.1 Roseibaca sp. Y0-43
TGTTGATTGCCACTGAGATTTGACCCGGCAACAGCAGAAATTGTCATTGAGAATTGACCCATGTGCAACCTTGGCCCGGCTTGAATCAGCTGGGGGCAAATGGAGTGATCGACATGGGATTTTTGAAGGTAATCAGGACATGGGCGCTGCGAGACAAGATGCCCATTCGCGAGATCGCGCGGCGCACGGGCATTTCGCGTAACACAATCAAGAAGTATTTGCGGGAGGGGATTGTTGAACCTGCGTTTCAGACGCCGGATCGTCCCAGCAAGCTCGACCCATATGCCAAGCAGCTGACAGCTTGGCTTGTCTCGGATCAGCGCAAATCACGCAAAGAGCGCCGGACGGCGAAGCTAATGCACGCCGATCTGGTAAAGTTGGGATATGACGGTTCCTACGAGCGTGTTGCGGCCTTCGTTCGTGAATGGAAAGGCGAGCGCCAGCGCGCGTATCACACGACGGATCGGGGAACTTTCGTGCCGCTGGTGTTCGCACCAGGCGAGGCGTTCCAGTTCGACTGGAGCGAGGACTGGGCCTATGTCGGTGGCGAGCGGATCAAACTGCAAGTGGCGCATATCAAGCTCTCGCACAGCCGCGCCTTTCTGGTTCGGGCCTATCTGCTGCAAACGCATGAGATGCTGTTCGACGCTCATTGGCATGCTTTCCGTGTCTTTGAAGGTGTGCCTGGCCGCGGCATCTACGACAATATGAAGACCGCCGTCGACAAGGTCAGAATTGGCAAGAAGCGCGATGTGAATGCGCGGTTCACGGCGATGACCAGCCATTATGTCTTCGATCCCGAATTTTGTAATCCCGCCGCGGGGTGGGAGAAGGGACAGGTCGAGAAGAATGTCCGCGATGCGCGCCATCGCATGTGGCAGCTGATGCCGGCCTTTCCGGATCTGGATGCGCTGAATGATTGGCTGGAAGAGCGCTGCAAGCTGCTGTGGGCAGAGACAGCCCATGGCAGGTTGCCTGGAACCATCGCCCCTCTCATGGTTTGCAAGCAAACCACTACCGGGCAGTGGATGTGTGGGAGGCCGAGAAGCCTGCGCTGATGGCGCTCCCCACAATGTTCGATGGCTTTGTCGAGGAACGAAAGCGCGTCTCGCCGACCTGCCTGATCAACTTTGACCGCACGCGTTATTCGGTGCCTGCCAGCTTTGCGAACCGTCCTGTGAGCTTGCGCATTTACCCTGATCGGCTGGTGGTTGTAGCCGAGGGGCACGTGATTTGCACGCATGAGCGCATCATCGACCGGTCGCACCGTCAGCCGGGGCGCGTCATCTATGATTGGCGCCACTATCTGGCAGTCGTTCAGCGCAAACCCGGCGCGCTGCGCAATGGTGCTCCCTTCGTGGAAATGCCCGAGCCCTTCCGTCTGCTGCAGGCAAAGATACTGCGCCAGCCTGGCGGGGACCGCGAGATGGTCGATATTCTGTCCTTGGTGCTGCACCATGACGAGCAGGCTGTCCTGTGCGCCGTGGAATTGGCGCTGGAGGCGGGCGTTCCCACCAAGACCCATGTGCTGAACCTGCTCCACAGGCTGCTGGACGGCAAGCCTGCTGACCAGCCGGATGTGAACCCTCCAGCGGCCCTGTCGTTGAGCAAGGAGCCCGAGGCCAATGTCGCCCGCTATGATGGGCTGCGCACCACGAGAGGAACCCGCCATGCGTCATGATCCTGCGGGTGCGGCACTTATCATCATGCTGCGCAGCCTTAAAATGCCCGGCATGGCGCAGGCCGTGCAGGACTTGCATGAGCAAGGTTCACCCGCATTTGACGCTGCCATGCCGATCCTGTCGCAGTTGCTCAAGGCCGAAATGGCCGAGCGCGAGGTGCGATCGACCGCGTATCACATGAAGGCTGCCCGCTTCCCGGCCTACAAGGATTTGTCCGCCTTCGACTTCGCGGCCAGTGAAGTGCGTGAAGCTCTGGTCCGCCAGCTCCATCGCTGCGAATTTCTGGATGGCGCCGAGAATGTGGTGCTGATCGGGGGGCCTGGCACAGGGAAATCCCATGTTGCGACGGCCCTCGGCATTCAGGCTATCGAGCATCACCGTAAGCGCGTGCGTTTCTTCTCAACGGTCGAACTGGTCAACGCCCTGGAACAAGAAAAGGCCCAAGGCAAGACTGGCAAGATCGCCGAGGCGCTGGTGAAAACCGACTTGGTGATCTTGGACGAGCTGGGATACTTGCCATTCAGCGTCTCTGGCGGTGCGTTGCTCTTCCACCTCCTGAGCAAGCTTTACGAACGCACCAGCGTCATCATCACCACCAACCTGAGCTTCAGCGAATGGGCGAGCGTCTTTGGTGACGCCAAGATGACCACCGCGCTCCTCGACCGCCTCACCCACAGATGCCACATTTTGGAGACTGGCAACGACAGCTATCGCTTCAAGGCAAGCTCCGAAACAGCGAAAAAGAAACGGAAGGAAACACCAGCATTGACGCCAGAATGACACGTAGAACATAACAAATGGGTGGGTCAGTTCTCGGTGACAATGCCGGGTCAAATCTCAGTGGCAATCAACA
>NZ_JAFMPR010000031.1 GCF_020667835.1 Roseibaca sp. Y0-43
CCCCAGCTGATTCAAGCCGGGCCAAGGTTGCACATGGGTCAATTCTCAATGACAATTTCTGCTGTTGCCGGGTCAAATCTCAGTGGCAATCAACAGCGGTAGTGCAAACCGCTGGCTGGCCGCACTTGTCGCGCGCAAGTCGAAGATAGTGGCCGCCGTTGGCTTGCGAATAAGATGGCACAGATGATTTGGGCACTTTCGAAACAGCAGGAGAATTATCGAATGGCGTGAACTGGATCCAAAAAGGCAAAAGGCACGAAATGGCCGCAAGGCCAGGGTGAGCGATCGACGAGGCGTACGCGATACGGACTTCGAAGTTCAAGGCAGGGAAATTCAGACCCGAGGCTCGAGCGCTTGCAGCTCTCTGAACCGATATGAACCCAGCCTTCCGAACAGCATACCGGCCCGTGGCGTCATGGAAGGCCACATTCAAAGGCCTAACACACGTCCGATCGGAGACCCCGCAGAAAATCGAAGATAACATTTGCCAAACAGGGGGCATCCACCGCATCAGTTCAGTGCGCTCGCCCTTCACGGCTTCAAGCGCCACCCGGGCCTTGAACCCAGCGTCATGGTTCCTGCGTTTCTTTTTGTTCTGATCTCCTCGTTCCTGTAGAGCAGCAAACGTCAGATCGTAGCTTCCGTCACTGTCCGATTGTCAGGGGGTAGCTCAATAGTTTGGTGTCAAACATAGAAAAGGGCTCCGGGTCGCTTTGCGCTAAATTATGTTTATTTATCAGGGCTGCGGGCTTACGTCGAATGGAAGTTTTGACGCGGATGAGGTCTAGTACCAATGGCGTTAGCAGATGCGTTTTAGTTTCGGTAAGATCAGGGCACTATGCGAAGCGTTCGTACCATCCCACCTCTAGCGAGTAGGCTCGCAGCCGAGCTTCTTGCACGTGGCTATACTGATGCCGAGGTATTCCCTAGACATTCATCCGTCCGACCTGAAATCGCTTTGTTGGAAGACAAGGTTCCCATTTCTGGGGTTTTGGATTTCTTTGAACATGCTGCGCGGCTGACGGGTGACGATCTGATCGGCCTAAAGCTTGGGGCAGAGTGTGACGCGCGCGACTTCGGCCTCGTGTCATTTATTGGGATTTATTCGGATACGTTGGGCGACGGGCTGCGCAACATGGCACGCTATATGGCGCTGACCGGAAACGCTCTATCCCTCGATGTGAGCGGTTTAGACACGACTGGGCGTGTTATTTTCGACTGGGCCGTGCCTCCGCACGAGCGCAGACGTCAGTACGTCGAATGTGTTCTGGCCTGTACCATTACCGGTATTTCGAACGTCATGCACCGCACCATGCGTCCTCGCGCGATAAACTTCGCCCATATCAGGTCACGTACGCGACCCGAGTTTCTCAGAATTCTCGGGTGCCAACCAGAGTTTGGTGCTGGCTGCGATGCGTTAGAATATACAGCTCACGACCTTGCATCAATTCTGCCTTCCCATGACCACAAGCTGATGGCCTTCCTAATGGAAGTGGCCGATCATCGCATGGAGCAGCGCCCCGCAAATGAACCTAAGATTTTAAAGGATGTCGAGACAGCGATTTTGCGTCAGATCGGGCGCGGTAGTCCACGAATCAAGGACGTGGCAAACGACCTCGCGATGAGTCCGAGGTCGCTTGCCCGCCGCTTGCAAGATCAGGGAACCAGTTTTTCGGAGGTGCTGAAACAACTGCGTGCCAGCCTCGCAACAGACTACCTGCGTGAGAGCGGTCTATCGCAGGCCCAAATTTCGCTTTTGCTTGGGTTTGCGGACCAGTCCGCGTTTTCGAATGCCTTCAAATCCTGGACGGGAAAAAGCCCGGGTGCCGTGAAGCGTAAACCCTATGAAACACTTTGAAGTCGCGGCGGAGCTCGAAAGGGCCGTTCCTCGACGCGGCCAACGCCATAGCGTGTATCAACCGTATCGAACCGTGGATCGATGCCCCGCGGATTTTTTCTCAACCGTGCTGTTCTGGATCTGAATTGTAAGTATTCGCCGAGGCTTTCAATTACCCACAAGTTTGGCTGCGTCGCGTCGCCCGTGCAGCTTCGAAGCCGATGACAATATCGGCGAGGCGAGAGAAGCCGC
>NZ_JAFMPR010000032.1 GCF_020667835.1 Roseibaca sp. Y0-43
ACTTGTTGGGCGGACCTGATCAAGGCTGCGAAGAGGGCCCTGCCCTGCTGGAACGTCGACACGCAGGTGATCTGGGACCGCTTCCTGGCCTTCAATCGGGCGCGCGGGAACGACAAGGTTCCCGCCGGCTACCTGCTCGGGTTTATGCGCCGATGGCGAACCTCACCCGGTTCGGTAAGCCGACCGGTGGAAGCGCCAACTCAGCAGCAGGGGACTGACCCGCGTGAGCGGGAGTTGCACGCTCAGATCAAAGCTGCCCCCAGCGGCAACCGGCAGTTTCACGCGTCAGACCTGTGTCGGCTCATCGGGCAGGCGGCCTACGACGCGCGGGTCGTCGATGTCATCCGGCAGTTCGGCTGTCCAAGATTCACCGCGACGCTCGCCGTTCATGGTAGGGCCGTGATGGCCGGCGAGATTTCGCGATGATTTTGCGGTGCTCCTGCGACACCGCCTGTGCCGGCTCACGTCATAGACCAGAGACGATTTCCTTCAGGTATCGAACGCATGGGCGTTGAGCAGATGGACATCGCGCGAATACCATCACGCTGTATGTCGACCGAATGGTCACGATCACATTCATGAACCAGGAGAAGCCATTGAACCTTCAACGTGCCATCGAAATCGCTGCGGAAGCCCATCGGGAACAAACCGACAAGGCCGGCGCGCCGTATCTGCTCCACCCGCTCCGGGTGATGATGTCATTGGAGACCGACGACGAACGGATCGTAGGCATTCTGCATGACGTGGTCGAGGACGGCCCCGGCTGGACATTCGAGCGCCTTGAGGAAGAAGGGTTCTCGCCGACAGTGCTCGATGCCTTGCGCCTTGTTACGAAGCGGCCCGAGGATGAAGGCGACAGCGAGGCCGTCTATGTGGCTTTCGTCCGACGCGCCAAGGGCAATAAGATTGCACGTCGGGTCAAGACGGCCGACATCCTCGACAACCTGAATGCGTCTCGACTGTCGGCGCTGACCGAAAAAGACATGCGCCGCATGAACCGCTACCTCGCTGCTCTACGGGAGCTGCGGGATGCAGACACCTGACAGCGCTGTATTCGGGTATCACTGGCGTGCGGCCAGCACATCGTAGAGATCCTCAGGCGACAGCCCATCATTTCGATCAGAGCTCGATCTTGTCTCTGTCGCGCGCGTCTCGACGATCCGCCACATGCGATAGCGCCCCTGCCCCGTGACCTCCCGGATCAGGCCCCGCTCCTCCATCCAGTCGACGTTGCGCTGAACCGTTGCCCGGTGCGCACCTGTCAGTTTCTCAGCCATCTGTACCGAGACGAGCGGCCAGCTTGTGAAAAGGTCCCGCAGCAACGGCGGTGTCTTGCCCGAGAGCGGTGCCATCGTTCGCTCGGCAGCCGCTGCCCAAGCCTCGATCTCGTCGAGCCTGCGCAAGGCTGCCAATGTCGCGCTCTCCATCGCGCTCAGCCAGCGCGCCAATCGGGCGGGCTGGTCCCCGATCGCGCGGAAACCCCCTCCCCCGCCCATGGCGATGGGTGCGAAGACTGCGCCCGGAGCGCTCCCCGACGGCGCGAGATCGGCGATCGCGACACGCGCAGCCGTCACCGCAGCCTCGAGCGGGTCATCGACCGGTGAAAGCTCCGCGACGTGCCAAAGATGAAAGCCCATGCAGGCCCGTGTCACGGGGTGGAGATCCTCAGCCTGATCCATCATCGCGAGCCATCCGGCGGCCCGGTCCTTGAAGGCTTCGCGCTCTGCCATCTCGGCCACGCGCGAGGGCGCCTTGGCATCTTCGAAACGCTCCCCCTGCCCCGAGCGGTCGCGCCGATCGAGGAAGGTCTCGAGGTCGCCAACACCTGACCGACGCGCCAACGGCGCGGGTCCGCCGGTCAGCCGCCGCACGGTCCAGCCGATCCGGTACAGCGC
>NZ_JAFMPR010000033.1 GCF_020667835.1 Roseibaca sp. Y0-43
CTTTCAATTACCCACAAGTTTGGCTGCGTCGCGTCGCCCGTGCAGCTTCGAAGCCGATGACAATATCGGCGAGGCGAGAGAAGCCGCGCCATAGAACGGTGGTCCCGGGTGGCGCATCATGTTTTCGGGCGAGATAGCCACCAAGCTTAGCGACAGCTGTGATGTAGAAATCCAGGTCGCGGGTCTCGCCGGGTATTGCCGTAACTGTGGTGCCGTCGAGTAGTGCGAGCTCGGTTTCGGTGAAGACGGAGGTGGGGGCACCTGTCGGTTCGGCTCTGCGCAGCATCGTCATCCAGAATATCCTCCACGCTGTGATGCAGGCGAGGGCGATGCAATTGGCCAACCGGTCGGCGGTGGTTAAGCGGATATCCTCGATCCGGCAGCCAGTCTTCAGCGTTTTGAAGAAGGTCTCGATACTCCACCGCCGCGCATACCATTCCAGTTTATTGACAGCCTGTTCGAACGAGGTCACCTCAAGATTGGTAATCAGCTTCCAGTGCAGCGGCGCCCGATGGTCTGGTGGGTCGATCTCGGCAGCGTGGATGATCTGAAGCTGCTGATGTTCATACCTTTTCTGCTTTCCGATCGGTGGGCAGACGGTCATTGTGGCAAACCGGACAGCCAGACAAGCTTTCTGGGGTTTGCCAGCCGCATCGCGAAAGCGGACAATATGCGTGCCACTAGGCTTTTCAATACCGGCCATAACCTGCGCGATAGTGGTGTCGCCGTCCTCGGCCAGCCGGTCGACGCAGGAGCGGACTAGAAAATTCGTTCCTAACTCATGGGCAAGGCAGAAGAGTTCATAGATGTCGCTTTCACGGTCGCCGATGTGGACGCATCGCTCTGGCGTGCCGATTAACTCCGTTGACAAGCGCAGATTGTCCAACCAACGCATGCTTTCTTTCTGTTCGATCGGCACGCGGGTGGGATTGATCTTGCGCGCTAGCGCCTTCGTGCCCCTGAACTTTTCGCGCGACCAGAACTTTGCCGCAGTCAACCCAAGCGGCAAGCCCGCAGGCGTAACGGCGAGGCTTGCGTGCATGAGCATACCGCAGAGCGTGTGCTGGTGATGGCGCCCAGCCTTCGTCTTATGACCGCATGACGTCCTGGTGAAGCCGATCTTTTCCGGAGTGGCTCGCTTGAACGAAAACTCGGTTGTGTCCTGGAGCACAAGTATTGGGCCGTCCGTTGCCCGAACCCGAAGCGCCGTTGCCTCGAAATGGCCCGCCAGTATCTTGTCTTCGCTTACATTCGCGTTCGCAAAGAACCGATATGCCGCCTTCGTGTTTGCCCAGTCTTGGAACGCCGTGGGCAGGGATTTGCCTGGCCGTTCACCCAAAGCAGCGAGCATAGCTCCCAACCGCCGATTAAGGCGTAAGTCGCCCAGATCGCATCCCGCCGTCTCTTCTTCCGCCCAAGTTCCCATGTCCGCACCCGATCTGTTGAGGTGCCAGAGAACGAATCACGCTAGATTCAGGCAGGTCAACCCTAAATATGGCCACCTGTCTGGGACTTGGCCCAACTTGTGGGTAACTTCAAG
>NZ_JAFMPR010000034.1 GCF_020667835.1 Roseibaca sp. Y0-43
TAGTTCGTTCTGAACAATCCATTCAGACGGCGTCAGGCGTGATCTGGTTGTCTGGGCGCTGGCTGAAAGCGTTGAGAATGGCCATGATGAACAGCGCCAAAATGGTCCTCAGGTGGGCCATTATCTTTCGAAGATTGTGGCCGCAGGCGCAGAGAATGGCGAAGATCGCATCGCCTGCCGTGCCTTTGAGCGGACAGCGTGTCAGCCGACCGTCGGTTTTCATGTGCCCTATCTCGGCCTCAATGGCGCTGCGCCGTCGCAGGAGTTTTGCCAGTATAGGCGTGATGCCTTTGCGCATGCCGCTGATCAGCACGCGGGTACGCGTCACACCGTGCCCGCGATAGCCGCGATCGACCACGGCCAGTGCGGGGCGGATGTCGGTCAGCACTTCGACCTGACCCAGTGCATCTTCCAGCGTATGGCCATCATAGGGGTTGCCAGGCATCGAGCGAGCGCCGACGATGAAGCCTTCCGCGATGGTGGCGGCGACCGAAACCTTGGTGCCAAACTCGTAGCGCACGCGGGCCTTACCTTTGGAGATGCAATCGACTTCAGGCTCATGTAAGCTGTAGATCTTGTTCTTATCCTTCGGCTTCTGAGCCAGCAGTCGCCCGGTCAGCACCAGCGCATCGCAGATCTGTTCGCGTAGCGCCCCTGCAGGAATACCGCTGAGGTGACGCCGCAAGTCCCGCATGACTCGACCCGTGTAGCCTTTGAGCTTTTTCAATGCCTTGCGCATGCGCTTGAATTGCTTCGCATGGGCATAGCGTCCCACCTGCAGCGCCAAACGCGGGGCAAGGCGGGCATAGCTTTGGCGCAGATCGACACCCGCCTCGCGCGCCAGCGCCACAAGCTTCTGACGTGCGCGTTCATACAGCCGTGCATCGGTCGGATAGGCGATATTCTTCTCCATGACCGTCGTGTCGACCGACACCCGCTCGAAGCTCTTGTCATCGACAGCCCCAGAGGTGCGCCCCGCTTCGATGGTTTTGGTCAGCAACCATTCCGCGCCCTCTTCACCGATACGGTTGCGCCATCGCGTCAGGGATGACGGATCGATGGGCGGGCGATGCTGAAAGAAGGTCTCGCCACAGAAATGCTGATAGTAGGGATTCTCGACCCAACGCGCGACCACAGCCTCATCCGACAGATCATAGGCGTGCTGAAGATAGAGAAGCCCTGCAACCAGCCGCGAAGGCGTCGCGGGTCTGCCAGCCTCCGAAGGGAAGAACCCCGCCCATTCGCGCTCGAAGAACTCCCAGTCGATCAGCGCGGCCAGCTTCACCAGTGCGTGGCGCATGTCGATGATCTCGACCAGCCGCGCACGAAACAGATCGTCTTGCTCAGGCCCCTTCGGTTTCGCCTTCATCGCCCACCCCGATATTGCAAGGTTTCCGCTTAAATCATACGAAACCCTGCAATCAAAGGCGACAGAAAACACCCATTTCCTACATAAAATCAGAATGTTGGGAGTTGTTCAGGACGAACTAATTATG
>NZ_JAFMPR010000035.1 GCF_020667835.1 Roseibaca sp. Y0-43
TCCCCAAGCCGCCCCAGATTGTGTCCGATCCCGCATTGCCAACCAGAACATCATTCCCGCCAAGGCCTTCGATGACATCAGCACCACCAAGGCCTCTAATCGTGTTTGTATCATCCGTGCCGATGAGTTGATCATCATTCGGTGTCGGCATGTCGCTGGCCGGATTGATATAAAGGTTATCGCCAAAACCGGTCTCGATCCCAGCACCGATGACACTACCGAGACTTGCTATCACATAAGTTTCATGCCCGGTGAGCGGGAGAGTCTCTACATCAAAACGAAGTGTTACACTTTGTGTGCCGGCTGCAATCGTGAAATTAGTCGCCTGCTCCTCTGCAGGTATGGAATAATTGCCGTCAACAAAGGTTAAATCGACTACGCCAGATATGTTCTCCATAGCCACGGAATCGAGTGATACAGTGACTAGGATTTCAGAGGCTCCCGCACCTGTCGTCACGAAAACAGGATCGCTGACCGACGCAGAGACGTTTGGTGCATTGTTGTCCGTGTAGCTTTCAAGGACGTAAGCCCCCGCAAAGCCAAACCAACTTTGTGCGCCGATGTAGTAAACACCCGTACTATCGGGTGTAAAAGAAAGCGTTGCGCCATCTTCCCATGCAGAAGCACTCCAGGTCACTCCGGAGACTTCATCTCCGTTCGCATCTTTGAGGATCAGGTGGCCACCAGAGCTTGCACCGAAGATTGATGAGGCCTGTACCATACTAAAGTGATAGGTCTGCCCTGCGAATGCTGTGAACTCAAAGTAATCGGTTTCCGGGGTAAAATCATAAAATCCACCCCCGTTATCAGTTCCATTGAGGACACCAGTGATAGAGCTCCCAATTAACAGATCAGGCGCACTAGCAAGGTTACCTAGATCTTCATCTTGTAGGTGATCTGCCGCAATACCCTCCCAAGTGACGCTATATTCACCATCACCTGAAATGGCGATTGCGTATGCATCCGATGGATGATGGGCCGTGAAGGTTATTGAATTTCCTGTCACGATGGGCGCGGCACCCATCTCGTAGTCGGGTGACATCGTGTCAATCCCACCATCGAGAATGGTCAAAGACACATTGCCCTCGTATGAAAATGTATACGTCTCACCAACTGCGAGTGAGAGCGGCACAAGGTCTATCAGATCTTCGCCGCCAACGGTGCCAGAGACCGTATGACCAGTTTGAATATGTCCGTAATCTGAGCTGGAGAAATCAAACTCACCCGACCAATCAGTCGTTTCAGTCAAACTGTACATGTGCCCCTCCTTGGTTCCCAACGCGTAGCGCCTTCTCACGGTAAAAATAAGGAGGGACCCTCGCCTGATCTTTGATATCAATCAAACCGTAGTATCCACTCCGTTTGCACTGCTCCCCAACCTTGGACCGCCGGAAGCTGGATTTTTCCGCTAAGTTTTCCTGGCTGGGAAAGGAGCGGAATCGTATGAAGGCATCGAAGTTTACGGAAGCGCAGAAGGCGTTCATCCTGAAGCAGGG
>NZ_JAFMPR010000036.1 GCF_020667835.1 Roseibaca sp. Y0-43
TTCGATGCCTTCATACGATTCCGCTCCTTTCCCAGCCAGGAAAACTTAGCGGAAAACTCCAGCTTCAAACGATCCAGTTTTCAGGGGGCAGTGCACCCTGAAGGAGCAGACGAATGCGAAAGAGCCGTTTCACCGAGGCGCAGATTATCGGGATGATCAAGGAACAGGAGGCAGGCATGCCGACGGCGGAGGTATGCCGCCGGCACGGACTGAGCCCGGCCACGTTCTATAAGCTGAAGTCCAAGTATGGCGGCATGGAGGTGTCCGAGGCCGCTAGGCTGAAGGCGCTGGAGGACGAGAACGCCAAGCTGAAGCGCCTTCTGGCCGATACTATGCTCGACAACGTGGTCCTGAAAGATCTTCTGGGAAAGAACTGACGACGCTGACCAAGCGGCGAGAGGCAGCTCTCAGAGCGCTGCGGGATCACGACATCTCGCAGCGCCGGGCCTGCCGGCTTGTCGGCGTCGATCCCAAGACTGTCCGGCGCGAACGCCCGCCGGATTGCCCCGATATCCGCAAGGAGATGCAGGAGATTGCCGGCAAGCGGCGTCGCTTCGGCTATCGCCGGATCGGCGTCCTGCTCGAACGCAAGGGCATGATCATGAACCACAAGAAGCTATATCGGCTCTACCGGGAGGAAGGGCTATCGGTGAAGCGACGACGTGGCCGCAAGCGGGCCCGCGGCACACGCACACCGATGCCGGAGGCGGCGCGCCCGAATGCGCGCTGGTCGCTGGACTTTCTGTCGGACAGCTTCGGTGCTTCACGCAAGTTCCGCATCCTTGCGGTGATCGACGATTGCTGCCGCGAAAACCTGTGCCTGATGGCTGACACTAGTATCTCGGGAGCCCGTGTCGCCCGCGAGCTGGATGCGCTGGTGCGGGTCTACGGAAAACCAGGTTGCATCGTCAGTGATAACGGGACGGAGTTCACAAGCCGGGCCATCCTGAGATGGGCCGACCAGAACGATGTTCCGTGGCATTACATCGATCCTGGTAAACCGCAGCAGAACGCCTTCATCGAGTCGTTCAACGGCAGCCTGCGCGACGAGCTATTGAACGAGGAGATCTTTGACACCCTGGACGATGCCCGGCGCAAGCTGGCGCTATGGCGATATGACTACAACGCCGTCAGGCCGCATTCGTCGCTCGGAAACCAGACGCCACTGCAAGCGCGCCGAGCGCTTGAGCAATTTGAGGGCTCCGCGCCCGGCGCGCTTGCCCAAACCGAAACCCATGATTATCAGAAT
>NZ_JAFMPR010000037.1 GCF_020667835.1 Roseibaca sp. Y0-43
CAGGGCAATCGCGTTTGGCTCATCTCTCTGGGGCCGGCGCTTTCAAGCCATTGAGAATGCTGCGTAAGAACCCCTCATCCCACCCCGCGCGCTTGAGCTTTATGGAGAGCGATCCCTTTGACGTGTCCTGCCGAACGACGTCGAGGGCACGGCGCCGCAGGACAGCAATGTTGCCCGGGGCGTTATCCTTGCGGTTGCGAGCGGCGTCTTCCCGAAAGGACACGTCGAGTTGCCAGTGCAGGACATTCTCGATGGCCCAGTGCGCACGCACCGTGGCCAGCAGCACCTCTGGCTCTGGTATCCAGGACAGCGCGAAATACCGGGTTTCCGAGCTTGTCTTTCCGTCGAGTTCTCGGGTTGCCTCGATCCGCCCGAAAGCCTTGAGGCCCGGGAATTCATGGTGCTCAGCCAATCCCTTGGCAGAAACGACCACTGCCTTTCGGTGTTCCTTACGGCCATGGCCGCTGTCCTCGGTGCTGGCTTGCGGATGACCTTCATCCAGGCGGCCGAAACACGCTCTGGCGTCCGACAGCAGCGAGTCCTGATTGGCCTTGAGCGCCAGGCACCAATCGCCGCCCTGCGCGTTGATCGCTGCAACCGTGCGGCGATTGCAATGCAGTGCATCGGCGGTCACGACCTTTCCCTTGAGAGCGATCAGTCCCAGAACCTCAAGAGCCGCGTCCAGCTCCGTGCCATGATCGGCGGCGACTGAGGCGAGCGTTAGGCGCAGACGCGCGGCATAGGCTGAGACCATCATGCGGGTGCGCGCACTCTCGCCCTTGTTGCGCGCCCCACGCAACGCTTTGCCATCGATGGCAATGACATCACCATCTTGCAGCGCCGCCGCGACATCCGCCAGTATCTTCCCAAAAGCCGCATCCAGAGACTTCGGGTCGATCATCTGGAACACCGTCGAGAAGGTGTCGTGCGATGGAATGGCATGCTTGAGCTTCAGGAAGCTTCTGAAAAAGCTCTCTTTTGCGCGCCCGAAAGCGGCCATCTCGGCGCAACTCGACGAGCCGCAAAGCACCGACACGAAGGCGATGACGAGCAGCTCAGCGAGGTCATGGCGGGCGTTGCTGGCTCGGGGATCAGGGACATCATCAAAGGCGGACAGGAAGATCTGCATCGGGGGACCAGGCTCCAGGACATGAATCCCCCATCCAGAATCGATCCCGTCGTCATCCGCAAGGGCAGATGCTCACTCCCTCAGTTCCAAACGCGATTCCCCTG
>NZ_JAFMPR010000038.1 GCF_020667835.1 Roseibaca sp. Y0-43
TTGGGGTGATGTATCCGAGCGGCGCAAGCAGGCGTTCCTTGTTGAACCAATCGACCCATTGCAGGGTTTCCCACTCGACCTGATCTTTGGACTTCCATGGCCCCAGCCGATTGATGACTTCGGTTTTGAACAGGCCGATGATCGTCTCAGCCAACGCGTTGTCATAGCTGTCGCCGACGGTGCCAACGGAAGGCTCCAGCCCCGCATCTGCCAGTCTCTCGGTGTATTTGATCGACACGTATTGGCTGCCGCGGTCAGAGTGATGGATCAGCTTCTCAGCAGGCCTGCGCGCATGGATCGCCTGTTCCAATGCGTCCAGGACAAACTGCGTGTCCTGCGTCGTCGAGGCCTTCCAGCCCACGATCCGATTGGCAAAGGTGTCGATGACGAAGGCCACATAGACGAACCCACGCCAAGTCGAGACGAACGTGAAGTCGGACACCCAAAGCTCATTTGGCATTGAAGCCCGGAATTGTCTGTTCACCTTGTCCAAGGGGCATTGATCTACAGGCTGGCCGTGGGTGGTCTTGATCTTCTTGCCGCGCCGAACGCCTTGAATACCAAGCTGGCGCATCAAACGCTCCACGGTGCAGCGAGCGACTTCAATCTTCTCGCGTTTCATCGCATGCCACAGTTTGCGTGCGCCATAGACAGACCGGTTCTTCTCCCAAACGTCCTGCATCTCTTTGCGCAGATACGCATCGCGCTTGGCCCGATCCGATGCCCGGTCAGGGTCGCGCTCGATGGCAAGGCGTTCGTAGAAAGTGGATGGAGCGATTTGCAGAACCCGGCACATCGGCTCGACCCCATGCACGCTTCGGTGCTCTTTGATAAAGGCAATCATTTGCGAAACGGGCGGTCGAGCTCCGCCTGAGCAAAATAAGCGGATGCCTTCTTCAATATCTCATTTGCCTGACGCAGCTGCCGGTTCTCGCGCTCAAGTTCTTTGATGCGATCCCGTTCAGCCGTTGTCAGACCATCGCGCTTGCCGGTGTCGGTCTCATGCTGCTTGACCCAGATCCGTAGACTGTCCCTGCTGCATCCAACCTTCTGCGAAATCGACAATATCGCTGCCGACCTGCTCGCGTATTCGCTCTCGTGATCCAGCACCATCCGCACCGCTCTGGCGCGCAGTTCCTCTGGATAACGTGTTCCGTTCTTCATCTTTCCCATGACCCAGTATCCTTACTTCTGGGTCTCCGGCAAACAAGGGGCGGTTCA
>NZ_JAFMPR010000039.1 GCF_020667835.1 Roseibaca sp. Y0-43
TGCACTGCTCCCCAACCTTGGACCGCCGGAAGCTGGATTTTTCCGGCTCTTTCACGATGACGGGCTGGTGACGCCATCGGGATAGTGCATGGCAATCGGGACGTTGTACCCGATCGCGCTGTGGGGTCTGTCCTCGTTGTAGTGCCTACGCCAATCCTCCAGCTTTTCGCGGGCATCTGCAAGGCTCATGAACCAGTGCGCGTTCAGGCACTCGGCCCTCAGCTTGCTGTTGAAGGCTTCGATGAACCCGTTGTCTGTGGGCTTTCCCGGCCGAGAGAAGTCCAGCGTGACGTGGTTCGCATAGGCCCAGAGATCGAGGTCGCGAGAGATAAATTCGCTGCCATTGTCGACTCGTATTGTCTTCGGATAGCCGATCTGCCCACAGACCCGTTCGAGCGTTCGAACGACATCTTCGCCCCGATAGCTGAACCGCGGATCAGCCGCCGGACAAAGGCGCGAGTGCGTGTCGACAATGGTCAGGATACGCAGCTTCTTGCCCAAGGCGAGCTGGTCGTGAACGAAGTCCATCGCCCAGACATCGTTTGGTCCGAGGGCTTCCTGACGGTCTTCGCGCAGCTTCGCCTTCACCCGCCGTTTCGGGTGCTTATTCCTGAGCTGCAGGCCCAACTCATTGTAAATTCTGCGGGTCTTCTTCATGTTGATCATCCATCCTTCGCGACGCAACAGCACGTGAACGCGCCTGTAGCCATAGCGCACACGCGTCTCCGCGATCTCCTTGATCCGCCTCTCGACGGCAGCCTGGTCCGTCCGCCGGGACTTGTAGTGGTAGGTGGATGTGTCGAAACAGATGGCCCCACAGGCCTTCCGGATCGACACGCCCCAGTCGACGCACATCCCGGTGACAATCTCGCGCAAACGGCCAGGCTTCAGAGCTTTCGGCGAATGACGTCCTGAAGCATCTCACGATCAAGTGTCAGGTCGGCGACGATCTTCTTAAGTCGGGTGTTCTCGTCCTCGAGTGCCTTCAACCGGCGCATCTCGTCCGGCAGCAGACCGCCATACTTCTTCTTCCAGTTGAAATAGGTCGCCTGGCTGATCCCGGCCTTGCGGCAGATCTCCGCGACAGGTGTGCCTTGCTCGCCCTGCTTCAGGATGAACGCCTTCTGCGCTTCCGTAAACTTCGATGCCTTCATACGATTCCGCTCCTTTCCCAGCCAGGAAAACTTAGCGGAAAA
>NZ_JAFMPR010000003.1 GCF_020667835.1 Roseibaca sp. Y0-43
AAATGACCGCATTTCCGGCGGAGATGGAAATGATCGAATCGCCGGGGGTAACGGCCGAGATCTGCTGCAAGGCAATCTTGGGGCAGACACGCTCTTCGGGGGCGATGGGAACGACACGCTCGATGGCGGCTTTGGACCAGACCGCCTGTTTGGCGGTAACCAGAATGACAGAATTATTTGTGGCCACGGCAACGATCTCCTGTTTGGACAAAATGGGAATGACCGGCTTATCGGTGGACGTGGCGACGACACGGTGACCGGCGGTGCCGGTGCCGACACATTCGTTTTCCGCGACGGGGACGACGTGCTGACTATCAGTGACTTCAGTTTCCGCGAGAACGATAGCCTAGAGCTTGACGATGCCCTTTGGGGTGGGGGAATGACCGCTTCGGAAGTATTGAACGAATACGCATCCGTTCGGGATGGCGACATCATCCTCGATTTCGGGAGTGGCGACGTTATCGTTCTGGAAGGAATAACCAGTGTTAACAGGCTGGAAGACCATATAACGATCGTCTAGCGGCAATCTGGCATTGACACGCCCGTGCCATGCCCCTAAGGCACGCGGGCGCTGCCGCAAGGCCAAGCGCGTCTATTGGTGTTGGTGGCTCCCGCAAGGGACAGCCTGTCGCCCGCAACGCGGGGAAGGACAACGCCCTTCACAGCCCCCAACCGGGGGCGCCATAAGAAGGAGATCAGACGGTGACCAAACGCACCTCTGCCAAGTACAAAATCGACCGCCGCATGGGCGAAAACATCTGGGGCCGCCCGAAAAGCCCCGTCAATCGCCGCGACTACGGCCCCGGCCAGCACGGCCAGCGCCGCAAGACCAAGCTGAGCGATTTCGGCATCCAGCTGCGCGCCAAGCAGAAGCTGAAAGGCTACTACGGCGACCTGACCGAGAAACAGTTCCGCCGCATCTATGCCGAAGCCGAGCGTATCAAGGGCGACACCGGTGAAAACCTGATCGGCCTGCTGGAGCGCCGTCTGGACGCGGTGATCTACCGCGCCAAGTTCGTGCCGACCGTGTTCGCCGCCCGTCAGTTCGTCAACCACGGCCATGTCACCGTGAACGGCCAGCGCGTGAACATCCCCAGCTACCGCGTGAAAGAAGGCGACGTGATCGCTATTCGCGACAAGTCGAAGCAACTGGCCATCGTGCTGGAAGCTGTCGCACTGCCCGAGCGTGACGTGCCCGATTACATCGAGGTCGACCACTCCAAGATGACCGCGACCTTCACCCGCACCCCGTCCTTGGGCGATGTGCCCTACGCGGTGCAGATGGAACCGAACCTGGTCGTCGAATACTACGCGAAGAACTGATCTTCGCCACGATCCGAATTGCGAAAGCCCCGTCGCCTGCGTCGGGGCTTTTTGCTATCCGGCCAAGCCCAGCGCACCCGCCACGCCCGCGCTCAGCACCACGGCCCAGGCGGGCAGTCGCCAGACATGCAAGCCGACGAAACAGGCCAGCGCGAAAGCAAACTGGCCCAAGCTGGCAACGGCACTGGTGAAGACGGGATCATACAGCGCCGCGCCCAATATCCCGACCACCGCCGCATTCGCCCCCGCCATGCCCGCGCGCAAAGGGGCCAAAGCGCGCAGAGCCTGCCAGAAGGGCAGCGCGGCGATCAGCAGCAAGAACCCCGGCGCGAATATCGCCAGCGTGGCAATCAACGCAGCCGTCGCGCCGCCCAGCGCGCCCAAGTAGCTGGCAAAGGTGAACAGCGGGCCGGGAATGGCTTGCGCCGCCGCATAGCCCGCCAGAAAGGCGCTGTCGCTGACCTGCCCCGTGGCGACCAGTTCCGCCTGCAACAGGGGCAGCACCACATGCCCGCCGCCAAAGACCAGCGCGCCCGCGCGAAACATCGCATCGGCCAGCGCAAGGCCCGCGCCTTGGCCCGCCAGCAGCGGCAGGCCCAGCAGCCCCAAGGCAAACAAAGCGGCGGCCCCCAGCGCCACGGGCCGCCCAACAGGAATGCACAAGCCTCCCTGCCCCGCGCCGCTGTCCAACCGCAAACCCGCGCCGGCCAAGGCACCACCCGCGATCACCGCCACCATCGCCCAAGGCCCGCTGAGCACTGCCAGCAGGGCCACCGCCGCCACGGCGATCGTCGCGCGCGGGCCGTCGGGGCAAAGGCTGCGCGCCATGCCGATCACCGCCTGCGCGACGACCGCGACCGCCACCAGCTTCAGCGCCGCGATCACCCCCGATAGCCCCGCCAGCCCCGCGCCCATGGCGACGGCAACCATGACAAGCGCAGAGGGCAGCGTGAACCCAAGGAACGCCGCCACTGCCCCCATCCAGCCCGCACGCATCAGCCCCAGCGCAAACCCAACCTGGCTGGATGCCGGGCCGGGCAGGAATTGGCACAGCGCGACCAGTTCGGCATAATCGCCGTCACTCAGCCACGCGCGGCGCGTCACGAATTCCTCTCGGAAATAGCCGATATGCGCGACCGGCCCGCCGAAAGACGTCAGCCCAAGGCGCAGGAACACGCGAAACACCTCTGCCGCCGATCCCGAGCCTGTCACGCGCGCGCCCCTTCCCCTTGCCGGACTGCGCAAGTCGCAGGCACAGCCTCAAAAATTCCCGAAAACACCTTAACCTCGGGGCGGCTTGCATGGAATGCCGCTTTGGCGCAGGCTATCCTACAGACGTGACATTTCCTTGACCGTGAAAGACCCCCATGGCCCGCGACCATATCCGTTTTCTGCTGAACGACCGAGAGGTCACGCTGCACGACGTGGCCGCGACCGACACGTTGCTGGACCACCTGCGCCTGACCGCCCGTTTGCGCGGCACGAAAGAAGGCTGCGCCGAAGGTGATTGCGGCGCCTGCACCGTGCTGGTCGGGCGGCTAGAGGGGGGTGCGTTGCGCTACCAGCCAGTCAATGCCTGCATCCGGTTTCTGGCGTCATGTGATGGCTGCCATGTGGTCACGGTCGAACATTTGCGCGGCACGGATGGCGGCCTGCACCCGGTGCAGCGCGCGATGGTTGACCATCACGGCAGCCAATGCGGGTTCTGCACGCCGGGCTTTGTCATGGCGCTTTATGCACTGTGGATGGAGAACCCGACACCGTCAGAGCCAGAGGTCGAGCGCGCGCTGCAAGGCAACCTGTGCCGCTGCACCGGTTACGCGCCGATCATCCGCGCGGCTCTGGCCATGGGTGCGCATGGCACCACCGATCCGCTGATGGACGAGCGCGCACAGGTGGCCGCGCGTCTGGCCGCATGGGCCGATGGCGACCGGGTCGAGGTGACAAACGGCCAAAGCCGCGCGATCCTGCCCGCCTGTGTGGATGATCTGGCGCAGGTGTTCGCGCAAAACCCCGACGCGCGGATCGTGGCAGGGGCGACAGATGTGGGCCTGTGGGTCACGAAATTCCTGCGCGATCTGCCCGTCGCGGTGTTCATCGGGCATTTGCACGATCTGCGCGCGGTGACGGAAACGGAGGATGCCCTGCATATCGGCGCGCTTGTCAGCTACGAGGACGCGCGCGCGCCGCTCGTCACCCATTTCCCGCACATGACCCGCTATTGGGACCGCATCGCTGGCTGGCAGGTGCGCGCGATGGGCACGCTGGGGGGCAACATCGCCAATGGCTCGCCCATTGGCGATACACCGCCGCCCTTCATCGCCTTGGGCGCGCGGCTGGTGCTGCGCAAGGGTGCTGTGCGGCGCGAGATGCCGCTGGAAGAGTTTTTCCTCGATTACGGCAATCAAGACCGCGCGCCGGGCGAGTTCGTCGAAAAGATCATCCTGCCCAAACCCGCCCCCGGCACCTTGCACGCGGCCTACAAACTGTCGAAGCGGCGGGACGAGGATATTACGGCGGTCGCTCTTGGCATCTGCCTGACCGTGGCGGATGGCACGATCACGGGGGCAAAGCTGGCGTTCGGCGGCATGGCCGCGACGCCCAAGCGCGCGGCCCATGCGGAAGCGGCGCTTGTCGGTCAGCCCTTTGCGCTGGACACGCTGCAAAACGCCGCCAAAGCCTTGCCGCAGGATTTCACGCCACTGTCGGACATGCGCGCCAGCGCCGATTACCGTATGCGTGCCGCGCAAAACCTGCTGACGCGGTTTTGGCTGGAACAGTCGGGCGAAGTGGCGGCGTTGGAGGATGTGCAATGAAGGACGAAGGTCGCATCACCGGGGCCGCGCATGACAGCGTGATCCACGATTCCGCCATCAAACATGTGACGGGGCGGGCGGAATACACGGATGACATCACCGAACCCGTGGGGTGCCTGCACGCCTATATCGGCACGGCGACCGTGGCGAAGGGGCGCGTGACCGCGCTGGACTTGTCCGCCGTGCGGGCGGCACCGGGCGTGGTGGCAGTGCTGACCGAGGAGGACATTCCCGGCCATAACGACATCTCGCCCACCGGCCTGAATGACGAACCGATCTTTACCCGCGACGTGCAGTTCCACGGCCAGCCTTTGTTTGCCGTGGTGGCAGAGTCGCGCGACATGGCACGCCGCGCCTGCACCTTGGCCAAGGTCAGCTACGACCGCGCCGACCATGCCACCGACATAGACGCGGCAGAGGCCGCCGGATACCCGGACGTGACCGCGCCCCTGACACTGGCGCGCGGCGATGCGGCACGCGCGCTGGCCAAAGCCCAGCACCGCATTCAGGGCCGGATGCGCGTGGGCGGGCAGGACCATATGTATCTGGAAGGGCAGATCGCGCTCGCCATTCCGGGCGAGGATGACGAGATGACCGTCTTCGCCTCGACCCAGCACCCATCCGAAGCGCAGCACATGGTTGCCCACGCGCTTGGCGTGCCCGCGAATGCGGTTGTGGTGAATGTGCGCCGCATGGGGGGCGGTTTCGGCGGCAAGGAAACCCAGATGAACCTGTTCTGCACCGTCGCGGCCTTGGCCGCGCGTGCAACGGGCCGCGCGGTCAAGCTGCGCCCCGACCGCGATCAGGATATGGAGATTACCGGCAAACGCCATGATTTCCGCATCGACTACGATCTGGGGTTCGATGACTCGGGGCGCATTCTGGCGGTCGATGGCCTGTTCGCCGCGCGCTGCGGCTGGTCAGCCGACCTGTCCGGCCCGGTCACGGACCGCGCGCTGTTCCATGCCGACAATGCCTATTTCTACCCCGATGTGCGCCTGCGCTCGCGTCCCATTCAGACCAACACGGTCAGCAACACGGCGTTTCGTGGCTTCGGCGGGCCGCAAGGGCTGATCGCGGCGGAACGGATGATCGAGGAAATCGCCTACAAGCTGGGCCGCGACCCGCTAGAGGTGCGCCGCGCGAATTTCTACCGCGAGGGTGCGGATGTCACGCCCTATCACCAGCAGGTGACGGACAATATCCTGACGCGGCTGGTGGATGAGCTGGAGGTGTCCTCGGACTATCAGGCACGCCGCAAAAAGGTGCTCGATTTCAACGCGAAAGGCGGCGTTATCCGCAAGGGCATTGCCCTGACGCCAGTGAAATTCGGCATCAGCTTTACCGCCACATGGTATAATCAGGCGGGTGCGCTGCTGCATGTCTACTCGGATGGGTCCATCCATCTAAACCACGGCGGCACCGAAATGGGCCAAGGGCTGTTCACCAAGGTCGCCCAAGTGGTGGCAGAGGCGTTCCAAGTGGACCTGTCACGCATCAAGATCACGAAAACGACCACCGAAAAGGTGCCCAACACATCCGCTACCGCCGCCAGCAGCGGGTCGGACCTGAACGGTATGGCCGCGCTGAACGCGGCCGAGCAGATCAAGGCGCGGCTGGTGGCCTTTGCCGCCGAAAAATGGGGCGTGGCAGAGGATGCCGTGCAGTTCCTGCCCGGTCGCGTGGCGGTGGGTGCGGATATCGTGCCGTGGGACGATTTCATCAAATCCGCCTACATGGCGCGGGTGCAGCTTTCGGCGGCGGGTTTTTACAAAACGCCTGAAATCCATTGGGACCGCGCCAAGGGGCAGGGCCGCCCGTTCTATTACTATGCCTATGGCGCGGCCTGTTCCGAGGTCAGCATCGACACACTGACGGGCGAAACCCGCGTGGACCGTGTGGATGTGCTGCATGACGTGGGCCGCTCGCTGAACCCCGCTTTGGACTTGGGCCAGGTCGAAGGGGCGTTCGTGCAGGGCATGGGGTGGCTGACGTCCGAAGAACTCGTGTGGGACGATGCAGGCCGCCTGCGCACCCACGCGCCCAGCACCTATAAAATCCCGCTCGCCAGCGACCGCCCGCGCATCTTCAACGTGGCGCTTGCCGAATGGTCGGTGAACCCAGAGCGCACGATCAAACGCTCGAAAGCGGTGGGAGAGCCGCCCTTCATGCTGCCTGTCTCGGTGTTCGAAGCGATCGGGATGGCCGTGGCATCAGTCGCCGATTACCGCGAATGCCCTCGCTTGGATGCGCCCGCCACGCCAGAGCGGGTGCTGATGGCGGTCGAACGGCTGCGGGGATGAGCTTGCGCGACCTGTTGGAACGCGATGCGCCGCTGGTGCATCTGCGGCTGAGCGCGGTCAGCGGATCGGCCCCACGCGAGGTGGGGGCGGATATGCTTGTGTCTGTGGACAAGACAACCGGCACCATCGGTGGTGGGCAGGTGGAATATCGCGCAGTGGCGCGGGCGCGGGCAATGCTGGCGGATGGCACCACGCAAGACAGCCTGAGTTTGGCGCTAGGCCCGGATATTGGCCAATGCTGCGGCGGGCGGGTGACGGTGTCGTTGGCTGCGCTGACGCCAGAGGCCCGCGCGGCGATGCTGGCGCGGCTGGACGCGGCGCAGGCGCCTTGCGTCATGATCTTGGGCGCGGGGCATGTGGGCCGGGCCTTGGCGCAGGTCTTGGCCCCTTTGCCCTGCCGCATGGTGCTGGTGGATAGCCGCGCGGCGGAACTGGCGCAGGCAGCGGACAGCGCCACGCATCGCCTGACCCCGCTGCCAGAGGCAGAGATCGACCAAGCGCCCCCCGGCACCGCCTTCGTGGTTACAACCCATGACCATGGGCTGGATTTTATGCTCACCCTCGCCGCGCTGAAACGGGGCGACGCGGCCTATGTGGGCCTGATCGGATCGGCCACGAAACGCGCGCGGTTTGACCGCTTCGCACAAGACCACGACACCGACACATCATCGCTGACCTGCCCCATCGGCGCGGCGGGTTTGGGCGACAAGCGGCCAGAGGTCATTGCCCTCATGACCGCGCAGGAAATATTCGCCGCCCTCGCGCGACTACCCCAAGGAACACCATGACCCAGACCCTGATCCGCGCGCGGCTGCTGACCTTCCACCGAGAGCCGCAAACCCCCGATGACACAGATGCCTTCACCTATATCGAGGATGGCGCGCTGTTGGTCGAAGATGGCCTGATCCGCGCCATGGGCGACGCGGGTGACATCCATGCCCCCGATGCGCAGGTGATCGACCATCGCCCGCATCTGCTGATGCCGGGATTCATCGACACGCATCTGCATTTCCCGCAAACGCAGGTCATCGCAAGCTGGGCAGCGGAATTGCTGGATTGGCTGAACGACTTCACCTTCCCAGAAGAAACCCGCTACGCCGACCCCGCCTTGTGCGAAGCCATGGCGGGCGCGTTTCTGGACCGGCTGACAGATCACGGGACGACGACGGCGGTGGCCTATGCGTCGGTGCACGCTTCCTCTGCCGACGCGCTCTTTGCCGAAGCGTTCAGGCGCGACATGCGGCTGATTACCGGCAAGGTGATGATGGACCGCAATGCGCCCAGCGCCTTATGTGACACCCCGCAATCGAGCTACGATGACAGCAAGGCGCTGATCGCGCGCTGGCATGGTAAGGGGCGGCTGGGCTACGCGATCACGCCACGCTTCGCCATCACCTCTACCCCGGCGCAAATGGAAGCGGCGCAGGCGCTGGCCGCAGAGCACCCCGAGTGCCACATCCAGACCCATCTAAGCGAGAACCACGCCGAGATCGCGCTGTCCTGCCAGCTTTACCCCGATGCCAAGGATTACACCGATATTTACGCCCGCTACGGCCTACTGCGCGGTAACAGCCTGCTGGGCCATTGCATTCACTTGTCCGACCGCGAAATCGGCGCACTGGCCGAAGCGGGGGCCAAGCCCGTCTTCTGCCCCACGTCGAACCTGTTCCTTGGGTCGGGCCTGTTCAACGACGCGAAACTGCGCGCGGGCGGGCTGACCAATGCCATCGCCACAGATATTGGTGGCGGCACCAGCTACAGCCTGCTGCAAACACTGGCCGAGGGCTACAAGGTGCTGCAACTGCAAGGCCAGCGGATGCACCCCTACCGCGCTTTTCACTGGATCACGCGGGGCAATGCAGATGCTTTGGGGCTGACCGACCGTATCGGCACACTCGATCCGGGGTCCGAGGCAGATTTCGTGGTGCTGAACGCGTGCGCCACGCCCGCGATGGCGCAGCGCATGGAACGTGCGCGCGGGTTGGCGGATGAGTTGTTCACCCTGCAAGTGATGGGCTGCGACCGCGCCGTGGTGCAAACCTATGTGGCGGGGCAACAACGCAAAACGGCCTGACGCGAGGGGTGCGCTTTTTTCTTGGTTTAGCGCCCGGAGTTGCGCACACTCTGGCCGGGCGCTTCGCGCGCTGTTTGGGTAAAAGTGCGAAAACCATAAAAGGGAGCGAAACATGGGACGTCGCGACGAATTGATTGACCGCTATGCCGCCGATCTGCGGGACAAATGCGGGGTCACGCCGGATATGGACCTGCTGCGCAAGGTCACGATCGGCTGCGGGCCATCCATCTACAACCCCGATGCCAGCACGGTCGCCGGATCGCAGCCGCATGAGCTGGAAACCGTGCGCAAAAGCTTTCTGGTCAAGAAGCTTGGGCTGGCTGACGGGCCAGAGCTGGACAAGGCCATCGACGCCGTGATCGAGCAATATGGCCGCTCCGAGCGTAACAAGTATCGCGCCGTGATCTATTACCTGCTGACCAAGCATTTCGGCAAGGAATCGGTCTACGGCTGATACCCGGTCGCTACAGTTTTAGCTTTTATGCGGCTTGTGTCCGCGCCGGGAATCATGGAGTGTTGGGTGTCCGGTTAGGAAGACCGGGCCTACCATCCTCTCGTGACGTGAAGGGCACGCGGGTGAGATATGGGGGCCCCGGTCATCTGCCGGGGCTCCTTATTCTTCGGAAATCGACGGTCTTTTGAAACAGTCAATGCAGCCTTGGCCCGCAGACGGCCCCGCCCCGGACGCGTTTACACCGTTTTTTCCGCCTGTATCCTTGGCTTATTGCGTGCTGACCCAGCCGCGTCTTGAATTCAGACGCCGTTCGGCCCAAATCTGATAGCAAGCGGCACGCTATTGCCGACAAGCCAAAGGACATACCCGTGACGGAATTGAGCAGCTATCCCGTATTGCCCCTGCGCGACATGGTCGTGTTCCCGCATATGGTCGTGCCCCTGTTCGTGGGCCGCGACAAATCTGTGCGGGCGCTGGAAACGGTGATGAATGATGACAAGCAGATCCTGCTTGCCTCTCAGATCGACCATGCGCAGGAAGACCCGCAAAGCGACGACATTTACCGCGTGGGCGTTCTGGCGAATGTGCTGCAACTGCTGAAACTGCCCGACGGCACCGTCAAGGTGCTGGTCGAAGGCCACCGCCGCGTGCGCATTACCGAATTCACCCGCGAGGAGGGCTATTTCGAAGCGCAGGTGGCCGAGATGTCGGACGACACCGGCCCCGAGGACGAGGTCCGCGCGCTGATGCGGTCGGTGCAGAACGAATTCGAGCGCTACGCGAAAATTCGCAAGAACATCCCGGACGAGGCCTTGGCCGCGATTGCCGAAGCCACCGACCCCGCCAAGCTGGCCGATCTGGCCGCCGGGCACCTTGGGTCGAGCGTGGACAAGAAGCAGGCGATCCTTGAGATGACCGCTCTCAATGCGCGGCTGGAAGAGATTTACGCGCAGATGCAGGGCGAATTGTCGGTCTTGCAGGTCGAGCGCAAGATCAAGACCCGTGTCAAAAGCCAGATGGAGCGGACCCAGCGCGAATACTACCTGAATGAACAGATGAAGGCCATTCAGAAGGAATTGGGCGATGGCGAGGACGGCCAGAACGAACTGGCCGAACTGGAAGCGAAGATCGCCAAGACCAAGTTTTCCAAGGAAGCCCGCGAAAAGGCCGAGGCCGAGCTGAAAAAGCTGCGCAACATGTCGCCCATGTCTGCCGAAGCGACCGTCGTGCGCAACTACCTGGATTGGCTTCTGTCCATTCCGTGGGGTGTGAAAAGCAAGGTCAAGAAAGACCTTGGCCGCGCCCAACAGGTTCTGGATGCCGACCATTACAGTCTGGACAAGGTCAAGGAGCGGATCGTCGAATATCTGGCGGTGCAGTCGCGCTCTGCCAAGCTGAAAGGCCCGATCATGTGCTTGGTCGGCCCTCCGGGCGTGGGTAAAACCAGCCTTGGGCGGTCCGTGGCCAAGGCCACCGGGCGCGAGTTCATCCGCATCAGCCTGGGCGGCGTGCGCGACGAATCCGAAATTCGCGGCCACCGGCGGACCTATATCGGGTCCATGCCCGGCAAGATCATCCAGGCGCTGAAAAAGGCCAAGACGACGAACCCTCTCATCCTGCTCGATGAGATCGACAAGATGGGGCAGGATTTCCGGGGCGATCCGGCGTCGGCCATGCTGGAGGTGCTGGATCCGGAACAGAACTCGACCTTCGTGGACCACTATCTGGAAGTGGAATACGACCTGTCGAACGTCATGTTCCTGACCACGGCCAACAGCTACAACATGCCCGGCCCGCTGCTGGACCGGATGGAGATCATTCCGCTCTCGGGCTATACCGAGGACGAGAAGCTGGAAATCGCCCGCACGCATCTGCTGCCCAAATCGGTCAAGAACCACGGTCTGAAAAAGGGCGAGCTGGAGGTGGCGGATGACGCGATCACCCAGACCATCCGGCTATATACCCGCGAGGCCGGGGTGCGGAACCTTGAGCGTGAGCTGAACAAACTCGCCCGCAAGGCCGTGACCCAGATCGTGCGCAAGGATGCCACCACCGTCAGCGTGACGGCTGACAACCTGTCCGATTTCCTTGGCGTGCCACGGTTCCGCTTCGGCTCTGCCGAGAAAGAGGACCAGATCGGCGTTGTCACCGGGCTGGCCTGGACACAGGTGGGCGGCGAGTTGTTGCAGATCGAAGCGCTGCGCCTGCCGGGCAAGGGCCGGATGAAGACCACCGGCAAGCTGGGCGATGTGATGAAGGAATCGATCGACGCGGCCAGTTCTTTCGTTCGGTCGATCGGGCCTGAAATCGGCGTTCTGCCGCCCCGGTTCGACGCGTGGGATATTCACGTCCACGTGCCCGAAGGGGCCACGCCCAAGGACGGGCCCAGCGCCGGTGTGGGGATGGTCACATCCATCGTGTCGGTCCTGACACAGATCCCGGTGCGCAAGAATGTCGCCATGACCGGCGAAGTCACCTTGCGCGGCAATGTGCTGGCCATTGGCGGGCTGAAGGAAAAGCTTCTGGCGGCCCTGCGCGGCGGTATCGACACGGTGCTGATCCCGCAGGACAATGCCAAGGATTTGCCCGAAATCCCCGACAATGTGAAAGAGGGGCTGACGATCATCCCCGTCGGTCATGTCCGCGAAGTGCTGCAACATGCGCTGGTCAGAACCCCCGAAGCCGTCGAATGGGACGCAGAGGCGGACGAAGCCGCGCGCGTGGCCCGCATGTCGCCGAAAGCCGAAGAAGCGGGCACCCGCCCCGCGCATTAAGCCAAAGCCCTGCCCCTTGGTCGCAAGGGGCAGGAAACCCGCCGAAAAGGGCTTGCGCTGCCACGGCGCTGGCGCTATCAGGCCGGTCGGGGGCGATTAGCTCAGCGGTAGAGCGCTTCGTTCACATCGAAGATGTCAGCGGTTCAAATCCGTTATCGCCCACCATTCCCCACCTCTTTTCGTGACCTTGCCAAACGGGCTTGCGCGCAAGCTTGGCCTTGTCACCGCTAGGACATGCAAAAGGCCCGGTCTTGCGACCGGGCCTTTGCGGTTTTCAGGATGGTCGGATCAGCGGTTGCTGAATTCCGGGTAGGCTTCCATGCCCAGCTCAGAGGTGTCCAGACCGTTGATCTGGTCTTCGTCGCTGACGCGGATGCCCATGACCGCCTTCAGGATGAACCACACGATGGCCGAGACGACGAACATGAAGACACCGATGGCAACGATACCGTAGATCTGGCCGCCGATGGTGGCGTCGCTGTTCGACAGGACAACGGCCAGCGTGCCCCAGATACCGGCGAACAGGTGGACCGGGATCGCACCGACGACGTCGTCGATCTTCAGCTTGTCCAGCAGCGGCACGGTGAAGACAACGATCACACCGCCGATGGCGCCGATGATGGTTGCCATCCCAAGGCCGGGGGCCAGCGGTTCGGCGGTGATCGACACCAGACCAGCCAGCGCACCGTTCAGAACCATGGTCAGGTCGACCTTCTTATACAGAACCTGCGTCAGGATCAGCGCTGCGATCGCACCACCGGCAGCCGCCGTGTTGGTGTTCGCGAAGATGCGGCTGACATCTGCCACGTCGCTGACGGTGCCCATGGCCAGCTGCGAGCCGCCATTGAAGCCGAACCAACCCAGCCACAGGATGAACATGCCCAGCGTTGCCAGCGGCAGGTTCGAACCGGGCATGACGGTGACACGGCCGTCCTTGCCATACTTGCCGGTGCGAGCGCCCAGGATCAGGACACCAGCCAGAGCAGCCCAGCCGCCAGCCGAGTGCACGATGGACGAGCCTGCGAAGTCCGAGAAGCCAGCTTCAGACAGGAAGCCGCCGCCCCAGCTCCAGCTTGCCTGGATCGGGTAGATGAGGCCGGTCAGGATGACCACGAAGATCAGGAAGGGCCACAGCTTGATGCGCTCAGCCACGGCACCCGACACGATGGACGCGGTTGCTGCACAGAACATCAGCTGGAAGATGAAGTCAGAGCCGACCGACGCATAGGTCACATCGACCAGGTCGTCATAACCCACGCCGACCGGTTCCAGCGACGTCATCGAGAAGCCGCCCATCCAGCCCTGCACGATCCAGCCATCGCCCGGATACATCAGGTTGAAGCCCACGACGAAATAGGCGACCGACGCCAGCGAGAAAAGCGCGACGTTCTTTACAAGCTGCATGGTCGCGTTCTTGGACCGCACAAGGCCGGTTTCCAGCATACAGAAACCTGCGGCCATGAAGAACACGAGGAAACCGCCCATCAGGAACAGCAGCGTGTTCATGATGAAGACCATTTCGGAATTCACGCGGTCCGCCGACAGCGCTTCGTCCTGTGCGAAGCCGAGGCTGGGCAAAAGTGCCGCCGCGGCCACGATGGGAAGGAGTTTCTTGAGTTGCATCAGTATTTGTCCTTTTTGATCTGGGTCCACGGGATCACAGGGCATCGTCGCCGGTTTCACCGGTGCGCACGCGGGTCGCGGATGCCAGGTCCAGCACGAAAATCTTGCCGTCGCCGATCTTGTCGGTCTTGGCGGTTTTCTGAAGCGTCTCGACCACCTGATCGGCCATCGCGTCACTGACTGCGATCTCCAGCTTCAGCTTGGGCACGAAATTGACGGCATATTCGGCGCCGCGGTAAATCTCGGTATGGCCGGATTGCGCGCCGAAGCCCTTGATCTCGGTAACCATCATACCGCGCACGCCGATAGAGGTGAGCGCTTCGCGCACCTCTTCCAGCTTGAACGGTTTAATCGCCGCAATGATATATTTCACGGTGTCATCCCCTTTCATCCACATTGCCGACCGGTCTCGGCCGCACACCGTAAACAGAGGGTGAAGGGCGGTATTCCTCAACTTTCCGGGCGCGGTTCTGCACCGCCACGCCGCAGAATCCGAAAATGAGTGCACAAATTTGCGCCATTGCACATTTTTTGGGCATTTCTTGGATGAATTGGCGGAGAATCGCCTGCCCGATGACCGCGATCCGGCGCTGTTCCCCAAATGACTCGGGCAAGGCACAGTTGCGCGATGTTCGCCCAAAGACGGTGGAAATGCCGCGCCACACATGGCAAGAAGACCGAAACGACATGAATTTCGCCCGAAACGCGGCACACGAGCATAACCACGCATGAGCAGCGCCAAGCCCCCGAAAAAGAAGCTGGCCGCCCCGCAGCGCACGCGCGGCGGGACCAAGCCGGCGGCGAAAAAGCGCGCACCCGCACGCAAACTGCGCGGCGGGAATGCAGTGACGCGCTTTTTCTGGGCCACGCTCAGCCTGATCTGGCGGATCATCTGGGGCGTGACATGGCGCGGGGCCGCGACCGTGGCGTTCATCCTCGCCTTGGCGACATTTTACTTCTACTCGACCCTGCCGCCGCTGACACAGCTTCTGGACGACCGCGCGCAAGGCTCTGTCACGATGATGGACCGCCACGGCGAGGTCTTCGCATGGCGGGGCGAAACCTTTGGCGGCGTCATCACGGCGGGCACGGTCAGCCCGCATCTGAAAAACGCCATCGTCGCTACCGAGGACCGGCGCTTCTATTGGCATCTGGGCGTGTCGCCGCGCGGGATCGCGGGCGCGATCCGCTCTAACCTTGCCGCCGGGCGCGGTGCGTTTTCGGGCGCGGGCGGGTCGACCATCACGCAGCAGGTGGCGAAACTCTTGTGCCTTGGCGTGCCCTACGACCCCGAGACATGGGAGTCAGAGGCCGATTACGAGGCCGATTGCCGCCGGGGCACACTGTGGCGCAAGATCAAGGAATTGCCCTATGCCTTCGCGCTGGAAGCCAAGTTCACCAAGGACGAAATCCTGACGATCTACATGAACCGCGCGTTCCTTGGCGCGGGCGCACGCGGGTTCGAAGCAGCAGCGCAGCGCTATTTCGGTCGCTCGGCCAATGAAATCGGCCCTTCGGAAAGCGCCATGCTGGCGGGTCTACTGGTCGCGCCCTCTTATTACGCGCCCACGCGCAACCTTGAACGCGCGCAGGAACGTGCCGCCGTGGTGATCGAACTGATGCACGACCAAGGCTATCTGGACGCGCATGAATATGCCGAAGCGCGCGCCTACCCGGCCACGCTGTCCAACCGCGCGGAAGAACAGCAAGGCATCAACTTCGCCGATTGGCTGATGGTGGACACCCCCGCCTTCCTGACGCGTGAGACGACCGAAGACGTCATCATGCGCACCACCTTCGACCCGCGCCTACAAGCCGCGACCGAAGCGGCGGTGGCAGAGGTCTTTGCCACCAAGGTGCGCGAGGGGTCAGAGGCCGAGGTCGCCGTCGTCGTCATGTCCGCCGATGGTGCGGTGCGCGCCATGGTCGGCGGGCGCGATGCCAGCGTCGGCGGGTTCAACCGCGCTGTGCAGGCGGTGCGGCAGACCGGGTCGGCCTTCAAGCCGTTCCTGTTTGCCGCCGCCTTGGAAAACGGGTTCCAGCCGTTCGACATCGTGGAAGATGCACCGCTGACGATCAACATTCCCGGCTCTGGCCCATGGTCGCCGCGCAATTACGACGGCGAGTTCTACGGCTTCGTCACCCTCACCGAAGCACTGGCGGATTCGCTCAACACCCCCGCCGTGCGCATATCCGAAGCGATGGGCCGCGAGCGCGTGCGCGAGGTGGCCAACGCCTTTGGCCTGCGCAGTGAACTGGCCGAGGGGCCGGCGCTGGCCTTGGGAGCATCGGAATCCACGCTTCTGGACATGACCGCCGCTTATGCGGGCATTCTGAACGGCGGCAGCGCGGTGCGCCCCTACGGGATCGAAGAGCTGAAACTGCTGGGCGACAATACGCCCTTGTTCGGCGTCTCGACAGGGATCGGCGAGCGCGTGATCTCTGACAGCTCGGCCCGGATGCTGACATGGATGATGAGCCGCGTGATCGAGGAAGGCACCGGCCAGCGCGCCCGCCTGCCGGGGCGCGAAGCCGCTGGCAAGACCGGCACCACCCAAGCCGCGCGCGATGCGTGGTTCATCGGCTTTACCGCCGATTACGTTGCGGGCGTCTGGATGGGCAATGACGACAATTCGCCGCTGACCGGCGTGACCGGCGGCGGCTTGCCCGCCGAGATCTGGCGCGAAACCATGCTGCGCGTGCATGAAGGTCTGCCCGCGCGCCCCCTGCCCATGACCGCGCCCGCGCGGCCCCAATCGGCCCCCGCGCCGCAACCGGCCCGCCCCCAGCCCCAACGCGAAAGCCCGCTGGATGACGCGATCCGGGGCATTCTGGGCACCATCTTTGGCGGCAACTAAGCCGCCCTTCGCCCGAAATGGGGGACCATGACCGAGGACCAGGCGCTGATCTTCACCATTCTGGGCGTGACAATGGCGCTGTTCCTGTGGGGGCGCTTTCGCCATGACGTGGTGGCATTGGCCGCGCTTCTGGCGAGCGTTGTGGCGGGGCTGGTGGTGCCGGAAACCGCTTTCGCGGGGTTCGGACACCCGGCGGTCATTACGGTCGCCTGCATTCTGGTGTTGTCGCACGGGCTGCAAGTGACCGGCGCGATTGATGCCGTCACCCGCCATCTGCTGCCCACCGATGCGGGGCCGCTGGTCAGCATGGCGGCACTTCTGGGGCTGGGCGCGTTCCTGTCGGGCTTCATGAACAACGTGGGCGCGATGGCGTTGCTGATGCCGGTGGCCATCCAGATGGCCGGGCGTTTGTCGCTGCGGCCCGGCCAGATCCTGATGCCGCTGGCCTTTGGCACCATCCTTGGCGGCATGAGCACGCTGGTGGGCACACCGCCCAACATGATCGTATCGGGCTTTCGCGAAGAGGCGGGCCTGGGCGCTTTCGCGATGTTCGATTTCGCGCCGGTGGGGGCCAGCGTGGCCGTGATCGGCGTGCTGGCCATCGTGCTGGTCGGCTGGCGGCTGGTGCCCAAGCGTCAGGCGGCGGCGGGCGACGATTTCGAAACCGGCTCTTACATGGCGGAACTGCGCGTGCCCGAGGGCAGCAAGGCCGTGGGCCTGACCATTCGCGGTTTCGAGCGCGAGATCGACGACAGCGGCGCGCAGATCGTGGCGCTGTTGCGCGGCGGATCGCGGATGAACGCACCGCATGGCGCGCGCCGCATCCGGGCCGAGGATGTCTTGGTGCTGGAGGGTGAGACCGACATGCTGGCCAAGGCCGTGTCGGTGTTCGACGTGTCGCTGGATGTGGCCAAACCCAGCGCTGACGACACGGACAAAACCCCGGACGAGGAAATCGTGCTGCGTGAACTGGTCGTGCAACCCGGCGCGGCGCTGATCGACCGCTCTGCCGTCGATCTGGGGATGCGCACGCGTTTCGGGCTCAACCTGCTGGCGCTGTCGCGCGAGGGCCGCCGCCCGCGCCGCCGCCTGCGCGCGATCACCTATCGGCCCGGCGATCTGCTGCTGGTCCAAGGCCCGCCCGAAGCGGTGGCGCAATTCGCCGCCGATATGGGCTGTCTGCCGCTTGGCCCGCGCGACCTGCGCCTGCCGCAACCGCGCGAGGCCGCGATGGCGGGCGCGATCATGCTGGGCGCAATCGCGCTTGTCACCTTTGGTTTGCTGCCCGCAGCCGTCGCCTTTGCGCTGGGGGTGCTGGCGTCAATGGTCTTGCGCACTGTGCCGCCGCGCGACGTCTATACCGCCATCGACTGGCCGGTCGTCGTGCTGCTCGCCGCACTGATCCCGGTGGCGGGTGCCATGGAAAGCACGGGCGCTGCGGCGCTTCTGGCGAATTTCCTGATCGGCAGCGTCGCCCAAGGCAACGCCGTGATGGCGCTGGGCTTGGTGCTGGTGGTCACGATGTTCCTGTCCGATGTTATGAATAACGCCGCCACAGCCGCCGTGATGTGCCCCATCGCATTAGGCATTGCGGGCGCGCTTGGCGTCAGCCCCGACAGCTTCCTGATGGCCGTGGCCATCGGCGCATCATGCGCGTTCCTGACCCCCATCGGCCACCAGAACAACACGCTGATCCTTGGGCCGGGGGGCTTTGGATTTAGCGATTACTGGCGGCTTGGCCTGCCACTGGAAGCGCTGATCGTCGCGCTTAGCCTGCCGCTCTTGTTGCTGATCTGGCCGCTCTAAGACCCGGCCCCCAACAGCCCTGCAACCGCAAGCCGGGCCGTGTCGACCATCGTAACATAGGCCGTCATAACCCCGTCCAGCGCAGGCACCACACCGACCAGCATGGGCGCAAGCAGATACAGCCCGGCCAGCACAAGGGCGATCACGACCGGCACAAGCAACCCCGATACGAAGCTGCGTTTCCGCGCGGCCTCGGTCTTGGGCAGGTCGGGCTGCGAACCCCTGCCCGCGTCGACGGGTTCCAGGGTCGAACTGATGTCGTCGATATCCGGCAGGCTGGACGCGCCGGATTTCGACGCGGGCGCAGACAACGCGGGGCCGAACAGGCCCAGCTCTTGCTGGGTTTCAAGCCCGCTCTCTTCGCGGGCGCGTTGCTTGGCCTCGAACTCTGCCTCGCCACGCAGAACATCGGCCACCGCCGGGTCGAGCGCGCGGGCAGGCGGGGCGGGAGGCTGCGCTTCGGTCGCCGCCTCGGCAGGGGGCGCGGGCCGTTCCGGGCGCGGGCGCTCAGGGCGCGGCGTTTCCGGCAGCGTGGCCTTCGGGCGTTCGGGCCGCGGAAAGGATTGGGGCACAGCTTGGGGCACGGGCGGGGCTTCGGCCACAGGCGGTGCCACGTTTTCCGCTGCGGGTTGCGGCGCTGCTTCGCGCGCGGGCTGGGGTGGTTCCGCTTTCGCCGGGCGCTCTGCGGTCTTGGGGCTGGCCTTGCCCGGTTGAAACCAGACCGTGCCACAGGACGAGCACTGAACCTCTGTCCCGTCATCGGGCAACAACGAGGCATCAACCTCGTATTGCGCGGCACAACTAGGGCAAATCAGACGCATCGACACTCCTACCCGTCACCAATCGGCCATTGGCGCATTCACCTATATGTTGTAGCAAGCAAGCGGGCATGTTCCAACAAGGATTAACGAATTTTGCCACGACCCCGCCTTTCGTTCCGTTCCAACGGCAGTTTCGCAGGCCAGCCATGATCGAATTCACCGATGTCGCGCATGACTATGGTGGCGGCGCCCTGTTCGAGGGGGTGAATGTCACGCTGGAACCGGGCAGTTTTCACTTCCTGACCGGGCCATCGGGCGCGGGCAAAAGCACCTTCCTGAAGCTGTGCTACGGAGAGCTGCTGCCCAGCCGGGGCAGCGTGGTCCTGAACGGCACCGACCTGCGCGCCATGAGCCGCGATGACCTGGCCGAGATGCGCGGCTCTATCGGGGTGGTGCACCAGGATTGCCAGTTTCTGGACCATCTGAGCATTCGAACCAATGTGGGCCTGCCGTTGACCGCCACGGGGCGCACGGTCGAGGATCACGACATTTCCGACCTGCTGCACTGGGTGGGCCTGCGCGCGCAGGCCGATGCGCTGCCGCCGACGCTGTCGGGGGGCGAGCGTCAGCGCGCCGCGTTGGCGCGTGCCGTCATCGCCGCGCCGCGCGTGCTGCTGGCGGATGAACCCACGGGCAATCTGGACTGGGACATGTCGCAACGCCTGTTGTCGCTGATGATAGAGCTGAACCGCATGGGCACCGCGATCCTGATCGCCACGCATGACATGAACCTGATCCGCACCGCCAAAAGCCAGGTCTCTGCTCGGGTGTTGCGCATTGCCGGGCGGCGGCTGCAAAGCGCGGGGGCCGACCTGTGAGCCGTATCGCCGACCAGATCGTGCCGCGCACCGGCCATAGCGCATGGCTTGTCTGGGTTGGGGCGGCGTCCATGGCGTATCTCGCGGTGTTCGCGCTGGCCTTGACGATGTCGGCGGGGCGGCTGGCGCAAAGCTGGACCGACGCGCTGGCACAGACCGCCACGATCCGCATCTCTGCCCCGCCCGCCGAACTGGACAGCCAGACAGAGGCCGTGCTGGAAGTGCTGCGCACCACGCCGGGCATAGAAGACGCCCGCGTCATGACAGCCGAAGAACAGGGCGCGCTGCTGTCGGTCTGGCTGGGGCCGGACCTGCCGCTGGATACGCTGCCACTGCCGCGCATGATCGAGGTGTGGGAAACCCTTGACGGGCCGGACCGCCAAGGGCTGCGCCTGCGGCTAAGCGCCGAAGCCCCCGGCGCGATCTATGACGACCACAGCCAATGGCGCCGCCCGCTGATCGACGCGGCCAGCCGTCTGCGCGGGCTGTCGCTGCTTGCGCTTGGGCTGATCGGAGGGGTCACGGGTGTCATCATCGCCTTGGCCGCGAGCGCGGCACTTGCATCGAACGCGCAAGTCATTCGCGTCTTGCGCCTTGTGGGCGCGCGGGACCGCTTCATCGCCCGCGCCTTCGTGCGGCGCATGACGCAGCGCGCGGCCTTGGGCGCGGCTATCGGCACAGCCTTGGGCATGGTGTCGATGTTGGGCTTGCCCTCGCTTGGGCCAGAGGCCACAAGCGGGTTGGGCTTTCAGGGCGCGGGCTGGCTGGTGCCACTGATGGTGCCCGTCCTGATCGCGCTGGTGGCCCTGTTTGCGGCGGCGGCCACCGCCATGACAGTTCTGCGCGGAGTGACCTGATGCGCCTTGCCCTTCAATATGTCCGATCTTTCATCTTCATCGTGCAGATGTATATCGCGATGGCGGTTCTGGCCTTGGCCTTTGCGCCCTTGGCCGCGTTTCGGCGCGACATGGCGCTGAAAGCCTGCCACACCTATTGCCATTACGTCCGCTGGACGGCCGGTTGGATGGTTGACCTGCATGTCGATATTCGCGGCGAGCTTCCGCAAGGCCCGGCGCTGGTCGCCGCCAAGCACCAAAGCTTTTTCGACATCATCCTTATTTTCGGTGCCCTGCCGAACCCGCGTTTCGTCATGAAGAAACAACTCATGCGCACGCCGTTCTTGGGGTGGTATGCGAAATGGCTGCGCTGCATCCCGGTGGACCGTGGCAAGGGCGGGGCCGCGGTGCGTGACATGCTTGCGCGGGTCGAGCAGGGGCGCGAGATTGCTGGGCAGATCATCATCTACCCGCAAGGCACACGCGTCGCGCCGGGCGATGAAAAGCCCTACAAGGTCGGCTCTGCGGTGCTTTATGAACAGCTTGGCCAGCCTTGCGTGCCCGTGGCGACCAATGTCGGCCTGTTCTGGCCCAAGCGCAGCATGTTGCGCAAGCCGGGCACGGCGGTGGTCGAATTCCTGCCGCCCATCCCGGCGGGCGAAGACCCGCGCGTGTTCCTAGACCGGCTGGAGCAGGTCGTCGAAACCCGGTCCAACGCGCTGATGGCAGAGGCCGGGTTCAGCTTTCCGGCGAAAGCCTAGTCAGTTATATTTGAAATCGTCCGCCCCGCGCCCAACAGCGCCCCAAACAGCCCCATGATGCGTTGCGCGGTCGTGCCGCTGGCCTGAGTGGCCAGAACCACGTCGCCATCTTGCAGCATGAACTGGTCTGCGGCAAACAACGTGTCGGCCTTAGTCAGGTCCAGGCTGAAGACGACCTTTTCCTTGGGCGGGCCCCCTGCACGCCCGACATCGGCCTTGGAGTAGCGGCGCAGCACCAGCAGACCGCGCGGGTCGGCGCGATTGTCGGCAATCCCGCCGATCAGCGACACGGCGCGCAGCGCGCTCAGCTCTTCGGTGTCGAACCCGATCACCTTCTGGCTGCCTGCCGCGCCAAGTGCTGTGAACTTGCGCTCATCCTCGACGATCACCACACGATCGCCCCCGACAAGGGCGGCGTCCAGCTCGGGGTTTTCCAGAACGTCGCTATAGGGCCTGCGATAGACGGTATTGCCGCGCGTCAGCAGAAGCTGCGGATTCGCCAACGCGTCTTTCGGCCCGCCGGCTTCGCTGACCAGGTTCAGGACTGTCAGGTTGCGCTCTTCCAGCGGAAAACTGCCGGGCGCGGCGACGCCACCCAGAATGTCGACGGAATTGCGCCGCCCGATTTCGGCATCAAGCTGCACCTGCGCCGAAGGGATAATACCGCTCAGCCGTTCCTCTATCCGGGCGCGCACACTGTCGGTGCGCTGGCCTGCGACATGCACCTCGCCGACATAGGGCAGGTTGATGTGCCCCGATTGCGACACGGTCAGGTTGGGAATATCGGCGAAACGCTGGCCCGGACTGGTCAGCAAAGAGCTTTCCTCGGCCGTCCAGACGCGCAGCGACACGCTGTCGCCCGGTGCCAGCCGCTGGCTGGTCAGGCCGCCCCCGCGCGACGGCCAGCGCTTGGCGGGGCGCGAGTCGGCCACGGGCCAGTCGGCGATGGTCTTCAACGTGTCCGATGTCACCTCGACCACGGAAAACAGCGCATCGGGATCGCCTTCGCCGGTGTCGCCACCCGAAAGAACCTCGCTCTTGCGCGGCGCATCGCGCGGGACGGAACAGGCCGAGAGCAAAAGCACGGTGCCACTTGCCAAGAAGGTCCGGCGCGAAAACTGGGTCATAGATTACCTGCCATGCTGGCATATGATGTTGGCAGCAATGCGCGCGTCGCGCCTTCCCCAAGGCATTGACCGGCATCACGTATTCGCCGCCACAATACCGCCTGCCCCTGCCGGGTCAACCGCAATGCCGCGCCGCGCGGGCCAAGGGGCACGCCATGCTATCCAATTGCCACACATGGCGACTGGCCGCGCCGCGCCTGTTAGACGATAGAAGGGGGCGCACTTTCGCGGAAAATGGCCTAGCATGGCGCAAGGCAAAGTTGCGGTGAACCGATGCGCTCCGATATGATAACCGTGGGACATGCAACGCAAAAGGGAAGCGGAATGATCCTTGTCATCGACGATCATCCGCTGTTTTGCGAAGCGCTTCAGATGACCTTGTCGGAAACGCTGGGCCAGCCGCAGATCGGCACCGCTGCGACACTGGAAACAGGGTTGGACGCTTTGCGCAGCGGCCCGATGGCCGACGCGATCGTACTGGATCTGAACCTTCCCGATGTGGCCGGTCTGGACGGGCTTACACGCCTGCGCAACATGGCGCCGGGCGTGCCGGTGGTGGTTGTGTCCTCTATGGTCGATGACAGGATCATCGCCGCCGTCATGCACGCGGGCGCGGCCGGTTTCGTGCCCAAGCACAGCCCCAGAGAAGCCTTTGTCGCCGCCATCGGCGCAGCCCTGCAAGGCGGGCATTACACGCCAGAAGGCTACACCCCGCCCAGCGCTACAGCGCCCGACGGGGCCGAGCGCAGCGTCATCGACCGCCTGTCGGACCTGACGCCGCAGCAGGGCCGCATTCTGGCGCTGGTGTGCGAGGGCTATCTGAACAAGCAGATCGCCTATGAGCTGTCGATCACCGAAACCACGGTCAAGGCGCATGTCACGGCAATTCTGCGCAAACTGGGGGCGCAAAGCCGCACGCAAGCCGTGCGCATCGCCAATTCCGCCAGTTTCGCCGAAATCCTGCGGCGTTAGAAGCGGGCTTGCCTTGCGCGGCCTGTGCCGTAGGCTCTGACGCGCAGGACACGGAGGGCGGCGCGAATGACAGGACCGGCGGGCATCATGCGGCGCGCGCAATCGGGCAATCCCGACAGCGCTGCGGCAAGTGCCGAAGTTCTGGCAGCCCTTGCGCCCGATGATCTTGCGCTGATCGTGCTGTTCGTGGGCGAGGGCCATGACCTGACGGCGATAGAGCGTGCCTTGGCCAGCCTGCCCGCCAGCGTGCAGGTCATGGGCTGCACCACCGCGGGCGAAATCGGCCGGGGCGGCTACCTCGACCACAGCCTGACCGCGCTTGGCCTGCCGCGCGCACTGTTTCGCGTGGCCGTGGGCGCGGTGACGGACCTTGCCGGGTTCGACCCCGAACAGGCCCGCGCCATGGCGTTCGAGCTGCGCGCGGGGCTGACCTTCTCGACCGCCGATTGGGCCAACGAGGTGGCCTTTCTGCTGTCGGACGGCCTGTCGCTGATGGAAGACCAGCTTGTCTGGACCTTGTCCGAAGCGCTGGGGCAAAGCCCTCTGGTCGGCGGCTCTGCCGGTGACGGGCTGCGCTTCGGGCAAACCTTTGTGCTGGTGGATCGCCGCTTTCGCAGCAATGCCGCAACGCTCGCGGTTCTGCGCACGCCCTGCACCGTGACGGCATTTCGCTTCGACCATCTGGAACCGACCGAGAAACGCATGGTCGTGACCGATGCCGACCCCGCGCAACGGCTGGTGCTGGAAATAAACGGTATGCCCGCCGGGCCGGAATATGCGCGCATTCTCGGCAAAGACCCGGCACAATTGTCGCCCTTCACCTTTGCCGCGAACCCGGTCGTGTCCAAGATCGGCGACACGCATCATGTGCTGGCCATTCAGCGGGTGGAACCTGATGGCACCCTGCGCTTCTTTTCGGCCATAGAGCGCGGGCTGGTTCTGCGGCTGGCGCAGGGCACCGACCTTGTGGCGCATCTGGACCGCGCGCTTGCCGGGTTGGCCGCCGGTGGGGTCGCCCCCGATATTCTGGCCTGTGACTGCATCTTGCGGCGGCTGGAGGCCGAGAACAGCCAGACCGCACGCGCGGTATCCGAAGTGCTGGACCGCCACGGCGTGACCGGCTTCAACACCTATGGCGAGCAGTTCAACATGGTCCATGTGAACCAGACCTTCACCGGGCTGGCCTTTTACCCGCCGGATTCGGGCGATGATCTGGCTGCCTACGGGGTTGGCCCATGATCGACCCGGACCTGCCGCTTGACGAACAAAATGCCCGCCTGCGCGCCATTTTGGGCGCGCTGATGGACCGGGCCGAGCGCGGCCAGTTGCCCAGCCGCCCGATGGGGCAATTGTCCGACGTGGTCGCGCTGGAACAGCAGGTGCGCGCACGCACGCGAGACCTGGCCGAAGCGCTGGACAAGCTGCGCGTGACCAATGCCCGCCTGTCACAGGCCGAACGCGACGCGGTCGGCGCGCGCAACACGCTGGCCGACGCGCTGGAAGCCATGGGCGAGGGCTTTGCCATGTTCGACGCCCGCGACCGGCTGACCTTGTGGAACAGCCAGTTCTGCGCGGCCCTGCCCGACATCCGCGACCAGCTTGGCACCGGCCTGCCATTTCAGGATTATGTGCGCATGGTGTCGGAAAGCGCGGCGATTGACCTGTCCGGTCCCGCAGAGCGCGACGCTTGGGCCGCGCAACGCCTGCAAAGCCACCGCCGCCGCAACGTCAATTTCGTCGTGCCCTTGGTGCAGGACAACTGGTTGCAAGTCAGCGAACAGCGCATGAATTCCGGCGGCACCGCCGTGATCCAGACCGATGTCACCGCCATGGTCCGCACCGAACGGCTGGAGCGCGAAAAGCTCTTGGACGAGCAGGCCCAGATGGTGCGCGCCACGCTCGACCATATTGACCAGGCCGTGTTGATCTTCGACGCGAAAGCGCGGCTGGCGGGCTGGAACCGCCGCCTGCGCGAGATATTCGCGCCGCCCAGCGCGCTTTTGGCCAGCGGCACGCCCTTTACGCAGCTTCTGAACGACCTGATGCGCCGCCGTCTGTTGGGCCGGGGCAATATCCGCCAGGTGCTGACCGATTGGGTGAACGGCCCCGCGTCGCGGCCGCCCTTGGGGCTGGACCTTGTGCAAGAGGACGGGACAGAGCTGCACCTGTCGGCGCAGGCCATGCCCGACCGTGGCTTCGTGATCTCTTTCACCGACCTGACCCGCGAACGGCGCGCGATAGCCGAAATGCACCGCATGAACGAAACGCTGGAAGCCCGCGTGCAGGCCCGCACGGTCGAACTGGAAGCCGCGCGCGATGCGGCCGAACGCGCCAATGCCAGCAAATCGCGCTTCGTGGCCAGCGCCAGCCATGACCTGTTGCAACCGCTGAACGCGGCCAAACTTTTCCTTGCTTCCTTGGCGGCGATGGACAATGCCCCCGCGCAAAGCCGCCTGATCGGGCGCGTGCAAAGCGCCTTTGCATCTGTCGAAGATATTCTGGCAGCGCTTCTGGACCTGTCGAAATTCGACATTGGTGCCGCGCGCGCGCGGGTCGATACCGTGCCGCTTGGCCCGCTTTTCGCGCGGCTGCGCGACGAATTTCAACCCATGGCCGACCGGCGCGGGTTGCAGTTGCGGGTCATGCCTTGCGCGGCCAGCGTGCGCAGCGACCCGGTCTATCTGAAACGCATTCTGCAAAACCTTGTGTCGAACGCCCTACGCTATACCGAGCGGGGCCGCGTGCTTCTGGGCGCACGACGCCACGGCAGCGCGCTGAGGCTGGAAGTGTGGGACACCGGCCCCGGCATTCCGCCCGACAAGCAGACAGAGATCTTTCGCGAATTCACACGGCTGAACCCCAGCGGCGAAGCGGGCATGGGGCTGGGGCTGGCCATCGTGGAACAGGCCTGCGCGCTTCTGGGCCACGGGCTGGACCTGCGGTCGGAACCGGGCCGCGGCACGGTGTTTTCCGTCACGCTTCCGCAGGCAAGCGCGGGGCCACATGCCGCCCCGCCGCTGCCCGACAGCGACCAGACGGCGGGGCTGTTGTCGGACATGCTGGTGCTGGTGATCGAGAATGACGCCACCAGCCGCCGCGCGATCATGGGGATGCTGGAAGACTGGGGGGCAAGCCCGATAGAGGCCGCGTCCCTGACAGAGGCAGAGGTGCAGATCGCCGATCTTGGCCTTGCGCCCGATGTCATTCTGGCCGATCACCAGCTGGACGATGGCGCAACCGGCTTGCAGGCCATTGCCGCTCTGCGCGCCGCGCATGGCGACATTCCGGCGCTTCTGGTGACAGCCGATCACGGCCCCGCGCTGGCCGAACAGGCAGAGCGCGCGGGCGTTCTGGTCATGACAAAGCCGCTGGCGCTGCGCCGCCTGCGCCGGGTGTTACAACAAGTGCCGCAATTGCGCGCGGGCCAAGGCAACAGCGCCCCCGGCGCGCGCCGGGGCGACCATAGCTATTGGCTCCGCGCCGGGGATTAGAGCGCGCGCAACAGTGCCGGCGTGGGCCAGCCATCGGCAGGCAGGCCGAGCTGCGCCTGCACGTCTTGCACGGCGGCACGGGTATTGGCCCCCAGAATGCCGTCAACCGCGCCCACGTCGAACCCGCGCGCGGCCAGCCTTTGCTGCAAATCGCGCATCTGGTCCTGGTTCAGCCCGGTTTCGGGGTTTCCGGCCCGGTAAACCGGCGCACCCGTCAGCCGCGTGGCGAAATAAGCCGCCGTGGTGACATAGATGAAGCTCTGGTTCCATTCGAAAAGCGTGCTGAAATTGTCGAACACCATGAAGGCCGGGCCGCGATGGCCCTGCGGCACGATGATCGACGCTTGCAGATTGCCCGAGGGCAGACTGCCATGGGTGGGCTGGATGCCCATGCGTTGCCAGTCCGACACGCTCATCCGGGTGCGCAGGCCCGTGCGGGTCAGGTCCATGCCTTGGGGCAGCGCGACCTCGTGCATCCACGGCTCGTTCGCGCGCCAGCCTTTGGCGCGCAGCATCGACGCGCCCGACATGATCGCATCGGCGGCAGAGGTTTTCAGTGTGATCTGCCCGTCGCCATCGCCATCGACCGCGTGGTTGATGATGTCCGAGGGCAGTTTCTGCACCATCCCGATCTCGCCCGCCCATGCGCCGGTCATGGTGCGCGGGTCCAGATCGCCCCGGCGGTGCATTTCCAGCGCCGCGAAAACCTGCGGGCGGAACAATTCGGGGCGGCGGCAATCATGCGCCAGCGTCACCAGCGCATTGACCGTGTTGAAATCGCCCTGCACCGCGCCGAAATCGGTCTCGAACGCCCAGAAGGCCAGCAGGATACCGGGGTTCACGCCGAACTGGCGCTGGGCTGCGTCGAACACGGACCGGTAGCGGTCGTAATTGCGCAAACCGTTGTTCAGGCGGTTCTGCGAGATCAGCGCGCGCGAGAAATCCAGAAACGGGCGCTGGAAGATACCTTGGCGGCGGTCGGCATTGATGACCGACTGGTCCCGGCGCACGCTGGCGAAGAACCGGTCCACCATCGCGGCATCATAGCCCCGGCTGACCGCTTCCGCTTTCAAGCCGCCCACGAAAGCGCCGAAATCGCCGCCACAGCTTTGCGCCTGCGCCTGCCCCGCCAGAACACTCGCCACAACTGCCAAAGTCTTGAAATATCGCATCATGCCCTCTGCATTGGAATTTCCCGAAGGTTAACGGATGCCGGCGGCCTTGTGCAATCGAATCAAACGATGCCTAGCAAGACAGCCACGACGAATGTGCCGGTGGCCAGCAGCACAAGGCCCACGGCGGCCGACCCAAGGTCTTTGACATGTTTCGCCATCACGGACCATTCGGGCGACAGGTGGTCGGCCAGTTCTTCCAGCGCGGTGTTGATCGCCTCTACCGCCAGCACAAGGGCGAACAGCATGACGGCCACCAGCCAGTGCCACGGCTCTGCCCCGCGTAGGGCAAAGAGCACCGCGACGACCACGGCCCCAAACACTTCCAGCCGCGCGGCGGTCTCGGCCCAGAGGCGCCGCAACCCCGCAATGGAATACCCCGCCGCGTCGATCACATGCAGCAGCCCGCGCCGGGGCGGGGTGATCTGACGGCGCTGCGGGTCGCGCGCGCCGGTCATGTCGCGTCCCGCGTCACATGGCAGCCTTCGGTCAGGTCCAACGCCGGGTCACGGGTGTCGGTTCGTATATCCAGAAGCCCCAGAACCGTATGAAAGAAATTGTCATGGCTTGCCGGGCGCGCGGCCGCATCGGCCAGACAGGCGCGGTCCAGCCCCATGCGAGTTTCGAACTCTGCGCCCATCCACAACACCATCGGCACCTTGGTCTGGGTTTCGGGAGCCATGAACATGGGCGCTGCGTGCAGGTATAGGCCGTTCTCGCCCAAGGATTCGCCATGGTCCGACAGGAACATCAGCGCAGGCAGAACCTTGTCGCTTGCCTGCAACATGTCGATGCTGCGCGACAGGACGAAATCCGTTTCAAAGACCGCATTGTCATAGGCATTGACCAATTCCTGAACAGAGCATTTGGCAAATTCCGCCGTGCGGCAATCGGGTTGGAATTGGGCATGTTCGGGCGGATACCGCAGGTAATAGGCGGGTCCGTGATTGCCGATCATATGCAGCACAAGCACCGTGTCCGACGTGATGTTGTCGAGCGCTTGCGCAAGGACCGGCAGGAAAATCTCGTCCGTGCATTCGGTTTCGCAAGCGGCGGGGTCCAGCGTGACATCGACCCGCGATGCCCCGGTGCGGGCGGCAATTTCATAGTTGCTGGTGTTGTTTTCATACCAATGCGCATCGAAGCCGACACGCTCTACCACGTCCAGAAGCGTGTGTTGCGAGAGAAACCTTTCGCGCGAATACTCGGCCTGCGGCAAGGCCGAGAACATGCAGGGCAACGACACGGCCGTGGACGTGCCGCAAGATGACACGTCGGAAAAATTGATGACATCGCGCGCCCGCAACTCGGGCGTGGTATCGCGCGTGTAGCCGTTCAGGCCGAAATCCTGCGCGCGCAATGTCTCTCCGGCGAAGATCACCAGCAGCACGGGCTTGTCGGCGGCGGCAAGAGACGGGCCGCGCACCGCATCCGTGGCGATTGGCTGGGCTTCGGGTCGGGCGCTGGCGAATTGCTGTTTGCCAAAACGGGCAACTGCGGACAGCGTGGCACCGGGCTGGTAGCTGCCCATCAATTCGTGATGTTCGCGCAAGACGGCCGAATAGGCTTTGAAATCCGTCATAAGGCCAGCCACGACCAAGGCGGCAGATAGCGCCACCCCCAAGGGCCAGCGCCAAAGCTGGTGCGGAAGCGACCAGCGCAGCACCTTGGGCCAAAAGACCAGCGCCGCCGGAACAACGCCCAGCAATCCCACATAGGCAATGGCCGATAGTGTCACCAGATGCCCCGCCTCGGTCGGAGTCGTCTCGAACACGTTGCGCACCATTTCGCGGTCGATCAGCACGCCATAGGCCTGTTCGAAATAGCTGGCGCCTGCCGCGATCACGATCAGCACAGCCGCGACGGGCTTTTGCAGGCGGAACGGCGCAAGGGTTTCGAGCGTCAGAACCGTCAGCGCGAAGGACGCCGCCGCGAAAACCCCGATCTGAACCATGTCATGGTCGAAGATCTGAAGCAGGCGCGCCCAGAACCCGGTGTTCAGCACCGCCATGATCCATGTGGCGACAAACAGGTTCAGCGCAAGATGCGACAGCGTAGGGCGCCCGACCTGTGACAGCAGGCGGGATGGCGGAAAGGGCGGTTTCGACATGGGATTTGTCCGAAATTGGCCCGGCGCTACAGACGTCGGTCCTATCGCTATGCACCCGATCACGGTTCACGGCAATTGCCGCGCTGTTCAGAATCTTGTGTTCACCCAAGTTTCTGGCGGTAATGGTAGCGCGCGACCGCTTGCAGTCCCGACCCCTCATAAAGCGCGCGGGCGGGCGCGTTGGCTTCGGTCACGGCCAGCGTGAACCACTCTGCCCCCTGCCCCTGCGCCCAATGGGCCGCGCCGGTCAGCATGGTGCGCCCGGCCCCTTGGCGGCGGTAGGCGGGCAGGATTTCGACCGCGTGCAGCATGGCGACCCCGTCATGGATGGCGCAGAACCCGCAGCCTACGACCCGGTCGCCCAACCGCGCCAGAAAGGCCGTCTTGGGGCCGGGTGCGCGCGCCATCACGGCAATGCGGTCAGGACCGATACCGCCCTCGGCCCAGATTTCGCGCATGATCTCCAACGGCTCCCACAGGTCGAACAGGCTGACATGGGGCGGCTTTTGCGCCAGATCGGCCACGGGCGCAGCATAGATCAGCGTGGGGTCGACCACCGTGTAGCCCAAGGCCGCAAGGTCACGGTCCAGCGCGGTCTGTTCGGGGCGCAGCATGGCCAGCGGTCCAGCCGGCATAAGCGCGGCCAGATCGGCGGCGCGCGCATCCGGTCCGGCACTGGCGGCAGAGACGCGCTTGCCGCCGCCCGCACCGTCGCGCAGCGTCCAGCCGTCTTGCTGCCAACTGCGCGCGGCGGGCCAAGTTGCCGCGAGCGTCGTGAAGCAGGCCTTTGCGCCGATCATGCGACGGCCTCTGGGAATTGCGCCCAAAGCGCGACCATGGCGGCATCGACCACCGCCTTGTCGGCCCCGCGCACGACCACGTTCACCCCGAACGCGCCATCGCGCTGGAACGGATAGCTGCCGATCGACACGTCCGGGTGCGCCTTGGCCAGTTCTGCCAGCGGGCCCGCGATTTCGCCCTCGCCGCGGTGAATGCACAGGGTCTGGCTGAACAGCGCAGCCCCCCCCTGCAACCCCGGCAGGACCGACGCGACCATGGCCTGAAACACCGCCGGCACCCCCGCCATGACATGCACATTGCCAATGGTGAAACCCGGCGCAGAGGACACAGGGTTGTCGATCAGCGCCGCCCCGTCGGGGATACGCGCCATGCGCAGGCGCGCGGCGTTCAATTCCAGCCCCGTGCGCTGGTAATGCGCGGCAAGGATCGCGCGCGCATCCTCGCGCACGTCGATGCCCACCCCAAAGGCGTCGGCCACGGCATCGGCGGTAATATCGTCATGTGTTGGGCCGATCCCGCCAGAGGTAAACACCTGGTCATAGTCAGCGCGCAACGCGTTCAGCGCGGCGACGATGCGCGCGTGCTTGTCCGACACGAAGCGCACCTCTTCCAGATCAATGCCCACGCGCGCCAATTCACCCGCAAGGTAATGCATGTTCGCATCGCGCGTGCGGCCCGACAGGATCTCATCGCCAATGACAAGCATGGCAGCGGTTGGGTTCGGCATGGGCGCTCCTGCAACTGGACTGGCAAATGTATAGAAGGGCGCCGCGCGGGTTTCAAACCTTCTTCAATGGGCCAGAAGCTGACCCAAAAACAGTTTCGCGCGCTCGGTCCGCGGGGCGTTGAAAAACTGCTCTGGCGGCGCGATCTCGACAATCTCGCCTTCGTCCATGAACACCACCCGGTCGGCCACGCGGCGGGCAAAGCCCATTTCATGCGTGACCACGATCATGGTCATGCCGTCGCGGGCCAGCCCTTCCATCACGTCCAGCACGCCCGCGATCATCTCGGGGTCAAGCGCAGAGGTCGGTTCATCAAACAGCATGACGCGCGGCTGCATACAAAGCGCGCGTGCGATGGCCACGCGCTGCTGCTGCCCGCCCGATAGCTGCGGCGGGTATTTGTCGGCCTGCTCGGCAATGCGAACCTTGTCCAGGTATTCCATCGCCAGCTTGCGCGCGGCGGCGCGGTCCATGCCCCGGTTGCGGATGGGGCCAAGGGTCAGGTTGTCCAGCACCGTCATATGCGGAAACAGGTTGAAGCCCTGGAACACCATGCCGACCTCACGCCGGATGGCTTCAATCCCTTTCATGCCCGGCCGCACCTCTTGTCCAGCCACGCGGATGGTGCCTTGCTGGTGCTCTTCAAGCTGGTTGATGCAGCGAATAAGCGTCGATTTGCCCGACCCGGACGGGCCGCAAATGACCACCTTCTCGCCCTCTGCGACCGTCAGGCTAATGTCATGCAGCGCAGAGAAGTCTTCATACCATTTGCTGAGGCCGGAAATCTCGACCAGCGGAGTAGAGGGCATGGGAAAAGCTCCTAGCGGCGGCTGCGGCTTGCGCGGCGTTCCAGCCGGGCAAAAACATGGGCGAACAGATAGCACAGCGCGAAATACATCGCGGCGACCAAGATCCACGTCTCGAACACGCGGCTGGTGGTGGCCGCGACCTCGGAGGCAAGGAAGGTCAGTTCCTGCACCGAAATCAGCGAGATGATCGCGCTGTCCTTGATGAGCGTGATGAACTGCCCTGCAAGCGGCGGCAGGATCTTGCGAATGGCTTGCGGGAAAATGATGTCGCGCAGCAGATTGAACCGCGACAGGCCAATCGCGCGCCCGGCTTCCCACTGGCCACGGTCGATGGACTGGATGCCCGCGCGAACGATCTCTGTGATATAGGCCGCCTCGAACAGGGCAAGGCAGATCAGGCCCGACAGGAAATTGGTAAACAGCGCCGGTTCACCAAAGGCCATGCGGAACAGCGCGTTATCCACCCAAGGGCTATCGCGGTCGATACTGTCCAGACCCAGCGCCGGGAAAAGCTGGCTGGAGATGAAGAAATAGAAGATGAAAATGAACACCAAGGGCGGGATATTGCGGATCAGTTCCACATAGGTGCGGCTGATGATGCGCAGCGCCAGCGTGTCGCAGGTGCGCCAATAGCCCACGATCAGCCCGATGATCGCCGCCAGAATCGTGCCCCAGAAGGCCAGCCGGATGGTGGTGAACAAGCCTTGCAGCAACAGGTTGCTGACCCATGCGCCGGTTTCCGCGTCAAACCGGGCCACAAAACCCAAGACACGCGACCAGTCCCAGTCATAGACCAGCACGGAATTGACCCGCCACGCCACGAACGCAACCGCCACCGCGACAAGGCCGAACAGGGCCATGTCGAGCACCGTCAGGCGACGGCGGGGCGCGGGCGGCGGTGGGGCGCGGCGGGTCAAAACTCGGGCTTATTCGGTCGCGACGCTGTCGATCCATGCCTGCTGGCCAGAGAACCAGTAGTCATGGCGCTCTTCCAGCCAGCCATTCGACTGGTTCACCAGGATCCAGTTCGAGAAAAAGTTCAGCGCATCCGGGTCGCCCTTGCGCAGCGCAAAGGCCTCGTTGCCGCGCGACAGGAAGGCCCCGTCAAAGGCCAGTTCGATCGTGTCGGGGTTCGCTTCGACCCAGAAGGCGGGTTCGGGCGCGCTGGCCACGATGGCGTGCGCGTTGCCGTTCAGCACCTCTTGCAGGGCTTGGGCATTGTCGTCGAATTGCAGGATATTGGCACGCGGGAAATTCGCGGCCAGCACGTCACAGCCTACCACGCCACGGCGGCAGACAAGATTGACCGACGCGTCGTCGAAATCCGACATCTCGTCGAAATCGGCGGTCAGTTCCAGATTAGCGGCCAGTTGGTTGCCGGAATTGGCATAGGGCGCGGTGAAGTTCACGGTCAGGTTGCGCTGCGGCGTGATCGACATGCCGCCGATGATGACATCGAACTTGCCCGCCAGCAGCGCGGGGATGATGCCCGACCATTGGGTCGGCACGAATTCGATATCGACGCCCATGTCTTCGGCCAGTTTGGTGGCCACGTCGATCTCGAAGCCGATCAGCTCGCCTTCGGTGCTGCGCATGGCCCAAGGCACGAAGGTGGACATGCCGACAACCAGCGTGCCGCGCTCTTGGATCGTGTCCAGAACGCTTTCTTGGGCTTGCGCGGCCGAGGACAGGACAGCCCCCAGCGCCATGGTGGCGGCAATGGTCATGGTTTTCAGGGATGGAAAGGTCATAACATCACTCTCTGGTTGGTTAACGTTTGGGTTTGCTCAGGTAGTGCTCAAGCAGGGAAACAGCGAAAGACAGGCTGACCGTCAGGGCCAAATAAATGCCCGCGACGATGAACCAGACCTCGAAGGCCATGAAGGTGTTGGACACAAGGTTCAGCCCCTGCGTGGTCAGTTCCACCAGCGCGATGACACTGACGATGGCCGAATGCTTGATCGTGGAAATCAGCAGGCCCGTCAGCGGCGGCAGGATCAGCGGCATGGACTGTGGCACGATGATGTAGCGGTATTTGTCCCAAGCGGTCAGCCCCACGGCATCGGCGGCCTCGTATTGGCCCCGGTCTATGCCGCGCAAGCCCCCGCGAATGATTTCTGCGGCGAAAGACCCCTCGTAAAGCGCAAGACACAGCACCCCCGCCCAGAAGCGCTCGATCCCGATGATCGGGGCCAGCACGAAATACACAAGGAACAACTGCACCAGCAGGGGGGTGTTGCGGATGGCTTCAAGGTAGGCCTTGGCCAGAACGCGCCCGGCAAACGACCCCGACAGCCGCGCCAAGGCCGTCAGAAACCCGATCACTATGGCCAAGGCACCCGCGATTGCCGAGATCTGGATGGTCAGGATCAGCCCGCGCACCAGCGGGCCCCAGATGATTTCGCCGTCGATTTCACGATAGAAGAACGGCTCGACCCGGAACCATTGCCAGCGGTAATCCATCGCGTCGATCCCGCGCCAGACCAGCCAGCCCAGCGCCGCAAAGACAACAAGCGCCTGCGCGATCTGCCACGCTATGCCTGCGCTGCGCCATACGTTGAAACCGACTGGCGGCCTGTCCCGGTTTGTTGCCAAAACCCTGTTCATCCCGTTCGGTCGGCGTGTAACGTCAAGCTTACAGTAACCCAAAGAGCGGCCCGACCGCTACCCGCAATCTGGCCGCCCGCATAGACAAGGGGAAATGCGCCTTTATTTCAGGCCGTCAAGTACGGCTTAGTCCCAGCCCATTTTAGCTAGATAGCCCTCGATCAGAGGGGTATCGGACGGGTTATTCAACTCCCAGAACACCGCGCCGGGGGCCGACACCTCTACCACGCGCACCGGGTGGCCGTTTTCCAGAAAGCGCAACTGTTCCAGCCCTTCCAACGCTTCCAGCGGCCCCACGTCCCAGCCCATATAGGCATAGAGCGCGGCACGGCGGTAGGCATATAGGCCCACATGGTGAAACACCGGCACCACGCCATCGACCACGCCACGGCCATTGGTGAAGGGGATCACCTCTTTCGAGAAATACAGCGCATGGCCCAGCCGGTTCGCCACCACGGTGGTGGCCCCCACGCGCCCAGCCGCGCGGTCGGCGATGAAGTTCTGCACGGCGTCCGTGTCGCAGCGCAGGATGGGTGTGGCGATGCCGCAATCGGGATCATCGCGCATGGCTTGCACAAGGGCGGTCACGAAATGCGGCGGTGTCAGCGGTGCGTCGCCTTGCAGGTTGACGATGATCTCGGCATCCAGCCCCGCGTTCTGCACCGCTTCGGCCACGCGCTCGGTGCCATTGCGGCAGCTCTCAGAGGTCATGATGACCTCGGCCCCGATGCGCGCGGCCTCTGTCGCGATGCGGCTGTCATCGGTCGCCACATACAGCGCGGCCTGCACGCCCATATCGCGCACAGCAGCGCGGCCCGCTTCGACCGAGCGTTCCAGCAGCGTTTTCACCTGCCCGGAGGCACCGCGCAAGGGCGCCAGCGGCTTGGCCGGAAACCGGGTAGAGGCATAGCGCGCCGGGATGATGATCGCGATCTTGCTCATGCCGCCAGACCCTTGGCCAACGCATCGAAAGCGCGCAGTTGGGCGATCAGCCCTTCCATCTGGTCCACCGGGATCATGTTCGGGCCGTCAGACGGCGCGGTGTCGGGAGCTTCGTGCGTTTCAATGAACAAGGCCGATACGCCCACAGCACAGGCCGCGCGCGCCAGAACCGGCGCGAATTCGCGTTGCCCGCCCGATGTGGTGCCCTGCCCGCCCGGTTGCTGCACCGAATGCGTGGCGTCGAACACCACCGGATAGCCGGTCTGCGCCATGATCGGCAGGCCGCGAAAATCGCTGACCAGCGTGTTGTAGCCAAAGGACGTGCCCCGGTCGCAGAGCATGATCCGATGGTTGCCGGTGGACGCGATTTTCTCGGCGACGTTGCCCATGTCCCATGGTGCCAGGAACTGGCCTTTCTTGACGTTGATCGCCGCGCCCGTTTCGCCTGCCGCCAGCAAAAGGTCGGTCTGGCGGCATAGAAAGGCCGGAATCTGCAACACGTCGCAGGCTTCGGCCGCGGGTGCGCATTGGCGCGCATCATGCACGTCTGTCAGCACCGGGCAGCCGAATTCGTCGCGGATTTTCGAGAGGATCGACAGCCCCTCTTCCATCCCCAACCCGCGCTGGGTGGTGATGGACGAGCGGTTCGCCTTGTCGTAGCTGGCCTTGAAGATGAAGCGCGTGCCGGTGGGCGCACAGGCCGCCGCGATCCGGTCTGCCATCATTCGAGCGTGGTCCAGGCTTTCCAATTGGCATGGCCCGGTAATCAGGGCAAAAGGGTGTTTGGCCCCGATCTCAATATCGCCAACCGTGACAATCCGTGCAGTGCTCATGGGTCTGGTCCTTTGTCGCTTGCCCCGTTGTGTGGCCCGCGACGGCGCTTGTCCAGCCCTGACAGCGCCGCGCCCTAATCGCGCAAGAAACCGCTTTCGAAATTCTGCCGTATGAAGTTGCGGAAACTGTCGAAATGGAACCACGCCACATCGCGCACGGGTTTCACGATCTCGACCCCGAGCGCGCGGCCCTGCACATAGTGCTCTTCCGCGTCCAGCGCGGTGGCGGGGCGCAGCGCGCCGAAATGCTCTGGCATCGCGGCGACGAAACCGTCAATCGCGCGATCCTGTAGCCGAAGCGCATCCTCCACGACCTGCGCGGCGAAAGCGGTATCGACCACGCCCTCGCGGGTCCAGCGCAACAGCGTGCAGCTATAGGTCTTGCCGGGCACAGGCGCGGGGCCAGAACCTTCGGGGAAGAGCGATCCATTGGCGCAAAGCTGGCAGCGCGCGCAAATATCGACCGCTGGCGCGACACGCGCCGCCTGTTCCGGTGCCTCTGGCTGAGGGGCAGGGTCCGGCAGATCGGCGGTGAAATCCATCGCGTCGAAATGGGCGGCGAATTCGGAATTATACCATTCTGCCAGCGGGCGCCCTTCGACACCGCCATTATGGTAGGTGTCGGTCCAGGCAATGTTTGGCGCGGGGCGGGTCATCTGCAAACTGGTCATGGGGCACTCTTTTCGGTCAGGTCAGGCGGCATCGGCCACAGAGGCAAGCTCGCGCGCCACTTCGTCGAACATGGGCACAAGCGGCGCGGTCAGGCGGCTGCGATCGGCAAAGAACATGGCCACGTTGCACAATTGCAGCGCGAAATCGGGATGCAGGCCCACATCGTCACGCGCCACGACCTTGCGCTTAGACTTCCACCCCCGCCGGGCCACTTCGGATTGCATGAGCTGCAAGCGCTGCAAGGCATGGAACACGGTGTAAAGCGACAGGTAGTCCAGCCACGCGTCGCGCGTGCCGGGGGTGTCGGGGTCATAAGCGTCGCGCACCATGTCGAACATGGTCTGCGCATCCAAGGGCCAGCTTTCATCGGCGATCAGCCAGGCGAAATCTTCTGCCCCATGCCGCAACCCGCAATATTCGAAATCGAACCAGCGCAGTTTGCCCGAATCATCCAGCGCGGCATTGCCCGACCGGCAATCCCATTTCACGAATTGGCGCGGGGCAACGCTCAACGCCTCGAACACGGCGAATCGGTTGAAGCCTTTGCCAATCTTCGCGCCTTGCTTTTCCAGCTTGCGCACCGCGTTCACCACCCGCGTGACCCACGCCTTGGTGGACCCGAGCGGCGGCATGTATTTGTGCATCTCTTCCGCGCGGGCGGCACGGTGAATGGAAAACAAAGCCTCGACCGATTTCGCGGCGATCTGTTGGCGGGCGGCGTCGCCCTCTTCGAACATCGCGACATTCAGGCGGCGCTGGCCCGCGTCGCTTTGGAACAGCACATCGTCGGTCAGGCCCAGACAGCGCGGCATCGCATCGCACACAGCCCCCAGCTTGCGCAGGGCAAAGGCTTCGACGCGGGTGCGGCGGAAATTGTCGCGGCAGGATGCAATGGCAGTCACGTCGCCCAGATGCACGCGGTAACTGGCGCGGTAGCTGCCGCCGGGGGTGCTGATACGGGTCAGCCGGTCGCCGAACAGGGTTTGCGCAGCGGCATGGACACGGCGAAAGCGATCCGCGTCCTCCTTGTCCATGTCCATCTCGGCAATGGTCGCTTCAATATCCATAATGCACCTCTATTGCGCCTATCGGGTCAACAAACCACGCAAAAATGGCAGAATTCGGTCGGGCGCGTGGCGCATGGAAAAACCGCCCGATGCAGGGCACCGGGCGGTTTTCAGTCAGCTCAAGGCGATCAGCACCAGTTATGGCTGTCGTCTTCTTCCTCTTCATAGTCGTCGTCGCAATCGGCCTCATCCGCGTTGCCGGTGCTGAACTGCGCAAGGATGTCGTCATCTTCGCTCATCGGCTCCAACGAGAGGTTGCCGTCCTCGTCTTCGACCAGGGTGTAGTCGTAATAGGCCTCGTTGCCATCGGCATCGGTGCCCACCAGCGTGACCTGATAGATTTCGCCGACTTCGACACCTTTTTCTTCCAGATCGGCCAAGACCTGCTCTTCGGCCTCTTCCAGCGGCAGCTCCGCGAAAGTGGTGCCTTCGGGCAGTTCGACCTCGACCACCTGCGCCCAGCCTTCGGGCGACAATTCGCTGGTCGAGCCGTCGTCATTGACGGTGCTGTAGAAGAATTTCATCTTGGCAACGTCGCTGGCATTCTCGTTCGGGCCTTTGCCCGTGCCACCCGACCCGCAGCTACCGCGCGAACCGCGACCATGCGACCCACGGCTGCCACGACTACCGCGCGAGCCTTTTCTTCCACGCGAACCGCGCGACCCACGGCTACCACGTGACCCCTTGCTGCCACGCGACCCGCGCGAGCCACGGCTACCGCGCGATCCCTTGCTCCCCCGCGATCCCTTGCTGCCTTTCGAGCCACGGCTGCCACGCGACCCGGAACCCTTGTGGCCCCAAGACCCGCGACCACCCCGAGAACCCTTGCTGCCGCAGGAACCGGACCCTTTGCTGCCACGCGACCCGCGCGAACCAGACCCTTTGGAACCTTTGGACCCGCGAGACCCGCGACCGCCGTCATCGTGCTTGTTCTTGGCCCAAGAGGCCCATCCGCCAAAAAATCTTGCCATGTTATCTCTCCAAATTCCTATGGATGCCGAGTTCTGCGCGGCATTAAGAAATCCTTAAGAGCAAAATGTGGCGATCCCGGCCGTCGCGCGGCTATCGCGGCCATGTTTTTGACAATTTTTCAAAGCGTTATCGCCGTCAGCGAAACAGTTTTCCAGTCTTTGCCCAGTCTTTGAGGCAATTTGGAAACAACCGAACGGTGCAGTTCGGCACCTGGAAACCCGCCGACCCCGATACCGAATCGATTTCGCTAAGGTAACAACAACAGACCCGACACCGATTCGGGCCACGGAGCATGTTCAGCGGGCGTGCCGGTGCTATAGTTCTTCCACCAGCACCACGCCATCGAGCGATTTGACCGCGCCCTTCACTTGCGGGGTGATGGCGTATAGCTGGCCGGTGTCGATGTCATATTCCTGCCCGCGCTCGGGATCGGTCACGCAAAACCACAAAGGCCCGCGCGCCTGCCCCTTGCCGTAGCGGTCCAGCAGGCTCGCCACCGCAGAGATGGCGGACGGGTCGGCCACATGCACCCGCAAGCCCGCCGCGCCCGCATCCGCCACCACCGCATCAATCGGCTGAATGGCGCGCGCGAGCAATTTCAGCGTGTCGGCTTCCATCGTGGCCTCTGCGGTGATGACCACGTTCATGCCCGGTTCCAGATATTGGCGGCCTGCTTCCAGCGCCTCGGAAAACACAGTCACTTCATAGAGGCCCGTCGAATCGGACAATTGCACGAACGCAAAACGATTGCCCTTCGCCGATTTGCGTTCTTGCCGCGCAGACACCGCGCCCGCGATCTTGGCCATGAAGGGGCCGGATGCGGCTTTCTTCTCGATCTCTGCCAGTGTCATGACCTGCTTGCGCTTCAACGCGCCCGCGTAATCATCCAGCGGGTGGCCCGACAGGTAAAAGCCGATGGCCTGATGTTCCGCGGCCAGCCGTTCGGTCGGCAACCAGTCGTCCACCTTCGCCATGCGGGGTTCGGGAATGTCGCTGCCCGCCTCGCCAAAGAGCGACACCTGGTTGGACGCGCGCGCCTCAAACACGGCGGCCGAATAGGTAACAAGCGCATCGAGGCTTTCGAACACGCGGCGGCGATTGCGGTCCAACTGGTCGAACGCGCCCGCCCGCGCCAGCATTTCCAGCGCGCGCTTGCTCACGCGCTTCAGATCCACACGGCGGGCCATGTCGAAAAGCGTGGCAAAGGGTTTGTCGCCGCGCCCATCGACCAGCAGCCGCATCGCATCGACGCCCACGTTCTTCAACGCGCCCAGCGCATAGACGAGCGCGCCATCGGCCACGTCGAACCGCGCGCGCGAGCGGTTCACGCAGGGCGGGATCACGGCAATGTTCAGCCGGTCCACCTCGCGCTTATAGACCGCCAATTTCTCGGTCAGGTGAATATCGCAGTTCATCACGCCGGCCATGAATTCGACCGGGTAATTCGCCTTCAGATAGGCGGTCTGGTAGCTAACCACGGCATAGGCGGCGGCGTGGGATTTGTTGAAACCGTAATTGGCGAATTTCTCCAGCAGGTCGAACACCTCGCCCGCTTTCTTCTCATCCACGCCGTTTTCAATCGCACCCTTCACGAATTTGGGGCGCTCTTTCGCCATCTCCTCAGCGATCTTTTTGCCCATCGCGCGGCGCAGCAGGTCCGCCCCGCCGAGCGAATAGCCCGCCATGACCTGCGCGATCTGCATCACCTGTTCCTGGTAAACGATGATGCCTTGGGTTTCTTCCAAGATATGGTCGATCGAGGGGTGAATGGATTCGAGCGCCTTTTGGCCGTTCTTCACCTCGCAATAGGTCGGGATATTCTCCATCGGGCCGGGACGATAGAGCGCGACCAGCGCCACGATATCTTCGATGCAGGTGGGTTTCATGCGCCGCAGCGCATCCATCATGCCGGAACTTTCCACCTGGAACACGGCCACGGTGCGGGCGCTGGCGTATAGGTCGTAGGTTTTCTTGTCATCCAGCGGGATGGCAGAGATGTCTATGTCCACGCCTCGCCGTTTCAGCAACTCGACCGCGTTCTGGATAACCGTCAGCGTCTTCAGGCCCAGAAAGTCGAACTTCACCAGCCCGGCCTGTTCGACCCATTTCATGTTGAACTGCGTTGCGGGCATGTCCGACCGCGGGTCGCGATACAGCGGCACCAACTGGTCCAGCGGGCGATCCCCGATCACGACCCCTGCCGCGTGGGTGGACGCATTGCGCAACAACCCTTCGACTTTTTGCGCATGGGTCAGCAGGCGGTCGACCACCTCTTCCGACTTCGCCATCTCGCGCAGGCGCGGCTCGTCGGCCAGCGCCTTTTCAATGCTGACGGGTTTGACCCCTTCGACCGGGATCATTTTGGACAGTTTGTCGACCTGCCCGAACGGCAGTTGCAACACACGCCCCACATCGCGCACGGCGGCCTTGGACAACAAGGCGCCGAAAGTGATTATCTGGCCGACCTTGTCATGGCCGTATTTTTCCTGCGTGTAGCGGATCACCTCTTCGCGGCGGTCCATGCAGAAGTCGATGTCGAAATCCGGCATCGACACACGTTCGGGGTTCAGGAACCGCTCGAACAACAGCGCATAGCGCAGCGGGTCAAGGTCGGTGATCGTCAGCGCATAGGCCACAAGGCTGCCCGCGCCCGACCCCCGGCCCGGCCCTACCGGAATATCCTGTTCCTTCGCCCATTTGATGAAATCGGCCACGATCAGGAAATAGCCGGGAAAGCCCATGCCCTCGATGATGCCCAGCTCGAATTCCAGCCGTTTTTCATACTCCTCGACCGGGGCGGCATGGGGGATGACGGCCAGACGCGCTTTCAGCCCCTCGCGGGCCTGACGGCGCAGTTCCTCGACCTCGTCCTCGGCGAAGCGGGGCAGGATGGGCGCGCGTTTTTCGGCCTTGTAGGCGCAGCGGCGCGCAATCTCGACCGTGTTCTCGATCGCTTCGGGCAGGTCGGCGAACAGCGCCGCCATCTCCTCTGGCGACTTCAGGTAATGTTGCGGCGTCAGGCGGCGGCGTGGCGCGGATTGGTCCACATAGGCACCCTCCTTGATGCACAAAAGCGCATCATGGGCCTCATACATGTCGGCCTTGGGGAAATAGACGTCATTGGTGGCAACCAGCGGCAGACCCAGCGCATAGGCCATCTCGACGAAGGGGCGCTCTGTTATGCGCTCTGCCTCCATCATCTGGCCGTCATCGCCGGGGTGGCGCTGCAATTCGACATACAGGCGGTCCGGGAACGCGCGCGCCAGCCGTTCCAGCAGCGCGCGGGCTTTGGGCATCTGGTTCGTCTGGATCAGCTTGCCCACCGCGCCTTCAGCCCCGCCGGTCAGGCAAATTACACCGTCCGAATGCGCCTCCAGCTCTTCCAGCGTGACCTGCGGAACGGGGCGATCCTTGGGCAGATACAGGCACGAATTCAGCGCCATCAGGTTCATATAGCCCGCTTCCGACTGCGCCAGAAGCACCACGGGCGCAGGCATCCGCAGCTTTTCGCCGGGCGCGGGCGGGTCATAGGCCAGCGACACCTGACAGCCCAGAATCGGCTGCACCCCAAGCCCCGACGCCAGAACCGAGAATTCCAGCGCCGCGAACATGTTGTCGGTATCTGTGACAGCAATCGCCGGATAGCCCTTTTCGGCGCAGGTTTTCACCAGCTTCTTCAGGGGCACCGCCCCTTCCAGAAGTGAATATTCGGTATGGGTGCGCAGATGGATGAAACGGGGGGCGTTGGTCATGGCCCGAGTGTAGTGCAGCCGATTCCGGCGGGAAAGATGGAATGGCCATCGCGCAGGCAGTTTTCCGGCGCAGCGCAGTTCCGTGCAGCTTTCGCTTGCCTCTGCCGCCATGTCACGGTTTCTTGTGGGGCGGTTCGAACAGACAGGCCCATCCCATGACAGCCCATGCGCCCCTTTTGCAGCTTTCCGGCCTAACCAAGGCCTATCCGGGCGTGGTGGCCAATGATGACGTGTCCTTCGACATCGGCCCCGGCCAGATTCATGCGCTGCTGGGCGAGAATGGTGCGGGCAAATCGACGCTGGTGAAAATGATCTACGGGCTGGTCAAACCCGACAAGGGCGAGATGCGGCTGCGCGGGCAGGCCTATGCACCCGGACAGCCATCCGATGCGCGCAAAAGCGGCATTGCGATGGTGTTCCAGCATTTCAGCCTGTTCGATGCGCTGGACGTGGCCGAGAACGTGGCGCTTGGTATGGAAAACCCGCCGCCCCTGCGCGATCTGGCCACCCGTATCCGCGACGTGTCCGAAGCCTACGGCCTGCCGCTGGACCCCGCGCGCTTGGTGGGCGAATTGTCGGCGGGCGAACGTCAGCGGGTCGAGATCATTCGTTGCCTGCTGCAAGACCCGAAGCTTTTGATAATGGACGAACCCACCAGCGTTCTGACGCCCCAAGAGGTGGACATCCTGTTTCGCACCCTGCGCAAACTGTCGGACGAAGGCACGGCGATCCTGTATATCAGCCACAAGCTGGAAGAAATCCGCAGCCTGTGCTCGGAAGCGACCATCCTGCGCGGCGGCAAAAAGGTCGCGACCTGCGACCCGCGCGAGAAATCGGCGCGCGAGCTGGCAGAGTTGATGGTCGGCCAGCTTCTGACCCCGCCCGAACGCCCCGAACGGCCCTTTGGCGACGTGGTTTTGCAGGTGGACGGGCTGTCGCTGGCATCGAACAACCCGTTCGGCACATCGTTGAAAGACATCAATTTCGCCCTGCGCGCGGGCGAGGTGCTGGGCATTGCCGGTGTCGCAGGCAACGGTCAGGACGAGTTGCTTCTGGTCCTGTCAGGAGAGCTTGCCAGCCCGTCCGACCGTGTGCGCCTACTGGGCCAGCCCGTGGGGCACCTAGGACCGAACGGGCGGCGCGAGTTGGGTCTAGTCGCCGCGCCCGAAGAACGGCTGGGCCATGCCGCCGCCCCGGATATGAGCCTGACGGAAAACGCCTACCTGTCGGGCGCGCATCGCAAGGGGCTGGCCAAGAACGGCTTCATCGACTGGGCCAAGACCCGCGCTTTCGCGGAATCCGTGATCGCGCGGTTCGACGTGCGCACACCGGGACCGCATGTCGTGGCGCGCGCGCTCTCTGGCGGCAACTTGCAGAAATTCGTGATCGGGCGCGAGATTGAACAGAACCCCGCCGTCATCATCGTGAACCAGCCCACTTGGGGCGTCGACGCATCCGCCGCCGCCACCATCCGACAGGCGCTTCTGGACCTTGCGGGCCAAGGCGCGGGCGTTGTGGTCATTTCGCAAGACCTGGACGAATTGCTGGAAGTGGCCGACAGTTTCGCAGCCCTCAACGAAGGCCGTCTGACCCCGCCGCGCCCCGCCAAGGGGCTGACGGTGGATGAAATCGGCCTGATGATGGGCGGCGCGCATGGAATGCACGCGGCAGAAGGAACGGCGCAATGATCCGGCTGGAAAAACGCCTCGCACCGTCGAAACGCGCGCAATACCTGAACCCGTTTCTGGCGGTGCTGCTGACCATGATCGCGGGCGGGCTGATGTTTGCCGCCCTTGGCAAAGACCCGATCGCGGCCATTCGGCTGATCTTCTTCGACCCGATCTTCTCGCAACAATTCGGCAGCTTCTCGCGCCCGCAACTGCTGATAAAATCCGCGCCGCTGATCCTGATCGCCGTGGGCCTTGCCATCGGGTTCCGCGCGGGCATCTGGAATATCGGGGCAGAGGGACAATATATTATCGGCGCCTTGTGCGGCGCGGGCGTGGCGCTGGCGTTCTATCCGGTCGAGGGGTGGTATATCTTCCCCCTGATGGTGATCGCGGGCGCTTTGGGCGGGTTCTTGTGGGCCATGATTCCGGCCATTCTGAAAACCCGGTTCAACACCAACGAAATCCTCGTCTCGCTTCTGTTGGTCTACGTGGCCGAGCGCTTGCTGGCCGCCATGGCGCTTGGGGCCATGCGCAACCCGGACATCGCGGGCTTTCCCGGCTCGCGCGATTTGCGCCGGTATGAAAGCGCGCATAACGCCGACCTGATCGCGGGCACGGGGATGCATTGGGGCGTGGTCGCGGCCATTATCGCGGTCATCTTCGCCTATGTCATGATGACCCGTCACAGCCTTGGCTATCAGGTGCAACTGGCCGGCCAAGCCCCGCGCGCGGCGCGGTTTGCCGGTGTCTCTCCTGCACGGCTGGTCGTGATCTGTCTGGGCATTTCCGGCGTGTTGGCGGGCCTTGCAGGCATGTTCGAGGTCAGCGGCCCATCGGGCCAAGTCCGCATCGACTTTGCCAGCGGTTACGGCTTTACCGCGATCATCGTGGCCTTCCTTGGCCGGTTGAACCCCATCGGCATCGTTCTGGCGGGGCTTTTGCTGGGCCTGACCTATATCGGCGGCGAGTTGTCGCAGATGATGTTGCAACTGCCCGGTGCCGCCATTCAGGTGTTTCAAGGGATGCTGCTGTTCTTCCTTCTGGCACTGGATTTCCAGACGAATTACCGCCTACGCTTCACGAAAGGAGCGCGCGCATGATCTTGGGCTCTATCCAACCTGCCGTTCTGATCGCCGCCCTGATGGTCGCGGCCACGCCCATCCTGCTGGCCGCCATTGGCGAATTGGTCGTCGAAAAGGCGGGCGTGCTGAACTTGGGCGTCGAGGGCATGATGATCCTCGGCGCGGTCGCGGGCTTCATCGTCGCGGTGCAGACCGGAAACCCCACCTTGGGATTCATAGGCGCGGCCGTCGCGGGCGGGCTGCTGGCGCTGCTATTCGCGCTGCTGACACAGGTGCTGATGGCCAATCAGGTCGCGTCGGGCTTGGCACTTACGCTGTTCGGTCTGGGCCTGTCGGCGCTGCTGGGGCAAGCCTATGTCGGCATCTCGCCCCCGCGCACGCCCAAGCTGGACCTTGGGCCATTGTCCGACATCCCCTTTCTGGGCCGTGCATTCTTCAGCCATGACGCGCTGGTCTATCTGGCCATCGCCATCGTTATCGGCGTGTGGTGGTTCCTGAAATACAGCCGCGCGGGGCTGATCCTGCGCGCGGTGGGCGAAAACCACGACGCGGCGCATGGGCTTGGCTACCATGTCAAACGCGTGCGCGCGCTGGCCATCGTGTTCGGCGGTGCCTGCGCCGGGCTTGGCGGCGCTTACCTGTCGCTTATTCGCGTGCCGCAATGGACCGAAGGCATGACCGCGGGCGCGGGCTGGATCGCGCTCGCGCTGGTTGTGTTCGCAAGCTGGCGGCCATTCCGGGCGCTGGCGGGTGCCTATCTGTTCGGCGGAATCGTCGTTTTGCAACTGAATCTGCAAGCGGCAGGCGTCAAGATACCCGTCGAATACTTGTCAATGTCGCCCTACCTGATAACGATCATCGTGCTTGTCTTCATTTCGTCGGGCAAGGCGCGCGGGTCGCTCAATGCGCCCGGCTCGCTGAACCGGCCCTTCCACGCCTCTGGCTGAGGCAATTCGCTGCCATAACAACAGGGAGAACACCCAACATGATCTTCAAATCAATCCTTGGCGCCGCCACCGCGCTTGGGCTTGCGCTTGCCGCGCCCGCCTTCGCGCAGGACGACAAGACCACTGTCGGCTTCATCTATGTCGGCCCGGTGGGCGACCACGGCTGGAGCTACACGCATGACCAAGGCCGCCTTGCGGTCGAGGCAGAGTTCGGCGATGCGGTGGAAACCACCTTTGTCGAAAGCGTGGCCGAAGGCCCGGATGCCGAGCGCGTCATGACCCAGATGGCGCTGAGCGGCGCGGACATCATTTTCGCCACGTCCTTTGGCTATGGCCCGGAAATGAACAATGTCGCGGCCAACTTCCCGGACATCAAGTTCGAGCACGCGACCGGCTACATCCAGGAACAGCCCAATGTCAGCCTGTATAACGCGCGCTTCTACGAAGGCCGCGCCGTGATCGGCCATATCGCGGGCAAGATGACCGAAACCAACAAGGTCGGCTACATCGCGTCCTTCCCGATTCCCGAAGTTATCATGGGCATCAACTCTGCCTATCTGGCAGCAAAGGCCGTGAACCCCGATGTCGAATTCTCGATCATCTGGGTCTATTCCTGGTATGATCCGGCACAAGAAGCCGCCGCCGCCGAAGCCCTGATCGAGCAGGGTGCCGACATCATCATGCAGCATACCGATTCGACCGCGCCGCTGACGGTCGCGCAGGATGCGGGCGTCATGGGCTTTGGCCAGGCTTCCGACATGTCGTCCTTCGCACCCGAAGCGCATCTGACCGGCATCATGGATGTCTGGGCGCCCTACTACATTGAACGCGTCCGCGCCGTGATCGACGGCACCTGGGAGCAGGGCAATGTCTGGCACGGCATCGCCGATGGCATGGTGGGTTTTGCGCCCTTCAGCGACAAGATCCCGGCAGATGTCCGCGCCGAGGCAGAGGGCATGATCGCCGCCATCGCAGATGGCAGCTTCCACCCGTTCACCGGCCCGATCAACCGTCAGGACGGCACCCCGTGGCTGGCCGAGGGCGAAGTTGCCGATGACGGCACGCTTCTGGGCATGGATTTCTATGTCGAGGGCATCACCTCGGAAATCCCGAACTGATCTGGTGCTGATCTGACCTTCAAACCCCCGGCCCCGCGCCGGGGGTTTTTCATTGCCCGGACAAAAGCGTTTCGATCCAGTCGGCCTGTGCCATGGTCACGCGGTAGCCTTCGGCTATGGCCTCTGACGCGCGGTGGAACTGCATGATGTTCATGTCGCCCAAGCGCGCCGAAATCAGCACATGCGGCGCATCCGCCGCCAGCCGCGCGCGGCGGATCTGGTCGCTCATCATGTCGATCGTGGCGTTTATCAGGGCGGTGTAGCTGGGCGGGCTGGGGGATTTGGCCGCATCGTCGCCCGGCCCCGCCTGCCAGATACGCGACAGCGGGTCGGGCAGTTTATCCGCCACCTGCCCGAAAATATCCGACATGTCGGGCAGGCCGGGCCAATCCTCTCCCGGTCGCCAGAACTGCCCTGCGGTGGCGGCGTTGGGGTTCACGGCGATCACTACCCGCGCGCGCGCCGCCAGAAGCGGCGATACCGGCACCGGGTTGACCACGCCGCCATCAATCAGCCAATGCCCGTCAATACAGACCGGGCTAAGCACCCCCGGAATGGCGACAGAGGCGCGGGTCGCGGCCACCAATGGCCCCTTTTGCAGCCAGATCTCGCGGCCCGTGGCCAGATCGGCGGCCACGGCGGTAAATGGCAGGCCCAGATCCTCTATCTGTTTGTCCAACCCGATCTCTGTCAGCATGTGCCGAATGCTGGTGCCACCCACCAAACCGCCGCCGGTCAGACGCATGTCTATCAACTGCCACACGCGGCGCGGGGTCAGGGCGCGGGCCCAGTCCTCCAGCGCGTCCAGCGCGCCGCCGGCATAGGCCGCACCGACCACTGCCCCCATCGAACTGCCCGCGATGATGTCGGGCGTGACCCCCATCTCGTCCAACGCGCGCAAAACGCCGATATGGCACCACCCGCGCGCCCCACCCGTGCCCAACGCCAAGCCCAGCTTCGGTGCCATCGTCACAGTCCTTGAAACCCCGTTTCAAACCATCATGCCCCCGCGCGCCACGGCTTGCCAGCGCCGAATGGCCTGCGCTATCCAAGCGGGCGAAAGGATGACCTATGCCCCCTCCTCCCCGTGCATGGCAGCGGATGCTGTCGGGCCGCAGGCTGGACCTGCTGGACCCAACCCCGGTCGACATAGAGATTGAGGACATCGCCCACGGCCTGGCCTTCGTCGCGCGCTGGAACGGGCAGACGCGGGGCGACTGGCCCTATTCCGTGGCTGAACATTCCCTGCTGGTAGAGGCGATTTTCACCCGCAGCCTGAAAGCGCCGGACCCGAAATGGCAATTGGCGGCACTGCTGCATGATGCGCCGGAATACGTGATCGGGGACATGATTTCGCCGGTGAAAGCGGCGGTGGGGCCGGATTACGGCGCGCTGGATGCGCGGCTGACCGCTGCCATCCACATTCGTTTCGGGCTGCCTGCCGCCTTGCCCGTCGCCGTCAAGCGCCGGATCAAGGCCGCCGACAAGGTATCGGCTTGGCTGGAGGCGACACAGATTGCCGGGTTTTCCGAAACCGAGGCCGACCGCTTTTTCGGCCGCCCCGATGCAAGCCTGCTGGACGGGCTATCGCTGATCCTAACCCCACCGGCAAATGCGCGGGCGCGCTTTCTGGCGCGCCACGCGGAATTGTTGGCGCAGCTTTAACCCTTCATCCCGTCCCAGAACCCTTTGACCTTGTCAAAGAAACTGTTGGTTTCGGGATTGTTCTCGGCGCTTAGCTTCTCGAACTCTTCCAGAAGCTCTTTCTGGCGTGCGGTCAGGTTGACCGGGGTTTCCACCGCCAGCTCTATCAGCATGTCGCCATGGCCCGCGCCGCGCAGCGCGGGCATCCCCTTGCCACGCAAGCGCATTTGCTTGCCCGACTGGCTACCCGCCGGCACTTTCACGCGCGAGCGCCCGCCGTCTATGGTGGGCACCTCGACCTCTCCGCCCAAAGCGGCGCGGGTCACGCTGACGGGCACCCGGCAATAGAGGTTCATGCCATCACGCTTGAACAGCGTGTGCTCGGCCACGTTCACGAAGATATACAGATCGCCCGCCGGACCGCCGCGCAGACCTGCTTCCCCCTCGCCCGACAGGCGAATGCGGGTGCCGGTTTCCACGCCCGCCGGAATGTTGACCGACAGGTTCGCTTCCTTTTCCTTACGCCCAGCGCCACCGCAGGATTTGCACGGGTTCTTCACGATCTGACCCGCGCCGCCACAGGTGGGGCAGGTGCGTTCCACGGTGAAGAAACCCTGCTGCGCGCGCACCTTGCCCATGCCCGAACAGGTGGGGCAGGTCACGGGTTCCGCGCCGCCCTCTGCGCCGCTGCCATTACAGGCGTCGCATTCCGACAGGCGCGGCACGCGGATGGTCTTGCGGGTGCCGGAATACGCCTCTTCCAGCGTGACGCGCAGGTTGTAACGCAGGTCCGACCCACGGCTGGCGCGCGAGCGGCCACCGCCACCGCGCCCACCGACGAAATCGCCGAACAGGTCTTCGAACACGTCCGAGAAGGCGCTGGCGAAATCGCCGCCGCCGCCGAAGCCTTGCGGCCCCCCGCGCGGCCCGCCCCCCATGCCACCATCGAATGCGGCATGACCGAAGCGGTCATAGGCGGCCTTGCGCTCGGGGTCTTTCAGAACGTCATAGGCTTCGTTTACTTCCTTGAACTGCGCCTCTGCATCGGGGTTGTCCGAATTGCGGTCGGGGTGCAGTTCCTTGGCCTTCTTGCGATAGGCCTTCTTGATCTCGTCGGCCGATGCGGACCGGCTGACGCCCAGCAGATCGTAGAAATCGGGTTTGGCCATGGCAACAGGCTCCGAACAAGGGAACCGGCCTGAGCCTTGTCAGGCCGGTTCCAGGTGACGTGGCGGCGCGGCTTACTTGCGCTTGCCGTCTTCGAGGTCTTCGAAATCGGCGTCGACGATGTCTTGGTCCACATCCCGCGGGCCGTCATCATCGGACGCATCCGCGCCCTCGGCTTGCTCGGCCTGTGCCTTGTAGATCGCCTCGCCCAGTTTCATCGACGCTTCGGTCACGTTCTGGATGCCGGACTTGATCTTGCCCGCATCCTCGCCTTCCAGCGTGTCTTTCAGCGCGACGATGGCCAGTTCGATCGCCTCGACCGTGGTCGGGTCGACCTTGTCCTTGTATTCCTCGAGCGATTTCTCGGTCGAGTGGATCAGGCTTTCCGCTTGGTTCTTGGCTTCGACCAGCTCGCGCCGCTTCTTGTCGGCTTCGGCATTCGCCTCTGCGTCCTTCACCATCTGCTCGATGTCGGCATCCGACAGACCGCCAGAGGCCTGGATCGTGATCTTCTGCTCGCGGCCCGTGCCCTTGTCCTTGGCGGACACGTTCACGATACCGTTCGCGTCAATATCAAACGTCACTTCGATCTGCGGCATCCCGCGTGGCGCAGGCGGAATGTCTTCCAAGTTGAACTGGCCCAACATCTTGTTGTCGGCGGCCATTTCACGCTCGCCCTGGAACACCCGGATCGTCACCGCGTTCTGGTTGTCTTCGGCGGTGCTGAACACCTGCGACTTCTTCGTCGGGATCGTCGTGTTACGGTCGATCAGGCGGGTGAACACGCCACCCAGCGTTTCAATCCCCAAGGAAAGCGGCGTCACATCCAGCAGGACCACGTCTTTCACGTCGCCTTGCAGCACGCCGGCCTGAATGGCCGCACCCATGGCCACCACTTCATCCGGGTTCACGCCCTTATGCGGTTCCTTGCCGAAGAAGTTGGTCACTTCCTCGATCACCTTGGGCATACGGGTCATACCGCCGACCAAGATCACCTCGTCAATGTCGCCCTTGGACAGGCCCGCATCCTTCAACGCGGCGGCGCAAGGCTTGAGCGAGTTCTTGATAAGGTCGCCCACCAGCGATTCCAGCTTGGCGCGGGTCAGCTTCATGACCAGGTGCAGCGGCTGGCCCGTGTTCTTGTCCATGCTGATGAAGGGCTGATTGATCTCGGTCTGCTGCGACGAGGACAGCTCGATCTTCGCTTTTTCCGCAGCTTCCTTCAGACGCTGAAGCGCCATCTTGTCAGCGGTCAGGTCGACGCCATTCTCTTTCTTGAACTCGGTCGCAAGGTAGTTGACGATCCGCATGTCGAAATCTTCCCCGCCAAGGAACGTGTCCCCGTTGGTGGATTTCACTTCGAACAGGCCGTCGTCGATTTCCAGAATGGTAATGTCGAACGTGCCGCCACCCAAGTCATAGACGGCAATGGTCTTGCTGTCTTTCTTGTCCAGACCATAGGCCAGCGCGGCCGCCGTCGGCTCGTTGATGATGCGCAGCACTTCCAGACCGGCGATCTTGCCGGCATCCTTGGTGGCTTGGCGCTGGGCGTCGTTGAAATAGGCGGGCACGGTGATGACGGCTTGCGTCACCTTCTCGCCCAGATAGCTTTCGGCGGTTTCCTTCATCTTTTGCAGGATGAAAGCCGACACTTGGCTGGGGCTGTATTTCTCGCCACGGGCTTCGACCCACGCGTCGCCATTGCCGCCATTGACGATGGCATAGGGCACAAGGTTCTTGTCCTTCTCAACCTCTGCATCGGTCAGGCGGCGCCCGATCAGGCGCTTGACGGCGAAAATGGTGTTGGTGGGGTTGGTCACGGCCTGCCGCTTTGCGGGCTGGCCGACAAGGCGCTCATCTTCCGTGAACGCAACGATGGACGGCGTGGTGCGCGCCCCTTCTGCGTTTTCGATAACGCGGGCCTGGCTGCCATCCATGATGGCAACGCAGCTATTGGTGGTCCCAAGGTCGATCCCGATCACTTTGGCCATGTGCTTCATCCTCTTCTTCAAGCGATGGGGCAGAGAGGTCCGTTGCGGCCCCTGCCTGCCCGTATGTCTGCCCTCACGGGCGGTTGAGCCGTATATAGGAAGCGCCTGTGAGGCCTGCAACCGTCACAGCTTCGTGAAATTTGCCCAATTCCGTAAAATTACGCCGCTAGCCCACGCCCCCGCAGCAGCGCATCCACCCCCGGCATCCGGCCCCGAAAGGCGGTGTAAAGCGCCTCTGCCTCGTCGCTGCCACCGGCCGACAGGATGAAGCGTTCCAGTTTGGCCGCCGTGCCGGGGTCGAACGCATCGCCCGCCTCGCGGAAGGCGTCGAAAGCATCGGCATCCATCACCTCGGACCACATGTAGCTGTAATAGCCGCTGGAATAGCCGTCACCCGAGAAGACATGCGCGAAATGCGGGGTCGCGTGGCGCATCCGAATGGCTTGGGGCATTCCGAGCGCATCCAGCACCTCGGCCTGTTTCTGCATCGGGTCAGAGGGTGGCGGCCCTGCGTGGAATTCCAGATCCACAAGCGCAGAGGCCACATATTCGACCGTCGCAAACCCTTGGTCGAAATTCTGCGCGCCCAGCAGGCGGTCCAGCAACTCTTGCGGCATCGGCTCACCCGTCTGCACATGGCGCGCATGGTCGGCCAGCACCTCGGGCACTTCCAGCCAGTGTTCGTAAAGCTGGCTGGGCAATTCGACGAAATCGCGCGCGACAGAGGTGCCAGAGATGAACCCATGCGTCACGTCCGACAACATCTGGTGCAGCGCATGGCCGAATTCGTGGAAGAGCGTGCGCGCATCGTCATAGGACAGAAGCGCCGGATCGCCTTTGGCGAAATTGCAGATATTGACCACGATGGGCCGCACATCGCCGCCCAGCTTGCGCTGGCTGCGCATGGTGGAACACCACGCCCCCGACCGCTTGGACCCGCGCGCGAAGTAATCACCGATGAACACGGCCATATGGCGGCCGTCGCGCGTGACCTCCCACGCGCGGGCGTCGGGGTGATAGAGCGGCACATCGAGCGCGCGAAATTCCAGCCCGAACAGCTTGTTTGCACAGTCAAACGCCGCCGCGATCATGTTCTCAAGGCTCAGGTATGGCTTCAGCGCGGCCTCGTCCAAATCATGCTCGGCGCGGCGCAGTTTTTCGGCGTAATAGCGCCAGTCCCACGGCTGCAAGGGGCCGGTCTGGCCATCGGCGCGCAGCATCGCTTCCAGCTTTTCGGCATCCGCCATTGCTTTCGCGCGCGCCGGTTCCCAGACCTGCATCAACAAATCGCGCACGGCCTGCGGCGTGCCTGCCATTTCGGTTTCCAGCTTGTAATCGGCAAACGTGTCATAGCCCAACAGCGTCGCGCGCTCGGCACGCAGCGCCAAAATTTCAGCGGCAATCGCGCGGTTATCGGTGGCGCCGCCATTAGCCCCGCGCGCGGTCCACGCGGTATAGGCCCGCTCGCGCAGGTCGCGCCGGTCCGAGAACTGCAAAAACGGCACGATCAGCGACCGCGACAGCGTGACGACATGGCCGTCCAGCCCGCGTTCTTCCGCCGCTGCGCGGGCGCTGGCGACCACGAAATCCGGCAAGCCCGCTAGATCGTCCAGCGGCATGACCCAGTCGCGCTCATCCGCCAGCAGGTTCTGGGTGAATTGCGTGCCCAAACTGGCCAGACGCGATTTGACCTCTGTCAGGCGGGTCGCCGCGTCCCCTTCCAGCGCCGCACCCGCCCGCACGAACATGCGCCGATAGAGCATCAGCACCCGCGCCTGTTCCGCGTCCAGCCCCAGCGTGTCGCGCGCGGCCCAGAGCATTTCGATCCGGTCAAACAGCGCGCGGTTATTGACGATCTCGGACGAATAGGCCGACAGCTTGGGTGACAGGTCGCGCTGCAATTCCTCGCGCGCGGGCGTGCTGTCGGCGCTGCACAGGTTGAAGAACACACCCGCCACGCGGTCCAGCGCGGCATCGGCCTGCTCCATCGCCACTATGGTGTTGGCATAGGTGGGTGCGTCGGGGTTATCGGCAATCGCGGCATAGGCCGCGCGCCCCTGTGCCATCGCGGCGTCAAACGCGGGTGCGAAGTCTGCGTCTGCGATCTGCGCGAAGGGGGGCAGTTCGAACTCTGTGGTCCAGTCGGCCAAAAGCGGGTTGGTCATGGTCGGCCCTTTTCATGCTGTGTTGCGCAGCAAGCTAGGGCCGATGCGGGCAGGGTTCAACGCGGATCTTGTGCACCCTCCGCCTCGGCCTCTGCCTCGGCGTTTTCCACAGACCAGACCGCCGCCGCCTCTACCGCCACGGGCGAGGCGGTGGGCAAAACGCCAAGATAGCTTTCGGTTTCCTGCGCCGTGGGGGCGGCGCGCTGGGTCATGCGGTAAAGCGCGTAAAGTGCGATCGCGGCGAAGGCGAGCGCTTGCACGGACCAAAAGCTCATGGGCCCGAACCGTTCCATCGCGGCCCCGATGACCAGCGGACCAAGGATCGCCCCAAGGCCAAAGGTAAAGACCAGCCCGCCCGATGCGGCGGCCATGTCCTCTGGCGCAAGCGTGTCGTTGGTATAGGCCAGAAACAACGAATAGAGCGGCGTCGCCACGCCGCCCGCGAAAAAGGCCGCGACCAGAAGAAAGGTCAGCCCGCCACCCGTGACCCAGCCTAGGCCGCACGCGCCCACCCCCAGCAAGGACACGCCCGCGATCAGCTTGCGACGGTCCATGCGGTCGGACAGCCAGCCGATAGGGTATTGCAGCATCATCGCACCGCCGAACAGCGTGGCCACCAAAAGCGCGATCTGCCCCGCGCTCAGCCCGATCTCATTGCCAAAGACCGCCGCCATCCCGGTTTGCGCGGCATAGCCCGCGCCCAGCAGGAAAATCCCGACCGTGCCAAGCGGAGAGCTGTCAAACAACTGCCGCAGCGACATGGGGCGTGACACCTCTGCCGCGGGCACCGGCGTCGCCGACAGCAATATCGGCCCAAAGGAAATGGACACAAGGATCGACGCGCCGATGAACAGCGCCGCGCTGGCCGCATCGCCCAGCGCCAGAATGCCTTGCGCACCGATAATGCCCGCCGTCTGCGCGATCATGTAGGCCGACAGCACCTTGCCCCGGTTTTCATTGCTGGCCGCGTTGTTCAGCCAGCTTTCGGCAGCGACATAGACGCCCGACATGCAAAACCCGATCAGGATGCGCAGGATGGTCCAGGCCCAAGGCTCTGCCAACAAGGGAAAGGCGATCAGTGCGGCCGACATGAAACTGCCCAGCGCCGCAAAGACCCGCACATGGCCGACCCTGCGGATCAGCACCGGCGTATAGCGCGCGCCCGACAGGAACCCCACGAAATAGCCAGAGGTCACGATGGACAATTCCAGCGCCGAGAACCCCTCGACCCCGCCGCGCAGGCCGATCAGGGTGAAATGCATCCCGTTGCCCAGCATGATGAGCAAAATGCCCAGCAGCAGCGCCCAGACACCGGAAAAGACCTGAAACATTCCGCGACCCTTTGCCTTGTCAGATCGGTCTCGCCTCTATCTAGTGGTGCCGCAACGCGGCAAGAGCGTATCAGCGCCACTTCACAGCCCGGAACCGACATTCCGGTGGAAACCTTTTGGCCTTTGGCCACTTTTATGGGGTATGGACACACGGATGGGCTGCGCGTTGGCTCTCCCTCGGAAGGGAACGAAGGATATGACCGTTTCACTGCTGGGCTTGGGCTGCGCCGTGCCACCGCACAAGCTGCCCCAAACCTTGGCCGAGGATACGGCCCGCGCCCTGCTTGGCCCGCGCTACCCAGAGTTTGAGCGCACAGCGCCCAGCTTTCAGGCGTCTGGGGTGGAAACACGCTATTGCGTCGTGCCAATAGACTGGTTCGACCATGACAAACGCTGGTCAGAGCGCAACGCGGCCTATCTGGACGGGGCGTCGAGGCTGTTTGTCGACGCCACGCAAAAGGCACTTGCGGCATCGGGGCTGACAGCGAGCGACATTGACACCGTGGTCACAGTATCGACCACCGGCATTGCCACCCCCAGCCTAGAGGCCCGCGCCCATGCCGAGATGGGCTTTCGCAAAGACATTCAACGTGTGCCGGTCTTTGGCCTTGGCTGCGCGGGTGGCGTCAGCGGCTTGGCCGTCGCGCGGCAACTGGCGCTGGCTGCACCCGGATCGCGCGTGCTGATGGTTGCGGTGGAAACCTGCTCGCTCTCTTTTCGCACCGACCGGATGCAAAAGGCCGACATCATCGCCACGGTCCTGTTCGGCGATGGCGCGGCGGCGGCGGTGCTCTCGACCGATGGCTATGGGCCGCAGATTGGCAGCGGCTATCAAGTGCTTTGGCCCGACACGCTGGCGATCATGGGGTGGGATGTGGATGACGTGGGGCTGGGCGTGGTATTCGACCGCTCCATCCCCGGCTTCGTGACCCAGAACTTCGCCCAAGCCACCGATCAGGCACTCGCGGCAAGCGGGTTTGACAGAGCGCAAATCGACCGTTTCGTCTGCCACCCCGGCGGCGCGAAAGTCGTGACCGCGATCGAGGGCGCGATGGCCCTGCCCCATGGCGCGCTGGATGCCGAACGCGACATCTTACGCGACTATGGCAACATGTCCGCGCCCACGGTGCTGTTCGTGCTGGACCGCGTTCTGCGCAGCGGGGCAACAGGCCAGATGATGCTGGCCGCGCTTGGACCCGGCTTTACCGCGTCTTTCCTGCCGGTGAGCGTAACATGACCCCGGCGCTGTGGTTCCTGCTCTTCATTATCGTGCAACGCCTGTCCGAACTGGTCATCGCCAAGCGCAATACCGCGCGCCTGCTCGCGCAAGGCGCTGTTGAACATGGCGCGGGGCATTACCCGGTCATGGTGGCCATGCACAGCGCTTGGATCATTGCGCTGGTTGTATTCGGCTGGAACAACCCGGTGTCTTGGCCGTGGCTGGCAGTTTTTGCGCTGTTGCAGGTGTTCCGGGTCTGGATACTTGCCACCTTGGGACCGCGCTGGACCACGCGGATCATCGTGTTGCCGGAACCCTTGGTCGCACGCGGCCCGTTCCGCTTCATGCGCCACCCGAATTACACGCTGGTGGTGGCAGAGATCATCGTCGCGCCCATGGTGCTGGGGCTTGTCTGGGTCGCAGTCGTCTGGACGGTATTGAACGCGGCCATGCTCTATGTCCGCATCCGGGCTGAAAACCGCGCGCTCGCCCCGCTACGCTGAGCCACCAAAACCCAAGGAGGACCACAATGCGCATTCTGTTCACCGGCGGGTCCGGCAAGGCTGGCCGCCACGCAATCGCCCATCTGCTGGCCCAAGGCCACCGTGTGCTGAACGTGGACCTGACCCCCCTGGACATGCCCGGCGTGGACAACCGTATGGCCGATATTGCCGATGCGGGCCAGATGTTCGACGTCATGCACAGCTACGCGGGCTTTGACGAGCTTGACCCCGGCACGGGCGTTCCCCGTTTCGATGCTGTCGTGCATTTCGCCGCCGTGCCGCGCATCTTGCTGAAAAGCGACAACGAATGCTTCCGTGTGAACACGCAGGGCACCTATAACGTGCTGGATGCCGCGCTAAAATTCGGCGTGCGCAAGGTGATTTTCGCGTCCTCGGAAACCACCTATGGCATCTGCTTTGCCGATGGCACGCGCAAACCCGATTACCTGCCGGTGGACGAGGATCACCCCACCATCCCGGAGGACAGCTACGCCATGTCCAAGGTCGTGAACGAGGTCACGGCGCGATCCTTTCAGGCCCGCACGGGTGCCGACATCTACGGGCTGCGCATCAACAACGTGGTCGAACCACATGAATACGCCCGCGACTTTCCGGGCTATGTCGCCAACCCCGACACCCGGCGGCGCAACATCTTCGCCTATATCGACGCGCGCGACTTGGGGCACATGGTCGACTGCTGTCTGCGCGCGGACGGGCTGGGTTATCAGGTGTTCAACGTCGCCAATGACACGCATTCGGTGGGGCCAAGCACCGATGAGCTGATTGCGCGATACTATCCCGATGTTCCCCTGCGCCACGCGCTTGGACCGGATCAAAGCTTCTATTCCAACGCCAAGGCAAAGAAAATGCTGGGGTTTTCACCCCAGCACAATGATTGGCGCAGCCTGTTGAATGGCTAGGGTTCAGCCATCCTTGCGGATCGTCGCGTTCTCGGGGTCATAGGGGCTGTCACAGGTGACGGTCGCATCCCACAGCTCACCCAGCATCCGCACCTTCAGCTTGGTCCCTTCCACCGCCAGATCGGGGCGCACATAGCCCATGCCAATGGATTTGCCGAAAGCCACCGAATACCCGCCAGAGGTCAGACGGCCCACCTTCGTTTCGCCCAGATACAGCGCCTCGCGGCCCCACGGGTCTGCGTCGGCGGGGCCGTCAATCAGCAGTGTGCAGCATTTCGACCGCACCCCCTTGGCTTCCATCGCGGCCTTGCCGTTGAACTCCTTGGACATGTCGATGAAACGCGGCAGATCGGCTTCCAGCGGGGTTGCATCGCGGCCCAGTTCATTGCCGAAGGCGCGATAGGATTTTTCCTGCCGCAGCCAGTTCTGCGCCCGCGCACCGACCAGCTTCAGGCCAACATCCTCGCCCGCGCTCATCAACTGGTCGAACAGGTAATTCTGCATCTCGATAGGGTGGTGCAGCTCCCAGCCAAGCTCGCCCGTATAGGCCACGCGCACGGCGCGCACCGGGCACATGCCCAGCTCGATATTGCGCATCGACAGCCACGGGAAGCGCTTGTTCGACAAGACCGTGGCAGGGTAGGCATCCTTCACCAGCTTGCCCAACAGGTCGCGCGATTTGGGGCCGGCAATCGCGAACACACCCCATTGCGTGGTCACGTCATGGATGTCGATCCAGCCGAAATCGGCCATCTTGTCTTGTGCCGCTTTCAGAAGGAAATCACTGTCATAGGCGGTCCAAGCCCCGGCAGAGATCAGGTAATATTCATCCTCTGCCAGCCGCACGATGGTGTATTCGGTGCGCGTGGTGCCCGCGTCCGTCAGCGCATAGGTCAGGTTGATGCGCCCGACCTTGGGCAGCTTGTTGCAGGTGAACCAATCCAGAAATTGCGTGGCCCCCGGCCCGCGCACAAGGTGCTTGGTGAAGGCCGTGGCGTCGATCATGCCCACGCCTTCGCGGATGGCTTTTGCTTCCTCGACCGCGTATTGCCACCAGCCGCCCCGGCGGAAGCTGCGCGATGCGTGATCGTCGAAGCCTTCGGGCGCGTAGTAATTCGGGCGCTCCCAACCGTTCACGCAGCCAAACTGCGCACCGCGGGCTTTCACACGGTCGTAGCAGGGGGCCGTGCGCAAGGGGCGGCAGGCTTCCCGCTCTTCATCCGGGTGGTGCAGGATGAAAACGTGCTCATAGGCTTCTTCGTTCTTGCGCGCGCCGTACTCAGTGGTCATCCAACCGCCGAAACGCTTGGGGTCGAGCGAGGCCATGTCGATCTCGGCCTCGCCCTCGACCATCATCTGCGCCAGGTAGTGCCCGGTGCCGCCCGCAGCCGTAATGCCAAAGCTGAACCCTTCGGCCAGCCACATGTTGCGTAAGCCCGGCGCGGGGCCAACCAGCGGGTTGCCATCGGGCGTGTAGCAGATCGGACCGTTGAAATCGTCCTTCAGGCCCACGGTTTCCGAGGACGGAATCCGGTGGATCATGGACATGTATTCTTCCTCGATCCGTTCCAGATCGAGCGGGAACAGATCGGCGCGGAAGCTGTCGGGCACGCCATATTCGAAACAGGCAGGCGCGCCGCGTTCATACGGCCCTAGAATCCAGCCGCCGCGTTCTTCGCGGACATACCATTTCGCATCGGCATCGCGCAGAACCGGGTGTTCGGGGTTCGATTTGCGATACTCGACCAACGCGGCGTCGGGTTCGGTGACGATGAACTGGTGCTCGACCGGGATCGCGGGGATCTTGATGCCCAGCATCCGCGCGGTGCGCTGCGCGTGGTTGCCGGTGCAGGTGACAACATGTTCCGCCATGATCTCGAACTGCTCGTCCGAGGCGACCAGATTGCCGCCCTTTTCCACCATCTTGGTGCAGGTCACGACCCATTCGCTGCCGGTCCAGCGGTAGCCATCCACCTGCACCTTGCGCACGATCTCGACACCGCGCTGGCGGGCACCCTTGGCCATGGCCTGCGTCACATCGGCGGGGTTAATGTAGCCATCGGTCGGATGATAGAGCGCGCCGACCAGATCCTCGGTGCGCACCAGGGGCCAGCGGTCCTTGATCTGCGCGGGCGTCATCCATTCGAACGGGATGCCGACGGTTTCGGCGGTGGTGGCGTATAGCTTGTATTCGTCCATCCGCGCTTCGGTCTGCGCCATGCGCAGGTTGCCGACCACGGCGAACCCGGCGTTCAGGCCGGTTTCGGCCTCCAGCGTCTTGTAGAACTTCACGCTATAGTCGTGAATATGGCTGGTCGCATAGCTCATGTTGAACAGCGGCAGCAGGCCAGCAGCGTGCCATGTGCTGCCAGAGGTCAGCTCGTCGCGCTCCAGAAGCGTGGTCTGCCAACCCGCTTTCGCAAGGTGATAGGCGACGGACGCCCCGACGGCCCCACCGCCGACGACAAGGGCTTTGACATGGGTTTGCATGGGCGCGCACTCCGGCAAAGGTAAACTTGCGCCCCTCTTCGCAAATCGGCGCGCGCGCGGGCCATGCCGGCGCGACGCAACGCGGCAGAAAAACGACGCGCCTGTTACGGGCGCGTCGTTTCCGGGTTATTGGCGCCCGAAATCGCCGCCGTCGATGACACCGTCGCCATTGCGGTCGATCATAGGGAACAGGCGCTCGCTGGCAGTGGCGAATTCGGCCGCCGTGACCTGCCCGTCGCCATCGGCGTCGTTAAAGGCCAGCCCCATCGCTTCGTGAATGATCTTGCCGGGGCCGTTTGCGCCATAGGCACCGCCATGACCATGGCCTTTGCCCTGTTCGGCCTCGACCGCCTCTCGGTCGGCGATGGTCTGGGCCATGTTGTCCAGCTCTGCCGCCTCCAGCACGGCGCTGCCGTCCAAGTCGAACATCTCGAATAGGCCCGCGCGACGCTCGATGATGTCGGCGGCGGTCACATTGCCCGTGCCCGACATGTCCCATTCCTGGATGAACCCGGCACCGGGGGTGCCATTGCCTTGGGCCAGAACGGGCAGCGGAAGCAGCAGGGCAGCCGCAAGAAGCGAAATTTTCATAACTTGGTTTCCTTGTTTCAAGACATTCACATAAACGCATCTGTCTTTCTATTCCGTCTTGACAGATTGTCGCAGCTTGGCAGCGGGCGTGGCGCACCGTAAAAGACCTTGGCGAACACCTCGGGGGGACCGAATGGAAATCTGCCGCACCAAGGCCGCGATCCGTGCATGGCGCAAAGGGGCGGGGCATGTCACCCTTGTGCCCACCATGGGCTTTTTGCACGACGGCCACATGTCGCTGGTGCGTCGCGCGCAGGCCGAAGGGGGCCGCGTCGCCGTGTCGATTTTCGTGAACCCCACGCAGTTCGGCCCGACCGAAGACCTGTCCACCTACCCGCGTGACGAGGCCCGCGACCTGGACATGCTGCGCGACGCGGGCGTCGATGCCGTGTTCATCCCCGAGGTGGCAGAGGTCTATGACCCCACCGCCCAGACCATTGTCGAGACGACCGAACTGGCCAAGGTCTTGATCGGCAAGCTGCGCCCCGGCCATTTTCGCGGCGTGGCGACCGTGGTGACGAAACTGTTCAACATCATCCGCCCCGATGCCGCCGTTTTCGGCGAGAAGGACTACCAGCAACTGGCCGTGATCCGCACCATGGTGCGCGATCTGGACATGGATGTGCGCATCATCGGCGGCCCGATCATGCGAGAGGCGGACGGGCTGGCCATGTCCTCGCGCAATGTGCGGCTGACGCCAGAGGATCGCACGGCGGCCCCCATCCTGGCCCGCGCGCTGGAAGAGGCCGCCGCCATGGCCCCCACCGGCACCACCGCGTCGCGCCTGCGCAGCCATGTGCGCGCTACGCTGGAACGCGAACCCCGTGCGCAAGTGCAATCGGTCGATATTCGCGATGCCGAAACCCTCGAAACCCTGTCCGGGCCGCTGACCCGGCCCGCCGTTATCCTGTTGGCGGTCAAGTTCGGTCAGGTCTTTCTGATCGACAACCGCGTCGTTTACCCCAAGGAGCAAGCATGAGCGCCCAAGCCCCCGTCCGCCGCATTACCGCGCCGCAAATCCGTGCCCGCAAAGGGGGCGAGCCGATCGTGTCGCTGACCAGCTACCACGCGCACACCGCTGCGATCGTAGACAAATACGCCGATTTCATCCTTGTGGGCGACAGTCTGGGCATGGTCATGCACGGCATGGACAGCACCGTGGGCGTGCCGCTGGATTTGATGATCATGCACGGCAAGGCGGTGGTGCGCGGAACGCAGCGCGCGCTGATCGTGGTCGATATGCCCTTCGGCACCTACGAGGAAAGCCCGCAGGAAGCGTTCCGCAATGCCGCCAAGATCATGAAAGAAACCGCTTGCGGGGCCGTCAAGCTGGAAGGCGGTGCGCGCATGGCAGAGACGATCCGCTTCCTGTCCGAGCGCGGAATCCCCGTCATGGCGCATATCGGGCTGACGCCGCAATCGGTGAACACGATGGGCGGCTTCAAGGTGCAGGGCCGCGACGAGGCCGCCTGGGCCACGCATATCGACGACGCGGTTGCCGTGGCAGAGGCCGGCGCCTTCGCGCTGGTGGTCGAAGGTGTCGTCGAAGAACTGGCCGACCGCATCACCGCCGCCATCGACATCCCGACCATCGGCATCGGTGCATCCAAGAATTGCGACGGGCAGATCCTGGTGCTGGAAGACATGCTTGGCCTGAACCCGCGCGTGCCGAAATTCGTGAAAATCTACGGCGACCTTGGCCCCGCCATCGAGCGCGCCGTGTCGGCCTATGCCGAAGAGGTCAAGGACCGCAGCTTCCCGACCTCTGACAACGTCTATCGCTAAGGCGGGCTTGCGCGGCGCTTACCGCCGCGCGGCATCTGCCGGGTAGGTGCCAAGGATGTTCAGGTAGGACGTGAAATAGCGCAGCTCATCAAGCGCCAGTTTCACGTTGTCATCCTCTGGGTGGCCCTCGATCTCGGCGAAGAACTGGGTCGCGGTGAACGACCCGTTCACCATGTAGCTTTCCAGCTTGACCATGTTCACGCCATTCGTGGCAAACCCGCCCATCGCTTTATAAAGCGCGGCGGGAATGTTGCGCACGCGGAACAGGAAGCTGGTCATCATGCCGTGATCGCCCCGACGGGTCATGTCGGGTTTGGCCGCCATTATCAGGAACCGCGTGGTGTTGTCCGGCCGGTCCTCTATCTGCGGGGCCAGCACCTCTAGCCCGTAGATTTTGGCCGCCATCTCGCTGGCCAGCGCGGCATGGGTCGGGTCGCCCCGCTCGGCCACCTCGCGGGCGGCACGGGCGTTGTCGGAACTGACCACGCCCCGAATGCCGTGATCGCGCAGGAAGGTGGAACATTGCGGCAGGATCACCGGATGGCCATGCGCCTCTTGCACCTGCTCCAGTTTGGCACCGGGCAGGCCCAGCAGGTTCACATGCACACGCACGAATGCCTCGGCCACGATATGCAGCCCGCTTTCGGGCAGCAGCGAATGCACATCGGCCACGCGCCCATAGATCGAGTTTTCGACCGCGACCATCGCCAGCTCTGCCTGCCCGTCGCGCACCGCCGCCATCGTGTCGTGAAAGGTGGCGCAGGGCAGCGGTTCGTAGTCAGGCCGCGTATCGGCGCAAGCCTGATGCCCGTAAGCGCCCAACTCTCCCTGAAAAGCGATTCTGGCAGTCATGTTTCCGCTCGCACCCTTCAAATTCGGCCGAATTGACGATTTGTGACGGTAAGTATCGCTTGAAACCCGGCATGGGAAGCATGTAGATACCCCAAAATCGCTGAGGTTAGGGACTGCGCTATGTTCGACACGATGGTGATAACGAAAACGGTGGCTTCGCTCTGCGGCGCTCTGCTCATCTTTTTGCTGGGCCTGTGGGCGGCAGATGGGCTGTATGGCGCGCATCACGGCGATGAACCGCAAGCCTATGTCATCGACACGGGCGAGGAAGACACCAGCGCCGAACCCGCCGCCGAAGTGACCTTCGAGGAAGCGTTCCAGATGGCCGATGCCGATGCTGGCTCGCGCGTCTGGGGCCAGTGCCGCGCCTGCCACGCGCTGGAAGCCGGTCGCAACGGTGTCGGCCCCTACCTGCACGGCGTCGTGAACCGTCCCATCGGCGCGAACGAGGGCTTCAACTATTCCGGCGCGCTGAACCAGGTCGGCGATGTCTGGACGCCCGAGAACCTGAACACCTTCATCTCTGGCCCGGCCAATGCAGCGCCCGGCACCTCGATGAACTTTCGCGGGATTGCCGATGTGCAGGACCGTGCGAACCTGATCGCCTATATCCAAAGCCAAAGCTGATTGACCGCTTTGCGCGACGCACTCGCAGGCCGTCCGATCCGCTCGGACGGCCTGTTTGCTTTTTGGCACAAACGATCAAAATCACTTGTGAAGCGCGGTGAATCAGCGCGCGCTTGTCGACAGGCGCGCGGAAACACTAAATACTAGGGATCAGCTCCGCGTCAGACGGGGTGCAGCAGGAGGAGTTGCCAGATGTTCCAACGCTTTACACGCGCCGCGATGCTGTCGGGCCTGACCCTTGCACTGCTGGTCCCGCCACTCGCCGCACAAGACGACACGGTCATCCGTGCGCATGGCTACTCTTTCTATGGCGATCTGAGCTATCCGCCCGATTTCACCCATTTCAATTACGTGAACCCCGACGCGCCCAAGGGCGGCGCGATTTCGCTTTCGGCACAGGGCACGTTCGACAGCATGAACCCGTTCACGCGGCTGGGGCGTGCGGGCGCGCTGTCATCGTCGATGTATGAAAGCCTGCTGGAAACGGCGGAACCGATGGGCGGCGGCATGGTGCCGGCCGATGCCTATGGCGAATATTACGGCCTGCTGGCGCACACGGTCGAATACCCGCCCACCAAGGAATGGGTCATCTTCCACCTGCGCCCCGAAGCGCGGTTCTCTGACGGCACACCGCTGACCGCGCATGACGTGGTGTTCAGCCACAACCTGTTCATCGAACAGGGCTTGCCGTCCTACAGCCAGGCCGTCAGCCAGCGCGTGCTGAGCGCCGAGGCGCTGGACGATCACACCGTGCGCTTCACCTTCGCCGACGGCATTTCGCGCCGCTCGCTGATCGACCAAGTCGGCAGCACGCCGGTGTTTTCCAAGGCGTGGTATGAGGAAACCGGCGCGCGGCTGGATGAATCGCGCATGGAAATCTCGCCCGGCTCTGGCCCCTATGTGCTGGACGAGTTCGAGGTGAACCGCTCGATCACCTATCGCCGCGACCCGAATTATTGGGGCGCCGACCTGCCCAACAATGTAGGCCGCCACAATTTCGATGAGATCCGCATCGAGTATTTCGCCGATGGGGCCGCCGCCTTCGAGGGCTTCAAAAGCGGCATCTACACGTTCCGCGCCGAAAACAACTCGCGCCAATGGGCGACAGGTTATGATTTCCCGGCCATCGAGCGCGGTTTTGTCGTGCGGAACGAATTGCCCTCTGGCCTGCCGCCCACACCCACCGGGTTTGTCTTCAACCTTGGCCGCGAAAAGTTCCAAGACCCCCGCGTGCGCGAGGCGATTTCGCTTGCCTTCAATTTCGAATGGACAAACGAAACCCTGCAATACGGCCTGTTCAAGCCGCGCGCGTCCTATACCCAAGGCACCCGCCTGCAAGCCGATGGCCCGCCCGAAGGGCTGGAACTGGCGCTGCTGGAAAGCCTTGGCGATCTGGTCCCGCCCGCCATGCTGACAGAGCCCGCGCGCGTGCCGCATCTGTCCAGCGCCGAGCGCTTGGCGGACCGGGGCAATATCCGCCGCGCCCGCGCCTTGCTGGAGGAAGCGGGCTGGACCGTGGATGACGCGGGCGCGCTGCGCAACGCGGCAGGCGAGCAGATGGTGATCGAAATCCCCGTCTCTTCCGCCGGATCGGCCACGATGGATTCCATCGTCGAAACCTATACCCAGAACCTTGGCCTGCTCGGCATAGACGCGCAGTTCCAGCGGATCGACGCGGCCCAGCACACTGACCGCCGCCGCAACCGCGATTATGACATGATCTTCGACCAGTATGGCGCGTTCATGGATACCGGCACCGGGCTGAACCAGCGATACGGATCGGAAACCGCCGAATTCAGCCTGTTCAACCCGGCGGGCCTTGCCAGCCCCTTGGTCGATGCGATCATCGAGGCCTCTTTGAACGCCGACAGCCCGGAAACCCGCGACGCGGCCCTGATGGCCTTGGACCGTGCGCTTCGGCAGGAACTGATTATGGTGCCCGCATGGTATAACGATACCGTCTGGGTCGCCTATTGGGACGTGTTCAAACATCCCGAAACCATCCCGCCCTTTTCCACCGGAGAGCTGGATTTCTGGTGGTATGACGCCGAGCGCGCGGCCGAACTGCGCGCCGCGGGCGCGCTGAGGTAATCCATGGGCGCCTATATCGCGCGACGCCTGCTTCTCATCATCCCCACGCTGCTGGGGGTGATGATGATCAACTTCTTCCTGGTGCAATTCGTGCCCGGCGGCCCGATCGAGCAGGTGATCGCCCGCATGGAAGGGCAAGGCAACGTCTTTGGCGCGTTCGACGGCGCAGGCGCGGATGTGAACGCGGGCGCGGTCGAAAACGAACGCTACCTTGGCGCGCGCGGCCTGCCCCCCGAATTCATAGAGGAACTGGAGCGCGAATTCGGCTTCGACAAACCGCCGCTGGAGCGGTTCCTGCACATGATGGGGAATTACATCCGCTTCGATTTCGGCGAAAGCTACTTCCGCTCGATTTCCGTGGTCGATCTGGTGCTGGAAAAGCTGCCGGTGTCGATCACGCTGGGGCTGTGGTCCACGCTGATCGCCTATGCCGTGTCCATTCCCTTGGGCATTCGCAAGGCGGTGCGCGACGGCACGCGGTTCGACACCTTCACATCCGGCCTGATTATCGTGGCCTATGCCATTCCCGGTTTCCTGTTCGCCATCCTTTTGCTGGTGCTGTTCGCAGGTGGGTCATATTACCAGATCTTCCCCGCGCGCGGCCTGACATCGCCACAAGAGGTGTGGGACACGCTTTCCCCCATCGGCAAGGTTCTGGACTACCTGTGGCACATCACGCTGCCGGTCATCGCTTCGACCATCTCGGCCTTTGCCACGCTCACGCTGCTGACGAAGAACAGCTTTCTGGATGAAATCCGCAAGCAATACGTCATGACCGCCCGCGCCAAAGGGCTGATGGAAAACCGCGTGCTGTATGGCCATGTGTTCCGCAATGCCATGCTGATCGTGATCGCGGGCTTTCCGGCGGTGTTCGTGGGCGTGTTCTTTGGCGGGTCGCTGATTATCGAGACGATCTTTTCGCTCGACGGTCTGGGCCGCTTGGGGTTCGAGGCGGTGGTCGCGCGTGACTATCCCGTCATGTTCGGCACGCTCTTCGTGTTCAGCCTGCTGGGCCTGTTGGTCGGGCTGCTGTCGGACCTGATGTATGTTTGGATCGACCCGCGCATCGACTTTGAATCGCGAGAGACCTGAGCCATGGATCAGCGCAACTTCTTGCCGCAAGCCGAGGCACAAAGCCGCTTCACGCTGTCGCCGTTGAACCAGCGCCGCTGGGGGAATTTCAAGGCGAACCGCCGTGCCTTCTGGTCGCTGGTGGTGCTGGGCACGCTGTATGTCTTCTCGCTCTTCGCGGAATTCATCGCCAATGACCGCCCCATCATCATCAACTACCAAGGCGAATATTACTTCCCCATCGGCAATTTCTACGCCGAAACCACCTTCGGCGGCGATTTCCGGACAGAGGCGCAATATACCGACCCCGTGGTGCAATGCCTGATCCGCGCGGGCGGGGCGGAACTTTGCTTCGACGACCCGGAGGAAGCGACCGCACAAGCCGCGACCGGGCTGGTCGAGGGCGAAGAGATCACCCAAGGCTGGATGATCTGGCCGCCCATCCCCTATAGCTACGACACGGTCAACGACATCGGCCGCGCCGCCCCCTCGCCGCCCGATGGCAACCACCTGCTGGGAACGGACGACACCGCGCGCGATGTTCTGGCGCGCATCATTTACGGGTTCCGGCTGTCGATAAGCTTTGCCATCGTGGTCACGGCCCTGACCTCTGTCATCGGCATCGCGGCGGGCGCGGTTCAGGGCTATTTCGGCGGGGTTCTGGACCTCTTGTTCCAGCGCGTGATCGAGCTTTGGAACTCTGTCCCATCCATCTACATCATCATCATCATCTCCAGCATGGTGGCGATGAATTTCTGGCTGCTCGTGTTCCTGATGACGCTCTTCGGCTGGACCGGGCTTGTGGGCGTGGTTCGCGCCGAATTCCTGCGCGCGCGCAATTACGAATACGTCCGCGCCGCCAAAGCCTTGGGCGTGTCGAACGCGCGGATCATGTTCCGCCATGTGCTGCCCAACGCGATGGTTGCCACCCTGACCTTCCTGCCCTTCATCATCACCGGCGTGATCGGATCGCTTGCCGCGCTGGATTTCCTTGGCTTCGGCCTGCCGTCCTCCGCCCCATCGCTTGGGGAGTTGACGCTTCAGGCCAAGAACAACCTGCAAGCGCCGTGGCTGGGCTTTTCGGCCTTTTTCACCTTCGCGATCATGCTGTCGCTTCTGGTCTTCATCTTTGAAGGGGTGCGCGACGCGTTCGACCCCAGAAAGACGTTCAAATGAGCTTGCTGAACGTCAAAGACCTGAACGTCACCTTCATGCAGGATGGCCAGCCCGCGCGTGCCGTGCGCGGCGTGTCGTTCCATGTAGAGCAGGGCGAAACGGTTGCGCTGGTGGGTGAATCCGGGTCGGGAAAATCGGTGAGCGCATTGTCTTGCGTGGGGCTGTTGCCGGATGCGGCGCAGGTAGGCGGATCCGTCACCTTCAAGGGCGAGGAACTGATCGGCGCAAGCGATGCCAAGCTGCGGCAGGTGCGCGGCAATGACATCAGCTTCATCTTCCAAGAGCCGATGACGTCGCTGAACCCGCTGCACACGATTGAAAAGCAGATCGCCGAAAGCCTGTCGCTGCATCAGGGCTTGTCGGGGTCTGCCGCGCGCGCCCGCGTGCTGGACCTGCTGAACAAGGTGGGTATCCGCGATGCGGAATCCCGGCTGTCGGCCTATCCGCACCAGCTATCGGGCGGGCAACGCCAGCGCGTGATGATCGCCATGGCGCTGGCCAATGGCCCAGAATTGCTGGTCGCGGATGAACCGACCACGGCGCTGGATGTGACCATTCAGGCGCAAATCCTCGAACTGCTGGTCGATCTGAAACGTGCCGAGGGGATGAGCCTGTTGTTCATCACCCATGACCTGAACATCGTGCGCCGATTTGCCGACCGTGTCTGTGTCATGCAGCAGGGCCAGATCGTCGAACAGGGCAAGACATCCGAGATTTTCGCCAATCCCCAGCACCCCTATACGCGCAAACTGCTGGCCGCCGAACAGCATGGCGCGCCCGCCCCTGTGCCCGATGGCGCGGCAGAGGTGTTGCGCACCGATGGTTTGCGCATCTGGTTCCCCATTCATCGCGGGTTCCTGCGCCGCACCGTGGGGCATGTGAAGGCCGTCAATGGGGCCAGCCTGACGCTGCGCGCGGGCGAAACACTGGGCATCGTGGGCGAATCCGGGTCGGGCAAGACCACGCTTGCACTGGCCATCCTGCGGTTGATTTCCAGCGAGGGGCCGATCTGGTTCAACGGCACCGACATTCAGGGCCGCAAATCTGCCGAGCTGCGCAGCTTGCGGCGCGACGTGCAGATCGTGTTCCAAGACCCGTTCGGCAGCCTTAGCCCCCGCATGACAGTGGAACAGATCATCGCCGAAGGCTTGGGCGTGCATGGTATCCCCACCGGGCGGTCCGAGCGCGAGCTCGTGGCAGAGATCATGACAGAGGTTGGACTGGACCCCGCCACGATGGAACGCTACCCGCATGAGTTTTCCGGCGGGCAGCGCCAGCGCATCGCGATCGCGCGCGCCATGATCCTGCGGCCCAAGCTGCTGGTGCTGGACGAGCCGACCTCGGCGCTGGACATGACCGTGCAGGTGCAGATCGTGGAACTGCTGCGCGACTTGCAGCGCCGTCACGGGCTGGCCTATCTGTTCATCAGCCACGATTTGCGCGTGGTGCGGGCGCTGTCGCACAAGATCGTGGTCATGAAACAGGGCGATGTGGTGGAAAGCGGCACGGTCGACCAGGTGTTCGATGCCCCGCAAAACCCCTACACCCGTGCCCTTCTGGCCGCCGCGTTCGACATGACCGCCATCGGCGCGGACTAAGGGGGGTAATGGCTTGAAAATTCTGTTCGTGCACCAGAATTTTCCGGCCCAGTTCAAGCATCTGGCCCCTGCCTTGGCCGCGCGCGGGCACGAGGTTGTGGCGCTGACCGCGGAAAGCAACCAGCAACAAAGCCCCGTCCAGATCTATCGCTACCCCATGCCCGACCCGGCCCCCGCGCCGGGACAGGCGCGGCTGGCCACGACCTATATGGCGATGACCGACCGCGCCCACCGCGTGGGTCGCGCCGCCTTTCAATTGCGCGACAAACTATGCTTTGTGCCCGATGTGATCTTTGGCCATACCGGCTGGGGCGAAACCCTGTTCCTGAAAGAGGTGTTCCCCGACGCCCGCTTGCTGGCCTATGCCGAATTTTTCTATGGCACGCGCGGGCTGGATGTGGGGTTTGATCCCGAATTCAGCGCGCAGGACCAGTTCTCGGGCTTTCCGGTAATTGCGCGGCAGGCACATCTGGCGCTGGCCATGGTGCAGGCCGATGCCGGGCTTGCCCCCACCGAATGGCAGGCCGATACCTTTCCGCCAGAGCTGCGCGACAAGATCACAATCACCCATGACGGCGTCGATACCGATGCACTCAGACCTGACCCGCAGGCGCAGATCACGCTGCCGAACGGGCGGCACTTGCGCGCGGGCGACGAGGTGCTGACCTATGTCACCCGCAATATCGAACCCTATCGCGGCTCGCATATCTTCATCCGCAGCCTGCCGCAGGTTCTGGCGGCTCGGCCCGGCGCGCAGGTGGTCATCATCGGCGGCGACGGGGTCAGCTATGGCGCGGCCCCGGCCCAAGGCACATGGAAGGAGCATTTCCTGTCGGAGATCGCGGGCACACCGGGGCTGGAACGGGTGCATTTCGTGGGGCGCGTGCCTTACCGCGATTACGTCACGCTCATGCAGGTCTCACGCGCCCATGCCTACCTGACCATCCCCTTCGTGCTGTCATGGTCGCTGCTGGAATCGATGGCCATGGGCGCGCATGTCGTAGCCTCGCGCACCGCGCCGGTGGAGGAGGTGGTGGTCGATGGCGTGAACGGCCAACTGGTCGATTTCTTCGATATAGACGCATGGTCCGAGGCCTTGACCACCGCCCTCGCCCATCCCGAACGCTTTGCCGCGCGGCGCGTGGCCGCGCGCAAAACGATTGTCGAAAATTACGACCTGAAGCGCATCTGCCTGCCCCGGCTGATCCGCTTTGTCGAAGGCGACTAGCGCCGCGCTTTCGGCGCGCGGCTGAACACCATTTTCTGGTTGGCCAGCTTGTCGGTCGCCCCCATCCACGCATAGGCCAGAAGCGACGGTTCGTGATCGGCCACGGTAATGCGGTGCAACTGCCCCGGCTGGTTGAAGATCAGCGAACCGGGCGCATAGACCCCTTGGTCGTTTTCCGACACCGCGCCCGACAGGCACAGGTAGCTTTCGGTTATCCCGTCATGCGCATGGGCGGGGTAGGTGCAGCTTGGCGCAAACAGCACCAGCCCTAGGATCACTTCGTTGGTCACAACCGGGCCGGTGGGGCCGACCAGTTCGGCATAAGCATATTTCTGCTCCAGCCCGCGCGGCACTTTTTCATACCCGTATTGCCATTGCAGCCGGTCATGGATGGCGTCGATCGTGCGGATGAAGGCCGAGTGCCGCGCCTCGCGCCCTTGGTCCAGCGCGCGGCGGAAATGCTTGGTGACTGGCTTCTCCATGGGCGACAATTCGGCAATCGGCGCATTTGCCTTTATCACCCGCGCCACGCGTTCACGCACCGCGCGCTGATGGGCGCGGATCTTGGCGCTGCCGCCGGCAGGCAGATCGCGGTAAAGTTCGTAGAAATCGCGCAGCAGATAGCCCCATTCGGGGCGGTCCGACAGGCGCGGCTGTAACGCCGAAGCGGGCGCGGGGGTGATTGCGGACTCGGTCATGCCCCGACCCTAGCCGTGGGCCAAAGAAAAACGCCGCCCCAAGCGACAGGGCGGCGTCAAATCCCGACAGACATGGCTGAAATCAGCCCTGACGTGCCTTGAATTTCTTTTGGGTCTTGTTGATGACGTAGACCCGGCCTTTACGGCGCACGATCTGACAATCACGGTGGCGCTGCTTGAGCGACCGGAGCGAATTCTTGACCTTCATCGGTCTTCTCCTTCTCGCGGCGCGCGAGCGCCTGCCTCTGATTCTGTCCTGCGCAAGCAGGGGTGAAATGGTGGGCACGACAAGGTTCGAACTTGTGACCCCTACGATGTCAACGTAGTGCTCTACCACTGAGCTACGCGCCCGACTGGTCTGACATGCGCCCCAAACAAAAGGGACGCGGGCCACGACCGCGTCTGTAAGGCGGGTCTATAAATAGAGTCGCGGGCAGGATCAAGGGCTTTCGCAAGGGGAAATTCGCGCTATAACCCGATATGACAAGGAAATTCGGAATGCAGGCTTATCAGTTCATAGCAGCGGCCCCTGCAACGACGGCGGTTCTCTTCGCCTCGCCCCATAGTGCGCGGGCTTATCCGCCCGAATTTCTGCAAGCGTCGCAGCTGGATGAACTGTCGTTGCGCTCGTCAGAGGACGCCTATGTCGACATGTTCCTGCGGTCCGCGCCAGCGGCCGGGGCGCATGTTCTGCTGGGCGGTGTGCCGCGCGCCTATGTCGATTACAACCGCGCCTCTAGCGAGCTGGACCCAGCGCTGATTTCCGGCATCGCGGTGCGGGCGATGAATGCGCGTATCAGCTCCGGCCTTGGGGTTATCCCGCGCGTGGTCGCCGGGGGGCGCGCGATCTATTCCGGCAAGATCACCCGCGCCCAAGCGCAAGACCGCCTGCGCAGCTATTGGCAGCCCTATCATGACAAGCTTGCCAGCCTTATGGCCGACAATGCCGAAACCTTTGGCCGCGCCATCCTGATCGACATGCATTCCATGCCGCGCGACGCGGTGACAACGCGCAACGCCACCCGCCCCGACGTGGTGCTGGGCGACCGCTTCGGCGCGTCCTGCCATTCCGACATTGTCGATGCGATTGCCGCCATCTTCACAGCCGCCGGGCTGCGGGTTGCCCGCAACGCGCCTTTTGCCGGGGCCTATATCGCCCAGCGCTACGGCCTGCCCTCTGTCGGGCAACATGTGGTGCAGGTCGAAATCGACCGTGGCCTTTACCTGAACGAGGCCCGCGTTACCCCCAGCGCCGATTTCGACTCGTTCCAGACGCTTATGGACAGCGCCGTCACCGCAATGGCCGAAATCGGGCGCGGCGCGGGGAAAATGGTGGCACTGGCCGCCGAATAGGGCCACGCCGCTTTTCATCCGCAAGCTTCTCGCGCTACTCTGGTCGCCATGGATATCATCGCCCTTGTCGGCGCGGTTGCGCTGCTGTTCATCGTGATCGGCGTGTCGGAACCGTTGTCGGAACGGTTGCGCCTGCCGTTCACGGTGATTCTGGCCATCATGGGGGCGCTGATCGGGGCCACCGCGCTGACGCTGGCGACCTCTGGCCTGGGCGACACGCTCAGCCCGATGGTGCGCCGCCTGCTGGACCTGCCCATCCGCTCGAACATCTTCCTGTATGTGCTGCTGCCCACGCTGCTGTTCCAGGTGGCGCTGATGGTCAATGCACGGCGCATGTTGGACGATTGGGTGCCCATCCTTGTCATGGCGGTGGGGGCGGTGCTGGTGTCGACCGTGGTCATCGGCTACGCGCTGACGCCTTTCACCGCGCTGCCGCTGGCGGCTTGCCTGCTGATCGGGGCGGTCGTATCCACCACAGACCCGTCGGCGGTGGTCAGCATCTTTCGCAACATCGCCGCCCCGCAGCGCCTGACCCGCATTGTCGAGGGCGAAAGCCTGCTGAATGACGCCGCCGCCATCGCGCTGTTCGGCTTTTTCCTGTCCTTCGTCATGCTGGGCGTGCCGAACCCAACGCTGCAAGAGGCCGCGCTGACCTTTCCGTGGCTGATCGGGGGTGGCGTGGCCATCGGCTGGATCGTGGCGCGCGTGGCCATTGCACTCATGGCGGTGCTGCCCAGCTACCCGCGCGCGCAAGTGTCGGTCAGCGTGGCGTTGCCCTATTTGACCTACATCGCCGCCGAGCAATACCTGGGGGCGTCGGGCGTGATCGCGGTCGTCGTCTCTGGCCTTGTGTTGAACCTGCAAGGGCCAAGCCGGCTGACACCGCTCAGCTGGGGCTACCTGCGCGAGGTCTGGGATCTGCTGGCCTATTGGGCGGGCGCGTTCATCTTCATTCTGGCCGCGCTTCTGATCCCGCGCCTGATGGGCGATCTGCGCGCAAGCGACCTGTTCCTGATCGGGGTGATCGTGTTTGCCGCCATCGTCGCGCGGGCGGTCATGCTGTTCGGAGTGCTGCCGATCCTTGGGCGGATGAAACTGTCGCCGCAGGTGGATGTCAGCTACCGATCAGCCATTCTATGGGGCGGCTTGCGCGGCGCGGTCACGCTGGCACTAGCGCTGGCGGTCACGGAAAGTGCGCTCGTGCCCCCCGCCATCAAGCGAGAGGTGGGCATTCTGGCAACGGGCTTCACCCTGTTCACGTTGCTGGTGCAGGGCACGACGCTGCGCTGGGTCATTTCGCGGCTGGGGCTGGACCGCCTGCCCGCGCTAGACGAAGCCTTGTCGCGGCAGGTGATTGCCGTCGCCCTTCAGAACGTGCGCGAGGAAATCGCCGAAATCTCGCGCGATTACCGCCTTCCGCAAGAGGTGATCCGGTCAGAGGCCAAGCGCTTCGCCGCGCGGCTGGACGGCGCGGTGTCAGAGGCCGAGAGCGTCGACATTCCCGACCGCGACCGCATCACGCTGGGGCTGGTGGCACTGGCCGGGCGCGAACGCGACCTGATCTTGGAAAATTTCCGTCAACAACTTTTCTCGTCGCGGTTGGTGGAAAGCATGTTGTCGGATGTGGACAGCCTGATCGAACGCACCCGTCTGGGCGGGCGCGACGAATACCGCGCCACCGCGCGCCGCGCGCTTGGGTTCGGCGGGCGCTACCGCATGGCCGTGTGGCTGAACAACCGCCTGCGCTGGTCCGCCCCGCTGGAGGTGATGACCGCCGACCGCTTCGAGCGCTTGCTGAACCAGCAACTTGTGCTGGACGAATTGCACAGTTTCATCGCGGGCAAGATCCGGCGCATTCATGGCCGCCGCGTGGCCGACTTGCTGGCCGAATTGCTGCGTCGCCGCTGCGAGGAAACCGACAACGCCATCGAAGGCCTGCGCCTGCAATATCCGGGCTATGCCGAGGAAATCGAGCGCCGCTTCATCCGCCGCACCTCGCTTCGGCTGGAAGAGCGCGAATATGAAACGCTCTTTGCCGACGGGCTTATCAGCCGCGAAGTGTTCACCACCCTGCGCGACGGGCTGAGCGATGCGCGCAACGCACTCGACAAGCGGCCAAGGCTGGATTTTGCCCTGCAACGCGAAGAGGTGCTGCGCGCTTTCCCGGTCTTTGCCACCATGCCAGAGGAAAGCCGCAAAAGCCTCGCCCGCGCGCTCAAGACGCTTTACGTCGAACCCGGCCGCGTTTTGATTCGCAAAGGCGAAGTGCCGCGTTCGGTCTATTTCATTGCCTCTGGCGCGGTCGAGATGGAACGCCGCGGCCAGAAGCTACGGCTGGGCCGGGGCGAGTTTTTCGGCCATCTGGGTATGCTCAGCGGCCAGCCCCGCCGCGCCATGGTCGCGGCCATCACCCATTGCACGCTTTTCGCGCTGGACGAGGCCAAGTTCCGCAACCTTCTGGCCCGCAACGAAGCCTTGCAGCAAGAGGTCGAGGCCAGTGCCATCGCGCGCGGTGCCAATGTCGAACGCATCATGGCACCGATCCGCAAGCGGGCGTAACTGTCAGGCTGGCTTGTCACGACCGCCCGCGCATGGCACACCATGAAAAACCACACGAGAAAGCGCCGCAATGACCGATCCGAATTTCGACGACCGCAAGCAACGTGCAGCCGCGTGGTTCCGCGAGCTGCGCGATCAAATCGTTGCGGCGTTTGAAGCGGTCGAGGACAGCCACACCACCGGCCCGATGTCGGACCGCGCGCCGGGCCGGTTTGAAGTGACCGACACCAAGCGCCACGCGCCCGACGGGTCCGACGCGGGCGGCGGCTTGATGAGCGTCATGCGCGGCGGGCGCGTGTTCGAGAAGATCGGCGTCAATGTCTCTGCCGTCTATGGCCAGTTGGGCGATCAGGCGCAGCGGTCCCTGACCGCGCGCAAGGAAATTCCGGGGCTGGAAGACGACCCGCGCTTCTGGGCCAGCGGTATCTCTCTGGTGGCGCATATGCAAAACCCCCACGCCCCTGCCGTGCACTTGAACACCCGTATGTTCTGGACCCCCGGCGCGTGGTGGTTCGGCGGCGGCACCGACCTGAACCCCTGCATCGAATACCCAGAGGACACGGCCGATTTCCACGCCACGCTGAAGGCGCATTGCGACCCGCATGGGGCCGATCTGTATCCGCGTTTCAAGGACTGGGCGGATGAGTATTTCTACATCCCCCACCGCAAGCGCGCGCGCGGCGTGGGCGGCATTTTCTACGACGATTATTGCACCGGCGACTGGGAGGCCGATTTCGCCTTTACCCAAGACGTGGGCAAATCCTTTCTGCCCGCGTTTCTGGCGCAGGTCGAACGTCGTCGCGGGATGGCTTGGACCGACGCCGACAAGGAAACCCAGCTTATTCATCGCGGGCTATATGCCGAATACAACCTTGTCTATGACCGGGGCACCAAGTTCGGCCTGCAAACCGGCCACGACCCAGACGCCGTGCTGATGAGCCTGCCGCCCTTTGCGCGCTGGGTGTAGCCTACACATTCATTTCAGGCGCGGAATCAAGGCGCATCGCGCCGCCGCGCCATCGGCGGGCCGTCCCGCGGCCTGCCGATTGGGAGGGTGTCGCGATTGCGTTCAAATCGAGGATGAACATGGCCGCCATAAAGCACTGCTGCTCGAAGGTCGCATCGGCAGTCCCCGGCCCGCCGCTGGCGCGGCATCCCAAAGGTGGTTAGGCCAAAACCCCCACTTTCGCACAGCCAAATTTTCCTGTATGGCACGGGCCATCTGAGACGTGACGCTTCGACCCCGGCGTGATGCACAAGGATTGGGGTCGGCGGCAATGGGGCCGCCATTCACATCAGGAGATCCGGGATACGCCCGGAAGTGCTCCGACGAGGATATGACGTATGTTCAACATCACCAAGAAATCCATCCAGTGGGGCCAGGAAACGCTCACACTGGAAACCGGCAAGATTGCCCGTCAGGCTGACGGTTCGGTCATTGCCACGCTGGGCGAAACCAGCGTCATGGCGAACGTGACCTTCGCGAAAGAAGCCAAGCCCGGGCAAGACTTCTTCCCGCTGACCGTGCATTACCAGGAAAAATACTACGCAGCCGGTAAAGTGCCCGGCGGCTTCCTGAAGCGCGAAGCGCGCCCGTCCGACAAGGAAACCCTGACCTCGCGCCTGATCGACCGCCCGATCCGCCCGCTATTCGTCGAGGGCTTCAAGAACGAAGTTCTGGTCATCTGCACCGTGCTCAGCCACGATCTGGTCAATGAGCCCGACGTGGTGGCCATGATCGCCGCCTCTGCCGCGCTGACCATTTCCGGCGCGCCCTTCATGGGCCCGATCGGCGCCGCGCGCGTGGGTTTTGTCGATGGCGAATATGTCCTGAACCCCGAATGCCAGGACATGGAAAAGCTGCGCGAGAACCCCGAGCAGCGTCTGGACCTTGTCGTCGCGGGCACCAAGGACGCCGTGATGATGGTCGAATCGGAAGCCTATGAGCTGTCCGAGGCCGAAATGCTGGGCGCGGTGAAATTCGCGCATGAAAGCTATCAGCCGGTGATCGACCTGATTATCGAGCTGGCCGAAGAAGCCGCGAAAGAGCCGTTCGACTTCACCCCCCCGGATTATTCCGAGCTGTATGCCGCTGTCAAAGCCGCTGGCGAAAGCCTGATGCGCGCCGCCTTCGCGCTGCGCGACAAGCAAGAACGCGTCGCCGCCATCGCAGCCGCCCGCGACGCGATCAAGGCATCGCTGAGCGAAGAGCAGCTGGCGGACAGCAACCTCGGCTCCGCCATCAAGAAGCTGGAAGCATCCATTCTGCGCGGTGCCGTGGTCAATGGTCAGCCCCGCGTTGACGGGCGCGACACCAAGACCGTGCGCCCCATCGTGGCCGAAACCAGCCTTCTGCCGCGCACCCATGGCTCTGCGCTGTTCACCCGTGGCGAAACCCAGTCGCTGTGTGTGACCACACTGGGCACCGGCGATGATGAGCAATTCATCGACGCGCTGACCGGCACCAGCAAATCGAACTTCCTGCTGCACTACAACTTCCCCCCCTACTCGGTGGGCGAGGTTGGCCGCTTCGGCCCTCCGGGACGTCGTGAAATCGGCCATGGCAAACTGGCATGGCGCGCGTTGCAGGCGGTTCTGCCGGCGGCGACCGACTTCCCCTATACCATCCGTCTGGTGTCCGAGATCACGGAGTCCAACGGGTCGTCCTCCATGGCCACCGTCTGCGGCGGCTCGCTGTCGATGATGGATGCGGGCGTGCCGCTGAAAGCGCCGGTCGCCGGTGTGGCCATGGGCCTGATCCTGGAAGATGACGGCCGCTTCGCCGTTCTGACCGACATCCTTGGCGACGAAGACCACCTTGGCGACATGGATTTCAAAGTGGCCGGGACCGCCGATGGGATCACGTCCTTGCAGATGGACATCAAGGTCGCGGGCATCACGTTTGAAATCATGGAGCAGGCACTGGCCCAAGCCAAGGATGCGCGGATGCACATCATGGGCGAAATGGCCAAGGCACTGACCGCGCCGCAGGGCTTCAGCCAATACGCGCCCAAGATCGAAACCATGCAGGTGCCCACGGATAAAATCCGCGAAGTCATCGGCACGGGCGGCAAGGTCATCCGCGAGATCGTGGAAGTGTCGGGCGCGAAGGTCGACATCAACGATGACGGTGTCATCAAGATCGCCTCGAACGACGCGGAAGCCATCAAGAAGGCCCATGACATGATCTATTCGATCGTGGCAGAGCCGGAAGTCGGCAAAATCTACACCGGTAAGGTCGTGAAATTGGTCGATTTCGGCGCGTTCGTGAACTTCTTCGGCAAGCGCGACGGCCTGGTGCACGTGTCCCAGATCGAGAACCGCCGCCTGAACCATCCGTCGGATGTGCTGAAGGAAGGTCAGGAAGTGAAGGTCAAGCTTCTGGGCTTCGACGATCGCGGCAAGGTCCGTTTGGCCATGAAAATGGTCGATCAGGAAACCGGCGAAGAGATCGTCGCGTCGAAAGACGACTCCGCCGACGCCTGACACCATCGCGCGGGAAGCACATTGGACACGGCTGTGAACAGGGTGACGATCGTCACCGTCGCGTATAACAGCGCCAAGGTGCTTCCCGGTATGCTGGGGTCCCTTCCCGAAGGGGTTCCGGCGATCATTGTCGACAACGCCTCTACCGACACCGGCATGTTGCGTGGTCTTGTCAGGCCGAACGTGTCGCTTCTGGAACAGCCCGAAAACACCGGCTTCGGGCGGGCCTGCAACGCGGGCGCGGCACAGGCCAAGACCGAATTCCTGCTTTTCCTGAACCCCGATGCGCGGCTTGTGCCCGACACGCTGGCGCAGCTTGTCGCCGCCGCCGACCGCTACCCGGATGCCGTGGGCTTTAACCCGCGCTTTACCGACGATGCAGGTGTACCCGCCTTCAAACGCACCTGCCACCTGCTGCCCCGGTCCGACTGGATGCCGCGCGGCCAGCCTGCCGCCGATTGTGACCTGCCGGTGCTGTCCGGGGCCGCGATTTTCGTGCGCCGGGCCGATTTCGAAGCGGTAGGCGGGTTCGATCCCAACATTTTCCTGTTTTTCGAAGATGACGACCTGTCGCTGCGCCTGCGCAAACGTGGCCGGTTGATGTTCATCCGCGACGCGCTTGTGCAGCATACCGGCGGCGGCGCATCGGTGCCTAACCCGCGCGTGGAATGGCTGAAAGCGTGGCATTTTGGCTATTCGCGCATCTATGCCTCGCGCAAGCATGGGCGGCGCTTTGCCTTTGCCAAGACCCTCGTGCGCGCCATTCCCCGCGCGCTGTCGCCGCGTGTCTTGTTTTCGGCGGCGCATCGTGCAGAAAGCTGGGGCTATCTGGGCGGCATCGTCTACGCCCGGCTTGGCCGCCCCAACCCAGGAGATCGGATATGAAATTCATGAAACGGCCGCGGCGCTTGGCCCTTCTCTGGGTGTTGGAACGGTTCGGCATCTCGACCGAGGTGTTTTACCCCTACGGGGTCGAAGTGCATGTGCCCAAGCATTCCGACCTATCCATGCGCTACAACCTTGTGCGCAAGCGCCCATACGAGGTGGGCGAGGCGCGGATGATCCAGAACTTTCTGAAACCCGGCACGCATGTGGTGGAGCTGGGTGGCTGCGTGGGGGTCATCTCAGCGCTGATCCGCCACGTCATCGGCCCCGATGCACAGCATGTGGTGGTCGAGGCTGACCCCGATCTGGCGCAGGTTTGCGGCGCGAATGCCGCGCGCGAAGCACGGCCCGGCGCGATGACCTTGGTCAACGCCGCGGTGGATTATTCAGGCGCGCAGACCGTGCGTTTCGCCGCAGGCCATAACGCGCATGTCGGCCATATTGCCGAGGATGGTGAAGATGGCCGCGACGTGCCGACCACCACCCTTGCCGCGCTTATGCCGCACCTGCCGCAGGACGGCGAAGCGGCCCTTGTCTGCGACATCGAAGGGGCAGAACTGGCACTTTGCGCCACCGATGCCGCGCATCTTGCGCGCTTCGATCTGGTCATTCTGGAAACCCACCCGAACGTGTATCCTGCTGGTGTATCGGATCTGAACCGGATCCGTCAGCAGATGGACACCGCCGGGTTCGAGGTGATCGACGAATACGAGCAAGTCATCGGCTTTCGCCGCCGCGCGGCCTAGACGCATCGTCAGGCGTGCGTATCCAATGCGGGCGGCTGATCTTTCTCGGAATCCATCCGGCTAACGTTTCTGTAGCCCTCGACCTCTGGCGCTGGCAGCGGTGCCTCCGATTCTTCTTGAATTTCCGACAAATCAGGCGGGTCATTGCGCGTTTCGCGCATGTGCTGGAGGACGTTCACCTCGAACGTGGGGGGTGGCCCGACCAGCCGGTCGCGCTTGTCCGGCACCGGCAAGGTATCGCGCTGGCCCGCAAGGTCGGTGCGGCTAGCGGCCTTGGCCTGCTGCACGGCGGCTTGGGTCAATGTGGCGCTGACGGGTGCCGGGCCGCGCGGGCCGGACATGGCCGCCAATGCGACCGGGTCGCGCGGCGGCAAGGCGGAAGAGGACGCGCCGGAAATTGGCGGAATCTGTGACATATGGCCCCCCGATGATACGGAAAACAGCTCAAGTCACTTACGCTATCTGATTCGCCTTAACAGAAGGTTTCGGCGCGCGGCGGGACTCACCACGCGCCGAAAAAGGGTTAACGCAGGATCGACCGGCCCGCGTAAACTGCCGTTTCACCCAGCATTTCTTCGATGCGGATCAACTGGTTATACTTGGCCAGCCGGTCAGAACGCGCCAGCGACCCGGTCTTGATCTGCCCGCAATTCGTGGCCACGGCCAAATCGGCGATAGTTGCATCCTCGGTCTCGCCCGACCGATGCGACATCACGCAGGTCATGCGCGCGCGGTGCGCCATATCCACGGCGGCCAGTGTTTCGGTCAGGGTGCCGATCTGGTTCACCTTCACCAGAAGCGAGTTGCCACAGCCCTTTTCAATCCCTTCGGCCAGACGCGCGGGGTTGGTCACGAACAGATCGTCGCCCACCAGTTGCACCTTGCCGCCCAGACGCTCGGTCAGCAGCTTCCAGCCGTCCCAGTCATCCTCGGCGCAGCCATCTTCAATGCTGATGATCGGGTAGTCATCACAGAGCTTTGCCAGGTAGTCGACATTCTCGGCCGCGCTCAGCGACAGGCCTTCGCCTGCCATTTCATACTTGCCGCCCTTGAAATACTCGGTCGAGGCGCAGTCGAGCGCGAGGTAGATGTCCTGCCCCGGCTTGTAGCCCGCCTTCTCAATCGCCTTCAGGATGAAATCCAGCGCATCGCGGGTGCTGGACAGGTTCGGGGCAAAGCCGCCCTCGTCGCCAATGCCGGTGGACAGCCCCGCCGCCGACAACTCCTTTTTCAGCGTGTGGAACACCTCGGCACCCATGCGGACAGCATCGCGGATATTATCCGCCGCGACCGGCATGATCATGAATTCCTGAATGTCGATCGGGTTATCGGCGTGCTCGCCGCCGTTGATGATGTTCATCATCGGCACCGGCAGCGTCCGGGCAGAGGTGCCGCCGACATAGCGGAACAGCGGCTGGCCGGTATATTCGGCGGCAGCCTTGGCGACGGCCATGGACACGCCCAGAATGGCATTCGCGCCCAGACGGCCCTTGTTGGGCGTGCCGTCCAGTTCCATCATGGCGGCGTCAATGGCGACCTGCTCGGTCGCGTCAAAGCCCACAAGCGCCTCTGCCAATTCACCATTCACGGCAGCGACCGCTTCCAGCACGCCCTTGCCCATGTAGCGGGACTTGTCGCCATCGCGCCGTTCGACCGCCTCATGCGCGCCTGTGGACGCGCCAGAGGGCACGGCGGCGCGGCCCATGGTGCCGTCTTCCAGAATGACATCCACTTCCACCGTCGGGTTGCCCCGGCTGTCGAGGATTTCGCGGCCGATTACGTCGATGATGATGCTCATATGCACTGTCCCTATGCGCTGGCAGGTTGTTGCGCTTGCTATACCTGTCCCACGCGCGCAAGGGAAGGCCGACGCGTCTCGCGCCAGAGCGTGAACAGCCCCGCGGCGACGATGATCGCGGCCCCGAGATAGGTCAGCGCATCGGGACGCTCGCCAAAGACCGTAAGCGCGACAATCAGCGCAAACACCATACGGGTATAGCGAAAGGGCGTGACCACGGCAATTTCGCCCACGCGCATGGCCGCGACCACGGTATAATAGGCGGCAACCCCGATGACGAGCGTGCATAGCAACAGCCCCGCCTGCACGGCGTTGGGCGTCACCGGCGTGCTGCCCATCACCCACATCATCAACGCCCCGGTGGGTGCCATCAGCCCAAAGGCCCATGCCGACATCTGAAAGCCGGAAATGCGCGCGGGGGCGGCGCGGGTGGCCAGATCGCGCGTGGCCAAGCCCAACACTCCGATCACCGCCCAAAGCGAGGCAGGTTCAAACCCCGCCATGCCGGGCCGCACGATCAAGAGCACCCCGAACAGACCCACCAGAATGGCTGACCAGCGCCGCCACCCCACTTGCGCGCCCAAGAAGAGCGCCGCGCCCAACGTCACCACCAGCGGTGTCGCCTGCAAGATGGCAGAGGCGGTGGAGAGGCTTGCCAGCACGAAGCCAAGGACGAAGCCCACGGTGCCCACTACCTCGCCGATATTGCGGATGACCATCGCACGGCTGGCCATATCGGCAGAGAACAGCGCTTGCCCCTTGCGCTTGGCAAGCGTGGCAAAGACCACCGCGCCCCCCGCGCCCAACATGACAAGGATCTGGCCGATCGGCACCGCGCCCGCCAGCAGCTTGATGAACATGTCCTCTAGCGCGAACCCGGCCATGGCCAAGGTCATCAGCAACGCGCCGCGCAGATTGTCGGACATGGGGTAGTCTTTCACAGGTTAACTTTGGCTCAGAGCTACACAAGCCACCGCCCCGTGAAAAGCAAAAAGCGCGCCCGGCGGGGCGCGCTTTGTCTTGCGGTCGCAAAAGCGGTTTACTCTTCTTTCGCGGCGCGTTTGATCGGTGCCCAAAGCTGCTTGTTGGTCAGGTACAGCAGGGCTGCCAAAACCGACAGGAAGATGACACCGACAAAGCCGGCCTGCTTGCGTTCGACCATTTTCGGCTCTGCGGTCCACATCAGGAACGCGGCCACGTCCTGCGCCTGCTGTTCTGCCGTGGCAGGGGTGCCATCGGCATAGACGATGCCGTCATCATACAGCACCGGCGCCATCGACACCCAGCTGGCCGATGCGGTGTTGTAATAGAACATCGAGCCGGCTTCGAACTTTTCTTCGCCGTTAAAGCCGTTGGCGAAGGACGCGATGTATTCCGCGCCGCCCATCCCGTTGATGAGCTGGTTGATGCCAAGGCCGTAGGGGCCGGAGAAGCCGACGCGCGATTTGGCCATCAGGCTCAGGTCGGGCGCGCCTTCGAATTGCGATTCCGGGAAGTGGTCCGGGCCAGCCGCCGTGCGCCAGTCGCGCAGCTCTGGATCCCAGATTTCATAGAATTCCGCATAGGCACGCATCTGGTCTTCGGGCAGCTCGGGGCCGTTCGGGTCGCTCAGATTGCGGAACGCAACCTTTTCCAACCCGTGGCACGACGCGCAAACCTCTGTGTAGACCTGCAAACCGCGCTGAAGCTGGTTGCGGTCATAGGTGCCAAACGGCCCTTCAAACGAGAAATCGTAGTCGATGATCTCGCCCTTTTCCCCGGCAGCAAAGGCCGGGGACATGGACAGAAGGGCTGCCGTGACTGCGGAAGCGGCGAGTTTCTTGAACATTCTATCTCTCCAATTTCCGTCAGTTATTCAGCCGGAACCGGCTCTGGCGAAGGACCATTGCCGCCCGATTTCTTCTTGACCGAGGCTTTGAAGTCTTCCTCGATCGTTGCGGGCTGCGGCAGCGGCTTCTCGATCACGCCCAGAATGGGCAGGATGACCAGGAAATACGCGAACCAGTAGGTCGTCCCGATCAGCGCGATCGTGCTGTAGATGCCTTCGGCCGGCATTGCGCCTGCCCACATCAGCACGAAGAAGTTGACCACGAACAGCCAGAACCACCACTTGAACATGGGGCGGTAGCGGCCCGAGCGCACCGAGGACGTGTCCAGCCACGGCACCAGTGCCATCACGAAGATGGAACCGAACATGGCCAGCACCCCGAAGAACGCCGCGTCGATGATGCCGAAGGACAGCCAGTTCACGGCCATCACGACCCACACGTCAGAGGTAAAGGCGCGCAGGATCGCGTAGAACGGCAGGAAGTACCATTCCGGCACGATATGCGACGGCGTCACCAGCGGGTTCGCTTCGATGTAGTTGTCCGGGTGGCCAAGGAACTGCGGCATGAAGCCCACGAGCGCCCAGAACAGCGCGAAGATCACAACCAGCGCGAACAGATCCTTGATGACGAAATAGGGCCAGAAGGGCAGCGTGTCTTTCGCCGCTTCTTCCTTCGACGTGCGGCGCACATCAACACCCGTGGGGTTGTTGTTGCCGGTGGTGTGGAAGGCCCAGATATGCAGGATCGACAGACCCAGGATCACGAAGGGCAGCAGGTAGTGCAGCGAGAAGAAGCGCGTCAGCGTGGCATTGCCCACGGCCGGCCCGCCCAGAAGCCAGGTTTGCAGCGTCTCGCCAATGCCGGGGATCGCGCCGAACAGGCCGGTAATCACGGTTGCACCCCAGAAGGACATCTGGCCCCAAGGCAGCACATAGCCCATGAACGCGGTCGCCATCATCGCCAGATAGATGAGCATCCCGATGATCCAGGTCACTTCGCGCGGCGATTTGTAGCTGCCGTAATACAGGCCACGGAAAATGTGGATGTAAACGGCGGCAAAGAACAGCATCGCGCCGTTCTGGTGCAGGTAACGCAGCATGAACCCGCCGTTCACGTTGCGCATGATGTGCTCGACGCTGGCGAATGCCAGATCGGCATCGGGGGTGTAGTGCATCACCAGCACAATGCCGGTCACGATTTGCAGCACTAGGCAGGCCATCAGGACGATGCCCCAGATCCACATCCAGTTCAGGTTCTTGGGCGTGGGAATCATGATGGTGTCGTAAATCAGCCCGACGATGGGCAGACGCCGATGCATCCACTTCTCTGCGTTGCTATTCGGCTCGTAATGGTCGTGCGGAATACCAGACATGTATTCTCTCCTTTAACCGAGCTGGATGGTGGTTTCGTCGACGAAGGTCGCGACGGGAATATGCATGTTTTCCGGGGCCGGGCCGCGGCGAATGCGGCCTGCGGTGTCGTAATGCGACCCGTGGCAGGGGCAGAACCAGCCGCCGAAATCGCCCGCGCCATTGCCCAGCGGCACACAGCCCAGATGGGTGCACACGCCGGTCATCACCAGCCATTCGCCCGCGTCATCCATGGTGCGGTTTTCGTCCGACGCATCGGTGCCCGGCTTGTTGGGGTTGCGCGATTCCTGGTCGATCGTCAGCTCGTCCACGGACACGGCGCGTCCGGCCTCGATCTCTTCGGCGGTGCGGCGGCGCAGGAACACCGGCTTGCCAAGGAAGCTGACCGTCAACTGGCTACCCGGTTCCAGACCGCCGACATCGACAAAAATCGACGACAAGGCCTGAACATCGGCGGTCGGGTTCATCTGGTTGACCAGCGGCCAGATAGCGGCCCCTGCGGTCACGGCACCCGCACCTGCGGTTGCGTAATAGATGAAATCCCGACGGGTGCTTTCGTGGTCATCAGCGTGGGACACGAGCGTTCTCCCTTTCTCATGGGTACGAGGGCTGCATTTATGGACAGGCCGCACAGAAATGCGGCCCCTCGCGTGTCGATGTAGCGGGGAAAGGGGGGTGCGTCCAGCTTTGAAAGGGTGGAATCCTGTCGCACTAGCACCGATTTTATCGGTTTTTGCGCAGTTTGCGCTAATTTGGCGGCGCTGTCGCGATCATCGCGTCGCGCGCATCCATCTTGGCCTGCCAAGCGCCAAGCTGCGGCGCCATGTCACGCCAGCCGCGTGCGCCATGACGCAGGTCCAGATAGCCCAGCGCACAGGCCAAGGCGATCTGCCCCATGCAAAGCGGCCCGGCCAGATAGGCCATCCATCGCTCTTCCAGTGTGGCAAGGCTGCGGGCGATTTTCGACCAATGCCCTTCGACGATCTGGGGCATCTGCATGGCATCCGGGCGCAGGCGCGATTCGTAGACCATCAGCAGCGCCGCATCGAGCATTCCGTCGGCAGTTGCCTCTAGCGTCAGGCAATCCCATTGCCGCGCGCCGGTGGGGTAAAAACGGTGGCCCGCCAAGGCATCCAGATAGCGGCAGATCACCCGGCTGTCGTAAAGCGCGCCGCCATCGGGCCGGGTCAGCACCGGCACCTTGCCCAGCGGATTCGCGCCTACGGGCACCGTGCCGGGGTCAAGCGGCGTGCCAGAGGCCGGCACAAGCGCGATGCGGTCCAAAAGCCCCGCCTCATGCGCCAGCACCATCACCTTGCGCACATAGGGAGAGGTTGCACTGTGATAAAGCGTCAGCCCGCTCATACCCGGCGCACCCGGATGCGGCCCAGAAGGCTTGCGTCAATCTCGAAACCGGGGCCGTTTTCGCCCAAGCGCACCACGCGACGCACGCGACCGGCCATGTTCCATTGCTGACGGTCGCGGGCATGGTGGCCGGTCAGCCCCTCGGGCAGCTCATCCATCGCGTCCTCGGCGCGCTGGTCGACGCGCCCGCGTTCCATCTGGCGGGCAATGACATATCCGGCAAGAGCAATCGCGCCGTAGCGCGCGGCGGTGGCGGCAATCGGGGCAAGGGGGACGGGCATGGCTTCCTCCGGTCAGACTACCGGAAATTTATCAGGCATTTCCGCCCTGTCCATTCACGTTTGCGGGCCGATCCGACCCACCGGCCCAAGCGCGCCCGTCTGGCCGCGTTGCAGGAGCACCTGATCCAGCAGCACGCAGGCCATCATCGCCTCGGCCACCGGCACCGCGCGAATACCCACGCAAGGATCATGCCGCCCCTTGGTGACAACGCTGTTCGGGCTGCCATCGCGCAGGATGGAATCGCGCGGCGTGGTGATGGAACTCGTTGGCTTCACGGCGAAACGCACGATCACGTCCTGCCCGGTAGAGATACCGCCCAGAATACCGCCCGCCTTGTTGCTGCGGTAGGCAGGGCCATCCGCGCCCATGTCGATCTCGTCCGCGTTCTCCACGCCGGTCAGGCTGGCGGCATCCATCCCCGCGCCAATCTCAACGCCTTTGACCGCGTTGATCGACATCATCGCGGCGGCAAGGTCTGTATCCAGCTTGGCATAGATCGGCGCGCCAATGCCCGCGGGCAGACCCTTGGCCACGACCTCGATCGTCGCGCCCACGGAATTGCCATCCTTGCGCAGCGCATCCAGCGCGCGGGCCCAATCCTCGGCGGCTTGGGCGTCGGGCACCCAGAACGGGTTGCGTGCGATCTCAGCCTCATCAAACCGGGCGCGGTCAATATGGTGCGGCCCCATCTGCACCATGTAGCCCAAGATTTTCAGATCGGGCAAAAGCTGGCCCAGCGCCGCGCGCGCCACGCCACCCGCTGCCACCCGCGCCGCCGTTTCGCGTGCCGATGACCGCCCGCCGCCGCGCGGGTCACGCAGCCCGTATTTCTGGAAATAGGTTATGTCGGCATGGCCGGGGCGGAACGTGTCGGCAATATTGCCGTAATCCTTGCTGCGCTGATCCACGTTGCGGATCATCAGCTGAATGGGCGTGCCGGTGGTGTGGCCCTCATAGACGCCCGAGAGGATTTCCACCTCGTCCGGTTCGCGCCGCTGCGTGGTGTGCCGGTTCTGCCCCGGTTTGCGCTTGTCCAGCCACTGCTGGATCATCGCCTCGTCCAAGGGCACACCCGGCGGGCACCCATCAACCGTGGCGCCCAGCGCAGGCCCATGGCTTTCGCCCCATGTCGTCACACGAAACAGATGACCGAATGTGTTGAAGCTCATGCGCGTGCTCTCCTTTGGGCAACCCATAGCGGGCGCGCGGGCCATGCTCAAGCCACAGCGCGCCCGAGTGTGTTTAGCCCACCACGTTGAACGCAGGCCCATAGGGGTAGCCCGTGATGTTCTCGTTCCCCGTTTCGGTGATAATCAGGATGTCATGTTCGCGGTAGCCGCCCGCGCCGGGCTGGCCGTGGGGGATGGTCAGCATCGGCTCCATGGAAATCACCATGCCCGGCTCCAGCACCGTGTCGATATCCTCGCGCAGCTCCAGCCCCGCCTCGCGCCCGTAGTAATGCGACAGCACGCCGAAGCTATGGCCATAGCCGAAGGTGCGGTAGTGCAGCAGGTCGCGCTCGGCAAAGAAGGCGTTGATCTGCTCCGTCACTTCCGCGCAGGTCGCACCGGGTTTGAGCAAGCTCATCCCGTATTCATGCGCCGCGACATTGGCCTGCCAGATAGCAAGCGAGGCGTCGTCAACTTGGCCCACGAACATGGTGCGTTCCAAGGCCGTGTAATAGCCCGAAATCATGGGGAAGGTGTTCAGCGACAGAATATCGCCGCACTGCAAGGCCCGCGCCGTTACGGGGTTATGCGCCCCGTCGGTGTTGATACCCGACTGGAACCACACCCAAGTGTCGCGATATTCGGCATCCGGAAAGCGGCGCGCGATTTCCAACTCCATCGCGTCGCGCCCGGCCATGGCCACGTTGATCTCGCGCGCGCCAACACGGATGGCATCGCGGATCGCATAACCGCCAATATCCGCCACCTGCGCACCGTGGCGGATCAGGTCCAGCTCGGCAGGCGATTTGTGCATCCGTTGGCGCATCGTGGCGGGGGCGATGTCGCGCGCGGCGGACGGTTGCAAAAACTCATCCAGCAGCGCCTTTTGCGCCAGCGTCAGATGGTCGCCCTCATACCCAATCGAACGGCCTGTGCCGGTCACAGACCGAATCGCGCGCCAGTAATTGTTCCGCGCCCAATCGGTATAGGTGATGTTGTCGCCATGACAGCGCCGCCACGGCTGGCCCGCATCAATGCCCGCGCTGATGGTCACGCTTTCCGACGCGGTGACAACCAGCGCATAGGGCCGCCCGAACGCGCAATACAAAAACCCCGAATAATAGGCGATGTTGTGCATGGACGTGAACACACAGGCATCAACCCCGGCGGCATCCATCGCGGCACGCAACCCGCCCAGCCGGTCGTCATATTCCTGCGGGGTGAATGGCAAAACGCGGTCGCCTTGGTGAAAACGGTAGAATTCGGGACGGTTCATGAAACCTCTCCTTCCTGTGGCGCGCATCGGGGGCGGTTCACCCTTCCGCGCGCGCGAAACAGCAAAACCCCGGCGTTCAGGATGGATGATCGGGGCGCGCGTGTGTCGCGCTGGCGACGCCATCGCCTGCCCTGCGCCTAGCGTTACGCCACGGGACCAAACCGGGCAAGCAAATCCGCCCCTTGCCGCATCGCCCGCGACCGACTAGGTGTTGTGGCACCTCGGGGTGCCTGTTTCGCAGGCTGAGATGCGCCATCCGCGCGAACCCGTTGAACCTGAACCGGTTAAGACCGGCGGAGGGAAGGGACAGGGTCATGCGCCCGCTTCAATCTCCGCCTGTCGTGAAGAATGGAGATTGAGACATGAAATCCCCCCTTTTCGCGGCGGCATTCCTTGGCTTGGCGGCAAGTGCCCAAGCCCAGACGCTGACCGTGCTGGCCCCCGATTATTTCGGCTCTGACTGGGGCCCCGGCCCCGCCATAAAAGAAGGGTTCGAGGCCCGCTGTGGCACCTGCACGCTGGAATTTCGCACCGGCGACGTGCTGCCCCGCCTGATGCTGGAAGGCGCACGGCTAGAGGCCGATGCCGTGATCGGGCTGAATACCGACATGACGCTGCGCGCCCGCGAAACCGGGCTGTTCGCACCCCATGGGCGGGATCTGGGTGCGCTGACCGTGCCGGTGGCGTGGGAGGATGACACTTTCATCCCCTTCAACTGGTCCTATGCCGCATGGATCTACGACAAAACCCGCGTTGAAAACCCGCCCACCAGTTTTGCCGAACTTGTCACCCGCGATGACCTGTCGCTGATCTGGCAAGATCCGCGCTCTTCTGCCTCTGGCCTTGCGCTCATGCTTTGGGTGGATCAGCTTTATGGCGCAGATGCCGGGCCTGTCTGGGCCGCGCTGTCAGAGCGCACCGTAACCGTGACCGCCGGTTGGTCCGAGGCCTATGGCCTGTTCACAGAGGGCGAGGCGGATATGGTGCTGAGCTACACCACCTCGCCCGCCTATCACATCGTGGCAGAGGAAGACGACAGCAAGGCCGCCGCGATTTTTGACGAAGGCCATTACTTCATGGCCGAGGTCGCGGGCGTCCTGGCAGGGGCGCAAAACCCCGAACTGGCCGCCGATTTCATGGCCTATATCCTGTCGCCCGAATTCCAGAGCATGATCGCCTATGGCAACTGGTCCTACCCATCGGCCCTGCCGCGCGACGCTTGGCCAGAGGTGATGCGCGATCTGCCTTTGCCCGACAACGCGCTGTTTTATGACGAAACCCAGGCCGAAGCGCGCCGCCAGCCTGCGCTTGACCTGTGGCTGGGGGGCATGACGCGGTGACACGCGCCCGCGCCATAACGCTGGCCTTGGCCGGTGTCGTGGCGCTGTGGCTGATCGCGCTGAATTTCGGCGCGCTGGGCGCTGTCGCATGGCACGCCGAAGGGCTGACAGGCCTGCGCGCGGCGGATTGGGCCGCGGTGCGGTTCACGCTGGTGCAAGCGTTGCTGTCGGCCCTCTTCTCGGTCGCGCTGGCCATCCCGGTGGCCCGCGCACTCGCCCGGCGGCGCTTCAGGGGGCGCGGGGTGCTGATAACGCTGATGGGCGCGCCCTTCATCTTGCCCACGCTTGTTGCCGTGCTGGGCCTGCTCGCGGTTTTCGGGCGCGCCGGGCTGGTGAATGACGCGCTGGCCGTGATCGGGCTTGGCCCGGTCAATATCTACGGTCTGCATGGCGTGGTGCTGGCGCATGTCTTTTATAACCTGCCGCTGGCCACGCGGATCATCCTGCAAGGCTGGGCCGCGATCCCCGCCGAGCGCGTGCGGTTGGCGGTATCGCTAGGCTTTTCGCCCGCAGACCGGCTGCGCCATCTGGAACTGCCCATGCTGCGAGAGGTTGCGCCGGGTGCCTTTCTGCTGGTCTTTCTGATCTGCCTGTCCAGCTTCGCCGTGGCGCTGGCATTGGGCGGCGGGCCGCGCGCGACCACGGTGGAACTGGCGATTTACCAAGCCTTTCGCTTCGATTTCGACATGGGCCGCGCGGCGGCGCTGGCACTGGTGCAATTCGCGCTATGCCTGGGCGCGGGCGTCTTTGCGCTGCGGGTGGCGCTGCCATCCGGGTTAGGCGGCGGCTTGGACCGCCCGCTGCCACGGATGGAGTATCGCCCCCGCGCTGCATGGGGCGATGCGACGCTGATCGCCGCGACGGCGGCGTTCCTGCTGGTGCCACTGGCGCTGATCGTGCTGCGCGGTGCGCCGCATCTGGTCGGCCTGCCCGTGGCCGTTTGGCAAGCCACGCTGCGCTCGCTCTGGGTGGCATTGGGGGCAACGGCGCTGACCACCGGCTTTGCACTGGTGCTGGCCCATGCCATTCTGGCCCTGCCCCGGCTTGGGGCGGGCGCGTTGGAGTGGCTGGGGCTGGCGGCACTCGCCGCCTCGCCGCTTGTCATCGGCACGGGCCTGTTCCTGATGGCGCGCCCATGGGCCGACCCGCGCGATCTGGCGCTGGCGGTCACGATGCTGGTGAATGCAGGGCTGGCCCTGCCCTTCGCGCTGCGGCTGATCTTGCCGGCCCTGCGTGATGTGGCACAAACACAAGGGCGACTGGCCGCTTCGCTCGGGGTGCACGGGTTGGCGCGACTGCACCAGATCACGCTGCCGCGCCTGCGCCGCCCCTTGGGCTTTGCCGCCGGGCTGACGGCTGCGCTGTCGATGGGCGATCTGGGCGTGATCCTGCTGTTTGCCGAAGCCGAACGCGCCACGCTGCCGATGCAGCTTTACCGCCTGATGCAGGCCTATCGTCAGGATGAGGCGGCGGGCGCGGCGCTGCTTTTGCTGCTGGTCAGCCTTGCGCTATTCTGGGTATTCGAGCGATGGGGGCGGCGCGATGCTACGGCTTGAGGATGTTCGAATCAGCCAAGGCGATTTTCACTTGCGCGCGGATTTCGGGCTGGAGGCCGGGGCGCGTGTCGCCGTGATCGGCCCTTCGGGCGCAGGCAAATCCACGCTAATGGGCGCGATTGCCGGGTTCGTGCCCCATGCAGGGCGGGTCACGTGGCAGGGGCGCGCCTTGGCACATGACCCCGGCGCGCGGCCCGTGTCGATCCTGTTTCAGGACAACAACCTGTTTCCGCATTTGACCGCGTTTGAAAATGTCGCGCTGGGGCTTAAACCCTCGCTTCGGCTGAGTAAAGAAGAAAGCCTGCGCGTGGCGGATGCTTTGGTGCGGGTCGGGCTGGCCGGGCTGGACAACCGCCGCCCCGCCGAACTGTCGGGCGGGCAGCAAAGCCGCGTGGCGCTGGCGCGCACGCTGATCCGCGCGCGGCCCCTGCTGCTACTGGACGAGCCTTTCGCAGCCCTCGGTCCGGCGCTGAAAGCGGACATGCTGGCCCTTGTGGCTGAGATCGCGACCGAGACGGGTGCGACCATGTTGATGGTCAGCCATGATGTGGCCGATGCACGGGCGATCTGCGGGCAGACGGTGCTGGTGGCCGATGGCGTGGCACGCCCGCCAAAGCCGACCGCGGCGCTGCTGGACAACCCGCCGCCCGAGTTGCGGGCCTATCTGGGTTAGGGGCTTTGCCCCTCTGGTCCCTGCGGGACCATTCACCCCAGGATATTTTTGCAAGGATGAAGGGGATCAATGCGCTTCGCGTGCACCGAAGATCGCAGAGCCCACGCGAACATGGGTTGCGCCATGGGCGATGGCGGTCTCGAAGTCGTCGGACATGCCCATGGACAGCGCCGTCAGGTCATTGCGCGCGGCGATTTCGGCGAGCATCTGGAAGTGATGCGCGGCGTCCTCGTCGACGGGCGGGATGCACATCAGGCCCAGAAGCGGCAGGTTCAGCGCGCGGCATTCCGCGATCATCGCGTCGGCATCGTCGGGCAGGACGCCCGCCTTTTGCGGCTCTGCCCCGGTATTGATTTGAACGAAGATGTCGGGGCAGCGGCCAAGTTCGTCAGACAGCCGTGCGAGGGTGCGGGCGAGTTTGGGGCGGTCCACAGAGTGGATGACGTCGAACAGCTCCATCGCCTGCCGCGCCTTGTTGGTTTGCAGCGGGCCGAGAAGGTGCAGCTCAATCGGGCCGAATTCATAGCGAAACCCCGGCCATTTTCCTGCCGCTTCCTGCACGCGGTTTTCGCCGAAAACGCGGTGGCCGGCCTCGAGCACCGCGCGCACGCGGGCGTCGGGTTGGACCTTGGACACCGCGATCAGTTTGACCGAGCCGGGCGCGCGGCCCGCCTGGTTTTCGGCTTTGGCGATGCGGTTCTGGATTTGTGTCAGCGACATGGCGCGCATTATCCCCCGATGAAGACACGGCGCGCGGCCGGGCGCGCGGTGGTTTTGTCCAGCTCTATCTCTGCGCCATAGGCCAGGCCGCCATCGGTTTCGCCGGAGAATTTCAGCTTCAGCCGCGCACGGGCGTGCAGGCGGGCCTCGGCGCGGTCGGAACCGGGTGCGGCGGCGGGGCGTTCCCAGACAATGCCCATGCGCGCGTCGCCGGATATGGACAGGCCGGGTTGGTCGGCCATGGCGGGCGCTGCGCAGAGCAGAGGGATGAAAACGAACCGGCGCAGCATGGTGTTAGCGCCGCCCAAGGCTGCGCACATCGTCGCTGGCGCCCATGAACACACCGCCGACCCCGTCCAGCGCGGCGGATGTGGTTTCGCACCCGGCCAGAAGGCAGGTTGCGAGCATAACGGCAAGAAATCGCTTCATCGGTTGGTCCGAACCATTCGTCACCTTTGGTCGGAACCTAGAGCAAAGGGCCGTGCGGGAAAAGGCGCGGCGGTTCAAAAAGAAAAGAGCGGGCAAATGCCCGCTCTTCCCATACCGTCCAATCCGGGTGGATTAGAAGGTGAATGCCAGACCGAGGTCAGCAACGGTGGTCGAGTCGGTGGTCACACCCACGTCGAAGGTGTCACGAACGATACCGGCTTTGATCGAAGCGCCGCCGCCCAGGTCGTAGGAAACGCCAACACCTGCGTCGATGTTTTCGTCCACGCCACGGTAAGCGAATGCGGTGACGGTCGTTGCGTCGAACGAACCTTCAGCCGACAGACCGTAGTGGGTGCGCGAGGTGAACGGGGTGGTCAGAGCGGTGCCCAGATCGCCACCAACGCGGCCGACGAAAGCTTTCGCTTTGAACATGTCCATTTCGTACTCGAGCGAAGCAACGACGTGCGACGAGGTCGAGGTGATGTTGTTCGCGACGATAGCCGACGACGAAGCAGCGCGGCTGTATTCGTAGCCGATTGCACCGGTCAGACCTTCCCAGGTGTACTTCGCACCCAGCGAGATCACGTTGTCTTTCAGAGTACCGGTTGCGTCAACAACAACAACACCCAGCGGGTTGATCGAGAAGCCGCGAACGACGTTGTTCTGGCTCAGGCCGATGTAGCCGGTGAAGCCTTCGATCGAGTACTCATACAGAGCAGCGGTGTCGTAGTTCAGGCCGGTAGCCAGACCTGCCAGACCCAGACGGTCCAGGTAGGCAACTTCGTGCAGGTCGCCCAGACCGGTCAGGCCAACGCCGTACAGGTCGCCAGCAGCAGCGCGAGCAGCCGAAGCAACGTCACCGAAGGTCAGTTTGCCGAACTCGCCGGAGATGAACACGGTGCCCTGGGTCATGCGGGTGTTGCCAGCAGCGCCAACAGCGTCGTCAGCGTCGAACGATGCACCGAATGCCAGGCCGCCGTCGGTTTCACCGGACATGGTGAAGGTGACGCGAGCGCGGCTGGTCATCTGCACGTCGTTACCGTCGTAGATGAAACCCATGCGGGCGTTACCCGACAGCGAAACATCTGCAGCTGCGACGCCTGCCGATGCGATCAGCGCGGTCGAAGCAAGAAGAAGCTTTTTCATTTGATTACCCTCGTTATCTTAGGATGTCCTCGCCTCACCAAAGTGGCGAGGTCTGAGCCTGTTTCATCTTTTCGCCCTGTTTTTTCAAGCGCAAGCGCAGGGGGGCGCGGCGATCCGGGCAAAATGGTGCAGATTTGTCACGCAATCGCCACGGGGGCTGTTATATGGCCTGCCCCTCGGGCCTTGTTTGGCACGGTCTTACGGGCTACAGAAGGGCAACACTATATAGGGGCATTGCAATGGGTTGGAACGGCATTGGGCGCGCGGTCGTGCTGGCAGGGACCGCTTTGGTGCTGGCCGGGTGCAGCGGCGGCGGATTCGGATTCGGGAATTTCTTGTCCGGGGGCGAGCGGTCGCGTCAGGTCGTTGCCGAGATGGAAGAGCAGCGGCGAATTTCCGAAGGCACAGCAAACGATTCGACCATCTGGGACCTGTTTTCCAACGCACAGCCGCCCTCGACCACGGTAGAGGTGAACAAGTATCTGTGGAACGCCTCTCTCGAAGTGCTGGATTTCCTGCCCATCCAATCGGTTGACCCGTTCTCTGGCGTGATCGTGACGGGCTTTGGCACGCCGCCGGGCGGTGGCCGCGCCTATCGCGCCGCGATTTTGGTAAATGACCCGGCGCTGGATGCGCGTTCGCTGAACGTGGCGATCATGACGCGCGGCGGCCCTGCCAGCCGTGAAACGATTCGCGCCGTGGAAGATGCCATCCTGACGCGCGCGCGCCAGCTGCGCATTCAGGACCGCAATCTCTGATTCTGGACCTTCGTCCAACGTAGCGCTACAGATGCCGGGCCGGTCGCGCCCGGCATTTTGCGTTCAGCCCCCAAGGAAGTGACATGTCCCAAGCCCAAGACGCGCGTTACCAGCCGCAAGCGATTGAACAGAAATGGCAAACCGCTTGGGAGCAGGCAGAGGTGTTCACCGCCCGCCGCGACCCCGCGAAGCCGAAATATTACGTGCTGGAGATGTTCCCCTACCCGTCGGGGCGCATTCACATGGGGCATGTGCGCAACTACACGATGGGCGACGTGGTCGCGCGCTACAAGGCGGCACAGGGGTTTTCGGTGCTGCACCCGATGGGCTGGGACGCGTTCGGGATGCCTGCGGAAAACGCCGCGATGGAACAGGGCGGCCACCCCAAGGACTGGACCTATGGCAATATCGCGGTCATGCGCGACCAGATGAAGCCCTTGGGCCTGTCGATCGACTGGTCTCGCGAATTCGCGACCTGCGACCCGGAATATTACGGCCAACAGCAGGCCATGTTCATCGACATGCTGCACGCCGGGCTGGTTTACCGCAAGAACGCGGTCGTGAACTGGGATCCGGTCGATATGACCGTTCTGGCCAATGAACAGGTAATCGACGGCAAGGGCTGGCGGTCAGGCGCGGATGTGGAACGGCGCGAGCTGACGCAATGGTTCTTCAAGATTTCCGACTATTCCGCCGAATTGCTGGAGGCATTGGACGGGCTGAAAGATTGGCCCGAAAAGGTGCGGTTGATGCAGCGCAACTGGATCGGCCAATCGCGCGGCTTGCAGTTTGCGTTCGGCGCGGTGAATGCGCCCGAGGGGTTCGACCGCATCGAAGTCTACACCACACGCCCCGACACGCTGATGGGGGCGTCCTTCGTGGGTATTTCCCCGGATCACCCGCTGGCCAAGCATCTGGAACGGCATAATCCTGACGTGGCGGCCTTTGTCGCCGATTGCCGCAAGATCGGGACGACCGAGGAAGCACTTGAAAAGGCAGAGAAAAAGGGCTTCGACACCGGCATCCGCGTGCGCCATCCGTTCGATGATGCTTGGGAATTGCCGGTCTATATCGCCAATTTCATCCTGATGGATTACGGCACCGGCGCGATTTTCGGCTGCCCGGCACATGACCAGCGCGACCTCGATTTCGCCAACAAATACGGCCTGCCGCACCCGGATGTGTTCTTTGCATTGGACAATGACACGCCGGTCGATGCCACCGCTTTCGTGCCGCCCAAGACCGAAAAGGTCCGCTATGTGCGCGGTTTCGCGGGCGAAGAGGTGCAGACCGGCGCCGATGCCGTGGAAGCCGCCATCGCATTTTGCGAAGCGAATGGCGTGGGCCACGGTGTGACGCAATACCGCCTGCGCGACTGGGGGCTGTCGCGCCAGCGCTATTGGGGCTGCCCGATTCCCGTAGTGCATTGCGATGCTTGCGGCGTGGTGCCGGAGAAGAAGGAAAACCTGCCCATCGCGCTGCCCGATGACGTGTCTTTCGACCAGCCCGGCAACCCGCTGGACCGCCACCCGACTTGGCGCGATTGCGTCTGTCCCAGCTGCGGCGCACCTGCCAAGCGCGAAACCGACACGATGGACACATTCGTCGATTCGTCATGGTATTACGCGCGCTTCACGTCGCCCCGCGCCGACACGCCCACCGACAAGGCGGAAACCGATTACTGGATGAACGTGGACCAGTATATCGGCGGGATCGAGCACGCGATCCTGCACCTGCTCTATTCCCGCTTCTTCGCCCGCGCGATGGTGAAGACCGGGCATCTGCCGGATTCCGCGAAAGAACCGTTCAATGCGCTGTTCACCCAAGGCATGGTGACGCATGAGATTTACATGACCCTCGATGACAAGGGCCGGAAGATCTATCACCTGCCCGAAGACATCGAAGATGGCAAACTGAAAGCCACGGGCGAGGCGGTGACTATCATCCCCTCTGCCAAGATGTCGAAATCTAAGAAAAACGTGGTCGACCCGGTCAATATCATCAACGCGTTCGGGGCCGATACCGCGCGTTGGTTCATGCTGTCCGACTCACCCCCCGAGCGTGACGTGGAATGGACAAGCGCGGGGGCAGAGGCGACCTACAAGCACCTTGGCCGCGTCTGGACGCTCTGCGACAAGATCGCCGCCATGGGTGTGGACCAGCCATCGGACGCCGACACGGACCTTTTGCGCGCCATGCACCACGCGATAGACGCCGTCACGAAAGCGGTGGAAAACTTCGCCTTCAACAAGGCGATTGCAGAACTCTACGCCTTCACCAACACGCTGTCGAAATCGCAAGCCTCGGGCACCGCACAAGTGACCGCGATGAAAACGCTCGCGCAATTGATGGCCCCCATGGTCCCGCATCTGGCCGAAGACATCTGGGAACGCCTTGGCGGCGAAGGGCTGGTCGCCCAAGCGCCGTGGCCCAAGGCCGACCCGGCCATGCTGGTGGCCGATACCGTGACCCTGCCCATCCAGATCAACGGCAAACGGCGGTCAGAGATCACCGTCGCCGCCGATGCCAGCAAGGAAGAGGTTGAAAAACTTGCCCTTGCGGATGATGCTGTGGTCAAGGCGCTGGCGGGCAACCCGCCGCGCAAACTGATCGTGGTGCCGGGGCGGATCGTGAATGTGGTTGTCTGACAGACGGGCTTTCCTATTGGGCGCACTGGCGCTGGCGGGTTGCGGGTTCACCCCCGCCTATGCCCCCGGCGGCGCGGGCGCGGCACTGCGTGGTCAGGTGCGCGCCGATGATCCGACCGATTCGCTGGGCTTCGCCTTTGTCGGGGCGCTGGAAGAGCGGCTGGGCCGGCCCCAAACCGCGCGCTATGCGCTCAGCTACAGCATCACCACCTCGGAACGCGGGGCTGCCAGCATTGTCGGCGTGGGCGAAACCCGCATCGCGCTTCTGGGCAGCATCGACTACTCGCTGACCGATACGGCCACGGGCGCGATCGTCACCTCTGCCAGCCTGCGCAACGTCACGAATTACTCGACCACGTCGAACCAGCTTGCCACCCAACGCGCCCGAGAGGACGCGGCAGAGCGGCTGATGCGCATTCTGGCCGATCAGGTCGCCACGCGCCTGCTGGCCGCCTTGGCGGTATGAAGCTAAGCGCCCGTGACCTTGCCCGCCTGATCGCCAAGCCCGACCCCGCGCTGTCAGGCATCCTGATCTACGGGCCGGACGCCATGCGCGTGGCGATGAAACGGCAAGAGTTGATCGCCGCGACAATCGGCCAGCAAGGCGAGGGCGAGATGCGGCTGGAACGCCTGCCCGCCGCCGACCTGAAGCGCGACGCCGCCCAAGTACTGGACGCGGTCAAGGCGCAAGGCTTCTTCCCCGGCCCCCGCGTGGTGCTGCTGGATGGTGTGACCGACCTAGGCACAGAGGCGGTCCAAGCCGCCCTGTCGGAATGGCGACCGGGCGACGCGCAGATCGTGGCGACGGCAGGGCAGCTCAAGGCCAGCTCGAAACTGCGCAAATTGTTCGAAGGCGCGAAATTAGCGGGCGCGGTTGCGATCTATGACGACCCGCCCACCCGCGAAGAGATCGAGGCCGAACTGACCCGCGCGGGCCTGACCCGGATCAGCCCCGACGCCATGCGCGACCTGACCGCGCTGTCGCGCGTGCTGGACCCCGGCGATTTTCGCCAGACGCTTCAGAAAATAGCGCTTTACAAGCATGGCGACACAACGCCCCTGACCCCGCAGGAAGTGGCCGATCTGGCCCCCGCCAGCCACGAGGCCGCGGTTGATGACCTGCTGCACGCCGTGGCAGAGGGGCAAGCCGACCAGATCGGCCCGCTGATGGTGCGGCTGCACGCGCAAGGGGTGGCCGCCGTCACGCTGGCCATCATGGCCATGCGCCATTTCCGCAGCCTGCACGCCATGAATTGCGACCCCGGCGGTCCCTCGGCGGGTATTCAGCGCATGAAGCCACCCATTTTCGGTCCGCGCCGCGACCGGATGCTCAAACAGGCCCAAGGCTGGGGGCTGGCCCGGTCAGAGGCCGCACTCGCAACCCTGACAGAGGCCGATCTGACCTTGCGCTCGTCCTCCAACGCGCCCAGCATGGCAGTCATGGAACGCGCGCTGATCCGGCTGGCGATGATGGCGCGCCGCTAAAGGAGAAGCGATGTATACCGTCATTGGCAAGGCCAACAGCCGCGCAACCCGCGTATTGTGGATGATGGAAGAACTGGGGCTGGCCTATGACCACGTCCCCGCCGCGCCACGTTCGGAAGGGGTGGTCAGCTTCAACCCGGCGGGCAAGGTGCCGGTCCTGATCGAGGATGGCACGCCGATCACCGATTCGACCGCGATCATCCAGTATCTGGCCGACAAACACGGCGCGCTGACCTATCCGGCGGGCACGCTCGACCGCGCGCGCCAGGACAGCCTGACGCAATTCTTGCTCGATGAATTCGACGCAGCACTGTGGATGGCCGCGCGCCATTCCTTCATCCTGCCCGAAGAGCTGCGCCAATCCGCGATCAAGCAATCGCTGATCTGGGAGTTCACCAACAGCCAGAAAACGCTGGTCCACCGCATGGGCGAAGGGCCGTTCCTGATGGGCGCGAAAATGACCGTGCCCGACATCATCCTGACCCATTGCGGCCAATGGGCCCGGATTGCGAAATTCCCCGTGCAGGAAGAGAAGCTGACCACCTACCTCGAACGCATGTTCGCCCGGCCCGCGCTGCAAAAGGTGATGGCGATGCTGGGCTAGCGCGCCACTTCGCCCTGTTCCAGTGCATTGCCCCATTCGGCCAGAAAGGCCCGCCGGTTGAGTGGGTCCAGATAGGTCAGAAGTGCGGGACCAAGCCGGATGGGGGCCAGCCCCGTGGCCTGTTCCGCGTCCGACAGGCCCAAGGGCGGCAGGGGCCAATCGCCGGGCGCGTCGCGCAGCGCCAACCCCGCCAGCATGTCGATCATCGCGCCAGCGGCGGCGCGGTTTTCAGCCCCTTTCAGCATGAAGACGGTGCGCAGCATGGCATTGGCGAAATCCTGCATCCGCAAGATCTGCACCCGCCCGTCGGACCCGCGCGCCAGTTCTTCGGCGGCGTAACTGCCCAGCACGTTATAGGCCAAGGCCAGACGGCCATCGGCCACGTCCTCGATCATCTGGGCGGAACAACAGTAAAGCTTCGGCTCCAGCCTCCCCAGCACCTCGTTCAGGCGCCAGAAGGCGTCGGTCGAGCGGTCCTCTTGCGTGGCGAACAGATACCCCAGCCCACTGTCGCGCACATCATAAGTGCCGATCGCCCCCATGAACCGTTCGGGATGTTCGCGCAGCAGGGTAATCAGCTCTTGCCGTGTTGCGGGCAGGGGCAGGCCCGCGAAACGCGCGCTGTTGATGACCACGACAGCGGGTTCGGTGGTGAAGGCAAAGATCAGGTCACGCCAGCGCGCCCAATCGGGCAAGGCCAGCACCGCATCGGATGTGTAGCGCCCCGCAAAGCCATCATTGACCAGTTGAAACTGCAAATCCATCGCAGAGGACATGACAAGGTCGGCCTGCGCGCCCTCGCGCACCGCCCGGTGCAGCGTGGCAGAGGACATGACGGTGTAATCCACGCCAATCTCGGGGTTCTGGCGCTGGAATTGGCGAATATAGGGCTCGAACACCGACAAATCCGTGGTCGAGAGCACACGCAGAAGCTGCGGGCCAGTGCCGGGAAAGACCCGGTGATCCTCTATCTCTTGGGCCAGAAGCGGCGCGGCGAGCGCCAACATCAGGCCAAGGGCAAGACCAACAAGACGCATGTGCCGCTCCGATCCTCTCTGTTGCGCAAATCCAGCCGCCCGCCATGGGCGCGCAGAACCTCTGCCGCGATGGTCAGGCCAAGACCCGACCCGACGATGCCCCCGGTATTCGCCCCGCGCCGGAACCGTTCGGTCAGCGCATCGGGCGGATCATCGCCAAAGCCCGGCCCCTCGTCACGCACCGACAGAATGGCGTCGCCGTTGCGCTGGCGCACGCCGATGGCGATGACGGTGTCTTCGGGCGAATACTTGATCGCGTTATCCAGCACGTTGCGAATGGCATTGTCCAGCAGCACCGCGTCGCCCCGCACAGGGGCCGATTGCAGGTCAAGCGTGAACTGGATGTCCCGCATCGCGGCGGTGGGCGTGACCGACTCGACACTGCGTCTGGCCAGTTCGGACAGATCCAGCGCATCGCGCGCCAGATCCTCGACCCGGTAGGCAACGGTTGCGTAATCCAGCAATTGCCCGGCAGAACGCGCGCTTTCATCGACCGCGCGGATGATCCGGCGCAACTGTTCCTTCTCGGCCGGGGTGCCACCGCCACGCAGCGCGATCTCGGCCTGTGTGCGCACCGTGGCCAAGGGCGTGCGCACGCGGTGCGCAGCTTCGGCGATGAAATCTTCCGACCGCCGCACCGACAGGCGCAGCCGGTCCATCAGCCGGTTCAGCGCGCTTAGAAGGGGCGCAAGATCGGCGGGCGCGGGGCGCGACAAGGGGCGCAAATCGGCCGGGCCACGGCGAGAGACGGAATCGGCAATCTGGTTCAAGGGCCGCAGCGACATGCGCGCGGCCACCGCCGACAGGCCCACCGCCACGAAGAAGAACGCAATCGCAAGCACCCCTGCCAGCCAAGACAGGTCCGATGCCACGCTTTGCACCCCGTTTCGCGTCTGCGCAACCGTGACGGTCACGGCCACGGGGTCCGCCCCCGCCCCCACCAGCCGCGTGACGGATGCCATGCGCACCGCCTCTCCGCTGAATTGGCCGGTGTCGAACACGATCTGTCCGACCGGGCCGGGGCTGGGAGGCGGCAGGTCGGCGTAACCCGTCAGCTCGCGCCCGCCTGCCGTGACCCGGTAGAACACCCGGTCCTCGCTGATCGCGCCCAGCATGGCGAAGGCCGCATAGGGCAATTCCAGCCGTATTTCGCCCTGCTCGCTGCGCAATGTCTCGGCAATGGTGGTGGTCGAGGCCGCCAGAACATTGTCTTGCGTGCGCGCGGCTGCCTCTGTGGCAAGGCTGCTGACCATGCCCCAACTGAGCAATGAGAGCAGCGCCGCCACCCCGGCCAGAAGCAGGGTCAGCCGTTGCCCAATGGACGCGGTCAGCCGCATGACGCCCTACGCCTCATCGGCTTCCATCCGGTAGCCCAGGCCGCGCACGGTCTCTATCCGCAGGCCCATCCCGTCAATCCGGCGGCGCAGGCGTCCGACATAGACCTCGATGGCGTTCACCGTCACCTCGGCATCGTAGGAAAACAGGTGGTCCATGACCTGCGTTTTCGACAGGATTTGCCCTTGGTGCCGGGCAAAGACCTCTAGCAGGCGAATCTCTCTGTTGCGCAGGTCCAGCGTGACATCGCCATGTTGCAAGGTGCCCGCCAGCGGGTCGAACAGCGCAGCGCCCAGGCTGATCTGGTTACGCGCCGACCCGCCCCTGCGGCGCAGCACGGCGCGGCAGCGGGCTTCCAGCTCGGAAAAGTCGAACGGCTTGGTGATGTAGTCATCCGCGCCCTGATCCAGCGCGCCCACCCGGTCCGACACCTGCGCGCGTGCCGTCAGCACGATAACCGGGGTTTCCAGATGCGCCCGCTTGCGCGCCAGAAACGCGCGCCCGTCGCCATCGGGCAACATGACATCCAGCAGGATCAGGTCGTAGCTGGCGGCGGCAAGGCAATCCTCGGCCTCTGCCAAGGTCGCGGCATGGTCTATCGCATGGCCATCCAGCGCCAGGCGCTTGACCACGGCATCGGCCAGTTCGGCATTATCTTCGACCAGCAGGTAGCGCATCCCCTCCCCCCAAGGTTTTGATATCGCGCGCGTGAGCGGTGTCAGGCTTCTGTCAGCTTCATGTGGTTTGCAACAGACCATGGGCGGTGGAGGACCGCCTGTCAAACGGGAGGAAGACCTATGAACACCTTTGGGTGGACCCGCCGCGCGCTGATCGCTGCGGCAACCGCAACCGTGGCCCTTGGCGGCGCTGTGCAAGCGCAGGCCGAGCAGATGATGGAGTCGGTGCATTTCCTGATCCCCGGCGGCGCAGGCGGCGGCTGGGACGGCACCGCGCGCGGCACGGGCGAGGCGCTGGTGAATGCCGGTCTGGTCGGCAACGCAACCTATGAAAACCTGTCGGGCGGCGGCGGCGGCGTGGCCATCGCGAACCTGATCGAGAACGCGGCCTCCAGCCATGGCACGCTGATGGTGAACTCTACCCCCATCGTGATTCGCGCGCTGACGGGCGAGATTGCCCAAAGCTTCCGCGACCTGACCATGGTGGCCGGGACCGTCGGCGACTACGCGGCGCTTGTCGTGACCGCCGACAGCCCGCTGCAAAGCATGGAAGACGCGCTGGCCAGCTACCGCGAAGCACCGATGGATTTCGCAATCGGCGGCGGGTCGGTTCCCGGCGGCATGGACCACCTTGTGGCCGCCATCGTCATGCAGGGCGCGGGCGAAGACCCGACCGCCTTCAACTATATCGGCTATGACGCGGGCGGCGAGGCCATGGCGGGCCTTCTGTCGGGCGAGATCGACGCGCTCTCGACCGGGTTTTCCGAAGCCATTGCGCTGGCCGAACAGGGCGAAGTGCGCATCCTTGGCGTGACAGCCCCCGAACGCGTGCCCGCCTATGACGCGGCCCCCACCTTTGCCGAGCAGGGGATCGACGCGCAATTCGTCAACTGGCGCGGCTTCTTCGCCGCTCCGGGCCTGCCGGCAGAGCAGCTGACCGCCTATCAGGACATGCTCGCCACCATGATGGAAACTCCGGAATGGGAAGCCGTCCGCGCCCGTATGGGTCTGGTCAACATCTACCGCCCCGGCGACGAGTTCACGGCCTTCCTTGAAGCACAGGAAAAGCAGTTGGGCGACCTGATGCGCGAGCTGGGCTTCCTCTGATCCCGGATCGCACGCAGCGGCTGGCCCGCGCCTGACACCGGGCCAGCCGCACATCCTTTTCAGACCACCGACAAGGGGGGCACCCGATGGCGCTCGATCGCTGGATCGCGCTTGGCTTCATCGCGCTGGTTTGCGTGTATGGCTACGCGGCATTCTTCACCATGGACGACAGCCTGCCGCCGATCCTTCGGCGCAATCCCATCTGGCCGTCGACCTTCCCCAAGATCCTGACCATTCTGGGGTTGATCGTCGGGCTGATCGTGCTGTTCACGCCCAAACCCGCGGCGGACAAGCCCGCCAAGGACGGCGCAATCGACCTGACACGGCTGGGCGATTACCATATCGGGCAAGCGATCGCGCTTCTGGTTCTGATGGTGGTCTATGCCCTGACATTGCGGCCCCTTGGCTTTGTCGGCGCGACCATAGGCTTTCTGGTCATCGGGTCCGTGCTGCTGGGCGAGCGGCGCTTTCACATCCTGCTGCCGGTCGCGGGCATTGCCGTCGGCTCCATCTGGTATCTGGTACAAGAGGTGTTGGGAATCTTCCTGCGCCCTTGGCCCGCCATGTTCATGTAAGGGGCACGCGTCATGCTTGAAGGTTTGCTGATCGGCCTGACTTCTGCCATTTCCCCGTTCAACCTGATGATGGTCGTCGTGGGTTGCCTGATCGGCACCCTGATCGGCATGTTGCCGGGGCTGGGGCCGATGTCCATCATCGCCATCATGATCCCCGTCGCCATCGGCATCGGCGACCCCACGGCGGCGCTGATCCTGCTGTCGGGCGTCTATTACGGCGCGATCTTCGGCGGGTCTACCAGTTCCATCCTGCTGAACGCGCCCGGCGTGGCGGGGACGGTGGCCAGCTCATTTGACGGCTACCCCATGGCGCGCAAGGGACAGGCGGGCAAGGCGCTGACCATCGCCGCCATCGCCAGTTTCGCGGGCGGCACCATCGGCGCGATCCTCTTGATGATCTTCGCACCTGCACTGTCCTCGGTCGCGCTATTGTTCCATTCGGCCGAATATTTCGCACTGATGGTCGTGGGCTTGTCGGCCATCGCGGCCTTCGCGGGCACGGGGCAAGTGGCCAAGGCACTGATGATGACCATTCTGGGCCTGATCCTTGGCACCGTGGGCGAAGGTGCCTTGTCGAACATGCCGCGCTTCACCTTCGGGATGATGGAACTGCAATCGGGCTTTTCCTTCATCACGCTGGCCATGGCCATGTTCGCCCTGCCCGAAGCACTGTTTCTGGTCATGAACCCGTCGCGCGCGGCCACCGGCGACAGCGGCAAGATCGAGAACCTGCGCATCACCCGCGACGAGGCGAAATCCATCGCCCCCGTGATCGGGCGGCAATCGCTGCAAGGCTTCTTCATCGGGGTGCTGCCGGGCGCGGGCGCGACCATCGCCAGTTTCTTGGGCTACGCGGTCGAACGCAACATCGCCAAGGGCAAAGAGCAGGAAGAATTCGGCAAAGGGTCCATCAAGGGGCTGGCCGCGCCAGAGACCGCCAATAACGCGGCCTGCACCGGGTCTTTCGTGCCGCTGCTGACGCTGGGCATTCCCGGATCTGGCACCACCGCCATTCTGCTGGGCGCGCTTCTGGCGCTGAACGTCACGCCGGGGCCACGGCTGATGACCGACACGCCCGACGTGTTCTGGGCGGTCATCATCTCGATGTATATCGGCAACCTTGTTCTGCTGATCCTGAACCTGCCGCTGATCCCTTACATCGCGAAAATCCTGACCATTCCGCGCACCTTCCTGATCCCCTTCATCCTGTTCTTCACGCTGATGGGCAGCTATCTGGGGCAGAACAATTCCACCGAATTGCTGATCCTCGTCGGCTTCGGCGTGGTCGCCACCATCCTGCGCTTTGCCGACTTCCCGCTGGCACCGCTGCTGATCGGGTTCATCCTTGGCACCATGCTGGAAGACAATTTCGCCCGAGCGATGCAGCTTTATCGCGGCTTCGGCTTTATCCTCGAACGCCCGATGACACTGGGTCTGCTGGTGCTGGCGCTGGTTCTGGTGCTTTTGCCCAGCTATCGTGGCTACCGCGCCCGCAAACGCGCCGAAGGGGTGGCCGATGGCGACTGACCCGCTGGCAGGCATCACGGTTCTGGACCTGACGAATGTTCTGGCCGGACCCTTTGCCTGCCACCAGCTTGCCTATCTGGGGGCCGATGTCATCAAGGTCGAAGCCGTGGGGCGCGGCGATCTGGCCCGCAACCTTGGTGCCGACCCGGAGCTTTCAGCGCGCGGCATGGGCATCAGCTTTCTGGCGCAGAACGCGGGCAAACGCTCGCTGACGCTGAACCTGAAAGACCCGCGCGGAAAGGATGCGCTGCGCCGCCTTGTGGCCCGTGCCGATGTGCTGGTCGAGAACTTCCGCCCCGGTGTCATGGACCGGCTGGGGCTGGGGTATGAGGCGCTGAAGGCCGAAAACCCGCAACTGATCTATTGCGCGATCTCGGGCTTTGGCCAGACCGGGCCATGGGCCGCACGGCCCGCCTATGACCAGATCGTGCAAGGCGCGTCGGGCGTCATGTCGGTCACGGGCGACGCGGATGGCAGCCCCACCCGCGTGGGCTATCCGCTGGCTGACACCGTAGGCGGGCTGACCGCCGCCATGGCCATTTGCGCGGCCCTGAACGCGTCACCCCGTGGGGCCTTCATTGACGTGCCCATGGTCGATGCCGTTCTGGCCACCATGGGTTGGGTCGTGTCGAACCACCTGATCGGCGGCGTTGCGCCAGAACGGCAAGGCAACGAGAACCCGACCTCTGCACCCTCTGGCAGCTTTCAATGCGCCGATGGGCTGCTGAACATCGCCGCCAACAAGGACGAGCAATGGCAGTTGCTGGCCCGCCATCTGGGCCGCGACGACCTGCTGACCAATCCCGATTTCGCCACGCGCGAGGACCGCAAACGCAACCGCCTGCGCCTGCGCGCCGAATTGGAAACCGTGCTGACCACCCGCCCCGCCGAGGCATGGGCAGATGAGCTGAACGCCATCGGCGTGCCTGCGGGCGCGGTCATGTCCGTGCCCGATATTCTGGCGCATCCGCAGATCAAAAGCCGCGACCTGCTGGCGCGCTTCAATGGCACTCCCGGCGTGGATCGCCCGATCGACGTCATGCGCATCGGCGCGCTGATCGACGGCGCGCGCCCGTCCGTCGCCACCCCGCCGCCTGCCTTGGGTGCCGATAGCGACGCGATTCTGCGCGATCTGGGCTATAGCAGCGACGACATCGCAACCCTGCGGACAGAGGGCGTGACATGACGGACGGCAAGGACGTAGCCGATTGGTGGCGCACCGCGATCATCGACATGGAACCGGGGCGCATTCACCTGCGCGGCCACCCGGTGCAAGACCTGATCGGCACCACCGGCTTTGCCGAAATGATCTGGCTGATGGTCATGGGCGAGCAGATAACCGGGCCGCGCGCTAGCCTGTTCGAAGCGGCCCTTGTCGCCGCCGTGGACCATGGCCCGCAAGCCCCTTCCATCGCCGCCGCGCGCATGGCCGCGACCTGTGGCGTGGGGCTGCAATCGGCCATGGCCACGGGGCTGAACATGCTGGGCGATGTGCATGGCGGTGCGGGCGAACAGGCAGTCGCGCTTTACCAAGTGGCGCTTGATGCGGGGACAGACAGCCTGCCCCAAACGCTCGACACGTGGCGCACCGCACATGGCCGCTACCTGCCGGGCTTCGGCCACCGCTTTCACAAACCCGTGGACCCGCGCGCGCCGCGCCTTTTGGCGCTGGTCGATGACGCGTCAGGGCAAGGCGCGGTCAGCGGCGATTACGCCCGCATCGCCCGCGCAATCGAGGCCCATCTGGCCCGCGAACGCGGCAAACCCGTGCCGATGAATATCGACGGGGCCACGGCCGTGATCTATGCCGAACTGGGGTGCCCTGCCCCCTTGGCGCGCGGGTTCTTCGGCCTGTCGCGCAGCGTGGGCCTGCTGGCCCATGCGTGGGAGCAGACCCAACAAGGCGGGCGCAACAAGGGGCCAACGCCCCCCGCCTACAGGTGGACCTATGACGCTGGCGAATAACCCCGCGCTGCAAGCCGCGCTGACACTTGCCATCGGGGCGGCGGGCGCGGCGCTGTTCTGGGCCATCGGCTTTCCGGCCTATGTGCTGACCGGCCCCGCCGCTGCCGTCTCTGCCGCCACGCTTGCAGGCCTGCCCACGCATATCCCGACCCTGCTCCGCGACACGGTTTTCGTGGTCATCGGCCTGTCCATCGGCAGCACCGTCACGCCAGAGGTGATTGCGACCGCGCTGGCATGGCCCGTGTCGCTGCTTGTCCTGATGGTCACGCTCGTGGGGATCGTCTTTGCCGCGCGCGCCGTTCTGGTCGCGGTGTTTCACGATAGTCGGACCACGGCCACACTGGCCGCGATGCCGGGCCATCTCAGCTTCGTGCTGGCACTGTCCACCCAGATGCAGGCCGATGTGCCGCGCATCGCGCTTGTCCAGACGGTGCGCGTGCTGCTGCTGACGCTGCTTGTGCCGGTGCTGATCGTGCTGTGGGGGGTCGAGGGCACAAGCCAGCTTGCGCAGTCGGGCCAGATACGGCCCATGTCGCTGCTTGTCCTGTTTCCGCTTGCGATTGGCCTTGGGCTGATCCTGCAACGCCTGCGCATCCCGGCGCATCTGCTGATCGGGGCGATGGTGGTGTCGGCCATCGGACATGGCAGCGGCCTGACACCGGGCATCATGCCGCAAGCGCTGATGATGGTCGCCTTCATCTGCATGGGGTCGCTGATCGGCACACGGTTTCGCGGCTTTGCTCGGCGCGCGCTGCCGGGCGCACTTCTGGCCGGAACGGTCACGACTCTGATCGCCTGCGCCATCGCCGCCATCGGCGCGCTGATCGCCGCACAACTGGTGGACCTGCCAGCCGCCGCGCTGCTGCTGGCCTTCGCACCGGGCGGGGTAGAGATCATGGCGGCGCTGGCGATAGAAACGGGGCTGGAACCCGCCCTCGTGGCCGCGCATCATGTGTTCCGCCTGTTCGCGCTGGGCGCGATCATCCCGTTTCTGGTGCGCTAGAACGGCTAGGCGCATGGTATCGGCCCTTGGCGAAGTCACACCATCGTGACAGCGCGTTTGAAACATATTCCGCGTCTCGCGCGTAAGATGACGTAACACGCAATCAAACCCGGAGGCCAAGACATGCGCCTGACAACGCTTTTCGCCACGCTCTTCGCGGCGTTCTTCACCGCCCTGCCCGCCGTTGCGCAAACCCAGACCGCGCTGGTCGCGGGGGGCTGTTTCTGGTGCGTCGAGGCGGATTTCCGCCGTGTCGAGGGTGTGACCGAAGTGCGCGTTGGCTTTGCCGGCGGCAGCCAGCCGAACCCTGCATATGAGGATGTAGCGCGCGGGCGCACCGACCATCTGGAGGTGACGCAGATCACCTTTGACGCAAGCCGGATAAGCTACCGTCAGGTACTGGACCTGTTCCTGCGTTCGATCGACCCCTATGATGCGGGCGGTCAGTTCTGTGACCGGGGCCACCAGTATTCCACCGCCATCTTCGCCACGCCGGAACAACAGCCCATCGCACAAGCTGCCATCGCGGCGGCAGAGGCGGAACTGGGCAAATCTATTGTCACGCCCGTGCGCGATATGGCCCCGTTCTACGAGGCCGAGGATTACCACCAGAACTATGCCAATAGCGACGAACGCACGCTCACGCGCTTTGGCTGGATCCCGCGCAAGGACGCCTACAAGAACTACCGCGAGGCCTGTGGCCGCGACGCCCAAGTGCGCCGCATCTGGGGCAGCGACGCGCCTTTCGTCGGCGGTTAACCGGCTAAAGCCGCATCAATCTCGGCACGGCTGGGCATGGCCCCCGCCGTGCCCTTGCGCCCCACCTGTAGCCCTGCGGCAGCGGCGGCAAAGCGCATCGCGTCTTGCGGAAGCATCACCTCGTCCAGCGCGGCAGCCAGCGCGCCGGTGAAGCAGTCGCCCGCGCCCGTGGTATCGACGACCTGCGCGGCCATGGCGGGCACATGTATCTCTGGCGTGCCGCGCGCGTGCCAGCTTGCGCCGTCGGCCCCCTTGGTCACGATCACGGTTTCCACAGGCAAATCCTCGAACGGCACGCCAAGGCTGTCTTGCAACTGCTGCGCCTCGACCGCGTTCAGGATCAGCATATTGGTGAAGGGCAGCACGGCGGCGGCAGCCTTGGCATCGAAGGGGGCGGCGGAATAGATCACCTCCATCCCCAGCCCCATCGCGTGTTCGGCCATCTCGGCCACATGGGCGGTTTCGTTCTGGATCAGCAGCAGATCGCCGATCTCTGCCCCGTCAAGCGCGGCCTTGGCCGCGTCCAGATCCAGCGCGCGGTTCGCGCCGGGGTGGATGACGATGCTGTTCTCGCCGCCCGGCTCCAGCAGGATGATGGCGTGGCCCGTGGCCTCTGCCACCACCTGCACACCTGCCACGTCAATGCCGAACGCCGCCAGTTGCGATTGCGCCCCGCCCGCGCCCACGGCCCCGATATGGTGCACCACCGCGCCCGCACGCGCCGCCGCCACGGATTGGTTCGCGCCCTTGCCGCCCAGTTCAACCCGGTAGCTGTCGGCGGCGAGTGTTTCACCCGGCGCAAGGCGATGGGGCAGCGCGTAGATATGATCCTGATTGATGGACCCGTAGCAATAAATGGTCATCGCGCCATCCCTTATGAACAGACTTGCCCTTGTGCCCGCAGCCGCGCCTCTTCCGTGCGCAAGAGGGCGAGCGCTGCGCGCTCTGCATCCGCATCCACCGCGACACGCTGCGCTGAACGCGGCTGTTGCACATGGTCGGTGCACAGCAATTCCGGAGAGCCACACCACCGCACCAATGTCTTGCCCTCTTGCGCGGGCACCACCCGGTAGCCGCGCGCCAGCGCCGTTTCACGTTCTGCGATTTCCGCCATGACCTCGCCCAGCCGTCCGTCACACAGCGGCGGCGTGGCGCATGCGGCCAGAAGCAAAACAAATCCCAAGGCTATCCGTTTCATTCCCGCCTCTTAGCATATCCGGGCAGCAGGGGCATAAAAATCCGCCAGCCCTTTTTTCCTGCCCCTATCGGGCATACATCACCCCCAACCGTCAAGGAGTGCCCATGCCCGATACGACCAATCCCGTGCTGGAGTTTCTGCTGACCCGCCGGTCGCGCCCGGCCAAGATGCTGCGCGCCCCCGCGCCGGACCGCGAAACGCTCGAAACCTTGCTGCAAGCCGCAGCCCGCGTGCCCGACCATGGCAAGCTGGAACCGTGGCGCTTTATCGTGTTGCAACAACCGGCAGGCAACCGCGTGGCGCAGCAAATCATGGACTATGCTGCCGAGCATGGACTGGACGGCGAAAAGCCCGCCCGTGCCTTTCTGGACAGCCCGCTTTGCGTGGCCGTCATCGCCAGCCCCAAACCGTCCGAAAAGATCCCGCCAATCGAGCAAACCCTCTCTGCCGGGGCGGTGTGCCTTGCCTTGGTGAATGCCGCTTTGGCCACGGGTTGGGGCGCAAGCTGGCTGTCGGGCTGGCCCGCGCATGACGCACGCCTGATGCACTCCATCCTTGGTATTTCGCCGCAGGAATGGGTCGCGGGCTTTGTTCATATCGGGACGACCGATGTCACCCCGGCCGACCGCCCGCGCCCCGATCTGGCCAGCATCACCGAATGGGTGTCGGAATGATATTGTCGGCCTATGCCCATGCCATAGGGCAGTTGCGCGACCCGGCCTTTCGCCGCGTCATCTGGTTCGGGCTGGCGCTGGCGGTGGCGCTTCTGGTCTTCATGTATGCGCTGCTGTTGCTGGTGGTGCAGCTTTTCGTCCCCGGCACGCTGACCCTGCCCATCGCGGGCGAGGTGTCGGGCCTGCAAACGCTGCTGTCCATCGGGTCGCTCTTCTTCCTGCTGGGGCTGTCGGTGTTCCTGATGGCCCCTGTCGCCTCTGCCTTTACCGGGCTGTTTCTGGAAGATGTGGCCAGCGCCGTCGAGCGCCGCTATTACTCCGGCCTGCCCGCACCCAAACCCGTGCCCCTGTCCACCGCCGCGCTGGATTCGATCCGCTATTTCGGCGTTCTGGTGGGCCTGAACCTGCTGGGAATGGTGGTGTTCGTCTTTTCGGGCGGCTTGGGTTTCGTGGTGTTCTGGGGCATCAACGCCTATCTGCTGTCGCGCGAATATTTCACCATGGTCGCGCTGCGCCGCCACAACGCGGCAGAGGCCCACGCCCTGCGCCGCAAACACAACATTCGCCTGTGGTTCGCGGGGCTGTGGCTGGCGGTGCCGCTGTCCATCCCCTTCGTGAACCTGCTGATGCCGGTCATCGGCTCTGCCGCCTTCACCCATATCTACCACCGGATGCAGGGGCGCAAACCGGGCGGTTAACCGGGACGGGTGACGCTTTCGATCATGTCCATCGTGATGACGCCCGACAAGATGATCCCGGCGATAATCACGAAAGCGCCCGTGGCCCAGACGGTCACGATGCGCGCAGTTTTCCACATCTGCGCGTCTTCGGGGGCCGAGGAATGCGTCCCCGGCACCACGTCGCCCGCCTCGCCCTGCGTGCGGGTGCGCAGGGGCAGCACGATGAACAGGGTCAGGAACCACAGCATCGCATACAGAACGATGGCGGACATGATCGTCATCAGACCTGCTCCAGCTCGACCAGGCAGCCGTTGAAATCCTTGGGGTGCAGGAACAGCACCGGCTTGCCATGCGCGCCGATCTTCGGCTCGCCCGTGCCCAACACGCGCGCGCCCTCGGCCTTCAGCTTGTCGCGGGCGGCAAGGATGTCGTCCACCTCGTAGCAGACATGATGAATGCCGCCCGACGGGTTCTTGTCCAGAAAACCCTGAATGGGGCTGTTTTCGCCCAAGGGGTAGAGCAGTTCGATCTTGGTGTTCGGCAGGGTAATGAACACCACCGTCACGCCATGGTCCGGCTCATCCTGCGGCGCGCCCACATCGGCGCCCAACGTGTTGCGATATTGCGCCGCCGCGGCCTCTAGGTCCGGCACGGCGATGGCGACATGGTTCAAGCGTCCGATCATGGGGTGTCCTCCGTTTCGTCCCATATGGGGCATTGCGGGCACGTCTGGCAAGCCAAACCGGGGCGACCTGTGGCCGCAACCCGGCGCGCTTAACCCGATCTTAGGCAATCCGCGCTTGAATAAGGCTCTGACATGGAGGGATGCGATGAACCCCGATTCTGTTGCCGCCACGCACAGCCCACCCGTGCCGCCCATGCAACCGCAGGCGCGCGGCGGAACGCTTCTGCTGGTCGAAGATAGCCGAGTGACCGCCGATTACGTGCGCCTGCTGTTCCGGGGGGCTGCGGGGCGCTTGCGACGGGCCGACAGCCTGCGCAGCGCAAGGCGGCACATCTCGCTTTACACGCCCGATGCCGTCATCATCGACCTTGGCCTGCCCGATGGGTCGGGGCTGGACCTGATTGCCGAAATGGCGCGCCGCCGCCCCCGCGCGGGGCTGATCGTGGCCACCTCGGGCGATGCAGAGATGGAGGAAGACGCGTTCCTCGCCGGGGCCGACCGGTTCCTGCCCAAGCCCTTTGGCACGGGTGCCCTGTTTTGCCAGATGCTTGCGCCGGTCTTCTTCGGGCTGCGCGGCGGGGCACAACCCGACCAAAGCCCCACGCAAGCGGCGCTGCGCGACGATCTGTATCTGGCGCTGGACCTTTTGAACGGCAAGGGCGCACAGCCTGCTTATGCGCGCCAGTTCATTGCGCAACTGGCCTGCATGACGGGCGATCCGGCGCTGTCGCAAGCCGTGCGGGACGGGCAGCGCAGCGAGATCAGCACGCTTTTGCGCCACCGCCTGCGGGCCTTGCCGCTGATCTAGTCGTCAAATGTAAACCCGTCGGGATAGGCGTGCAGCCCGTCGAAATCGGCCTTGCCCAGCGCAACCCCGGCCGCGCGCAGACCGGCATAGGCCATCGACAGGTGAAACCACAGGTTTGGCAACGCGAAATCCCGCAGATATACCGCCGCGGGCTGTTCCAGATCGGCAAAGCCCGCTCGGTGGGTGATGACGCGCTGCTCTGCGCCGGTGAAATCGGCCTCGGTCAGCTGAGACAGCCAGCTTTGCACCTGTGCCAGACGCGCGCCCGCATCGCCCTGCAAAACCGGCACATCGCGCCCGGCCAGCGGGTAGGTCGCCCGCAGGGCGAACCCCGCGACGGCGAAGAATTGCGTCCGAACGTCGAACATGCCGGGCGCAAGCCGCGCGGCGAAAGCGTCGGGCGGGGTCTTGCCATGCAAGACCTGCGCCCGCTCCAGCGCCCGCAGCGCGACCGGCACCGATTCGGCGAACATCAGCTTTCGGGCGGCAGCACCCGCAACCGCAACTCGCGCAACTGCTCGTTCGTGGGGTCGGAAGGCGCGTTCAGAAGCAAATCCTCGGCGCGCTGGTTCATCGGGAACATGATGACCTGCCGAATATTGTGCTCGCCCGCCAGCAGCATCACGATGCGGTCAATGCCCGCCGCGCAACCGCCATGCGGGGGCGCGCCGTATTTGAACGCCTTGACCATGCCGCCGAAGCGCTTGTCCACTTCCGAATTCGGATAGCCCGCGATTTCAAATGCGCGATACATGATCTCTGGCTTGTGGTTACGGATCGCGCCCGACAGCAGCTCATACCCGTTGCACGCCAGATCATACTGGTAGCCCTTGACAGCCAGCGGATCGCCCGCCAGCGCGTCCATCCCGCCTTGGGGCATGGAAAACGGGTTATGGCTGAAATCAACCTTCCCGTCGTCGGTTTCCTCATACATCGGGAAATCGACGATCCACGCGAAGGCAAAACGGTTCTCGTCGATCAACCCCAATTCGCGGCCAATCTCGTCGCGCGCTTTGCCTGCCACGCCCTCGAATTGCGCGGGTTTGCCGCCAAGGAAGAAGGCCGCGTCGCCCTCGCCCAGACCCAGCTGCTGGCGGATCGCTTCGGTCCGTTCGGGGCCAATATTCTTGGCCAAGGGGCCAGCGGCCTCTAACCCATCATCGCCCGCGCGCCAGAAAATATACCCCATCCCCGGCAAGCCCTGCGCCTGCGCGAAAGCGTTCATCCGGTCGCAGAATTTGCGGCTGCCGCCCTTCGGCGCGGGGATGGCGCGAATCTCGGTGCCCTCATTCTCCAACAGCTTGGCGAAAATCGCGAAACCAGAGCCACGGAAATGCTCGGACACCACCTGCATCTCGATCGGGTTGCGCAGGTCGGGCTTGTCGGTGCCGTATTTCAGCAACGACTCGGCATAAGGAATTTGCGGCCAGTCGGTGCAGGGGTCGACCTTGGCGCCCTTGCCGAATTTCTCGAACACGCCTTGCAGCACGGGACCGACGGCGTCGAACACGTCTTGCTGCTCTACAAAGCTCATCTCCACGTCAAGCTGGTAGAAATCCGTGGGCGAGCGGTCGGCGCGCGGGTCTTCGTCGCGGAAGCAGGGCGCGATCTGGAAATAGCGGTCATAGCCCGACACCATGATCAGCTGCTTGAACTGCTGCGGCGCTTGCGGCAGCGCGTAGAACTTGCCGGGATGCAGACGCGACGGCACAAGGAAATCGCGCGCGCCTTCGGGGCTGGAGGCGGTGATGATAGGCGTCTGGAATTCGCGGAACCCCTGATCCCACATGCGGCGGCGCATTTCGGCCACCACGTCCGAGCGCAGGACCATGTTGGATTGCATCGTCTCGCGCCGCAGGTCAAGGAAACGGTAGGACAGCCGCGTCTCTTCGGGGTAGTCGGGTTCGCCGAACACGGGCAGCGGCAGGTCATCGGCGGCGCCCAGAACGACCATGTCACGGGCATAAACCTCAATCTCGCCGGTTTTCAGCTTGGTGTTGACCAAGGACGCATCGCGCGCCTTCACCACCCCGTCGATACGGATGCAATATTCCGCACGCAACTTTTCGATGGCGGCAAAGGCCGGGCTGTCGCTATCGGCCAGAACCTGCGTGATGCCGTAATGATCGCGCAGGTCGATGAACAGCACGCCCCCGTGGTCGCGGATACGATGCACCCAGCCCGACAGGCGGACATTCTCGCCCACATGGGCGGCGGTCAAATCGGCGCAGGTATGGCTGCGATAGGCGTGCATGGCGAAAACCTTCCTTGCTCTGGCCTGCGCGATACACCTTTTGCGCAAGGCAAAGTCAAGGGTCTCAGGTCCAATGCCTGCCCGCATCGCCCGCCAGAACCGCCTGCGCCATGGCCAGACGGTCGGGCGGCAGGTCCAGCGCGGCAGCGGCTTCGAGCACCGTTTCGTCGCGCATCAGCACGAAATCCAGCGCCGCCCCCGTCAGCCCCGGATCGGGCGCGCCCGATTGCAGACCCGCGCGCAGATCGCCCACATCCGCCCCCGAGGCGGACAGGAACACGCCCAAAAGTTCTTCCTGCGCGCAAAGCCACAGCAAGACGTCTGCGGCGATTTCCTGCGCATATGCCGGTTGCATGGCGTCCCCTCACAAACCCGTCAGACCCGTTAAAGGCTTTATTAACCATTTCGCCGCAAGAATGACGAGATTGATTTATAAACGGGTTTTCACGTTATGCCGGGCCAGATCCTGATTGCGGACGATCTGTCGCTGAACCGCACCGTGTTGCGGGGCAAGCTGACCTCGGCCTGCTACCGCACGATTACGGCGAATGGTGGCAAATCGGCGCTGGCGCTGGTGCATGAACACCTGCCGGACCTTGTGCTGCTGGATTATCACATGCCGGATATGGACGGCATCGCGGTGTGCAAGGCCATGCGCGCCGACCCTGTCACCCGCGACATTCCGATCATCCTGTTCTCTGCCAATACCGACCATGCGCATCGGCTGGGCGCGCTGGCGGCGGGGGCCGATGATTTCATGGCGAAACCGCTGGACGAGGCGTATTTGCTGGGCCGCATCCGCAGCTTGCTGCGCAACGTGGTGCGCCGCAACGCGTGGCGCGACCACCCCAACACGGCGCTGCAAACCGGTTTTGCCGAAGCGGCGGCAGCCTATGCCCCGCGCCCGCATCTGGCCCTTGTCACCGGGCATGACGAATCGCGGCAGGGCTGGCTGGACAGCTTGTCCGCCATCTGGCCGCAAGCCCGGATAGAGGCGACGACCCTTCCCCACGCCCTTGGGCTGGATCATGACAGCCAGACGCCCGACCTGTTCATCATCCTGCCCAAGGCGCTGGAACAGACCGGGCTGCATGTCATCGCAGAGCTGCGCTCTCGGGCAGCGACCCGCAACGCAGAGATCTGCCTGATCCTGCCGCGTGCCGCGCTGGCGGATGGTGCGATGGCGCTGGACCTTGGCGCGGCCGACATTTTGCCTGCACCGCTGGACCGCGACGAAACACGCCTGCGGCTGGAGCGGGTGATCCGCCAGAAACGCATGGCCGATGCCCAGCGCAAAACACTCGACAACCAGCTTGGCCTTGCCGCCTTCGACCCGCTGACGGGGCTGCACAACCGCAGCCACGGCATGGCCCTGCTTGCGCAGCGCATGGCCCACTATGTTGGCGAAGTGGCGCTGCTTTTGATCGACATCGACCGCTTCAAGGACATCAACGACCGTATCGGCCACAATGCGGGCGACGAGGTGTTGCGCCAGGTCGCCCAGCGTATGCGGCACGATCTGCGCCGCGACGACATCCTGTGCCGCTATGGCGGGGAAGAGTTCCTGCTTGTCATGCCGGATGCTGACCTGTGTTCGGCCCGCCTTGTGGCGGAACGGCTGTGTGCACGTATCGCCGACCGCCCGTTCGACCTGACAGACATCTCCCAGCCGCTGCGCGTGACCGTGTCGGCGGGCATCTCGCTTCATCAGGCGACCGGCACTCCGGTCGCGACGGATGCGTTGCAGCGGATGATCGAAGCCTCTGACGCCGCGCTGCGGGCCGCCAAACATACCGGGCGCAATCGCGTCGTCAGCGCGCAAAGCGCCGTGGCCTAAGCCGCGCGCGGCGCAAGCTGCAAGCCGCCCTCGCGTTCCAGAAAGGCGACGATCGCATCCACACCGCGCCCGTGCCGCAGCTCTGCCATGACATAGGGGCGTGTCCCGCGCGCCATGCGGGTGTCCGATTCCAGAAGCGCGCGGTCCACGCCGACATAGGGCGCAAGGTCCGTCTTGTTCACCACCAGCAGGTCCGAACGCGTCACGCCCGGCCCGCGCTTGCGCGGTATGTCCTGCCCTGCCGCCGTGTCGATCACGTAAATCGTCAGATCCGCCAGTTCCGGGCTGAAGGTCGCCGCCAGATTGTCACCCCCCGATTCGATCAGCACCAAGTCCAGATCGGGGAAGGCCGCTGTCAGATCCGCAATCGCGGCCAGGTTGATCGACGCATCCTCGCGGATGGCCGTATGCGGGCAACCCCCGGTCTCGACCCCGCGAATCCGCTCGGCGGGCAGCACCTGGGCGCGCATCAGCGCCTCGGCGTCTTCTCGGGTGTAGATGTCATTCGTCACCACCGCCATCGAACAGCGCGCGGCCAAGGCGCGGCAAAGCTGTTCGGTCAAAGTGGTCTTGCCGACACCGACAGGCCCGCCGATGCCCACGCGCAAGGGTCCATTGCTCATGTCTTGAATATCCTCACGTCCAGAGTTTCATGCGCCATGGCGTGCAGTTCGGCCCGAAAAGCGCCGCTCGCCAAGGCATCGAGCGTCGCGCCCGCCGCGCGATCAGCCAAGCGGGTGATGCGGGCGTGTTGCGCGGCCAAGACCTTTTGCCCCGCCGCCTGCCCCAAGGGCACGAAGCGCACGGCGGCAGAGGTCAGGTTGCTGGCAAAGGCGTGCAGGTAGACCGCGATCACCGTCTGCGCGGGCAGGCCCAGCGTCACCGCCGCGCGGCCAACGGCGACCGGCAGCACCTCTGCCACCGCATCCGCCTGCCCCATCTGACCGCGTGCAAGCGCGAAGGCCGCGCCTTGTTCGACCGTTTCACGCAACCGCTCGGCACTGCCAGCCAACGCGCGGGCGGTTTGATCGAGCGCGTCAAAATCGGCCCCAGCGCGTAAGGCGCAGGCCAGAACCACCGCGTCATTCCAGCCCGTGCCGTGCTCAAGGATCGCCGCCAGCCAAGCGCCGAAGCCTTCAGCATTTGCCACCTCGCCCAGGGCAATCGCTTGTTCCAGCCCGTGCGAATAGGCAAACGCCCCGGTCGGAAAAGCGGGGGACAGCCATTGCACCAACGAGAGCAGCGCTTGCGTGTCAGGCGTGGTGATGGTGGTGGTCATGGTCATCATGCGAATGCCCGTGGCTATGTCCCATCGTGCGCCCCATGCCATAGGCGCCACCTTCGGGCGTAAAGGGTCGCGTGTCGCGCGTGACCTCTGCGCCCAGCTTGGCCAACATCGCTTCCAGCACATGGTCTTGGCGGATAACAAGGCAATCGGAGTTTATCTGGCACGGGGTGTGCCGGTTGCCGATATGCCATGCCAGCCGGGGCAGATCGCCCCGCACCACCAGCACCGGCTCTGCCGCCGCCTGCACGGCAATCTCGCGCCCATCTTCCAGCACGAAAGCTTCGACGCCCGTCAGATTGGCCACTTCCGGCAGGTCCACCAGAAACCCCCGCCCCGACGCCGCAACCAGACGTTTGCGCCGCAAGAACCGCCCCTCATAATCCAGCGCGACCGTGTCGCAGGCGTGGTGCACATGCGGATGAATGCGCAGGGCTTTCGGGTAGTCGTCCATCATATCCTCTCAGAACAGGAAATAGCGCTGTGCCAGCGGCAATTCGCGCGCCGGTTCGCAGGTCAGAAGTTCGCCATCGGCGCGCACTTCGTAGGTTTCGGGGTGCACCTCTATTTGCGGGGTGGCCGCGTTCAGCACCATGTCAGACTTGCCGATGTTGCGCGTGCCGCTGACCGCCAGAAGCTGTTTCTCCAGCCCCAGCTTGCCCCGGATACCATCGGCCAAAGCCGCGCCCGACACGAAGGTCACGGCAGAGTTCAACCGCGACCGCCCATAGGCCCCCCACATGTTGCGCGTGTAGAAGGGTTGCGCGGGGATCGACCCGTTCGGATCGCCCATCTGCGCGGACACGATCACTCCCCCCATCAGCACCATTTCAGGCTTTGCGCCAAAGAACGCGAAGTTCCACAGGCACAGATCGGCGCGTTTGCCCACCTCGATGGACCCGATATGCTCTGACACGCCATGCGCGATGGCGGGGTTGATGGTGTATTTCGCCACGTAGCGGCGCACGCGCATGTTGTCGTTGTCGCCCGTCTCTTCTGCCAGTCGCCCGCGCTGCTTGCGCATCTTGTCGGCGGTTTGCCATGTGCGGATAATCACCTCTCCCACGCGGCCCATGGCCTGACTGTCGGAACTGATGATCGACATCGCGCCCATGTCATGCAGGATGTCCTCGGCGGCAATCGTCTCGCGCCGGATGCGGCTTTCGGCAAAGGCCACATCCTCTGGCACCTTGTTGTCCAGATGGTGACAGACCATCAGCATGTCCAGGTGTTCCTCGATCGTGTTGCCGGTATAGGGCCGCGTGGGGTTGGTCGAAGACGGGATCACGTTTTGCGAGCTGACCACCCGCAGAATGTCCGGCGCATGGCCACCGCCCGCCCCTTCGGTATGAAAGGCGTGGATCGTGCGCCCGTTGATCGCCGCCAGCGTGTTTTCCACGAAACCCGATTCGTTCAGCGTGTCGGTATGGATCATAACCTGCACATCCATCGCGTCGGCCACGCTCAGGCAGCAGTCGATGGCGGCGGGTGTCGTGCCCCAATCCTCGTGCAGTTTCATGGCGGCCGCACCCGCGCGGACCTGCTCTTCAAGCGCACCGGGCAGCGCCGCGTTGCCTTTGCCGGCAAGGGCAAGGTTCATCGGAAACGCCTCGAACGCTTGCAACATCCGGCCAATATGCCACGGCCCCGGCGTGCAGGTGGTGGCCAGCGTGCCATGCGCGGGGCCGGTGCCGCCGCCCAGCATGGTGGTGATGCCAGATGCCAAGGCGTCCTCTATCTGCTGCGGGCAGATGAAATGGATATGCGCGTCCATCCCGCCCGCGGTCAGGATCTTGCCCTCGCCCGCGATTACCTCGGTGCCCGGCCCGATCACGATGGTCACGCCCGGTTGCGTATCCGGGTTGCCCGCCTTGCCGATGGCCGCGATCAGCCCGTCGCGCAAACCCACATCCGCCTTGTAGATGCCGGAATGGTCCACGATCAGCGCGTTGGTGATGACCGTGTCCACCGCCCCCTCGGCGCGGCTGCGCTGGCTTTGGCCCATCCCGTCGCGGATGACCTTGCCACCGCCGAATTTCACTTCCTCGCCGTAAATCGTCAGATCGCGCTCGACCTCTATGATCAGGTCGGTATCGGCAAGCCGCACCTTGTCGCCCGTGGTGGGGCCGAACATGTCGGCATAGGTGCTGCGGTCTATGCTGGCTGGCATGTCAAAGCGCCCCCATGATTTTCTGGTTGAACCCGTACACCACGCGATCCCCGCGCAGGGGCACAAGCTGCACCTCGCGCGTTTGGCCCGGCTCAAACCGCACGGCTGTGCCTGCGGCTATATCCAGCCGGTAGCCGGTGGCCGCGGCCCGGTCGAATTCCAAACCGGGGTTGGTTTCGGCGAAATGGTAATGGCTGCCCACCTGAATGGGCCGGTCGCCGGTATTGGCCACGGTGACGGTGATCGCTTCTTGCCCCTCGTTCAGGGTTATCTTGCCGGGCGCGGGAAAGACCTCTCCGGGGATCATGGGTCAGCCCCCCATGACCAGAACGGCCCCGCCCAGCGCGATCATGCCGCCGGCAACGCGCGCGGCTACCAGACCCAAGGGGCGCGCGGCCAGAACACCAAAGGCTACACCCAAGCCATGCAAAAGCGCCGTCGCTGTCGCGAACCCGGCGAGGTAGCCCAGAGCGGTCGCGCTGGCCATTTCCGAGCCATGCGCATGACCATGGAACAGCGCCAAGACCCCCACGATGGCAGCGGCAACCGGCAGCGCAACCGGGCGTGCCAGCGCGGTCAACCCGCCCAGGGCCAGGACCGAAGCAAGGATCATCGGTTCGACCAACGGCAGGGGCAGGCCCGCCAGCGACAGCAGGAAACCGATCGCCATCGCGCCGACAAAGGCGGCAGGCAGCGCCCAAAGTGCGCGCCCGCCCAGCACTACGGCCCACAATCCCACTGCCAACATGGCAAGGATATGGTCCAACCCGAAGATCGGGTGTGTAAAGCCCGCCGCGAATGACCCATGTGCGGCAGGGTCCAGATGGGCGAAAGCGGGGCTGGCTGCGACCAAAGGCAAGGCAAGGGCGGTCAGGCGGAAAATCGGTTTCATTTCGGGGCGCTCCTGTTCAGCGGATGGGGTGGTGAACGGTCACAAGCTTGGTGCCGTCGGGAAAGGTCGCTTCAACCTGGATGGAGTGGATCATCTCTGCGATCCCCTCCATGCAATCCTCGCGTTTGATGACATGCGCGCCCGCTTCCATCAGGTCGGCCACGGACCGGCCATCGCGCGCGCCCTCGACCACGAAATCGGAAATCAGCGCCACCGCTTCGGGGTGGTTCAGCTTCACACCGCGCGCATGACGGTTGCGTGCAACCATCGCGGCCATGGAAATCAGCAGTTTGTCTTTTTCACGGGGGCTTAGGTTCATCTCGCTCCTCTTGGGTTACATCTGCCAGACACGCGGCGGCGGGGCACCGCGCCGCAGGACATGCAGCAATCGCAGGATTTGGCGGCGCAACGGCCAGCCATCGGCGGCCAGCAGTCGGATAACCAGCTTGCCGTCATAAGCACTTGCCGCGCCCTGAACATCATCGCCCAGCGCGGCGCGCACGGGGCCAAGCGCATCTTCGGCCCCTTGGGCACACAAAACCAGCGTCGCGAAAGCGCGCGCTCCGCCCAGAAGCGCGGATTGTCCGGGGTGGGTCAGCGTGTCTGTGCCCAGCGCCATCGGTTCCAGAAACACGGGCACACCGCCGCGCGTGATGCGTCGATGGTCGCGAAGCACCAGCGCGCGCACCTCCTCGCCCATCGCGGCACGGCCAAGCACCACGCTTTCGAGCAACAGGCAACCGGCATCGGGGGCCAGACGAATATGCGTCTCGCGGTCCAGATCGCTGCGGTCGAACAGGATGGTTTCCTGCGGCAACCAATCCAGCCAGCAGCCTGCACCCACATCATGCGCCACCCGCACATGCGCAGGCCCGGCATTGGCACGATAGGCCCGCTCGGCGGTCTGGGTGGTGGCGGTCAGGCGCGCGGCATCCCGAAGTGTTACGGCATAGTCCAGCCGGTCGCCGCTGGTCAGCCCGCCAGAGGTGTTCAGAAACACCACTTCCGGCCCGCCCGCGATGCGTGGCAGCTGCGCCTTGGCGGACCCGGCCTGCCGCAACTGGCCAAGACGTGTGCCCGCAAAGCTGACATGAGCCTCGCCCATGCTGCGCTGCATCTTCACATGTTGACCGGAATCAAGCATCGCGCCCCCTTCGCTGGCCATTGATAGCCGGTGCGGCAGAGCGCGCAGGGCGCGGCCCCAAGGGCAAAAGAAAGCGCCGCCCGTTTGCCTATGAAACGGGCGGCGCGAATCGTGTTTGCCTAAATATCAGGCGATCTGAAAACCTAGGCCGGTGTAGAGGAAACACCCACCTGCGCAGGCCGCAACAGCTGGTCATGCAGCATGAACCCTTCGGCCATGACCTGAATGATCTCGCCCGCCTTGGTGTTCGGCACAGGTGCCTCGAACATGGCCTGATGCGTGTGCGGGTCGAACTTGTCGCCCACTTCCGGGCAAATCCGCTGCACCCCGTGCTTTTGCAGGATCGCCGTCAACTCGCGCAGGGTCAGCTCGACCCCTTCGACCAGACCGGCAGCGGCCGCGCGGGTTTCGTCGGTCGCGGCATTCAGCGCGCGTGCCAAATTGTCATAAACTGGCAGCATGTCGCGCGTGATCTTCGCACCGCCGTAAAGCTGGGCGTCGCGGCGGTCCTTCTCTGCGCGTTTGCGGCTGTTCTCGGCATCGGCCAAGGCGCGCATCATGCGGTCGCGCATCTCTTCGCGCTCTGCTTCCACGGCTGCCAACCGCGCTTCCAGCTCTGCAATCGGGTCGGTCGCCTCTACAGCCTCTGCGGCTTCGGTTTCGTCTGTTTGGGTCTGTTCCGGCTCTGCCATTGTCGTCCTCAATCTGCGCGGTGGGTGTCGGTCAGCAAGCGCCCCACCAGTTGCGCGGTGTAATCCACAATCGGCACGATTCGTCCATAGTTCAGCCGTTTCGGGCCGATCACGCCGACCGCACCAATAATTTTTCGCTCAGCGTTCATATAAGGAGAAACGACCAGAGTTGAACCCGTCAGCGAAAAAAGCCGGTTCTCTGCGCCGATGAAAATGCGCACCCCGTCGCCTTGTTCGGTCAGCTCCAGAAACTCGGTGATGTCGCGCTTGCGCTCCAGATCGTCGAACAGCGTGCGAATGCGCTCGAAATCCTCGGCCGCCGCGTCGTCCAGCAGGTTTGACCGCCCGCGCACGATCAGGCGCTCCTGCGGCTCGCCCTCGTTTTCCCAAACGGCCAAGCCCTGCTCGACCAGCGTTTGCGCCAGCGTGTCGATCTCGCGCCGATTCTGCGCCAGCTCTGCCCGGAACCGCGCCAATAATTGCGCGACGCTGGTGCCCTCGGCGATGGAATTCAGGTAATTCGCGGCCTCGCGCATGGCCGAGGGCGTCATGCCCTTGGGCGGGGTGAAAATGCGGTTTTCCACATGCCCATCGGTGAATACCAACACCACCAGCGCCCGCTCGGGCGACAGGCTGACAAAGTCGATATGCTTGACCGCCGCCTCGCGCTTGGGCGACAGAACCAGCGATGCGCCTTGCGTGACCCCGCTTAGCGCGCCGCCGATCTGCTCCAGCATCGTGCCCATGTCACGCTCGTTGCTGCCCATGGTCTGGTCCAGTTTGGCGCGGTCGCTGTCATCCAAGGGAGACACTTCCAGCAGCGAATCCACGAACAGCCGCAGCCCCAGATTGGTCGGCACGCGGCCCGCAGACACGTGCGGGCTGTCCAACAATCCAAGATATTCAAGGTCTTGCATGACGTTTCTAACCGTCGCCGCAGACACTTTCTCGCTCAGCCCGCGCGTCAAGGTCCTAGAGCCGACCGGCCCGCCCGTGTCCAGATACGCCTCGACCACGCGCCGAAACACCTCGCGCGAGCGGTCGTTCATCTCTGCCAGCAATTTCGCGGTATCGCGTGGGTCGGACATACCCTGAAACCTTTGTTTGGGGCCGCCAGAGAGCACTGCAAAAACACCGCCATTTCAAGCCCAAACAGCTTGCATTGCGGCGCGCGCGCCTTGTATCGGAGGACAACCCCCGTGAAAGGACATGCAATGCGCCCCTCTGGCCGAGATTTAGACACACTCCGCGAAATTTCAATCGAAACCAATGTGACCATGCATGCCGAAGGATCGTGCCTGATCGCCATGGGCAACACCAAGGTGTTGTGCACGGCCTCTCTGGAAGATCGCACGCCGCCCTTCTTGCGCAATACCGGGCTGGGCTGGGTTACGGCGGAATACGGCATGTTGCCCCGTTCCACCGGCACGCGGATGCGGCGCGAGGCGGCTTCGGGAAAGCAACAAGGCCGCACCGTTGAAATTCAACGCCTTATCGGGCGTTCCTTGCGCGCTTGCGTGGACCGCTCGGCACTGGGCGAGCGTCAGATCACCATCGACTGCGACGTGCTGCAAGCCGATGGCGGCACCCGTTGCGCCGCTATTACCGGCGGTTGGGTAGCCCTGCGTCTGGCCGTGAACAAGCTGCTGAAAGCGGGCGACATCGTCAGTGATCCGATCACCGATCATCTGGCGGCGGTGTCTTGCGGCATCTATGCCGGCCAGCCCGTGCTGGATCTGGATTATGCCGAGGACAGCACCGCCGGCGTGGACGGCAATTTCATCCTGCTCGGCTCGGGCCGCATGGTCGAGGTGCAGATGAGCGCCGAAGGCGCGACCTTCAGCCGCGCCGAGATGGAACAGCTTTTGAACCTTGCCGAAAAGGGCGTGGGCGAATTGATCGCCGCGCAGAAAGCCGCGATTGCATGAGGCCGTTCACGGAAAAGACCCTTCTGATCGCCACGCATAACGCGGGCAAGCTGGAAGAGTTTCGCCAGATCATGACGCCCTTAGGGATAACCGTGACCTCTGCGGCAGAGCACAACCTGCCAGAACCGGAAGAAACCGAAACCACTTTCGTGGGCAACGCCCGGATCAAGGCCCATGCCGCCGCCCGTGCGACCGGCCTGCCCGCGCTTTCGGACGATTCCGGGCTGGAAGTTATGGCGCTGGGTGGCGCGCCGGGTGTCTATACCGCCGATTGGGCCGAAACCCCGAATGGCCGCGATTTCGTCATGGCAATGGAGAAGACCCACGCCAAGCTGATCGAGGCGCAGGCGCCGCAGCCATGGCGCGCGCGCTTCTGCTGCACGCTGGTTCTGGCATGGCCAGATGGGCATGATGAAGTGGTCGAAGGTCACGCCAATGGCCAACTGGTCTGGCCCCGGCGCGGGCAAGACGGGCATGGCTACGACCCCATGTTCCAGCCTGACGGCGAGGCCCGAACCTTCGCCGAAATGACGGCGGATGAGAAAAACGCCCTTTCCCACCGCGGCAAAGCCATCGCCGCCCTTATGAAAGCCTGTTTCACATGAAACGCATCTCTACAGGTTCCCCGTTCGAGAAAACCATGGGCTACTCCCGCGCCGTCGTGAAAGGCGATTGGTGCTTCGTCAGCGGCGTGACGGGGTATGACTACGCTACCATGACCATGCCCGAAAACGTGGCGGATCAAGCGCGCAACTGCTTTGCGACCATTTCCAAGGCTCTGTCCGAAGGTGGTTTTGCCATGGAGGATGTGGTCCGCGTGCAATACACCCTGACCGACGCCGCGCTTCTGGACGACCTGCTGCCCGCCTTGGGCGAAGCGATGGGCGACATCCGCCCCGCCGCGACCATGGTCATCGCAGGGCTGATAAAGCCGGAAATGCTGATCGAAATCGAAGTCACGGCCTTTAAGGGCTAACCATGGACGACTGGCAGAATGGCGGCTTCGGCCTGTATGTCCATTGGCCGTTTTGCCAAGCGAAGTGCCCCTATTGCGACTTCAACAGCCATGTCAGCGCCCAGGTGGACCAATCCGCCTGGGCGCGCGCCTACCTGTCCGAAATTGACCGGATCGCCGCGGAAACCGGCCCGCGCGTGCTGAACACCATCTTTTTCGGCGGCGGCACGCCGTCGCTCATGGACCCCGAACTTGTCGCCACGATCATCGACCGCGCCCGCGCCCGCTGGCCCGCCGCAAACGATCTGGAGGTGACGCTAGAGGCCAATCCAACCTCTGTCGAAGCAGGACGTTTCCGGGCCTATGCGGCCGGGGGCGTGAACCGCATTTCCATGGGAATTCAGGCGCTTAACGATGCAGACTTAAAGCGCCTTGGCAGGATGCATTCGCTATCCGAGGCCCGCGCGGCGTTTGACATCGCCCGCGCCACGTTCGACCGCGTCAGCTTCGATCTGATCTATGCGCGGCAATACCAAACCCTTGACGACTGGCAGGCGGAACTGACCGAAGCCCTGTCCATGGCCGTCGACCACCTGTCGCTTTACCAACTGACCATCGAGCCGGGCACCGCCTTTGGTGCCCGCGCCGCGAAGGGAGGCTTGCACGGTCTGCCCGACGACGACATCGCCGCCGATATGTATCTGGCAACGCAAGAAATTTGCGACCGTCACGGCCTGCCCGCCTACGAGGTGTCGAACCACGCCCGCCCCGGCGCGCAATCGCGCCACAACCTGATCTATTGGCGCTATGGCGATTACGCAGGTATCGGCCCCGGCGCGCATGGGCGGCTGACGCTGAACGGCACCCGCTGGGCCGCGCAGACCCCGCTTATGCCGAACACATGGCTGAACCAGGTCACAACCCAAGGCCATGGCGAAACCCCGCGAGAGGCGATTCCGCCCGAGGAACAGGCGCTAGAACACATCATGATGGGGTTGCGACTGGCCGAAGGCCTAGATATGGATCGCTTCGCCCGGCTGAACGGGGCACCCCTGCCCCAGGCGCGCGTAGACGGTCTGCTATCTCAGGGCTTGGTCACAACCAACGGCCCCCGCCTGACCGCCACCCCCGCCGGGCGCGCAGTGCTGAACGGCGTTTTGCGCGAATTACTTACCTAGGCGTCCCAAGAATAGAGCACAGCTTGTCCAACTGCTCCATGCTCTTGTAAGCGACCGTGATCCGTCCCTTGCCGCCACCATCATATTCGATGGACACTTTCATCCCCAAGGCCGCGGACAGGTCATTTTCCAACGCCTGCGTGTCGCTATCCTTGCCCTTGGGGCGCGGCTTCGCGGTGGCACCTGTCGCGGGCCGCTTCATCAACGCCTCGACCTGCCGCACCGACAGCCCTTCGGCAACAACCTTGCGCGCCAAAGCCCCGGCATCATCGGCCGTCACCAGCGCGCGCGCATGGCCGGCGCTTAGTTTTCCATCGCGAACAAGGGCTTGCACATCATCCGGCAAGTTCAACAAGCGCAACGCATTGGCGATATAGGACCGGCTTTTACCCAGAACCTCTGCCAGTTTTTCCTGCGTGTGGCCAAAGCGTTCGATCAGCGCGCGATAGCCCTGCGCTTCTTCCACCGCGTTCAGGTCGGCGCGCTGGATATTCTCGATGATCGCGATTTCCAGCACTTCGGTGTCGGTAAACTCGCGCACGACAACCGGCACTTCGTGCAACTGCGCGCGCTGCGCCGCGCGCCAGCGGCGCTCACCCGCGACGATTTCATAATCCGCGCCCTTGGCACGCACGACCAGCGGCTGGATCACACCCTTTTCGCGGATGGATGCGGCCAGCTCCGCCAGTGCCGTCTCGTCGAAATGGCGGCGCGGCTGATCCGGGTTCGGCACCAGCTTTTCAACCGGCAGTTTCACGATCGGCCCTTTTGGTGCGGCATCGCTCTGCTGCTCGATAGCCACATCTGCCATCAGGGCCGACAGGCCACGCCCCAAACCGCCGCGCTTTTCAGGCTTCCGCTCGCTCATGACGCCGCCCTTTCCGTGTGCTTCTTGCCATGTTTGGCCATCAATTCCGCCGCCAGATCCCGATAGGCCACCGCTCCTTTCGACTGCGAATCGTATTGCAGCACGGGCACGGCATAAGACGGCGCTTCCGACACGCGCACATTGCGCGGGATCACCGTCTGGAACACCAGATCGCCCAGGTTGTCACGCGCATCCGCCTCTACCTGCTGCGCAAGGTTGTTACGGCGGTCATACATGGTCAGCAAAATGCCCTCTATCCGCAGGCCCGGATTGGCGGTTTCGCGCAATTCACGGATGGACAGCATCAGTTGCGACAACCCTTCCAGCGCGAAGAACTCTGCCTGCAACGGCACCAGAACCGAATGCGCCGCGACCATGGCATTCACCGTCAGCAGGTTCAGCGACGGGGGGCAATCAATCAGGATGTAGTCGAACCCGGCCTGCATGATCGCGGGCTGGCGCAGCGCGTCTTGCAACAGGTAAGTGCGGCGCGCGCGCGACATCAGCTCTATATCAGCAGAGGACAGATCCGTCGTTGCCGGCACAACCCATAGCGACGATTCGCCCACTTGCCGCATGATGTCGGTCGCAGGCGCATCACCAAACACCAGGTCATAGGTCGTGTGCTTGCGCGATTTCGTATCAATCCCCAGCCCGGTAGAGGCGTTGCCCTGCGGGTCGATGTCGATCAGCAGCGTCTTGTTGCCCTGCTCTGCCAAGGCTGCGGCCAAATTGATCGCGGTCGTGGTTTTGCCCACCCCGCCCTTTTGGTTCGCAACGGCAATAACCCGTGTTTTCGTCAAGCTAGACACGTTTGATTTCCTTCAAGGCCAAGATGCGGGCAGAGGCGTCCGTCATGCTGGGATGGACCGCCAGATCAAATTGCCACTCAGCGCGGGCTGCTTCAAGCTCTGCTTCATAAGATTTCCCTTTCGGCAAAAGCGCCACACCCTCTGGGTGCAGATGGCGCGCGACCATGGGCAAAAGCTGGGCCAAGGGGGCAAGCGCGCGAGCCGACACGGTGTCGGCATTGGCCGGGGTCAAAGCTTCGGCGCGGACGGGTTGAACCGTCATGTTCAGGCCCAGCTCTTGCTTGCAAACGGCCAGAAACGCCGCCTTGCGCTTGTCGCTTTCGACAAGGGTAAAGCGGGCATCGGGCGCTAGCTCCTTCGCTAGGACAGCGCAAACCACACCAGGCAATCCGCCGCCGGAACCAAGGTCAACCCAGTGGCGCACGGGCTGTTCACGCAGCGCAAAGACCTGCGCCGAATCGAGGATATGGCGTTCCCACAGATCGGCAAGGGTCGAGGGCGACACAAGGTTAATGCGGGGATTCCATTTGCGCAGAAGCGACTCGAACTTCTGAAGCGACTCGAATGTTTCACGTGAAACATCCAGCACAGTAATACGCTCGGTCATGCCTGCGCACGCTTATCCTGCTTTTGCAGGCGCGCGAGGATCAGCACCAAGGCCGCTGGCGTCATCCCCTCTATCCGCGCCGCTTGCGCCATGGTTTTCGGCTGCGCTGCCGCCAGTTTCGTAGCCAATTCGCGCGACAAACCGCTGATCGCACTGTAATCCAAACCCGCTGGAATTGCCTTTGCCTCATCCGCCCGAAGCGCGGCAATCTGGCTTTCCTGCCGCCGCAGATACGCTGCATAAACCATTTCTTTGGAAAGCTGCGTTTTGATCGCGTCGGGTATCTCGGCAAAAGGCGGATGAAGGGTTTCCAGAACATCAAAGCCGAACCCGGTCAGGCCCAACAGCTCCAACCCATCGCGGCGCGTGCCGTCTTCGCTGATCTTGTGGCCCGCCGCTTGCAATTGCGCAGGCGTGAAGGTTTGGCTTCGCAGCGACGAGCGGGCGGCGTCAAGCGCGTTAACCTTGCTTTCGAACGCGTCCCGGCGCTCTTCCCCAACACACCCCCAGTCCAGACCCAAAGGCGTCAGGCGTTGGTCAGCGTTGTCGGCGCGCAGCGACAGGCGGTATTCGGCCCGAGAGGTGAACATGCGATACGGCTCTGACACACCGCGCGCAGTCAGATCGTCAATCATGACGCCGATATAGCTGTCGGATCGGCTAAAGCTGACCGGGCCTTCATCTGCCGCGAAACGCGCAGCGTTCAGGCCAGCGACCAGACCTTGCGCGCCCGCCTCCTCGTAACCCGTGGTGCCGTTGATCTGCCCGGCCAGGTAAAAGCCTTTCAGTGCAGATAGTTGCAGCGACAGGTCCAGCGCGCGCGGGTCGATGTAATCGTATTCGATCGCATAACCGGGCTGAGTGATTTCAACCTGCTCCAACCCGCGAATGGTGCGGACATAGGCCTCTTGCACCTCTGCCGGCAAAGAGGTCGAGATACCATTCGGATAGACGATGTCATCGTCCAGCCCTTCGGGTTCCAAGAAAACCTGGTGCGACTCCTTATCGGCGAACCGGCTGATCTTGTCCTCGATCGACGGGCAATAGCGCGGCCCGACACCTTCGATCTGGCCGCTATACATGGCCGAACGGTCAAGATTCGCGCGCACAATTTCATGCGTCTCAGTGTTGGTGTGCGTGATAGCGCAAGAGACTTGCGGCGCGATGGTGCGATCGGTCAGGAAGGACATGTATTCTGGCGCATCATCGCCCGGTTGCTGTTCCAACGCGTCCCAGTCGATGCTGCTGCGCCGCAAGCGCGGGGGCGTGCCGGTTTTCAGCCGACCCATGGGCAACCCTAGCCCGCGCAATTGTTGTGCCAGAATGGTAGAGGCCGCGTTGCCCATGCGCCCGGCGGGGAAAGTTTTATCGCCGATGAAGACCTTGCCACCAAGGAAGGTTCCGGTCGTCAGCACCACGGCACGGGCCGAAAGCGTTGCATCCCCTGCGATCCGAACGCCGGTGACACGGTCGCCGGTGATGACAAGCGCGGTCACTTCAGCCTCTATCACCTGAACATTCGGGGCACTATCGACAACCCGAGAGATCGCCGCACGATAGCGGGCGCGGTCCGCTTGCACGCGCGGGCCTTGCACGGCTGGCCCTTTGGAGCGGTTCAGCAACCGATATTGAATTGCAGCATAGTCAGATGCGCGGCCCATCGCGCCATCAAGCGCGTCAATCTCGCGCACAAGGTGGCCTTTGCCCAAGCCACCGAAGGCGGGGTTGCAGGACATGACACCAAGGTCATCTTTGCGAAACGTCACCAGAGCGGTTTTAGCCCCCATGCGACCTGCTGCGAGTGCGGCTTCTACACCGGCATGGCCACCGCCAACGACGATTACATCGAATTGTTTCACGTGAAACACTCCTACTTGCCGATGCAGAAACTGCTGAAAATATCGCCCAGAACGTCTTCCACATCTACCACACCGATCAGCGAATCGAGGGCTGTCATCGCGGTGCGAATATCTGCGGCTACAAGTTCGGCGATATAGTCATCTTGGCTGATTTTATCAATCGCGTCACTCAAGGCGGCTTCGGCCTGTTGCATTGCTTGCGCATGACGTTGACGGATCGTGACACCATCGCGCGCTGTCATGGCGGACAGGCGAGAGGTGATTTCATCCAGCAGCCAATCCAAACCCTGCCCGGTCACGACAGAGATGCCGCCATCACCGCCCTGCCCCAGATCGGCCTTGCTTCGGACCACAATATCCTGTGGTCCAGCTTCAATACCTGTCGATATATCGTTCACAGGCTGCAAGATGATCCGCAAATCCGCCTGCTCTGCCCGCGCCTTGCCGCGCGCGATACCGATGGCTTCGACCTGCTCCGCCATGTCACGCAAGCCTGCGGTGTCCAGAAAGGTTACGGCATAGCCACCCACATCCATGCGCACTTCCAGCACGTCGCGCGTTGTGCCCGCAATGTCAGAGGTGATCGCTGCTTCGCGTCCGGCAAGTGCGTTCAGCAGGCTGGATTTGCCCGCGTTGACGGGGCCGACAAGCGCCACTTCGAACCCGGTCTGAACGCGTTCGCGCGCACGCTGGCCCGCAAGTTCGGCGCGAAGGCCCGACTGCACGGCGCGCAGTTCATCCAGGATCATGTCGTCGAAATTGCCGACATCTTCCTCGACGAAATCAATCGCGGTTTCGACCAATGCCGCAGCCTTGATCAGATGCGCGCGCCACTGGGCGACAACCTTGCCGATGGCGCCATCCAGCACGCGCAGGGCTTGGCGGCGTTGGCTTTCGGTTTCAGCTTCCAGAAGGTCGCTGAGTGCTTCGACCTGGGTCAGGTCCATCTGGCCGTTATCCAGCGCGCGGCGGGTGAATTCGCCCGGCTGCGCCATGCGCAAGCCGTGGTCTTGGGCCAGACAGCGCTCTATGGCAGCGACGGTCGCAAGGCTGCCATGAACCATCAGCTCTGCCACATCCTCACCCGTGAAGCTGGCCCCTTGCGCGAAACATAGCACGAGCGCAGAATCCAGCCGCTCCCCCGCCCCATCGCGCAACATGCGCAACCCAGCTTCTCGCATGGGTGGCAGGCTGCCCGCCATGGCGCGCGCCACGGCATGCGCGCGCGGGCCAGAGATGCGGATAACAGCGACGCCCGATTTTCCACGGGCCGAGGCCAGTGCGAAAATAGTGTCCATGGCCTTAGGCGTTCATCGAATCGAAGAAATCGCTATTCGTCTTGGTCTGTTTCAGCTTGGAAATCAGGAACTCGATCGCATCTGTCGTGCCCATCGGGTTCAAGATGCGGCGCAGGACGAAGGTCTTTTGCAGGTCGTTCTTGTCGATGAGAAGGTCTTCTTTCCGGGTGCCGGATTTCAGAATGTCCATGGCCGGGAAGACGCGCTTGTCGGCAACCTTGCGGTCCAGCACGATTTCGCAGTTACCGGTGCCCTTGAATTCTTCGAAGATCACCTCGTCCATGCGCGAGCCGGTATCGATCAGCGCGGTTGCAATGATGGATAGCGAGCCGCCTTCTTCGATGTTCCGCGCAGCGCCAAAGAAACGCTTCGGGCGTTGCAGGGCGTTCGCGTCCACACCGCCGGTCAGCACCTTGCCGGAGGACGGCACAACGGTGTTGAAGGCGCGGCCAAGGCGGGTGATCGAGTCGAGCAGGATGACCACGTCGCGCTTGTGCTCCACCAATCGCTTAGCTTTCTCGATCACCATTTCGGCCACAGCAACGTGGCGCGTGGCGGGTTCGTCAAAGGTCGAGGCGATCACCTCGCCCTTCACCGAGCGCTGCATGTCCGTCACCTCTTCGGGCCGCTCGTCGATCAGCAGCACGATCAGGTAACACTCCGGGTGGTTCTTGGCGATGCTATGCGCGATGTTCTGAAGCAGAACGGTTTTACCCGTGCGCGGCGGGGCCACGATCAGCGCGCGCTGGCCTTTGCCAAGCGGCGAAACTAGGTCGATGATACGGGCCGAGCGGTCCTTGGTGGCGGGATCGTCGGTTTCCATCCACAGCCGTTCGTCCGGGTAAAGCGGCGTCAGGTTGTCGAAATGGACCTTGTGGCGCGACTTGGCCGGGTCGTCGAAATTGATCTGCGTAACCTTGGTGATCGCGAAATACCGCTCGTTTTCGGCAGGTGCCTGGATCACGCCCTCGACCGTGTCGCCTGTGCGCAGCGAGTATTGGCGGATCACATCGGGCGAGACATAGATGTCATCGGGACCGGGCAGGTAGTTCGCTTCCGGCGCGCGCAGAAAGCCGAAGCCGTCTTGCAGCACTTCCAGCACACCCTCGCCAGAGATTTCCCAGCCATCTTCGGCGCGCTCTTTCAGGATAGAGAACATCATCTCGCCCTTGCGCATGGACGGGGCGTTCTCGATCTCCAGCTCTTCGGCCAGCGCCAGCAGTTCAGCCGGGCTTTTGGCCTTCAACTCTGACAGGTTTAGGCGTTCGATTTGGTCGGTATCGGTGTCGAGCATGGGAAATCCACTTCGCCCGCAAGCGCTGCGGGGCTGTCAAAGGTCACGATGTGTTATCGGAGGCGCATTCCGCCGGACGGCAGAGCTGACCTGCGCTTAACCCAAAGGCGTGCCCAAGTCAATCTGGGTCAGATTTTCACGATGACAGAGATCACGATGATGACCATCATCACGGTCGGGACTTCGTTCATCATGCGGTATTGGCGGCCGGTCAGGGTGTTGCCGTCAGCCTCGAATATGCGGCGGCGCTTGGCGCACCACATGTGAAACCATGTCATCCCGATAAGGGCCGCAAACTTGGAATAGGGCCAGATCGCACCCAGGTCCAAGACCCATGGCATGGCCGCCATGGTCAGGCCCGTGGCCCAAGCCGTTATCATCGCCGGGTTCATGATGACCCGCAGCAGCTTGTCTTCCATGACCTTGAAGGTCGCGCTCATCTCTGGGCTGGTGCCGCGTTCCACATGGTAAACGAACAGGCGGGGTAGGTAGAACAAGCCTGCCATCCAGCTTATCACAGCCATGATGTGCAGTGCCTTGATCCATGGGTAAAGCGTGATGAGCATGATCGGTCCCTTCCCGGCTTTCTATAAATAAAGAAAAGAAAAAAGAAAATGATGATGTAGATAGGGGCTGTGGATATGGGGATTATTGGATTCTGCACAATTTTATCCACAGGGCTTCGTGTCGCGCGTTAGGAATTTTCACGGAGTTTTACTCATGTTTTCAATGGCATAAATTGGACCAAAAATAGAACATTAACCAAGATGAAGCTGCGTTAGGGAATTGTCCACATCGCGCCTTGGCCATTGCTCACAACGGGAAAACTGCCCTCGGGAACTTGCAAGCCATGTGGGAAAGTGGCAGCACCGGGTGAACGCTGGGGAGAAGGGCTGTTTCCTCCCGGTGTTATGGGTCTTTTGCTCACAAGGATATCCACATGGCGCTTGTTCTGGCATCGGCCTCTACCATCCGGGCAGAGATGTTGCGCCGCGCGGGTGTCATGGTCGACGTGCAGCCCGCCCGCATAGACGAAGCCGCGATCCGCGACGCGCTGCTGGCCGAAGATGCGCCGCCCCGCGATGTGGCCGATGCCTTGGCAGAGGGAAAGGCGCGCAAGATATCGGCCCGCCAGCCCGGTCTGGTTCTGGGCTGCGATCAGGTTCTGGCGCTGAAGGGCCGTTTGTTCGAAAAACCCACCACGCCAGAGCAGGCTCGCGACCATCTGACCGCGTTACGGGGACAGACGCATCAGCTTTTGTCGGCGGCGGTTCTGTATGATGACGGCAAACCCGTCTGGCGGCATGTGGGTGTGGCGCGACTGACGATGCGCAATTTCTCGGACAGCTATCTGGATGACTATATCGCCCGCAACTGGCCCGGCATTGGCGAGTCGGTCGGCGCTTACAAGCTGGAAGAAGAAGGGGTGCGGTTGTTCGCGCAGGTGACGGGCGACTATTTCACCATTCTTGGCCTGCCGATGCTGGAGCTTTTGAACTACCTCAGCCTGCGTGGGGAGATTGCGGGATGAAGATACCCTTGGCCGGTGTTATTGGCTGCCCCGTGGGGCATAGCCGCTCGCCCGCGTTGCATGGCACATGGTTGCGGCAGTTGCGCATTCCCGGCCATTACGTGCCCCTGCATATAGAGGGCGAAGACCTGCCCCATATGCTGCATGCCCTGCCGCGTCTGGGTTTCGTGGGCGCGAATGTGACCATCCCGCATAAAGAGGCGGTGCTGAAGCTGGCGCATGACGTGACCGACACGGCGCGGCGCATAGGTGCAGCGAACACGCTGAGTTTTGGCGCGGATGGCAGCATTCATGCCGATAATACGGACGCTTATGGCTTTATCGCCAACTTGCGGCAAAATGCTTCCGACTGGAACGCTGCGCGCGGCCCTGCGCTTGTTCTGGGTGCGGGCGGTGCCGCGAGGGCGATTGTCGTGGCGCTGCAAGATGCGGGTGTGCCCCGGATCTACATCGCCAACCGCACCTTGGCACGGGCAGAGGCTTTGGCGGCGGAATTCGGCGTCACGGCTTTGCCATGGGATGACCATGCGCAGGTATTGCCCGACCTTGGCACCTTGGTGAACACGACCTCTCTGGGGATGACGGGGCACCCGGCGCTAGAGATGGATCTCAGCGCTTTACCGGCCTCTGCCTTGGTCACGGATATTGTCTATACGCCCTTGGAAACCCCTCTTTTGGCGCAGGCGCGCGCCAAGGGCTGCGCGGTGGTCGATGGTCTGGGAATGCTGTTGCACCAGGCCGTGCCGGGGTTCGAGCGCTGGTTTGGCCTACGGCCAGAGGTGACGGACGATTTGCGCCGTGCGGTGCTGGACGCATGACCTACCGTCTGGGGCTGACCGGGTCCATCGGGATGGGCAAATCCACCACGGCGCAGATGTTCCGCGATCTGGGTGTGCCGGTCTGGGACGCCGATGCCGCAGTGCACCGTTTATACCAAGGGGCGGCGGTGGCACCCGTGGGCGCGTTGTGCCCCGAGGCCGTCCAAGATGGCCGCATAGACCGCGCGGCCTTGAAAGACTGGATCGCGCGCGACCCAAGTGCTTTGGCCAAGCTGGAAGCGGTGGTGCACCCGCTGGTGGCCGCCGACCGCGCCGCGTTCATCGCGCAGGCTGATGGGCCGCTGGTGGTGCTGGATATTCCGCTGCTGTTTGAAACGGGCGCGAATGTGGATGGCGTGCTGGTCGTGACCGCGCCGCCAGATGTGCAGCGCGCCCGCGTGCTGGCCCGGCCCGGCATGGATGCGGCGCAGTTGGAGCGCATCTTGGCGCGGCAGATGCCCGACGCGGAAAAGCGCGCCCGCGCCGATTTCGTGATCGAAACACTCGATATGGACAGCACGCGCGCGGCTGTGCAAGATCTGGTGGTAAAGCTGGGGGGCACGGCCAATGCGTGAGATCGTTCTGGATACCGAAACCACGGGGTTTGAACCCGAGCAAGGCGACCGGATTGTCGAGATCGGGGCGCTGGAGATTGTCAATCTGCGGCCCACGGGGCGGACCTATCACCAATATATCAACCCGGAACGCGACATGCCCGAAGGCGCGTTCGGCGTGCATGGCATTGGCCCCGACCTGCTGCCAGAGCCGCGCGCGCCTAAACCCGGAGAGGTCACGCTGCGGGACAAGCCAGTTTTTGCTGAGGTAGGGCAAGCCTTTGTCGATTTCGTGGGCGACGCGAAGCTGGTCATCCACAATGCTGCGTTCGACATGAAATTCCTGAATTTCGAGCTGAAGCGCATGGGGCTTGCGGAACTAGACTGGGCGCGCGCCGTGGATACGCTGGCGATCGCGCGCAAGAAGTTCCCCGGCTCGCCCGCGTCGCTGGATGCGCTGTGCCGCCGGTTCGGGATCGACAACTCGTCGCGCACATTGCACGGCGCGCTTCTGGACAGTGAAATTCTGGCCGAAGTGTATCTGGAACTTTTGGGCGGTGCGCAGCCCGATTTCGCGCTCTCGACCGGGCCTGTTTCCGTAGGTGGCACGACGCAAGCCGCACCCTTGCCCAAACGCCCCGCGCCTTTGCCCTCGCGCCTGACAGAGGCAGAGGCCGCCGCCCATGCCGCTTTCGTGGCAAAACTGGGCGAGGGCGCGATCTGGGGCAAGTATAGCTAGCGGCGGGCGCAGGCGCCCCCGCCGCGAGCGTCTTAGTTCGCGACCGGCGCGGTACCTGCGGCCTGCATGGCCTGCTGGCGCTGAAGTTCCTGACGGTAGAGCGCGAGGAAATCGACCGTGTCCAGGTTCAGCGGCGGGAAGCCGCCATCGCGGGTGACATCGGAAATGATGCGGCGCGCGAAGGGGAAGATCATGCGCGGGCATTCGATGAGAAGGAACGGATGCAGCTGCTCTTGCGGCACGCCTTCGACATGGAACACGCCGACATAATCCAGCTCTATCAGGAACAGAACCTGATCGTCGGCCTTGTTCTTGGACGTGATCTTGAACTTGGTGGCGACGTCATACTGGTTTTCCGCGTCGCGCTTTTGCGCATCCAGGCTGACCTGCACCTGGATGTCGGGCTGTACATTTGCGCCTTGCAGCTTTTTCTGGGCGGCGACATTCTCAAACGACAGGTCGCGCATGTATTGCGCCAGAATGCGCATGTTGACTTTCGGGGCTTGCGGCTGTGCGCCATTGCCTTGGGCGGCGGTCTCGTTCTCGGTCATCTTGGTGCTTTCCATCTGTGTGTATTTTCGAATTGCGAGGGTGTTTAGCAGCGCGGCCCCAGCGCCTCAATCCCGGTATTGGCGCGGGTCGGGGGGCAGGCGGTCGCGCTCGGGGTCTGGTTCCGCGGTGTAGTCGCCATCAATGATGTCATCGCGCGCGCTGGGCCGGGTTTGCACCACCACCCGGCGCAGGGCCAACATGCGCACCACCGGGATCAGCAGCAATAGGCCGACCGCATCGGTCAGAAAGCCCGGAATGACCAGCAAAACCGCCGCGATCATGCGCAGCGCGGAATGCGCCATGGGGCTGGCGGGGCTGCGGTCTTGGGCCAACGCCGCGCGAATGTCAGTGGCGTTGCGGTAGGGTTCCAGCCGCATCAGGAAGACGCCAAGCGCCCCGCTCGCGAAAATTTCAAGAAGCGTGCCCAGAACGCCCAGCGCCCCGCCCAGTTGAACGAAGAGCACGATTTCCAGCAGCGGAATCGCCAGAAAGGCCAGCAATATCGGCATGTCTACCCCTCTTTGACCAAGGATCGGGCCGCTTGTGGTGGACTTGCCCGTGTCGCCACCTTACATATGCACGAGTTAAGCCATACCAACCCTTGGCAGAGGTAACAATGGACCCCGCCGTGATCCAACTACTCGTTCTTGCCGGCATCGCCGTGTTCCTGATCCTGCGGTTGCGCGCCGTGCTTGGCACGCGTGACGGGTTCGAAAAGCCGCCTGTGCCGCGCGATGCGCCGGCCTCGGCCATGGGCCGCAAGCCTGCGTTCGAGGTGATCGAGGGCGGCCCGGATACCGACATTACCGATCACGTGCCCGAAGGGTCCGACAGCGCCAAGGCGCTGGCCCGAATGAAAGCGGTCGATCCGCAATTCAACGTGGGCGATTTCCTTCAAGGGGCACGCGGCGCCTACGAGATGATCCTGATGGCGTTCGAATCCGCCGATATGGAATCGATCCTGCCCTTCCTGTCGCGTGACGTGTTCAACAGCTTTGACGAGGTTGTGCAGATGCGCGAGCGCGAGGGGCTGGTGGTGGATGCCACCTTCGTGGGCCTGCGCGAGATCGAGATCGTCGAAGCAAGTTTCGACGAGGCCACCAAGGAAGGCGAGATCACGATGCGCTTTGTGGGCGAGCTGACGCAAGCGGTGCGCAAGGCTGACAGTGGTGAGCTGGTCGATGGCGATCCGAACGCGATCAAGCGCCAGAAAGACGTCTGGACCTTTGCGCGTGACATGACGTCGGACAGCCCGAACTGGAAACTGGTCGCCACGGGCGATTGATATCAGCCAAGGGAGGGGCGCATGTCGCGCAAAAAGCGCAATGCGCTCAGCCCCGAGGATCGCGAGCTATGGTCGCGGGTGGCCAAATCCGCCCGCCCCCTGAAAACCGATCTGGCCCATATTTTCGACCCGGTTCCGGATGTGCCTGCGCTCGACGCGCCGCGCGCACCGGGTTTGCCCGCAGCTCCTAAATCCCCACGCCGCTTGAAACCCACGGGCAGTGCTGCGGCCCCCGCGCATGATTTGGCCCGCCCCTTGTCCGAAGCTTTGGCCAGCGCCCCCGTTGCCATGGACAAACGCCGTTTCCAGCGCATGACGCGGGGCAAGCTGGACCCGGAAGCGCGGATTGACCTGCATGGCATGACCTTGGCGCAGGCCCATGCCGCGCTGAACGGGTTTATCCTACGCGCGCAGGCGCAAGGGCTGCGGCTGGTTCTGGTGATTACCGGCAAGGGACGACAGGTCGAGGATGACGGACCGATCCCGCGCCGCCGAGGTGCGCTGAAACATGACGTGCCGCAATGGCTGCGCATGGCCCCCTTGGCGGGCGCGGTGCTGGAATTGCGCGAGGCGCATCTGCGGCATGGCGGGTCGGGGGCGTATTACGTCTACCTGCGGCGCTTGCGGTAGTCGCCGCCGGGGGCGCTGCCCCCGCGTGGCTGCGCCACGCTCCCCCGGGATATTTGGGCAAGATGAAAGACACGCGCTTTCCCTTGGCAAAACACCGGATTTGCGGCAAAGCGTGGCGCCATGAGATTTGCATTCCAGATAGAGGCCCGCGATGGCCGCGCGCGGCAAGGCCGCATCCAGACGCCGCGCGGCGACATCCGCACGCCGGCCTTCATGCCCGTGGGGACGGCCGCGACCGTGAAGGGCATGTTCCCCGAACAGGTGCGCGAAACCGGGGCCGATATTCTGCTGGGCAACACCTATCACCTGATGCTGCGCCCCAGCGCCGAGCGGATCGCGGCGCTAGGCGGGTTGCACAAGTTCATGAATTGGGATCGCCCCATCCTGACGGATTCGGGCGGGTTCCAGGTGATGAGCCTCGCCAATCTGCGCAAGCTGACGGAAGATGGCGTGCAGTTTGCCAGCCACATAGACGGGTCTCGTCATATGCTGACGCCCGAGCGCTCGATGGAGATCCAGCGCTTGCTTGGGTCGGATATCGTGATGGCCTTCGACGAATGCACGCCCTTTCCCGCGGATGAGGCCACGGCGCGCGCGTCGATGGAATTGTCGATGCGCTGGGCGCAGCGCTCGCGCGATGCTTTCGGCGCCCGGCCCGGATATGCGCTGTTCGGTATACAGCAAGGTTCGGTCTATCCGGACCTGCGCGCGCAAAGCGCCGAGGCGTTGCGCGGGATCGGTTTTGACGGCTACGCCATTGGCGGGCTGGCCGTGGGCGAAGGCCAAGAGCTGATGTTCAGCGTGCTGGATTACGCGCCCGGCCAGTTGCCCGAAGACAAGCCGCGCTACCTGATGGGTGTGGGCAAGCCCGATGACATTGTCGGCGCGGTGCAACGCGGTGTCGACATGTTCGACTGCGTTCTGCCCACGCGCTCTGGCCGAACCGGGCAGGCGTGGACCGCGCGCGGCTCGGTCAACCTGCGCAACGCGCGCCACCGCGACGACCCGCGCCCCTTGGAAGAGGGCTGCGATTGTCCCGCCTGCACGAATTATAGCCGCGCCTATCTGCACCATGTGGTCCGGCTGGATGAAATGATCGCAGGCATGGCCCTGACATGGCATAACCTGCGCTATTACCAGCGCCTGATGGCGGGCCTGCGCGCGGCGATTGCCGACGGGCGGCTGGACGCATTCGTCACCGAGTTTCATGCCTTGCGCGCGCAGGGCGACATAGATCCGATCTAGGAAAGGCAAACCATGGCCGCCGATATGCTCTCTACCGTCATCAAGCCCATCCACCGCGAAGGCCACAAGTTCCTGGCCATTTTCGGCGTGGTCACGGTGGCTTTGTTCATCATGTGGGAACCCTTGGGCTGGATTGGTCTGGGCCTGACGGTCTGGTGCTATTATTTCTTCCGCGACCCCGACCGCCAGACGCCCCTGCGCGAAGGCCTGCTTGTCAGCCCCGCCGACGGTGTCATTTCCCTGATTGAACCCGCCGTGCCGCCCGCCGAGTTGGAGATGGGCGACCAACCGCTGACCCGCGTGTCGGTGTTCATGAATGTCTTCAACTGCCATGTGAACCGCGTGCCGATCGCGGGGCGGATCACCAAGATTGCCTATCGTCCCGGTAAATTCCTGAACGCGTCGCTCGACAAGGCGTCCGTCGATAACGAGCGCAACGGGCTGGCGATAGAGATGGCGGACGGCCGCAAGATCGGCGTGGTGCAGATCGCGGGCCTCGTGGCGCGGCGCATCCTGTGCGAGGTGAAAGAGGGACAAGAGATGCAGACGGGCGAGCGTTTCGGGATGATTCGCTTCGGCTCTCGCGTCGATGTCTACCTGCCCGACGGGGTGGAGCCGCTGGTGGCGCTGGGGCAAACCATGATCTCTGCCGAAACCGTGATCGCGGACCTGACCAGTTCGGAACCGCGCCGCATGGCAGGTGTGCGCTGATGCAACGTGACAGCCTCTCGCTTGTGCAGCTTGTGCCCAACGTGGTCACGATCCTTGGCATGTGCGCGGGGCTGAGCGCGATTCGCTATACTTTTGCCGAACGGTTCGAACTGGCGGCGGGCCTGATTATCCTCGCGGCCATCCTAGATGGGCTGGACGGGCTTCTGGCCCGCAAACTGAACGCGGCCAGTAGCTTCGGCGCGGAACTCGACAGCTTCGCCGACTTCGTCAGCTTCGGCGTCGCGCCGGGCATCCTGGTATATGGCTACGCGCTCGATGGGCTGACGGCGGGCTTTGGCTGGGTCTTCGTGCTGATCTTCGCAGTCTGTGGCTGCTTGCGCCTTGCCCGCTTCAACCTGTCGCGCGCCACGCCCGAAGGCGGCATGATCCGCCATTTCGTGGGCGTGCCCGCACCGGCCGGGGCGATGTTGGGGCTGCTGCCTGTTTACCTCGGGCTTGCGGGCTGGATCGACGCGGCGGCGCTCGCAATCCCTGTAGCGCTTTACCTCGGCGGCGTGGGTCTACTGATGATCTCGCGGCTTCCCACCCCCTCGCTCAAGGCCATCCGTATCGCGCGCCGCCACGCCATCTGGGTGCTGGTGGGCGCCAGCGCCTTTGTCGGGCTTTTGTTCCTGCACACATGGGTCACGCTTGTTGTGGCCGATCTTGTCTACCTCGCGGTTCTGGCCGGGCTGACCCTGCGCCGCAGCTTCCCGCGCAAATCGTAACGCGAGCGTAAAAAACCCGCGGCTTTGCGCTTGACGCCGCCCGCCCTATTGCGTAATTGCCCCCTATCGCGCGGTTGTAGCTCAGTTGGTTAGAGTACCGGCCTGTCACGCCGGGGGTCGCGGGTTCGAGCCCCGTCAACCGCGCCACTTTCAAAACCCCTCGCCCCCCGGGCCGGGGTTTTTTTCATGCTTTCATCCTTGCACAAATATCCTGGGGGAGTCGCGCGGCAGCGCGACGGGGGCAAAGCCCCCTGAACGCATCTCTTGCGCAGCGCAATTTGAAAACAGCCTGCTCGACATTCGGGCGGGCCGCGCCATCTTCCAGCGCATGACAGACCGCGCGCGCTCCGTTCCTGCCTCTGCCTTCGCCCGCTCGCTGCGGGTGGGTGGTGTCGCCACCGGGTTCGCCGGGGCGACCGTCATGGGCTTGGCCGGTCAGGTGTTGCGCGGGCAGGGGGCCGATCTGGGCCGCGCGGCTCTTACCCCCGCGAATGCGCTGCGGGTCGCGGGCGGGCTGTCGGCCCTGCGCGGGGCGGCGATGAAGCTGGGGCAGATGTTATCCATGGATAGCGGGCTGGCGCTGCCGCCCGAATTCAGCGCGCCCTTGGCGCAGCTTCAGGCCAATGCGCCCGCCATGCCGCCCGGGCAGCTTAAACAGGTCTTGGCCCGTGCATGGGGGCCGGATTGGCCCAAGCGCTTCCAGCGGTTCGATGTGCGGCCCTTGGCGGCGGCGTCCATCGGGCAAGTGCACCGCGCCGTCACCCGCGACGGGCGCGATCTGGCGATCAAGGTTCAGTTCTCCGGCATTGCGCGCAGCATCGATAGCGACATCGCCACATTGGGGCGCCTGATGCGGCTGCCCGGTGTCTTGCCGCGCGACGTCGATGTCACGCCGTTCCTGACCGCCGCCCGCGCCCAACTGCATGACGAGGCCGACTATCAGCGCGAAGCCCGCGCGCTGTCGCAATTCCGGGCGGCCTTGGGCGATGCCTTCATCGTGCCCAAGGTCTGGGATGATCTGACCACGCCGCAGGTGCTGGCCATGGATTATATCGACAGCCAGCCTATCGACACCTTGGCGGGTCAGCCGCAAGCCGCGCGCGATGCCGCCATGGAGCAGTTGATTACCCTGACCCTGCGCGAGCTGTTCGATCTGGGCCAGATGCAGACCGACCCCAATTTCGCCAATTACCGTTTGGCCCCCGATGGCCGGATCGTGCTTCTGGATTTCGGCGCGACCCGCGACATTGCCCCGCTGGATGCACAGGCTTACCGCGAGTTGTTGCGCGCGATCCTTGCGCAGGACCGGGGCCGCATGGCCATGTTGATGGAGCGGATCGGCTATTTCCGGGGCGATGTGCCCAAGGCCCGCCGCGACCTGATCCTTGATCTGGCCGAAAAGGCGAGCGCACCCTTGCGGCAAGACAGCCCCTATGATTTCGGCAATGCCACGCTGGTCGAGGACATCCTGCGCGAGGGGGCCGAACTGGGGCAAGCACGCGATTTCTGGCATGTTCCCCCGGCAGAGATGTTGTTCCTGCATCGCAAGATCGCGGGCATGTATCTGCTGGGGCAGCGATTGCGGGCGCGGGTGGCCTTGCGTCCGCTTGTCGTGCGCTGGTCATAGATCGCGCCCGGCCTGTTACAAAACTGTCATGTAACTGTCGTAGAAGCGTAGCAGAATCGGATTACTCGCAAATCCGAGATCGGATGACCGGTCCAAAGCGAATGCTAAGGAGTTACCATGTCCAAGCTGACCATCACCACCTCCGCCGCCGCCATTCTGGCACTGACCGCTGGCGCCGCCGTTGCGCGCGACAACGTGCAGATCGCAGGGTCGTCCACCGTGCTGCCCTATGCCTCGATCGTGGCAGAGCTGTTCGGCGACAACACCGACTTCCCGACCCCGGTTGTCGAATCGGGCGGTTCGTCCTCGGGTCTGGCCCGTTTCTGCGAGGGTGTCGGCGAGAACACCATCGACATCGCGAACGCTTCGCGCGCCATTCGCGAGCGCGAGATCGAGACCTGTGCCGCGAACGGCGTGACCGACATCATCGAAGTGCGCATCGGCTATGACGGCATCGTGTTCGCAAGCCAGATCGACGGTCCGGCCTTTACCGCCTTCACCCCGTCCGACTGGTTCCTGGCGCTGGCCGAGAACATCGTCGTTGACGGTGCCATCGTTGCCAACCCCAACATCACTTGGGCCGACGTGAATGCCGATCTTCCCGCGGTAGAGATCGCCGCCTTCATCCCCGGCACCAAGCACGGCACCCGCGAAGTGTTCGAAGAAAACGTGTTGCTGCAAGGCTGCGAAGACACCGGCCAGATGGCGGCCATGATGGAAGCCGGCCTGTCGGAAGATGACGCAGAAGCCGCTTGCATGGCTGTGCGCACCGATGGCAAATCGGTCGATATTGACGGCGACTACACCGAAACGCTGGCCCGCATCGACGCGAATACCAACGGCATCGGTGTGTTCGGCCTGGCGTTCTACGAGAACAACACCGACAAGCTGAAAGTGGCCACCATGGGCGGCGTTGCGCCGTCGACCGCGACCATCGCGTCGGGTGACTACCCGGTTTCGCGCCCGCTGTTCTTCTACATCAAGAAGGCGCATATCGGCGTGATCCCCGGCCTGAAGGAATACGCCCAGTTCTTCATGGCCGATGAAATCGCCGGCCCGAACGGCCCGCTGGCCAATTACGGCCTGGTGTCCGACCCCGAGCTGGCAGAGGTTCAGGCCACTATCGAGAATGAAACCGTCATGGGCGGTGGCATGTAATCTGCGACCCTGTGCGCATGGTCGGGGCGGCATATTCCGCCGCCCCGTTTTCCTTTTAGGATATTTCGGTTAAGGCCTGCCTCGCTTTCAGAAGGCAAAGACGGAACCAAGGATCGGGGGGCTTATGCCTGTAATTTGGCTTGTTCTGATCGTGCTGGCGCTGGGCGCAGGCGGTTATGTCCTTGGCCGCAGCCGCGCGCTGGGGTCTGCCGGGGGCGACAGCCGCAAGCTGCATTCCTTGCCGAATTATTACGGCAGCAATGTCGCCATCAAGACGCTGGTTCCGTCCTTCCTGGTTCTGGCCATCTGGCTGATCGCGCAGCCGATCTTTGTCTCGTCGCAGATTTCCGGGCAACTGCCCGACGGCATCGTGCCCGAGGGCAGTTCCGTCGGTCTGGTCATGGCCGAAGTGCGCCGCACGGCGGACGGGATCGGCGCGCTTGTCGCCAACGGGACGATGTCGGCGGATATGGCCGCCAGCGCGCAGGTGGACCCCGTCGACCTGACCGCGCGGTTGCAAGAGGCGGGTCAGGTCGTCACCTCTGCGATCACGCAACCCATCTTGCAGGCCGCGCAATCCTACCGCGCGATGAACGCGACCGGCGGCATGGCGATGACCGCCCTTGTGCTGCTGATCGCCTTGGGCGGTCTGGTCTATGGCCTGCGCGAGACCGCGCCACAGTTTCGCGCGCGCAACGTGGTGGAGGGGTCTGTCCGGGTGCTGCTGATCGCCGCCGCGTCTCTGGCCATCCTGACCACGATCGGGATCGTGCTGTCGCTCTTGTTCAACACGGTCGAATTCTTCCGCATCTACCCCGCGTCCGACTTCTTTGGCTCGTTGACATGGTCGCCCAGTTTCCAGGGCAATTCGCAGCTGGGCATCTGGCCGCTTCTGTGGGGCACGCTTTATATCTCGATCATCGCGCTGACGGTCGCGGTGCCGATTGGCCTTTTCGCGGCGATCTACCTGTCGGAATACGCCAGCAAGGCGGTGCGCAGCACGGCGAAACCGCTGTTGGAAATCCTCGCCGGTATTCCGACCATCGTCTACGGCCTGTTCGCGCTGCTGACGGTCGGGCCGATGCTGATGCGGGTCTTTGGCGACGAGGGTATCGGCTGGATGCAGTCGGGCACCGCGGTGATGACGGCGGGGCTGGTCATGGGCATCATGCTGATCCCTTTCGTCAGTTCGCTGTCGGATGACATTATCAACGCGGTCCCGCAGGCCATGCGCGACGGGTCGCTGGGGCTGGGCGCGACCAAGTCCGAAACCATTCGCCAGGTCGTGCTGCCCGCCGCGCTGCCGGGGATCGTGGGCGCGATCCTGCTGGCCGCCTCTCGCGCGATTGGAGAGACGATGATCGTCGTGCTGGGGGCAGGGGCCGCGGCGCGCCTGTCGATGAACCCATTCGACGCCATGACGACCGTGACCGCAAAGATCGTGTCGCAGCTGACGGGCGATAGCGATTTCGCCTCGCCCGAAGCGCTGGTCGCCTTCGCTCTGGGCATGACGTTGTTCGTCATCACACTGGGGCTGAACGTGTTCGCCTTGTATATCGTGCGCAAATACCGGGAGCAGTACGAATGACCGACGCCACGCATGAAGGTGCCAAGCGCCATCGTTCCTTGCTGACGGTCGATGCGCAGACCAAGAAGCGCAACGCCGCCGAAGCCCGATTCAAGGTTTACGGCATGGTCGCCATTCTGGCGGGCCTGACCTTTCTGGTTGTGCTGGCCGTGTCGATCATCCGCTCCGGCTTGCCGGCATTCTCGGCCAACATGGTGCAGGTTGAGCTGACGCTCAGCCAAGAGCAATATGCCGAGGCCGAGGGCCAGTTGTTCAAGACCCGCGCCTATGCCGATATTTTCAACGCGGCCTTCACCGCAGAGCTGCGCGAGCGTGGGCTGACGACAGAGTTCGACCCCGAGAGCATCGAGCGTATCATCGGCCAGCCCGGTGCCACCATCCGCAGCTTTTACCGCGCGAACGAGGACCAGCTTGGTCAGCCCGTGACCTTCAACCTGCCCACCGCCTCGCGGATTGACGGATATTTCAAGGGGCGGCTTCTGCGCGAGAACGTGACCGATTCGCGCTTTCTGACCTTGGCCGACCTGGACCTGGCGGACGAGTTGAAAGAGGCCGGGATCATCCAATCCCAGTTCAACTGGACCTTCATCACCGGCAAGGATTCGAGCGTGGACAACCCCGGCGGCGCGGGCCTTGGGGCAAGCGTGATCGGGTCATTCGCCATGATGCTGGTGGTGCTGTTCCTGTCGCTGCCGATTGGCGTCGCCGCGTCCATCTACCTGGAAGAATTCGCGCCCAAGAACCGCATTACCGACCTGATCGAGGTGAATATCTCCAACCTCGCTGCCGTGCCGTCCATCGTGTTCGGCATTCTGGGACTGGCGGTGTTCATCCAGTTCGCGCATCTGCCGCAATCGGCGCCGCTGGTGGGCGGTCTGGTGCTGACGCTGATGACGCTGCCGACCATCATCATCTCGACCCGCGCGTCGCTGAAATCGGTGCCGCCGTCCATTCGCGATGCGGCGCTGGGCGTGGGCGCGTCGAAAATGCAGGCGGTGTTCCACCATGTTCTGCCGTTGGCCATGCCCGGCATTCTGACCGGCACCATCATCGGGCTGGCACAGGCCTTGGGCGAAACCGCACCCTTGTTGCTGATCGGCATGGTGGGGTTCGTGGCCCGCGAATACCCCGATGGGCTGGTCTCCGCCTTCATGGACCCGAATTCGGCCATGCCCGCGCAGATCTACACATGGGCCGCGCGCTCTGACGATGCCTTTTACGAAAAGGCCTGGGGCGGTATCATCATCTTGCTGGTTTTCCTTCTGGCCATGAACCTGCTTGCCATCCTCTTGCGCCGCCGGTTCGAGCGCCGCTGGTAAACCCCTGTCGCCTGACCCGATCACGGCACCCAAAGGAACAAAGTCATGTATGACGCCCCGACCCAAGCATCGAAACTGGACCAGACCGACATCAAGATCACGGCCAATAACGTGCAAGTCTACTACGGCGACACCCACGCCATCAAGGATGTGAGTGTCGATATCGTGGACCGCGCCGTGACCGCCTTTATCGGTCCGTCCGGCTGCGGGAAATCCACCTTCCTGCGCTGCCTGAACCGCATGAATGACACGATCGACATCTGCCGCGTGGAAGGTCAGATCAAGATCGACGGCGAGGATATTTACGACCGCCGCATCGACCCGGTGCAGCTGCGCGCCAAGGTTGGCATGGTGTTCCAAAAGCCGAACCCTTTTCCCAAGTCGATCTATGACAACGTGGCCTATGGCCCGAAAATCCACGGTATGACCCGCAACAAGGCAGAGCTGGACGAGGTGGTGGAAACCGCCCTGCGTGGCGCCGCGCTGTGGGACGAGGTGAAGGACCGCCTGCACACCCCCGGCACCGGCCTGTCGGGCGGGCAGCAGCAGCGTTTGTGCATTGCCCGCGCCGTGGCCACCAAGCCCGAAGTGCTTCTGATGGACGAGCCGTGCTCGGCGCTGGACCCGATTGCGACCGCGCAGGTGGAAGACCTGATCGAAAGCCTGAAAGAGCAATTCTCGGTCGTGATCGTGACGCACTCCATGCAGCAGGCGGCGCGGATCAGCCAGAAAACCGCGTTCTTCCACTTGGGCAACCTTGTGGAATATGACGACACGAACACGATTTTCACCAACCCCAGCGACCCGCGCACGGAAAGCTATATCACCGGCCGGATTGGCTAAGCGCCATGGCCGCGCAGCACATCGTTTCGTCCTTCGACCAAGACCTTGAAGGGGTGCAGATGCGGCTGATGCGGATGGCGGGGCTGGTCGAAACCGCCATCACGGACGCGTTGCGCGCGCTGGAAACCCGCGATCTGTCGCTGAGCGAGAAGGTGCGCACCGGCGACCGCGCGATTGATGCGATGGATGCCGCGATCAAGGAAGAGACCGCGCGCATTCTGGCGCTGCGTGCCCCTGCCGCGCGCGATTTGCGCATGGTGCTGGCGGTCATGGCCATGAGCACCCATCTGGAACGCTGCGGCGATTATGCCAAGAACATCGCCAAGCGCCATGCCGCGCTGGCCGATGCAGCGCCGATAGAGCATTCGGTGCTGGCGTTGCGGCGGATGGGGCGGATTGTCGTGTCCATGCTGTCGGACGCGCTGGATGCGACGATTCGCAAGGATGCGGACCTAGCAGAGGCCGCGCGCGCCCGTGATCTGGACGTGGACCAAGACTATAACGCGCTGTTCCGGTCGCTGCTGACCTACATGATGGAAAACCCGCGCAACATCACGACCTGTATGCACCTGCATTTCATTGCCAAGAATATCGAACGCATGGGCGATCACGCGACATCGGTGGCCGAACAGGTGATTTACCTGATCCGGGGCGAACGCCCGGACGAGGACCGGCCCAAGGGCGACACCACGCCCTTTGTTGCCCCTGAAGGTTAGCGCACGCGCCGCCCGGTTTCCGCGTCGAACAGATAGAGCGCGCTTGCGTCCGGGGTCAGGCCCACGCGCGCGCCGGGGCGCTCGACATGGGTGCCGCGCGCCTCTAGCACCAGCTTCGCTTGGCCGGGAGCCGCGCAATGGATGTAGGACACGCCGCCCAGCGCCTCTGTCATCTCGACCGTGTGGCTGTCGCCTTCGGTGATGGCAATGTCTTGGGGGCGGAAGCCTGCGATCAGCTTGTCGGGTGCGTGGCCGGGGATGGGCGCGGCGATGGTCGCGCCGCCCAGCGCGGGCACCGACAGACCGCCCTCGGTGCGGGTGGCGGGCAACAGGTTCATCGCGGGCGACCCGATAAAGCCCGCGACAAACAGGTTGTCGGGGTCGCGATACAGGTCCAGCGGTGCGCCGACCTGTTCCACGCGCCCAGCGCGCAACACAACGATCTTGTCGGCCAACGTCATCGCTTCGACCTGGTCATGGGTGACGTAGATCATGGTTGCGCCCAGTTCGCGGTGCAGTCGGGCGATTTCCACGCGCATTTCGACCCGCAATTCGGCATCAAGGTTCGAGAGCGGCTCATCGAACAAGAACACCTCCGGCCCGCGCACGATGGCGCGCCCGATGGCCACGCGCTGCCGCTGGCCGCCTGACAGCGCCTTGGGCTTGCGGGTCAGATAGTCGTCAAGGCGCAGGATTTCGCTGGCGCGGGCGACTTTTTCGGCAATCTCTGCCTTGGGGTGGCCGTTCATTTTCAGGCCAAAGCCCATGTTTTCCGCCACTGTCATATGCGGGTAAAGCGCGTAGGTCTGGAACACCATCGCCACGCCGCGCTGCGCCGGGTCCAGCCGTGTGACATCGCGCGCACCGATCTGGATCTGGCCGCTGGTGGTTTCCTCCAGCCCCGCGATCATGCGCAGCAGGGTGGACTTGCCACAGCCCGAGGGGCCGACGAAGACGCAGAATTCGCCCGGATCAATTTGCAGGTTCACCCCGTGGATGACCTGCGTTTCGCCGTATTTCTTGATGACATTCGACAGTTCGACGCCGGACATGGATCAGGCCCTCTTGCGGTTGGGATGGGCGGTTTCCTCTGGAAAGCGCCAATTCGTGGTTTCCTGCCCGATGGTGCGGGCGATCTGGGTGATGCGCGGGGCAAGCTGGGCCAGATTGTCCAGCGTGGTGCGCGCCGTGGTCGAGGTGACGGAGAGCGCGCCAAGCACCGCGCCGCCCGTGGACAGGATGGGCACGGCGACACAGATGATGCCGGGTTCGTGTTCCTCGTCATCAAAGGCGAAACCGCGCGCGCGGATCGTGGCCAGTTCCTGCATCATGGCGGCGGTGCTGGTCACGGTTTTGGGCGTGAACGGGTGCCAGCTTTGTTGCGACAGGATGCCGGGCAGGTCGCGCTCTGGCAGATAGGCCAGCATCGCCTTGCCGACGCCCGTGCAATAGGCCGGACCGACCTTGCCCGCTTGGGAATACATCGGGATCGGATCGCGGGCATTGCGTTTGTCGACATACAGCACCTGCGCGTGGTCCATCTGCGCCAGATGCACGGTTTCACCCACTTCGGCGGACAGCACGTCCAGATGCGGCCGCGCGATGGGGGCAAGCGCGCTTTGGTCCCACGCGGCATGGGCCAGACGCACAAGGCGCAAGCCAAGCGTGTAGGTGCTGCGGTCTGGGTCGAAGGACAACATGCGCTGGGCGACCAGCGTTTGCAGCAACCGGTAAAGCGTGGCCTTGGGGTAGGGGCTGTGGTCCAGCAGGTCGGAGAAGCGCACCGGGTGGCCGAACCCGGCCACAAGGTCCAGCACCTCCAGCGCCTTGGCCACGGTGCCGTCGCCCGCTGCTGCCGTCATGTCCCCCTCCCGTGCAACTACTGCTTGACAAAGGCTAGCCGCGCCTGCCATCTTTTTCAATATGTAAAAACAAGTTTCAAATAATGGAACCTGCAAGGGAGGAAAACATGCAGTCCATCTTCAAGGGCATGGCCGCTGGTCTTGCCATGACCACGCTTCTGGCGGGTGCCGCCAGCGCCGAGTTGACCGGCGATCTGCGCATCTTCTTCAACGACCAGAACCCCGCGCCCAAGGCCGCGATGGAAGGCATGGTCGAACGCTTCCAGCAAATGCACCCCGATCTGAACATCGAGCTGACGCTGATCGACCGCGAGGCGAACAAGACCCAGATCCGTAACTACCTGACCGCCAACGCCCCCGATGTGAACGGCTGGTATGCAGGCAACCGGATGCGCCCCTATGTCGAAGCGGGCCTGTTCGAGGATGTGTCCGACCTGTGGGCTGGTCCGATGGGTGAAGAACTGGCCTCGACCCGCCCCGCGCTTACGCTGGACGGCAAGCAATGGGGCGTGCCCTATAGCTACTACCAGTGGGGTATCTATTACCGTCAGGACATTTACGACGAACTGGGCCTGACGCCTGCGACCACTTGGGACGAAGAAAAGGCCAACTGTCAGGCGATCCTTGATTCGGGGCGCAAGTGCTACACCATCGGCACGCGCTTTCTGTGGACGGCTGGCGGCTGGTTCGATTACCTGAACCTGCGCACCCACGGGTATGATTTCCACATGGCGCTGACGGCGGGCGAAATTCCGTGGACCGATGACCGCGTGCGCCAGACCTTTGCCAATTGGCGTGAGCTGCTGGACATGGGCGCGTTCATCGACGACCACACCGCCTATAGCTGGCAGGAAGCGCAGCCCTTCATGGTCAATGGCGAAGCCGTGGCCTACCTGATGGGCAATTTCGTGGTGGCGCCCATGCGCGAGGCGGGGCTGACCGATGAGCAGCTGGGCTTCTACCAGTTCCCCGAAATCACCCCCGGCATTCCGAAAGCCGAAGATGCGCCGACCGATATTTTCACCATCCCGGCGCAAGCGCAGAACAAGGACAATGCCCGTGCCTTCCTGCAATACGTCGCCAGCGCGGAAAACCAGACCATCGTGAATGATACGCTGGGCCAGTTGCCGATCAACCGCAACGCAACCGTGGCCGATGACAAGTTCATTCAGGCCGGGTTCGAGATGCTGTCGAATGCTACGGGCGGGATCGCGCAGTTCTTCGACCGCGATACCGACGCCGAAATGGCCTCGGCGGCGATGCAGGGCTTTCAGGAATTCATGGTCCTGCCCGACAATCTGGACGGCATTCTGGACCGGCTGGAGCAACTGCGCCAGCGCATGAACGCAGAGTAACCCCATCTTCCCAAGGGCGGTGTCGCGCCGCCCTTGGGCCTGCAACGGCAAGGGCGGTTTCACGATGACGGCAGACCCCGATATTCAGTCCAAAAGCTGGTGGGCCCGTAACCAGATGCGCGCAGCCCCGTGGCTATTCCTGGCCCCCGGCATCGCGTTTTTCGCGGTCTATGTCATCTTCCCGATTTTCCAAAGCTTCCAGATCAGCCTGTATCGCTGGGACGGTCTAGGCGAGGCCCGCTATATCGGCGTGGCCAATTACGAGCAGTTGTTCGACGATCCGGCCTTTTACACCTCGTTGATGAATAACGTGAAATGGCTGGTCCTGTATCTGCTGGCCATTCCCGGCGGGCTGTTCATCGCGCTGTTCCTGAACCAGCAGGTGCGCGGCATTCGGCTGTATAAGTCGCTGTTCTTCTTTCCCTTCGTGATCTCTCAGGTCGTTGTGGGCCTTGTTTTCGCGTGGTTCTACAACCCGTCCATCGGGCTTTTGAACCCTATGCTGGACCTCGTCGGCCTTGGCCCGATGAACGTGTTGGGCAACCCCAATACCGTGACCTATGGTATTATCGCCGCCGGTCTTTGGCCGCAGATCGCCTATTGCATGATCTTGTATCTGACCGGGCTGAACGCGGTGGACCCCGAACAGGTCGAAGCGGCGCGGCTGGACGGTGCCAAGGGTTGGAAAATGCTGTGGTATGTCATCCTGCCGCAACTGCGCCCGGCAACCTTTATCGCGGTCGTGGTCACGGTCATCGGCGCGCTGCGCAGCTTCGACATGATTTCGGTCATGACCAATGGCGGGCCGTTCGGGTCGTCGCGCGTGCTGGCCTATTACATGTTCGAGGTCAGCTTGTCCGAATACGGCTTCCGCATGGGGTATGGCGCAGCGATTGCCGTGGTGCTGTTCCTGATCATGCTGGTCTATATCGCATTCTTCCTGTGGCGCATGTGGCGCGAAGAGCGGGAGGGTTAGAGCATGGCCGTGACCCGCGAACAGATCGACGCCATTTGCGCCGCCCTGCCCGGTGCAACCTTGGCGCACCCGCCAGAGCTGGTGAGCTGGAAAGTCGGCGGCAAGATGTTTGCCTGCTTCGGCGGCGATGGCGAGATGAGCGGCGTCTCTGTCAAATGCGCCGATGTCGATACCGCGCGCATGTTGATTGATGCGGGCGTGGCGCAGCGAGCCCCCTATTTCCACGCATCTTGGGTGCGCTTGGTTTTTGACAGCGCCAGGCTGGACGATGCCCGCCACCGTCTGACCGCTTCCTACGACCTTGTCCGCGCCAGCCTGAAAAAGGCGCAGCGTGACGCACTGCCTGCCAGAGGGGAAAGCTGATGTTCCCGACCCCGGTTCAACAACGCTCTGCTGCATGGCAAAGCACCTATGCAGCGCTCTTGCCGCTTGCACTTGTCCTGTGGCTGTTGCCGCTGCTGATGGTGGCGCTCTTTTCCATCAAGCCCGACGCCGATTTTACCCAAGGCAACCTGTGGGGCCTGCCATCGAGCTTTGCAGGGTTTGAAAACTACACCCGCGTTTTCACTGACAGCGCCATGCCGCGCTACCTGCTGAATTCGGTTTTCATCACGGTGCCCACGGTTATCGGCGCGGTGGCCTTGTCTTGCATGACCGGCTTTGCGCTGGGCGTGTATCGCTTCCGCGGTAATATCTGGCTGTTCTTCATGTTTGTGGCGGGCAATTTCGTGCCCTTCCAGATCCTGATGGTGCCGGTGCGTGACCTGACGCTGGAGATGGGCCTCTATGACACGCGGCTGGGGCTGGTCCTGTTCCATATCGCGTTCCAGACAGGGTTCTGCACGCTCTTTATGCGCAACTTCATCCGTGCGCTGCCGCGCGAATTGATCGAAGCGGCGCGGGTCGAAGGCGTGTCGGAAATCCGCATCTTCTGGTATGTCGTGCTGCCGCTGATGCGCCCGGCCATCGCCGCGCTGAGCGTGCTGATCTTCACCTTCATCTGGAACGATTACTTCTGGGCCGTGGTGCTGACCCAAGGGGTCGACACGCAGCCCGTGACCGCCGGGATCACGGCGTTCAACAGCCAATTCCGCGCCGCCTATCACATGATGAGCGCGGGCAGCATCATCGCGGCGCTGCCGCCGGTGCTGATGTTCTTCCTGATGCAGAAACACTTCATTGCAGGCCTGACACTGGGCGCGGTGAAATAGGGAGCCGTCAAATGACCAAAATCGCTTTCATCGGGGCGGGATCGACCGTCTTCATGAAAAACCTGATCGGCGATGCGCTGCTGCGTCCCGCCTTGGCCGATGCGCATATCGCGCTGATGGATATCGACCGCGCGCGGCTGGACGAAAGTGCGCTTGTGGCGCGCAAGCTTGTGGCGTCGCTGGGCACGGGTGCCAGCGTGACCGCCACCACCGACCGGCGCGCGGCGCTGGATGGGGCGGATTTCGTGATCCTTGCCTTCCAAATCGGCGGCTACAAGCCCTGCACGGTCACGGATTTCGACATTCCCAAGTCTTACGGCCTGCGCCAGACCATTGCCGATACCTTGGGCATTGGCGGCATCATGCGCGGTCTGCGCACCGTGCCGCATATCTGGGCCGTGGCCGAAGACATGCGCCAGCTTTGCCCGAATGCGCTTTTGATGAATTACGTCAACCCCATGGCCATCAACACATGGGCGCTGACCGCGCGCTACCCTGACATTGCCCAAGTGGGCCTGTGCCATTCGGTGCAAGGCACGGCGTTCGAGCTTGCGCGCGATCTGGGGCTGGACGTGGCCGATTTGCGCTATCGCGCGGCGGGCATCAACCACATGGCCTTTTACCTGTCGCTGGAGGCGCGCGAGGGCGACGGCTGGCGCGACCTTTATCCCGCCTTGCGCGAAGGCTATCAAGCGGGCCGTATACCGCTCGAAAGCCATTGGAACCCGCGTTGTCCGAACCTTGTGCGCTACGAAGTGATGCAACATTTCGGGCATTTCGTGACCGAAAGCTCTGAGCATTTTGCCGAATACGTTCCGTGGTTCATCAAATCGCACCGCCCCGACCTGATAGAGCAGTTCCGCATCCCGCTGGATGAATACCCCAAACGCTGCGAGGAACAGATCGCCGCTTGGGGCGCGCAGGCCGAGGCGCTGAAAACCGCGCCCCGGATCGAGCACAAGGCATCGAACGAATATGCCGCGACGATCATGGACAGTATCGTGACCGGCACGCCCTCGGTGATCTATGGCAACGTGGCCAATGACGGTTTTATCCCGCAACTGCCCCAAGGTGCAGCGGTCGAAGTGCCCACGCTGGTCGATGCCAACGGCTTGCAGCCCACCGTGGTCAGCGGTCTGCCGCCGCATCTGGTGGCGCTGATGCGTACGAACCTGAACGTGCAGGAACTGACCGTGCAGGCGCTGCTGCATCAGAACCGCGAGCACATTTACCACGCCGCCTATCTGGACCCGCACACCGCCGCCGAATTGGACCTGCGCCAGATCCGCGCGCTGGTCGATGACCTGCTGGCCGCCCATGGCGACTGGATGCCAGACTGGTGCCGCACAAAGCGCGCGGCCTGATCTTCATCTTGCCAAAAATACTCTCAATCCAACACAGGCCCCGAAGGACCACCGCCCGACATGAAGAAACCCCGCCGCTCTGCCGCCTGGTATGGCAAACTGGACAAGGACGGCTTCATCCACCGTTCCTGGATGAAGAACCAGGGCTTTCCCGACCACGCGTTCGATGGCCGCCCGATTATCGGCATCTGCAACACATGGTCGGAACTGACGCCCTGCAATAGCGGGCTGCGGGTGTTGGCCGAAGCGGTCAAACGAGGGGTCTGGGAAGCGGGGGGCTTTCCGGTCGAATTTCCTGTCACGTCCTTGGGCGAAACGCAGATGAAGCCCACGGCGATGCTTTTTCGCAACCTGCTTGCGATGGATGTGGAAGAATGCATCCGCGCTTACGGCATTGACGGGGTCGTGTTGCTGGGCGGCTGCGACAAGACCACGCCGGGGCAGGTGATGGGCGCGGCCTCTGTCGATATTCCCAGCATTGTTGTCAGCTCCGGCCCCATGCTGAACGGCAAATGGCGCGGGCGCGACATTGGGTCGGGCACCGATGTGTGGAAGTTTTCCGAAGCGGTGCGCGCGGGCGACATGACGCTGCAGGATTTCATGGCGGCGGAATCGGGCATGTCACGCTCGGCGGGCGTGTGCATGACCATGGGCACCGCCAGCACGATGGCGTCACTGGTCGAGGCGATGGGGCTCGCCCTGCCCACCAACGCAGCCCTGCCCGCGGTCGATGCGCGACGCACGGCGCTGGCGCATCACACGGGCCGCCGCATTGTCGAGATGGTCGAGGAAGACCTGAAGCCGTCCGACATTCTGACGCGCGAGAGCTTCGAGAACGCCATCCTGACCAACGCTGCCGTGGGCGGGTCCACCAATGCCGTGGTGCACTTGCTGGCGATTGCGGGGCGTGTGGGGGTGGACCTGTCGCTGTCGGACATCGAACTGGGGCGCGATATTCCTCTGTTGGTCAACTGTATGCCCTCGGGCAAATACCTGATGGAGGATTTCGCCTATGCGGGCGGTGTGCCTGCGGTTCTGGCGCAAATCCGTGACCATCTGCGACCCGCGCAGACCGTTCTGGGCCGCGATATTGCCACCTATGCCGAAGGGGCAGAGATCTTCAACGAGGACGTCATCCGCCCGCTGTCGAACCCGGTGAAACCTGCGGCGGGCCTGCGGGTGCTGCGCGGCAACCTTGCGCCCGATGGGGCCATCGTGAAGCCATCCGCCGCGACCGATGCGCTGCTGGAACACGAAGGCCCGGCCTATGTGTTCGAGACGATCGAGCAGCTAAAGGCCGAAATCGACCGCGATGACCTGCCCGTGACGCCCGACACCGTGCTGGTGCTGAAAGGCTGCGGCCCGAAGGGCTATCCGGGTATGCCAGAGGTCGGCAACATGCCGATCCCGGCCAAGCTGGTCCGTGAAGGCGTGCGCGATATGGTCCGCGTGTCGGACGCGCGCATGTCGGGCACAGCGTTCGGCACCGTGGTTCTGCATGTCGCACCAGAGGCGCAGGCGGGCGGCCCCTTGGCCTTGGTCAAAACCGGCGACCGCATTCGCGTGTCGGCCAGCCGGGGCGAGTTGACGCTGCTGGTGGATGACGCGGAACTGGCCGCGCGCCGTGCCACATGGGCACCTGAGCCGCCGCATTACACGCGCGGCTATGCGAAGCTTTATGTCGACCATGTGCTGCAAGCCGACAAAGGCGCCGATCTGGATTTCCTTGTCGGCAAGGACACGCGGCCCGTTACCCGAGAGAGCCATTGATGACCCTACCCACCTATCCCGACCTAAACGGCGCGTCCGTTTTCATCACCGGCGGCGGGTCCGGCATTGGCGCGGGGCTGACCGAGGCCTTTCTGCGCCAAGGCGCGCGGGTGGCGTTTGTCCAACGCTCGGACGCCACCGCCTTTTGTGAAGAGATGCAGCAAAAAACCGGCAACCGACCGTTGTTCCTGCCCTGTGACATTACCGACCGCACGGCGCTTGTGGCTGCGATTGCGCAGGCGGCAGAAGCGCATGGCCCGGTGTCGGTGCTGGTGAACAATGCCGCCAATGACCAGCGCCACAAGTTGGAGGATGTGACCGAAGACTTCCTCGATTGGTCGCTGGCGATCAATTTCAAAGCCTATATCTACGCCACGCAAGCCGTGGTGCCGGCCATGCGCGCGGCGGGGCGGGGGTCGATCATCAACATCACCTCGATCAGCTACATGATGGGGAACGCGGGCTACCCGGTCTATACCGCCGCCAATTCGGCGCTGAACGGGCTGACCCGCAGCTTGGCGCGCGAATTCGGCCCCGACCGCATTCGCGTGAACGCGCTGGCACCCGGTTGGGTGATGACGCCCAAACAATTGGAGCGATGGGTCACGCCCGAAGGGCTGGCAGAGCATATGAAACGCCAATGCCTGCCCGACACGCTCTCGCCCGAGGACATTGCCGGGGGCGTGTTGTTCCTTGCATCCGACAGCAGCCGCGCGATGACAGGCCAAGCGCTGGTCATTGACGGCGGTGTGGTGGTGACGGGATGAGCGGGCTTGCAGAAACCCCGGACTGGATCGCGCTGGATTGGGGCGGCACGCATTTGCGCGCTTGGGCGATGGTGGGCGACAAGCCCGTCGCGCATCTGGCCAATGATTGCGGCACAGGTGGGTTGTCGCGCGACGGGTTCGGCCCTGCGCTGGTCGCGCTGGTGGGTGACTGGCTGAAAGATGACCGCTGCATTCCCGCCTATGCCTGCGGGATGCTGGGCAGCCGCCAAGGCTGGGTCGAGGCACCCTATCGCGCCGTGCCCTGCGCGCCCTTGGGCGGCGGTCTTGTGACCGCCCCGCAGAGCGACCCGCGCCTGTCTGTGCATGTCGTGCCGGGCCTGAAACAGGCCCGCCCCGCCGATGTCATGCGCGGCGAGGAAACGCAGATCGCGGGCTTTCTGGCGCTGAACCCCGGTTGGGACGGCGTCATCTGCCTGCCCGGCACCCATAGCAAATGGGTGCATGTCAGCGCGGGCGAGGTGGTCAGTTTCCAGACCTTCCTGACGGGTGAGAGCTTCGCGCTTTTGTCGGAACACTCGGTGCTGCGGCATGGCATGTCGGGCTGGGACGAAGCTGGTTTCGATGCGGGTTTGGCGCAAGGACTGGACCGCCCGGACCGCTTGCTGGCCCGCCTTTTCACCCTGCGCGCCGAGGGGTTGCTGGAGGGCTTGGACCCCGCCACCGCCCGCGCGCGCCTGTCGGGGCTGCTGATCGGGGCCGAGTTGGCGGCGGCGAAACCCTATTGGCTGGGCCAGCGCGTGGCGGTCTTGGGTGCGGGCGATCTGGCCGCGCTTTACGCCCGCGCGCTGGACGGGCTGTCGGTGCCCGTATCCGCCCACACGGCAGATGCCGCGACCTTGGCCGGGTTGGCCGCGGCGCGTGCCGCCCATGTAACGGAGGCACCATGCGCGAAATAATCGCCATCCTGCGCGGCATCACCCCGCCAGAGGCTTTGGCCGTGACCGAAGCCCTGATCGACGCAGGCATCACCAAGATAGAGGTTCCGCTGAACTCTCCAGACCCGTTGGACAGCATTGCAGCGATGGTCGATGCCTTCGGCGCGCAGGCGCAGATCGGCGCGGGCACGGTGCTGGAAGTGGCGCAGGTTGCCCAAGTGGCCGCGACCGGCGCGCGGCTGGTCGTGTCACCCGATTGCCATGCACCCGTCATCGCGGCGACCAAGGCAGCGGGGATGTTGTCTTATCCCGGTATCTTCACCCCGTCCGAAGCCTTTGCCGCGATCCGCGCGGGCGCATCGGGGCTAAAGCTGTTCCCGGCCTTCAAGATGGGCACGGACGGGTTGCGCGCCATGCGCGCGGTGCTGCCGCCCGATATGCCGGTCTATGCCGTGGGCGGCGTTGGCCCGGATGACTTCGCCCAGTGGCGCGCGGCAGGGGCGGCGGGCTTTGGCCTTGGCACGGCGCTTTATGCACCGGGGATGTCGGCCGCAGTGGTCGGCGCGCGGGCGCGTGACGCGGTCGCAGCGTGGGACGCCAGCGCATGACGCCCATCAACGCTATTCGATGCGAGCTGGGCGAAGGTGCCTTTTGGCACCCCGAGCGGCAGGAGTTTTTCTGGTTCGACATCACAGGCCGCAAGCTGCATTCGCTGGGCCGGTCCTGGGCGTTCGACGAAATGTCCTCTGCCATGGGTTGGGTCAGCCGCGACGAAGTGGTGATCGCCACGGAAACCCGGCTGATGCTGTTCGACCTTGCCACAGGCGAGGGCCGCACGCTGTGTGCTTTGGAGGCGGATAACCCCGTCACCCGCTCGAATGACGGGCGCGCGGACCCGCAGGGCGGGTTCTGGATCGGCACGATGGGGAAGCGGGCCGAAAAGGGCGCGGGCGCGATCTGGCGCTATTACAAGGGCGAATTGCGGTGCCTGTTTCCCGGCATCACCATCCCGAACGCGATCTGTTTCGCGCCCGATGGGCAAAGCGCGTGCTTTACAGATACACCCACCCGCCGCGTGATGCGCGTGGCGCTGGGCGCGGATGGCTGGCCGGATGCCGAGCCACAAGTCTGGCTGGACCTGAATGCGGATGGCTTGAACCCCGATGGCGCGGTCTTTGCCGCCGATGGCAGCTTCTGGGTCGCGCAATGGGGGGCCGGGCGCGTGGCGGGTTATGGGCCGGATGGTAGTTTTCTGGGTGCTGTCGAATTTCCCGCGCCGCATACGTCCTGCCCGGCCTTTGGCGGCGCGGGGCTGGACCGGCTGTTTTGTACCACGGCGCGCGAGGGGCGGCAAAACCCCCATGATCTGGACGGTGCAGCCTTCGCCACGCCCGCACCCGTGCGGGGACTGGCAGAGCACAAGGTGCGCCTTGACCATTGAGCCTTGGGGCCAGATGCCCGACGGGCAGTTGGTGCACCGCCTGCACCTGTCGGGCGGGGGTATAACCGCGCATGTGCTGACGCTGGGCGCAATCGTGCAGGATTTGCGGTTGGATGGTGTGGCCTATCCGCTGGTGCTGGGGGCAGGCCAGCTTGCGCCCTATCTGGGGCCGATGCGGTATTTCGGGGCCACCGTGGGGCGGTTCGCCAACCGTATCGCGGGCGGGCGCTTCACGTTGAACGGGGTAACGCATGATCTTTCGCGCAACACGCCCGGTGGCCACTGCCTGCATGGCGGCACGCGTGGGGCGTCCGATCGTATTTGGGCGATCGAGGATCATGCGCCGGATCGTGCCACGCTTAGCCTGACCCTTCCCGACGGCGACATGGGCTTTCCGGGGCGGATGGAGGTGGTGTTGCAGGTAGCACTGGCCGAGGGCGCGATCAGTTTCGACTACAGCGCGACGACCGATGCCGACACCCCGTGCAGCCTGTCGCATCATGGCTATTTCGTGCTGGATGACAGCGGGTCGATTGCCGAGCATCGCTTGCGGGTGGCCGCAGAGCGGTATCTGCCCGTCGACGCCAGCACGCTGCCCACCGGCGAAATCGCCCCTGTGGCCGATACGCCTTTCGACTTTCGCAGCCCCCGCAGCTTGAGCGGCGTGGCGCTGGACCACAACTTTTGCCTGACGGGCAAGCGCGTCCCGCTGCGCCCGGTGGCATGGCTGGACAGCCCGCGCAGCGGTCTGGCAATGCAGGTTGCCACCACCGAATCGGGCCTGCAGGTTTACACCGCCAACCACCTGCCAGAGCAGGGCGTGACCGACCACAAGGGGCGCCCTTACGCGCGCCATGCCGGGATCGCGCTGGAGGCGCAGGCCTGGCCCGACGCCCCGAACCGCCCCGATTTTCCCGATGCCACCCTGCGCGTGGGCGAGACCTATCGCCATGTCACGCGCTACAGTTTCCACCGCCTATGACGGAGCTGACCATGACCCGCAGCCTTGGTGTCTGCTACTACCCCGAACACTGGCCTGAAGCACAATGGCCCGAGGACGCCGCGCGTATGGTGGCGAGCGGTCTGACATGGGTGCGCATCGGCGAATTCGCGTGGTCGCGGCTGGAACCGGAACCGGGCAAGCTACAATTCGACTGGCTGGACCGCGCGATAGACGTGTTGGGCGGCGCGGGGCTGAAGGTCGTCCTTGGCACCCCCACCGCCACACCCCCGCGCTGGATGCTGGACCGCCACCCCGACATGCTGGCGGTGGATGCCTTGGGAAACCCGCGCAAATTCGGCTCGCGCCGGCATTACTGCTTCAGCCACCCCGGCTATCTGGCCGAGTGCAAGCGCATCGTCACGCTTCTGGCAGAGCGCTACGGCGCGCACCCGAATGTGGCCGCGTGGCAGACGGATAATGAATATGGGTGTCACGACACGATCCTTAGCTATTCCGACGCCGCGCGCGCGGCGTTCCGCGATTGGCTGGCGCAGACATACCAAAGCCCCGATGCGCTGAACCGCGCGTGGGGCAATGTGTTCTGGTCGATGGACTATGCCAGTTTCGACCAGATCGACCTGCCGAACCTGACCGTGACCGAACCGAACCCCGCGCATGTCATGGCGTTCCGGCGCTTTTCGTCCGATCAGGTCGTGGCGTTCAACCGCGCGCAAGTGGACATCCTGCGCCGCCATACGCGCGCCCCGATTGCGCATAACTACATGGGCCGGACTACGGAATTCGACCATTACGCGGTGGGCGCCGATCTGGATATCGCGTCTTGGGACAGCTACCCGATCGGCTTTCTGTCCGACCGGCTGGAAGCGTCGGACGCGCATAAGGCGGCGTTCCTGCGCCAAGGCGATCCCGATTTTCAGGCGTTCCATCATGACTTGTATCGCGCGGTCGGGCGCGGGCGCTGGTGGGTTATGGAACAACAACCCGGCCCGGTGAATTGGGCGCCCTACAACCCCGCGCCCTTGCCGGGCATGGTGCGGCTCTGGACGTGGGAGGCCTTTGCCCATGGGGCAGAGGCGGTTCTTTATTTCCGCTGGCGGCAAGCGCCGTTCGGGCAGGAACAAATGCACGCAGGCCTTCTGCGCCCCGACAGCGCCCCCGCGCCGGGGCTGGCAGAGGCCACGGCGGTTGCCCGCGAATTGGCCGATGCGCCCTGCACGCAATCCGCCCCCGCCGATGTGGCGCTTGTCTTCGATTATGCCAGCGCATGGGCGTGGGACACGCAACCCCAAGGCGCGGATTTCGATTATTTCCGTCTGTGTTTCGCGTGGTATCGGGCGTTGCGGCGGCTGGGGCTGAATATCGACATTCTGCCGCCTGACACGGCCGATCTGTCGGGGCGCAAGCTGGTGCTGGCACCGGGGCTGTTTACCTTGCCCGATGTCTTGCGCGCGGCGCTGCCAAGCTGTCCCGGCACCGTGGTGCTTGGCCCACGGACCAATTCGCGGCGGCCCGATTTCAGCATTCCGCCCGATCTGGGGCCATCTCTGCCGGGGCTGGATATTCGTGTCGCGCGCGCCGAAAGCCTGCCGCCGGGCTGCCGGGTGCCCTTGGCGAATGGCGGCCATTTCGTGCATTGGGCCGAAGAGCTGGAGGGTAGCGCAGAGGTCGCGCTGGCCCGCGCGGACGGGCGCGCGGCGATGGTGCACGCAGGCGGGCTGCACTATTTGGGGGGCTGGCCAGAGGATGACACGCTTGTCGCGCTGTTGCGCGATCTGTGCCACGCGCAGGGGGTCGCGACGCTTGATCTGCCGCCCGCCTTGCGCACTCGGTCAGACGGAGAGTCGCGCTTCTGGTTCAACCACGGGGCGGTGCCGTTGGACTGGGATGGACAGGTTCTGCCGCCTGCATCCGTCACCCGCGTGCCAAGCGTTTGACAAGCCCGCGCGAAGGCGGTTTTGATGCGCGTCACATCAGGGGGGGATGAGATGACGGACAGCAAGATCGTTCTGATTACGGGTGCCAGCCAAGGCATTGGCCGCGCTTGCGCATTGGCCTTTCTGGAGGCGGGCCATAACGTGATCCTTGCCGCGCGCGGGCGCGAGAAGCTGGAGGCGGTCGCCAGCGCCGCCCCCGAGCGCGCGCTGGTCCACCCTTGCGACGTGTCCGACCCCGAACAGGTCGATGCCCTTTTCGCCGCGATCCAAAAGCGCTTCGGGCGGCTGGACGTGGTGTTCAACAATGCAGGCATTGGCCTGCCCGCCACAGAAATTGCCGATATTTCATGGGAGGATTGGCGGCGCGTTGCCTCGGTCAATCTGGATGGGGCGTTCCTGATCGCGCGCGGGGCCTTCGCGATGATGCGCGCGCAAGACCCCAAGGGCGGGCGGATCATCAATAACGGCTCGATCTCGGCGCATGTGCCGCGCGTGGGGTCGGTGCCCTACACGGCCACCAAACACGCGATTACCGGGCTGACGCGCACGCTGTCGCTGGATGGGCGCAAGCATAACATCGCCTGCGGGCAGATCGACATCGGGAATGCCGCGTCCGAGATGACCGATGCCTTTGCCCGTGGAATGCCGCAGGCCGATGGGTCTATGCGGCCAGAGCCGCTTATGGATGTGGCGCATGTCGCGTCTTCGGTGCTGCACATGGCCAGCCTGCCCTTGGATGCCAATGTGCAGTTCATGACGGTGATGGCCACGACCATGCCCTATATCGGGCGCGGCTAGGCCAATCTGCGCGCGGCCAGCCAGCTGGCCAGCGCCATTGCCCCCGCCGTGGCAAGGCACAGGGCCAGCCCGCCCAATTGGTAGCTGGCCCCCGACAGCGCCGTGCCGATCAGCCGTCCGCTGGCATTGGCCATGTAGTAGAACCCCACATCGCGGGTGATCCGGTCCGCCGCGCCGAAGGCGAGGATAAGATAGGAATGCACCGAGGAATTGACGGCAAAGACGAAGCCAAAGAGCAGGAGGCCCACGACCAAAAGGGCCGTCAGCCACGGCGCGGGGCTGCCTGCCAGCCACACGGCCAAGGCAAGGGCGAAGGGGATGGGCACCAGCAAACCCGCCCAAGTGATGGCCTTGGCGGTGATCGCTTCTTCGCTTTGCGCAGGACCGCCCAGCAGTCTGGGCGCAAAGGCCTGAACAGCACCATAGCCGATGATCCACAGCGCCATGAAACCGCCAACAAGGAAAAACGCCTCGCGCCGCCCCTCGGCGGTTCCGTCCGACAAAACCGCCTGAAAATAAATCGGGATGCCCACGACAAACCACACATCGCGCGCGCCGAACAGGAACATGCGCGCCAAGGACAGCTTGTTGACGCGCGCGTCTTTCGACCGCCAACCCGACCAGCCTTCGGAGGATTTCATCCGCCCCGGCAGGCCCGCAGGCAGGAACAGGATGATGGCGGCCAAGATGACCGCCAGCACCGCCGCCATGGCCCAGATCGCGGTCTGGAAGCCTGCGAGCGCCAGCAGCGCCGCGCCAAGGAAAAAGCCAAGGCCCTTGACGGCGTTCTTGGACCCGGTCAGGGCTGCGACCCAGCGAAAGAGGCCGTTGTTTTCCGTGGGCGCCAGCAGCTTGACCGCCGATTTCGACGACATCTTCGACAGATCCTTGGCCACGCCCGACGCGCCTTGGACCAGCATGACGAAGATGACCGAAACGGTGATCGTCCAGTTCGGGTCAAGCTGCGCCAAGGCCGCGAGCGCCACGATCTGCAAACCCAAGCCCTCATAGAGCGTGGCCGCCAGCCCGAAGCGCGCGGCGAGCCAGCCGGCGGCCAGGTTGGTGACGATGCCGGCGACCTCGTAGAGCAGGAAAAGCCATGCGAGTTGCACGGGCGAAAACCCCAGCCCGTTGAAATGCAGAAGCACCAACATGCGCAACGCGCCATCGGACAGCATGAAGGCCCAATAGGCGGCGGTGACGGCAGCATAGGCGCGAAGCGGGTTCGGTGTGGTCATGGCGCTGCTTCTTGGCAAGTGGGGTAGGGGGGCTTTGCCCCCGTCGCGGCGGTGCCGCGACTCCCCCAGGATATTTTTTCAAGGATGAATGGGTCAGAGGCTTTGGGCGACCATGCGGGTGATGTCGGCAAGGCGGCAGGCATAGCCCCATTCATTGTCATACCATGCGTAGAGTTTCACCTGCGTGCCGTTCACAACCATGGTGGATGCCGCGTCGACAATGGAAGAGCGCGGGTCGTTGAGGTAGTCGGACGAGACGAGGGGGCGCGATTCATAGCCGAGGATGCCGTTCAGGGGGCCATCGGCGGCGGCTTTGAGCAGGCTGTTCACCTCTTCGACCGTGGTGGGGCGTTCGAGTTCGAACACGCAATCGGTGAGCGAGGCGTTCAACAGGGGCACGCGCACGGCATGGCCGTTCAGCCGACCCTTGAGTTCGGGGTAGATGAGCGTGATCGCGGTCGCGCTGCCGGTGGTCGTGGGGATGAGGTTCGTCAGCGCCGAGCGCGCGCGGCGCATGTCCTTGGCGGGGCGGTCGACCATGGTCTGGGTATTGGTCACGTCATGGATGGTGGTGATCGAGCCGTGCTTGATGCCTAGCGCTTCGTGGATGACCTTGACCACGGGGGCGAGGCAATTGGTGGTGCAGCTTGCCGCCGTGATGATGCGGTGCTCTGCCGGGTCGTAGAGGTGCTGGTTCACGCCATAGACAAGGTTGAGCGCGCCGCCATCCTTGACGGGGGCGCTGACCACGACCTTCTGCACGCCCGCGTTGAAATAGGGGGCAAGCTTGGCGTCGGTCTTGAAGACGCCGGTGCAGTCGATGACCAGATCGACGCCAAGCTCTGCCAGCGGTAGCGCGTCGATTGTTTTCTCATGCGTCAGGCGGATGGTTTTGTCGCCCAAGGTCAGGCTGTCCGCGCCATGGCTGACCGGGGTGGGCCAGCGACCGTGCACGCTGTCGAATTCCACCAGAAGCGCGTGTTGTTCGGCGCAGCCTTCCGGGTCGTTCAGGAGGACGATCTCGCCACCCGCGCCCGTGTCGATCAGGTCGCGCAGCGCGAGTTTGCCGATGCGGCCAAGGCCGTTCAGGGCGATACTGGTCATTGGGCTTGGTCCTTTTGGTCTGCGGTCTGGCCGATCTGGTCGAGGCGGGTTTGAAGTGACAGGCGCGACAGGCTGGCGAAGGGCAATTCGACAAAAGCCGCGATCCGGCGGCGCAGCGCGCCATAGGTGCGGGCGAAGACGAGGGCCTTTTCGGCATCGGTGCCGGTCGCCTTGACCGGGTCAGGCAGACCCCAATGGCCGGTCAGGGGTTGGCCGGGCCATGGCGGGCATTCCTCTGCTGCGGACGTGTCGCAAACGGTAAAGACGAAATCCATAACCGGGGCGTCGGGCGTCTGGAATTCCGAGATGTGCTTGGAGCGCATCCTGTCCGTGGCATGGCCGTTGCGCGCCAGCACATCGAGCGCGAAGGGGTTGAGCCGCGAATTGGGGTGCAGGCCTGCCGAATGGGCGATGAAGCGGCCCTGGCCCAGATCGCGCAAGAGCGCTTCGGCAAAGATGGAGCGGGCGGAATTGCCCGAGCAGATGAAAAGCACGTGGAAAGGTGTATCGGTCATGGGCAAGCTGGCTTTGTGATCGGGCAGAAGATCCGGGCGGGCGCGGCCCAGATCGAGCGTGAGGTAGTCGATGAGCTGGCGGGCGCGCGTGATGTCGACCGCGTAGTATAGCGAGCGACCTTCGCGGGTCTGACTGACAAGCCCGCAGGCGGTCAGGTCGGACAGGTAATGCGACAGCGTGTTGGGCTTGAGCGCAAGCGCCTGCGCGATTTCCGTCGGGCGCACCCCTTGGGGCGCAAAGCGCATGAGCAGGCGAAAGACCGACAGACGGCCGGTCTGGCCAAGGGTTGCAAAGGCGCGGATCGCATCAAACTGTTCCATATTTCCTGAATGCAGGAAATATCTGGCCCAGTCCAGTGAAGGTTTTATGACATTGGCTTAGTCGGCCAAGCTGTCTGGAACGATCAGCCGGGTTTGATACCGGATGCGCGGCGCAATGGCCCGCAGGTCGGCGCGCGACAGGCCGATGCAGCCAGCCGTGGGCTGCCCCGGTCCGCGCCATTGGTGGATGAAAATGGCAGAGCCGCGCCCGCGTTCAGCACGCGGCCAGTTCCAGTCGGTGATGATGACAAGGTCATACATCGGGTCAGCGCGGCGCAATCGCTCGTGGCTGTGGGGGTAGGGCGCGCGCACCATGAGGTTGTAATCCTCGTGTCTCGGGTCATCCGACCACAGGTCGCGCGGGCCGATGGGCAGCGCCCAATCGGCGGGCCGGGCCATGCGGTCGGGACGGTAGAGCATACCGACCAGACGGTGCACACCCACGGGCGTGGCCCCGTCGCCCTCGCGCTTGTCGCTGCGCACCCCGCCGCGCCCGATGGTGCAGGGGTAAAGCCGCCCCATGAAGCGCAGGCCTTGGCGGGTCAGGACCATGTCGAAGCGGGTCACAGCAAGTGCCCCGATTTCGCGGCTTTGGTGGCCAGATAGGCCGCGTTTTGCGCGGTTTCGCCCACGCGCAGGGGCACGCGTTCGACCACGTTCAGGCCGTGGGCGTTCAGCATATCGACCTTGCGGGGGTTGTTGGTCAGCAGGCGCACATCTCTGAACCCCATCTGCCGCAACAGCCCCGCGCCGATGCGGAAATCGCGCTCGTCATCCTCGAACCCTAGGCGGTGGTTTGCCTCGACGGTATCGAAGCCTTGGTCTTGCAGCGAATAGGCGCGCATCTTGTTGGCAAGGCCAATGCCGCGCCCTTCCTGGTTCAGGTAGAGCAGCACGCCCGCGCCCTCTGCCCCCATCTGCGCCAAAGCCGCGTTCAGTTGCGGGCCGCAATCGCATTTCAGGCTACCCAGCACATCGCCCGTAAAGCAGGCCGAATGCAGCCGCGCCAGCACGGGTTTCGCGCGGTCGGGCTGGCCGATCTCGATCGCGTAATGTTCCTCGCCTCCGTCACGGGGTCGGAAGATATGCACGCGGCCCGCCTCTGACGCGACCATGGGCAGGCGCGCGTTGATGACCGGGGCCATGGTGCTGGCGCGGGCAAGCTCTGCGGCCAGCGGTTCCAGCGGCAGGTTTGTCAGGCCCAAGCTGTCGGGCAGGTCGGGCGCATCCAGAACCAGCGCGGCGGGCAAAAGCTGCGCGGTTTTCACAAGCGCCAGCGCCGTGCGGTGAAGATCGGCTGACCCTTCGCGCATGGATTGGAACGGCCCTTTCATAGGGTGGCGCAGGTCATCGGCCGGGTCGGCCATGGCGCGCAGCCATGCCAGATCGGCATCTTTGGGCACCACGATCCGGGCCAGATCGCCGTCATAGGGGCGGGCTTTCAGCGTCTCTGCCCGGTGGCGGGTCAGGGCCAGAACAAGGCCGGGGGCGCGCATGGCGTCCAGCCGTTCGGGCGTAGCGGTCTCAGCCGCCATGACCAGCGCGCGGCCCTCTGGCCCGGTCAGAACAATCGGCACGCCCAGCCGCAAATCGGCCCGCGCGCGGTTGATCCGTTCCACCAATGTCAGCCCGAATGCCATGCCAGACCCGTTTTCCTTTCCCGACACATAGTCGCTGCGTGGCGAGATTTGAAACAAAACCTGCGCTGGCGACACATCCGCGTGACCTGGCTGTAGCAATTGTTGCAGCCCCGCGCCTGCGCCCGACATGCGCAATAAGCACACGCGAAAAGGAGTTTTGTCCATGCCCAAGCTGAACCGCATTCTACTGGTGGATGACGACGACGATCTGCGCGAAGCACTGGCCGAGCAATTGCTGGCCACAGAGGAATTCGACGTGTTCGAAGCCGCAGACGGCGCCGCCGCGATGGAACAGGTGCGCGCGGGCCAGTTCGACCTGGCCGTGCTGGATGTGGGCCTGCCCGACACCGATGGGCGCGAGCTGTGCAAGCGGATGCGCAAGGCCGGGTTCAAATCGCCCGTGGTCATGCTGACGGGGCATGATTCGGATGCCGACACCATCCTCGGGCTGGATTCGGGTGCGAATGACTACATCACCAAGCCGTTCAAGCTGCCCATTCTGCTGGCCCGCCTGCGCGCCCAGCTGCGCCAGCACGAGCAGTCGGAGAACGCGGTGTTCCAGCTTGGGCCGTATATGTTCAAGCCCGCGCAGAAAATGCTGGTCGATGAGAAGGACCGCAAGATCCGTCTGACCGAGAAAGAGACCAACATCCTGAAATTCCTGTATCGCGCGCCCGAAGGCGTGGTGCCGCGCGATGTGCTGCTGCACGAGGTCTGGGGCTATAACGCGGGCGTCACGACCCATACGCTGGAGACGCATATCTACCGTTTGCGCCAGAAGATAGAGCCGGACCCCTCGAACGTGTCGCTGCTGCTGACGGAATCGGGCGGGTATCGTCTGGCTTCGTGACGGGGCTGTGACAGTCTTATTGTTGCCCGAATCGTGAATAATGATAGGCTAATCGGGCGATTGTTCTTCAAATCCCTCCTGCGCCGGGGTCATGGCGCAGAGTTCCTCCCTGTTGGACTGGTCCGGGCATGATCTGCCCGGACTTTTTTCGTCCAACGGCTCAGGCAATCCGCCGAAACGCCGAAACACCCGTCGAATTGTCGTAGAAGGGCACCGCGTCAGGGCGGTCCTTGCCCGTGGCGATGGCCTGCACTTCGGCCAGCACCACCTCTGTGATGAAGGGCAGGTTCAGCTTGCGCGCGTCGGCAAGTGGCACCCAGTGCAGGTGCGACAGCTCCTCGCAAGCGGCCGAGAAATCGTCCAGATCGCCCATGATCGCGCCCGCATCGGCCAGGAAGAAGCGGGCATCGAAACGCCGGGGGCGGCCCGGTGGCGTGATTGCGCGAAAGATGAAGCGCAAGCCGCCCGCGTTCGGGCGCAGCCCATGCGCGGCGAAGCCCGCCCAATCGGCGGGCGGGTTGGGCCAGTCACCGGGCAGGCCCATCATCAGCCCGGTTTCTTCCCACATTTCACGAATGGCGGCGGCGGCCAAAGCGTCGGGGTTCGCGTGCCCTTGGGCCATGCGCGCGCGGCACGGTTCCGGCATGGTGATCGGCACCTCGGCATCGGTCGCATCGAGCGCGCCGCCGGGAAAGACGAACTTGTCGGGCATGAACGCGGCAGTCGCGCCGCGCTGGCCCATCAGAACCGACGGCCCATCAGCCCCCTGCCGCAGCAAGATGATCGTGGCCGCGTCGCGGATGGCTGTTTTGTCAATGATCGCGCTCATCCCCGAACCCGTGCATACGTTTCGCCCATTGGAACGCAACGATCATGCCCTTGAACCGGGGAAGAAGAAAGAGGGTCATCGCCACCAGCAACAGCGCCGACAATGAAAACAGAAGCGTTGGGTTCATGTCATAGTTAAACATGACATAGACCATCAGCGGCACCACGGTTTTCAGCGTGATGAGCATGGTCAGATAGGCGGGGCCGTCATCGGCGCGCTGATGGCTCAGATCCTCGCCGCAGGCGGGGCAGCAATCGCGCACCGACAGATACGCGCGCAGCATGGGCGCGGCACCACAAGCCGGGCATTTGCAGCGAATACCGCGCAGCAAGGCTTGGCCAAGCGGGCGGTCTTCTTCGATTGTGTCGATCTGCGAAAGGGTCATGGGCGCGCTCCTGTGCGATTTACCTGACATAGAGCCGTTGGTCTAAAAAAGCACCTGCAATACCGATTTTGCGGCAGCGTGTCGCAAGAATGCACCGATCCCCTGCCCGTTTTTGCGACGGAACCGCCCGGCTGCCGCGTTCAACAGATACAAGGCGGCACAAGAGGCCGCGATCGCAAACGGAGACCGACCATGAAAAAGACCATTCTTTCCGCCCTGGCCCTGACCATCGCGCTGGGCGCGGGTGCGGCCTATGCCCGTGGCAATGGCGATATGGGTCCGCGTGCCCTGCCCAGTTTCGAAGAGCTGGACCGCGACGGTAACGGGCAGGTGACGCTGGAAGACCTGCAAGCCTTCGCCGAGGCGCGCCGCGCCGAGATGGAAGCCAAACGCGCCGAACGTATGGCCGAGCGCGCCGCCCAAATGGGCGAACGCGGGCAACGCATGTTCGACCGGGTTGACGCCAATGACGATGGTGTGGTCGATGCCGAGGAATACGCGGCCTTCACCGACCAGATGGCCGAGCGGATGCAAAAGCGCGGCAAAGGTGGCGAGCGCGGTGAACGCGGTTGGGGCCGCCACTAAACATGGACCATGCGGGCGGGGCGTTTCGCCTCGCCCGGTGAAAGGGTGACAGGTGCTGTCGGAACAGGACGAGGCCGAGTTGTTGGCGCGCTTTGCGCAAGGCGACCTGCGCGCGGCGCAGGCGCTGACCGACCTGTTGGCCCCGCGCCTGTTGCGTTTCGCCACCCGGATGCTGGCCGACCGGTCCGAGGCCGAGGACGTGACCCAAGACACGATGCTTCGGCTTTGGCGGATCGCGCCGGACTGGGACGCGGGCCATGCCAAGCCCTCGACCTGGGCCTTCCGGGTGGCGCGCAACCTGTGCACCGACCGGCTGCGGCGGCGCAGACCGACAGAGCCGGAGATGCCCGATCTGCCCGATGGTGCCCTTGGCGCAGATGCCCGGCTGATGCAGGACGCCCGCGCGCGGGCCTTGGATGCAGCCCTTGCGCAACTGCCAGAGCGGCAGCGCGAGGCGGTGATCCTGCGGCATATAGAGGGGCTGTCGAACCCGGAAATTGCCGCCATCCTGATGGTGGGTGTGGAAGCGGTCGAAAGCCTGACCGCACGGGGCAAACGCAAGTTGACCGCGCTTCTGAGCGGCCGAAAAGAGGAGTTGGGATATGACGCGGACGACATCTGACGACGATCTGGACCTGTTCTTTGCCGCCGGGCAAGACAGCGACCTGCCCGACGCCTTGCGCGCGCGTATCCTGGCCGATGCTGCATCCGCGCTGCCCAAGCCCGCGCCGGGCTGGGGTGCCCGGATCAAGGCATGGACTGCTGGCTGGGCCATGCCGTCGGTTGCCGGCGGTCTGGGGGCGGCGTTGGCTGGCGTCTATATCGGCATGGTCATGCCGCTGTCACTATATGATGTGCCGGTCTGGATGGACGGTGCGCTTAGCGTGTTCGACCAGGTGACGACCCCGCTTCTGGGCGTGGGCGATCCGTTGGAAATGGGGTTCTAGGAATGACGGAAGCAGCGAAAAAGCCGGGCCGTTGGAAGACATGGGCGCTGGTCGGATCGGTCACGCTGAACCTTGTGATGGTGGGCATGATCGGCGGCATGGTCCTGCGCGGCACGCCCGATGGCAGCCTTATGCGGGCCGCGATCGGTGCATTGCCGGACGATGCCCGCCGTGACATGCGCCGCGACGGGCGCGAGGCGTTTCGCGGCAGCCGTGGCCATGCCGAGCTGCGCGCCGCCCGCGCCGATCTGCTGGAAGCATTGCGCGCCGAGACCTTCGACGCGGACCGCTTCCGCGCCGGGCTGGACGTGGCGCAAGCGCGCCTTCTGGACATGGGCGACCGGCTGGAGGGCCAGCTTGTCACCCGGCTGGAGCGGTTGGATCATCCGGCACGGCTAGAGGTGGCCGACCGGCTGGAATCGCGCACCGAGCGGTTGTCGCGGGCGCGTGACTAGTCCTTGATCTTGCGGCCCAGCAATTCCAGCCGGTGCCCTTCCAGCCTATAGCCAAGGCGGCGGGCGATCTTTTCTTGCAGCGCCTCGATCTCTGGGTCGATGAATTCGATCACCTCGCCCGTGTCCATGTCGATCAGGTGGTCATGATGGGCGCGCTGGCTGTCCTCGAACCGGGCGCGGCCATCGCCGAATTCCACGCGATCCAGAATGCCCGCTTCTTCAAACAGTTTGACGGTGCGATACACGGTCGCCAGCGAAATACGCGCATCGCGGGCATTGGCGCGGGCGTGCAGTTCCTCGACATCGGGGTGGTCGTCGGCATCTTCCAGAACGGCGGCAATGGTGCGGCGCTGGTCGGTCAGGCGCACGCCCTGCGCCTGCAATCGCTGCATGATCGGTTTTGCCATCCTGATGTTCCTGACTTCGGCCCGTTGGGCCAAAGTCTAAGGCTTTCGCGCGGCGCTGAAAACCGCCAATCGGATCAGAGTTTGCCCTTCAGGAACCCGCCCAGCATGGATTGCAGCGACCCGAAATCCATGTCCTGCGCCTGCCCCTGCGGGCTAAGCTTGTCGATCATGGCGGGCAGGGCTTGCGACAGCACGCTCGATGCTTCGGACGGGGCCATGTTCGCCTGATCGGCCAGTTGTTGCAGCACATCGCCGCCCAGCGCCTGTTCGATGTCGGACCCGGCCACGGGTTTGTTCGCGCCATCGCCCAACCAGCTTTGCACCGCATCGCCCAAGCCAGCCTGCTGGAACTGCGCAAGCAAGCCTTGCATTCCGCCCACTTGGCTGTCTTTCGACAACAGGCCCATGACGCCTTCCATCAGCTTGGGGTTTTGCATGACCTGTTCCAGCAGCCCGGCCTTTTGGCCGGCGGCGTTCAGAACGGTGTCGGTCAGGGATTTCAGAAGGCTCATGTCGCTTACTCCTTGCGCACTCGTTTGGGGCGAAGGGTAACACGCAAGGGCCATCCTGTCATCGCCCGTAGTAAAGGCCCACGACATGTTCCGCTTCGGCAAAGAACAGCCAGCGCTGGGCCAGCATTCCGGTCATGTGCAGAACCAGCGCCAGAAGCGCGGTCAGGTAGCTGGCGGGCAGCATCAACAGAAACGCGGGGCCGAGCGCCCCAAGGCCCAACGCGATCAGCCGCAGCTTGTGCGCGTGTTTGCGGCCCACGACATGCACCATCTCGCGCAGCAGGTAGTTGCGGCCGGAATGGGGTGGTTCCAACAGGCGCACCTTGCCGATCTTGCCAAGGCCCGTGGCCGTGCCCGCGTCGCTGCCGGACCCTGCGAAGCGCCGGTCGCCTGCAACCCAATGCGCGACCATGGCGAGCGACAAGGCCAGCATCAGCCACAGAGCAGCCGTCAGTTTCGCGGCCAAAAGCGCGCCACCCGCCAGCGCCGCCAGCAGGAACACCGGCGGGGTGGACCAATGGTGCCAGCGCGGCACGGCGCGGATTTGCGCGTAGATCATCGCGGTGGCAAGGATCGTGGCCAGTGCCAGCAGACCGCCCAGCCAACCCAGCACGGGCAGCGGCGTGCCCCAAAATGCCGATGCGGCGGCATGGGGGGCCATGACGGCCAGCGTGGCGGCGGACAAAACCGCCTCTCGTGACAGCCAAGAACTGCGCCATTGCGTAAACGCCAGAAGCGCGCGTTCGGGGTGGCCAAGGTGAAAGGCGGCGGCGAGCAGCCCAATGCCTGCCAGCGCGTAGCCCAAGCCAAAGAAAACGATGGCGGCAAAGCCCGTGGGGGCTTTCAGCCCAAAGCCCAGCCACGCCAGCAGGCCGAAGCCAAGACCAGAGAGCGTGGTGAAGAGGATCAGCGACGGGGCGGGATGCATTCAGAGCTTCTCCAACGCGCGGTCCAGCCAGCCGAGGAAGCCTGTCGCCTCTGGCGCGGGGTCGCACAGGCTGGCAAGGTCGGGCATATCAAGGCTGTCGCGGGCGCGCGGCGGCAGGTATTTGTTCACGGGCTGGGTGCCTTGTTCCGGCATCAGGTCGAAGCCCTCGCGCGCGGCCACGAGTTGTGACACATCGCTGTCGGGGTCCGACAGGTCGCCAAAGTGGCGCGCGCCCGCCGGGCAGGTGCGCACGCAAGCGGGTTCGCGGTCTTCCTCTGGCAGGTTCTCGTTATAAATGCGGTCCACGCAGAGGGTGCATTTCTTCATCACCTTTTCCGCGCCATCCATCTCGCGCGCGCCGTAGGGACAGGCCCAGGCGCATAGCCCACAGCCGATACAGGCGCTTTCATTGACCAGAACGATCCCGTCCTCGGTGCGTTTGTAGCTGGCCCCCGTGGGGCAGACGGTGACGCAAGGCGCGTTGTCGCAATGCAGGCAGGATTTCGGGAAATGCACCACCATCGGCGGCGCTTGCTCGCGCGTCACCTCGAAACTGTGAACGCGGTTCAGGAAGGTGCCTTCGGGCTCCGCGCCATAGGCATCCATGTCGGATAGCGGCGCGCCATAATTCTGCGTGTTCCAGCCCTTGCAGGAAATGACGCAAGCATGACAGCCGACGCAGGTATCGAGGTCGATGACAAGCCCCAGCTTGCGGTCTGTCTTGGTGGGAAGCGTGGTCATGTCCTGCCCCTAAACCTGATGTGCCAGATTGCGCGGCGCGGGCGGCACGGGGCTGTCTTGCTGGCCCGTGTCGGGATAGGCCAGCGATTGCCCCGCCGGTGCCTTTTCGATCCGCACGCGCAGGTCATACCAGGCGGCTTGTCCCGTGACCGGGTCGGAATTGGCCCAGCGCAGCCCGTCGCCCTTGGGCGGCAGAAGCTCATGAATCAGATGGTTCAGAAGCTGTGACTTGGTGGCCTCTGGCGCTTGTTCATCCAGCGCCCAAGCGCCGCGCCGTTTGGCGACGGCGTTCCATGTCCAGACGGTGCGCCCGTTCAGCGCATCCATCCGCAACACTGGCAGGGTAATGCGGCCATGGGGCGATGTGAGGATGGCCCAATCGCCCGGTTGGAACCCATGCTTTGCCCAAATCTCGCCCGAGACATAAAGCGGCGTGTGCCCATGGATCTGGCGCAGCCACGCATTCTGGCTGCCCCATGAATGGTAATGCGCCATGGGGCGTTGGGTCAGGGCGTGCAGGGGAAATTCATCCGGGTCAGTGGCCGCATCTGTGAAGGTCGGATACCAGATTGGCAGCGGGTCCATCGTTTCGCGCAGGCGTGCGCGCAGATGGTCGGGTGGCTGACGGTCGCCATGCCCCTCGGCGGCCAGTTGGAATTTGCGCATGGGTTCGGAATATAGGTTGAACACATAAGGCTGCGGGCTGTCATAGATACCGCGCTCCACGGCCCAATCCTGATAGGCGGCGTTCCAAGGCTTATAGAACTGCGCCTCTGCCGGGATATGGTCGATCCAGAAACCGCCGTTTTCGATATAGCGCGCGATCTGGTCGGGGTTGGGCGCGCCACGCCCCTTGCCGTCGCCATTCCCGCGAAACCCCGCCAGCGGCCCCACACCGGGGCGGCGTTCGTGGGTCGTGATGTAATCGGCGTAGTCCTTGTATGCAGCGCTGCCATCCTCGCGGACCATGCCGGGCAGGCCGAGCCGTGCGCCAAGCTCCAGCAGCGTGGTCTGGAAGGGGCGCACGTCGCGGTCAGGCGCAACCACGGGCCAGCGGATGGAATCCGCCAGCGCATCGGCTTCGCAAATCGGGCGGTCGAGGAGGGAGATACAATCGTGCCGTTCCAGATAGGTCGTGTCGGGCAGGACCAGATCGGCAAAGGCGACCATTTCGGAACTATAGGCATCGGAATAGATGATACGCGGGATTTTATAGCTGCCGTCCTCGTTCTGGTCGGTCAGCATGTCCATGACCGCGCTTGTGTTCATGGACGAGTTCCACGCCATGTTCGCCATATACAGGAACAGCGTGTCGATGGGGTAGGGATCGCCCGCATGGGCATTCGAGATGACCATGTGCATCAGCCCATGGGCGGACATGGGCGCGTCCCACGAAAACGCCTTGTCAATTCGCTTGGGCTGGCCCGCGTCATCCAGCAGCAGATGCTCCGGCCCCAGCGGATAGCCCAAATGCGGCCCGTCCAGCGGTTGGCCGGGGTTGTGGCCCGCATGGGGGCGGGGGTGCGCCTCTGGCGGTTTGGGGTAGGGCGGTTTGAAGCGGAAACCGCCCGGCGTTTCGACCGACCCGATCAGGATTTGCAGCATATGCAGCGCGCGGGCGGTCTGGAAGCCGTTGGAATGGGCCGAAATTCCGCGCATGGCGTGCATGGTCACGGGGCGGCCGACCATCTTGTCATGCTTCACCCCGCGAAAATCGGTCCATGGCTGGTCGATGGTGATCTCTTCGTCAAACGCGACACGTGCGATTTCGGCGGCAATGGCGCGGATACGGACGGCGGGGACGCCGCAGCGGTCCGACACCTGTTCCGGCGCATATTCGGGCGCAAGGTAGCGGTCGGCCAAATGGCGAAAGACGGGCAGGTGGCTGACGCCGCCGATTTCGACTCCCGCGCCAAGGTCGGGCGAGATGCCGGGCGTGTCCCAAGCCACCGCCTGTCCCGTGGCACGGTCGCGCACCATGGGTTTGCCCGCGTCATCGCGCAGAAACAGCCCTTTTTCCGGCCCGTCAGCCGCGTTCACCAAGTAGGGTGCGTTCGTGTATCGCACCAGATACCCAAGGTCGATCTTGCCCGCGCGCAACAGCTCATGCACCAGCGACAGGATGAACAGCCCGTCCGTGCCCGGAGTGATGCTGACCCAGTCATCGGCAATCGCGTTATAGCCCGACCGGATGGGGTTCACGCCAATGACCCGCGCGCCGCGCGCCTTCAGCTTGCCCAGACCCATCTTGATTGGGTTGCTGTCATGGTCTTCGGCCACGCCGAACAGGATGAACAGCTTGGTGCGGTCCCAATCGGGCTGGCCGAATTCCCAGAACGCGCCGCCCATCGTGTAGATGCCCGCCGCCGCCATGTTGACGCTGCAAAAGCCCCCATGCGCGGCCCAGTTGGGCGTGCCAAAGGCTTGCGCCCACCACCCGGTAAAGCTTTGCGACTGGTCGCGCCCTGTGAAGAAGGCCAGCTTTTCGGGCGCGGTATCGCGCAGGGGTTTCAGCCAGTCGACCGCGGTTTGCAGCGCCTCTTCCCAGGTGATTTCGCGAAACTTGCCCGACCCGCGCGGGCCGACCCGCTTTAGCGGTGCACGCAGCCGCGCGGGGGAATTGTGCTGCATGATCCCGGCGCTGCCTTTGGCGCATAGAACGCCCCTGTTCACCGGGTGGTCGCGGTTGCCTTCGATATAGGCCACGCGCCCGCCTTTCATATGCACGTTGATCCCGCAGCGGCAGGCGCACATGTAGCAGGTGGTTTTGCGGACCTCGTCCGAGACCTGCGGCGACAGGTCTGGGGTTGGCTGGCTTGGCATCCCGTTCCTCCCTTATCGCATTTCGCGCGGGTGCCATGGCGCGAAACCGTTGCCGCGATCAAACCAGAAACGGGCCGCGCTTGTCCAGATGTATCAATCCGTGCCCTTGCCGCCTTGGGCGCGGGCGTGCATGTAAGGGCCAGACCAAGGAGAGACCCGGATGCCCTTCACGCTTGCCACATGGAATATCAACTCTGTCCGCCTGCGCGCGGGGCTGGTGCAGAAACTGCTGGCCGAAGAAGCGCCCGATGTGTTGTGCCTGCAAGAGTGCAAATCCCCGGTCGAGAAGATCCCGTTCGATCTGTTCGCCGCCATGGGCTACGGCCATTGGGCCGCGCGCGGGCAAAAGGGGTATAACGGCGTGGCGATCCTGTCGCGCATCCCGTTGCAGGATGCGGGCCACATAGACTGGTGCGGCAAGGGGGATGCGCGCCATGTCGCGGCCACGCTGGAAAATGGCGTGACCATTCACAACTGCTACATTCCGGCGGGCGGCGATGTGCCTGACCGCGAGGTGAACGAGAAATTCGGCCACAAGCTGGATACGCTGACAGAGATGCGCGACTATTTCGGCGCGAACCGGCCAGAGCGGTCGATCCTTGTGGGCGATCTGAACATCGCCCCGCGCGAGGATGATGTCTGGTCGCACAAGCAGCTTCTGAAAGTCGTCTCGCACACGCCGATAGAGGTTGAGCATCTGGGCAACGCCCAAGAGGCGGGCGGCTGGGTGGATGTGACCCGCGCCGATATTCCCGAGGGCCAGCTTTATTCGTGGTGGTCCTACCGCGCCCGCGACTGGGATGCCGCCGACAAGGGCCGCCGTCTAGACCATATCTGGGCCAGCGGCGATATTGCGGCGGCGGGCCACGGCTCTCGGATCTTGCGCGACGCGCGCGGGTGGGATCAGCCATCCGATCACGCGCCGGTTTTTGCCAGTTTCGACCTGTAAGCGCCCTTTCGTTTCGGGCCGGGCGCGCCCATATATGCACAAACGCAGATTTATCGGACCAAGAGGACCAAGATGCTGGAATTTGGGCAAGGCGCCAGCGGCGCGGGTGACGACATCATCAAGGACACGACCGACCAGAATTTCATGGCCGATGTGATCGAGGCCAGCCGGGACGTGCCGGTCATCGTCGACTTCTGGGCACCGTGGTGCGGGCCATGCAAGCAGCTTGGCCCGGCGCTGGAAGCAGAGGTCAAGGCCGCACGCGGCAAGGTGCGCATGGTCAAGGTCAACGTGGATGAAAACCAGGCCGTGGCCGGGCAGTTGCGGGTGCAATCCATCCCGACCGTCTACGCCTTCTTTCAGGGCCAGCCGGTTGACGGGTTCCAAGGCGCGCAGCCTGCGTCTGCGCTGAAGGAATTCGTTGGCAAGCTGGCCGCCATGGCCGGCGATGACGGTCTGGGCGCGGCGCTGGACGAAGCCGATACCATGCTGGACGAAGGGGCCGCCGCCGATGCCGCGCAGGTTTTCGCCGCCGTGCTGGCGGAAGAACCCGAAAACGCCCGCGCCTTTGGCGGGCTGGCCCGCGCGCAGATCGCGGCGGGCAATCTGGATCAGGCAGAGGCGCTGCTTGCCAATGTCCCCGCCGCGATTGCAAGCGCCCCCGAGGTGGATGCCGCACGCGCCAAGCTGGCGCTGGCCCAGCAAGCGCAAAGCGCCGGGCCGGTCGATGATCTGCGGGCGGCTGTAGAAGCGGACCCCGACAACCATCAGGCCCGTTTCGATCTGGCGCAGGCGCTCTATGCCAGCGGCAAGGTCGAGGACGCGATCGACACCCTGCTGGAACTGTTCCGCCGCGACCGCGAGTGGAATGACGGGGCGGCGAAAGCGCAGCTTTTCACCATTTTCGACGCGCTGAAACCGAATGATCCACTGGCCGCGAAAGGGCGGCGCAAGCTGTCGTCGATGATATTTGCCTGAGGGCTGGATCGGGTTAGTTTACCGCACATGACGCGGATCAAAGATTTTCCCGACCTTATACCGGTCTTTCCCCTGCCGGGTGCGCTGCTTTTGCCGCGCGCCCGTCTGCCCCTGCATATCTTCGAGCCGCGCTATATCGCCATGCTGGAAGACGCGATGAAAACGCCACACCGGCTGATCGGGATGGTCCAGCCACGCAGCGCGCCCGACGGGGCCGACCGGTGGCACATGATCGGCTGCGCCGGGCGGCTGACCGCGTTTTCCGAAACCGAAGACGGGCGCTACATGATTACCCTGACCGGCATATCTCGGTTCCGCATCCGGCAAGAGGTGGCTGGGTTCACCCCCTACCGTCGTGCAGAGGTGGACTGGTCCGATTTCGCCCGCGATTGCGGCGTGGCAGAGCAGGACAAGGGGTTCGACCGCGGCGCGTTTTTCGACCTGCTGGAGCGGTTTTTCCAGCATCATGCGCTGTCCACGGATTGGAGCAGCCTGAAAGAGGCAGAGGATGAAATGCTGATAAATTCGCTGTCCATGCTCTGCCCCTTCGACCCGCATGAAAAGCAGGCGCTTCTGGAAGCGCCGTCGCTTGCCACGCGGCGGGAAACGCTGATTACCTTGATGGAATTCGCCCTGCATGGCGGCGAGGGCGAGGCTATTCAATGAGTGATGCCCCGGCAGAGCGCGGCCATGGCTTCGACCGGCATATGCTGGAAGCGCTTGTCTGCCCCGTGACCAAGGCGCAATTGCGCTATGACGCGGCGGCGCAGGAATTGATCTCGCGCCCCGCGCATCTGGCCTTTCCCATCCGCAACGGCATTCCCATCATGCTGGTGGATGAAGCGCGCGAAATCGACTGACGGTCTGGAAGTGATAAGGCCCTGGCCGTTTCCGGTCAGGGCCTTATGAGTAGAAACCGCGCGGCGGTGTTCAGGCGACGCGCTTGGAGATCGGGCGACCAGCCAACACCTTCTGGCCGACCCGAATAACGATCATCCCGTTTCCCAACCGTTTCACAATCGGCCCCTGGGCCTGGATGTGTTTCCCGATGCGGATGGTGGCGAGCATGATTAACCCCGTGTGATTGAGCCAAGACTACCAATCCTTCGGCTCAAACCAAGCGTGCAAAGCCCGTTTCTGACAAATTCGTGCCACTTTATCATGGCAGGCGGGCAGGCATTGACGCGAATTTGGATCAATCCTTCTCAACTGGTGGTATTGTTTCCACCAGCTGCGCAAAATCACAGCCAGTCACGTAGAATTGGGATCAGCGGCAGGTCGGCGGCGGGCATGGGATAGTCGCGCAGATGCTCGGGCCGGACCCATTTCAGCGCCTGTGATTCGCGCGATTGCGGCTGTCCCGCCCATTTGCGGCAAGCGAACAAAGGCATCAGCAGGTGAAAGTCGTCATAGCTGTGGCTGGCGAAGGTCAGGGGTGCCAGACAGGAATCCCATGTCTCGATCCCCAACTCTTCATGCAGCTCGCGGATCAACGCGGCTTCGGGGGTTTCGCCCGGTTCGACCTTGCCGCCGGGAAACTCCCACAGACCGGCCATGGATTTGCCTTCGGGTCGCTGCGCCAGAAGCACCCGCCCGTCAGCATCAATCAGCGCCACGGCAGAGACGAGAACCACTTTCACGAGCGGTAATCCGCGTTGATCTCTATGTAGCGGTTGGTCAGGTCGCAGGTCCAGATTTTCGCAGCCCCGACGCCAAGGCGCAGGTCAACCCCGATGACAAGCTCTTGCCCCTTCATGTAGGCGGCACCGATTTCCTCGGTATAGCTGGGCGCGACTTGGCCCTTATAGGCCACCAAATGCGGGCCAAAGCGGATGGACAGGCGGTCGCGATCAGCCTCGGCCCCGGATTTGCCGATGGCCATGACCACGCGGCCCCAATTCGGGTCTTCGCCCGCGATGGCGGTTTTCACCAGGGGCGAGTTGGCGATGGACAGGGCCACGCGGCGGGCGTCTGCGTCCGAGCGCGCGCCGGTCACGGCAACCTCGACGAACTTGGTCGCCCCTTCGCCATCGCGCACGACCTGATGGGCCAGATCCAGCATGACGGCGTCCAGCGCCTGCGCGAATTCGCGCGCTTCCCAGCTTGTCACGTCGTCGATCAGCGGCGCATCGCTTGCGCCCGTGGCGGCAACCAGCAGCATGTCCGAGGTCGACGTGTCGCTATCGACCGTGATGCAGTTGAAGCTGGCATCGCACCCGCGCGAAACGATGGATTGTAGTGCCGCCCGCGTAATCCGCGCATCGGTGAAGATATAGACCAGCATGGTCGCCATATCGGGCGCGATCATGCCGGACCCTTTGGCAATGCCCGCGATCTGCACAGGCTGGCCACCGATTTCGACGGTCGCGGTCGCGCCCTTGGGGTAGGTGTCGGTGGTCATGATGGCGCGGGCCGCATCTGGCAGCGCGTCTTCGGAAAGCGCCCCCGTCAGGCTGTCGATTGCAGCGGTGATACGCTCATGCGGCAGCGGCTCTCCGATCACCCCGGTAGAAGCAGTGAAGACCCGCGACACTGGCAGGTCCAACCGCTCTGCCACGGTGCCCGCGATGGCTTGCACCGAGGCCACGCCAGCTGCCCCGGTAAAGGCATTGGAATTGCCGGAATTAACCAAGATCGCCGCGCCCTCTGGCCCGTCGCCCATGATCTTGGATTGCGCATCCAGAACCGAGGCAGAGCGCGTGCCCGACCGCGTGAAGGTGCCCGCAACCACAGAACCAGGGGCCAGATGGGCCAGCATCACATCGGTCCGGCCCGCGTAGCGCACCCCGGCCATGGCGGTGGCAAAGCGCGCGCCGCGGATGACCGGCAGCTTGGGGAACGCGTCCGGCGCAAGCGGCGAGACCTTTGGCGCAGGTGTCGCGGTGCCGGCTTGCGCGGCTTCAAGTGCCGCAAGCCGCGCTTTCAGCGCCTTGACCTTGGCTTTCAGCTTTTTCTTCTTGCCCATCGGGAACCCCATGAAAAAGCCGGCCCGCGAAGGGGCCGGCGGTCTGTGCAAAGCGTTACACGCAAAGCGATTAGTCGTCCAGAAGCTCCACGCCTTCCAGCGAGGCGGGGTCGATGCCGTCAATGCTGCGGGTGATCTCTGCGGCGTCGGTGATGCGGGCGATTTCAGCCTCGACCGCTTCGCGCTGGATGTTCTGGACCAGTGCATCGCGCACCTCGTCCAGTTCCGGCGCGGTGGACATGCGGGTGTCGTTCAGCACAACCAGATGCCAGCCGAACTGGGTTTGCAGCGGCCCGGCCACTTCGCCCACTTCCATGGCGGTCACGGCCTGCTCGAATTCCGGCACCATCGCGCCCAGTCCGAACCAACCCAGCGACCCGCCGCCAGCCGCCGCGCCATCGGTCGAATGCTCGCGCGCGAGTTCGGCGAAATCCGCGCCGTCATCCAGTTGCGCTTTCAGCGCTGCCGCTTCTTCCTCGGTCGCGACAATGATGTGCGAGGCGTTGAATTCCGGAGTGGGCTCGCGCCCGTCGAATTCGGTGACGAAGGCGGCATAGGCCTCGGTCACGGCTTCATCCGTAACGGCGGCCTCTGCGGCGCGGGTCAGGGCGGTATTCGCCATGAAATCGCGCCGCCCGTTTTCCAGCGCGATCTCATCGGCGGTGGACAGCGTGCCCTCGACCGATTGCATCAGCGCGGTCTGGTCAATGAGCTGGTTCAAGAGCGGCTCGAACAGGCTGTCCATCGGCATTTGCTGGAATTGCGCGGGCAGGCTGGTGCGTGCTTGCAGCACATGACCCACGGTAATTTCCACGCCGTTCACGGTGGCGATGACGGTGTCGGTCGCGGGCGGTTGGGGTGTGTCCTGAGCGGTCACGGCGCTTGCCATGCCGACCACAAGGGCGAAAGCGGGCAATGCTCTCGAAAAACTGACCATATCGGTGCTCCCATTCTGCGCAACGAAAGTGCGCTTTGTTGACTATTCAAAGGCCGCCCATTACATCGCGATCAAGGTTCTGCGATGCCGGGGCCGTGCGGTTCACCTGCCCTTCTATGGAAGCCTGCGCGTGCCGACAACCCCGGCGCGCGGTCAAGGGAAATGACGTTTTGGTCAGCGGTGCGCGCGGCGCGCCGAGAGGTGGAGAAATCATGCTGGGTCTGGGTGCAGTATCAAGGAAGATCTTCGGCACGGCGAATGATCGCAAGGTCAAGGCAGTGCGGCCCCTGGTGGCCCAGATCAACGCGCTGGAGCCAGAGTTCGAAGCGCTGTCCGACGAAGGGCTGATCGCCAAGACCGAAGAGCTGAAAGCCCGCGTGGCAGACGGGGCCAGCCTTGACGATGTTCTGGTCGAAGCCTTTGCCAATTGCCGCGAGGGCGCGCGCCGTGCGCTGGGCCTGCGCGCATTTGATGTGCAGCTGATCGGCGGCATCTTCCTGCATCAGGGCAACATAGCCGAGATGAAGACGGGCGAGGGCAAGACCCTTGTCGCGACCTTCCCCGCCTATCTGAACGCGCTGGCGGGCAAGGGCGTCCATGTCGTGACCGTGAACGACTATCTTGCCAAACGCGACAGCGCCTGGATGGGCAAGGTGTTCGAAAAGCTGGGGATGCGCACGGGCGTTGTCTATTCCCAGCAGCCCGACCACGAAAAGCCCGACGCCTATGCCGCAGACGTGACCTATGCCACCAATAACGAGCTTGGGTTCGACTACCTGCGCGACAACATGCGGATGCGGCTGGAGGATATGAACCAGCGCCCGCATTTCTTTGCCATCGTGGACGAGGTCGACTCTATCCTTATCGACGAGGCGCGCACGCCGCTGATTATTTCCGGCCCCGCAGATGACCGGACAGAGCTTTACACCAAGGTCAACGCGCTCATCCCCGGCCTGACCGAGGAACATTTCACGCTGGACGAAAAGCTGCGCAACACCACGCTGACCGAAGAAGGCAACGAGTTCATCGAAGAGCGCCTGCGCGAAGCGGGTCTGCTGGAAGAGGGCATGTCGCTTTACGACCCCGAAGCCAGCTCGCTTGTGCACCATGTGAACCAAGGTCTGCGCGCGCATAAACTGTTCCACAAGGATCAGAACTATATCGTGCGCGACAATCAGGTTGTGCTGATCGACGAATTCACCGGCCGGATGATGACCGGGCGCCGCCTGTCCGAAGGTCTGCATCAGGCGATCGAGGCGAAGGAAGGCGTGGCCATCCAGCCAGAGAACGTGACCTATGCTTCTGTCACCTTCCAGAACTATTTCCGCATGTACAAAAAGCTGGCGGGCATGACCGGCACCGCCAGCACCGAAGCGCCCGAATTCCGCGAGATCTACGATCTGGGCGTGGTCGAGATTCCGACCAACCTGCCGATTGCGCGTCTTGACGAAGATGACCAGGTTTACCGCACCGCCGCCGAGAAGCTGCAAGGCGTGCTTGAGGAAATCCGCAAGGCGCATGAAAAGGGCCAGCCGATCCTTGTCGGCACCACCTCTATCGAGAAATCGGAAGAGCTGTCGGCGATCCTGAAGAAAGCGGGCATTCCGCATAACGTGCTGAACGCGCGCCAGCACGAGCAAGAGGCGCAAATCGTCGCAGATGCGGGCCGTCTGGGCGCGGTCACGATTGCCACCAACATGGCCGGTCGCGGCACCGACATTCAGCTTGGTGGCAACGTGGACATGCGCGTCATGCAGGCGTTGGAAGCCAATCCGGACGCCGACCCCGCCGAAACCCGTGCCCGGATAGAGGCCGAGGTCGCGGACGAAAAGCAAAAGGTGAAAGACGCGGGCGGTTTGTTCGTGCTGGCCACCGAGCGGCACGAATCCCGCCGGATCGACAACCAGTTGCGCGGGCGGTCCGGCCGTCAGGGCGATCCGGGTCGGTCGGTGTTCTTCCTGTCGCTCGAAGATGACCTGATGCGCATTTTCGGGTCCGAGCGTCTGGACAAGGTTCTGTCCACCCTCGGCATGAAAGAGGGCGAGGCGATCGTGCACCCATGGGTGAACAAGTCGCTGGAAAAAGCGCAAGCCAAGGTCGAAGCGCGCAATTTCGACATGCGCAAGGAACTTCTGAAATACGACAACGTCATGAACGAGCAGCGCCGCGTCATCTTTGACCAGCGCCGCGAGATCATGCAGGCCGATGACCTGTCCGAGATCACGGGCGACATGCGCCATCAGGTGATCGACGACCTGATTGACGAATTCATGCCGCCGAAGTCCTATTCCGAGCAATGGGACATGGAAGGTCTGCAAGCCGCACTGCGTGACAAGCTGGGGCTGGACATGCCCGCGACCGCTTGGGGCGAAGAGGATGGTGTCGATCAAGACGTGGTGCGCGAGCGTGTGGCCGAAGCGTCGGATGCGCTGATGGCGCAGAAAGAACAGGCTTTCGGGCCCGAGACGCTGCGCTCGCTGGAAAAGCAGGTGTTGCTGGAAACCATTGACCGCAAATGGCGCGAGCATCTGCTGACGCTGGATCACCTGCGCTCTGCCGTGCGTTTCCGGGGCTATGCGCAGAAAGACCCGCTGAACGAATACAAGGCCGAAGGCTTTGTGTTGTTCGAATCCATGCTGAACTCTCTGCGCGAGGATGTGACCCAATACCTGGCCCGCATTCGCCCGCTGACAGAGCAGGAACAGCAGGAAATGTTGCAGAAGATGGCTCTTCAGCAGCAAAGCAAGCGCGTGGCCGAGGAAAACGACGGCGTGGCACCGACCCCGCTGGTCGACGGCTTCGACGAGAACGATCCCGCAACCTGGGGCAACCCCGGTCGCAACGACCCGTGCCCCTGCGGCTCGGGCAAGAAGTTCAAGCATTGCCACGGACAAATCCTGTAATTCGGCGCTGATTGCACCGGATTCGGCATCAAAACCGCCAAACGGCCAAGCTTTGGCCGCTTTCCCGCCCGATTCCGGGGTCATTTTTGCTCACAAGTGAAATTGTGGGTGAATTCTATGAATCGGCAGTTGGTTATTCGGGGCGCGGCGATTTCCATCGCGGCCATTGCGGCATCGGTTTTTCTGGCAGGAGAGTTCTTGGGCGACAAGGAAACACTCTCGGCCGGGGCCATTTCCGCGGATCCTGCGGAAATCCGCGGTGCGAGCGTGATCTCGCCGGTCGGCCCCGGCGCTGGCCCGCAAGCGGCAGAACCCGCGCTGGAGATGTCGGCGCTTGACGTGTCGAAAGACAAGACAACCGTGCCCAACGTGCAGGACAGTTTCCAGCCAGAGCTGACCTTCGCCGATCAGGACGCCGTGGCGGAACCCGCGCTTTCCTTGGATCAAGACTTGCGTATCACGCAGTCCGGCGCTGTCGAAACACCGCTTTGCGCGCCCGATCTAACAGCAAAACCTGCCATTGACGGGCTGATCGAATTGCAGCTGTCGGCACCATGCAATGCGAACGAACGGATCGTTCTCAGCCATGGCGATCTGGCTTTCAGTGCCACGCTCGACATGGCGGGCGAATATACCGGCTATATCCCGGCGCTGGCCGCCGATGCGCGTGTCGATGTCTTTTTGTCCGATGACACCTACCTGCAAGCACAGACCGTGATCCCCGACCATGCCGATTATGCGCGCATGATCGTGCAATGGACCGGTCCGGCCCAGATGGGGCTGCACGCCTATCATCGTGGGGCGGCCTATGGCGAAGACGGCCATATCCACGCCATGAACCCGTTTGACCCCGCGCTGGAAGAGGCGTTTCTGGTTGCGCTGGGCGAGGATGAAGGCGTGGAGCCGATGCTTGCCCAAGTCTATTCCGTGCCCTTGGCCCAAGCCAGTGAAACACGGCTTCAGCTAGAGGTCAGCGTCAACGCCCGGTCTTGCGGCACCGATCTTGTGGCCTTTGTCATGCCCACGCATGGCGATGGCGCCGGTGTGGTCGAAGAGCTTCGCGTGGCCATGCCCGATTGCGCTGTTGGGGACGGTCTTGTGATCCTTGATCTGCCGTTCAACCCGTCGGTCCCTGCTGCCCAAGGGCTGGAATTTACCTCTGACAATTCCTGAGCGCGGGCCGGCTACAGCAACCCGGTCGCGCGAAAGCTGATCTCGCTTGATTTGCCGATGACCAGATGATCGTGCAGCGTGATCGACAGGCTTTCGCCTGCGCGCTGCACCTGTTCCGTCATGGCAATATCGGCCTGCGATGGGGTTGGGTCGCCCGAAGGGTGATTATGCACAAGGATCAAGGCGCTGGCATTCAGTTCCAGCGCCCTGCGCATGATCTCTCTGGGATAGACGGGGACATGGTCGACCGTGCCACTGCCTTGCGCTTCGTCCGCGATCAGGCTGTTCTTGCGGTCCAGGAACAACACGCGAAATTCCTCGGTCTCGCGATGGGACATTGTCGTGTGGCAATAGTCCAGCAACGCATCCCAACTTGAAATCACCGGCCTGTGCATGACCCGCGCGCGTGCCATGCGTTGCGCGCAGGCTTCGGTCAGTTTCAGCTCTGCCACCACCGCGTCGCCCACGCCCGCAATCTTGCGCAAACGCGGCTCTGGCGCGGAAATAACCCCGGCAAGATCGCCGAACTGGTCGATCAGCAGCCGCGCAAGGGGTTTCACGTCCTGCCGAGGGATGGCGCGGAACAGGATCAATTCGAGCAATTCGTAATCCGGCATGGCCTGCGCGCCGCCGGTCAGAAACCGCTCGCGCAGCCGTTTGCGGTGGTCTTTCAGATAGGATGGCGTCTTGGCCGGGGCCGGGCGGGCGGCTGTCCCAACCGCCGCCACAGACGCAGCGCCCCCGGTGAACAGGGGCAAGCCGCAGTCCTGAAATCCTGACAGATGCTCAACCATGCAGCGATTTTGCCCAAGTATTGCTAACAACGGGTTAACAATGCAGTCACCCGCCAGAATTGTTGCCACATCAGGAATCAGGTGCTACGCTTCTCACAAGTGCGAGATTACTTCGTGATAAGCGGGGATCCGCGCACTTGCCGAGGTTTTTTGAGCAGCTAACGATAAGAAATTTTTCATACTTGGAGGACTATCAATGAAAAAAATCGCGCTCCCGGCCCTTGCCCTTGCAATGGCCCCTTTCTTCTCGGCACCGGCGGCGGCATGGGAAGGTCACGTTGTTGAATGTTTCGACAAGGTCTATGTGGCCCCGGAATACAAGTATACCAAGCATCTTGTGAAGCACGCCAAAACCATGCTCGAGCATCGTGGCAAGGGCAAGCATATGCAGGTCGTGCGTGTGCATTACCCGGCCATCTACGAGGAAACCCGCACGCTGGTGCGCGCTGGCCACTACGTGATGAAGCCCGCCAAGTGCAAGCACTAACGGGCATTTCTGCCCTGTAGGCAGCGCATCGCCTTGCGGGTAACTGGGCGGATCGCTGTGTCGGGTGCAGAGCACATACCATCCCTGCCGCACAGGTTCGCGGCAGGGATATTTTGAAGGAATCGCTTTCAAATTCGTGCCAGCCATCGGGGGAATGGATGCGCAATTCATGGATATTGGCCGTTGTTTTATTGGTTTCGGGCTGCGCGTCATTCAAGACGAGCGATTGCGCGGCAGAGCGGGCCGAGTTGCGGGCCACGGACCGGGCGATTGCACAGGCCACGCGGCAGCATCGGGACGGGTTCAGCGCCAGATTGGCCTCTCGCGGTCATGCCAGCTATCATTGCGCGTCGGGGCGTTCGGGGCAGGTTCGTTGCACGAAGGCACCCTATGCCGGACATGGCGCATCGCTGTCAGAGCTTCACCACAAGCGCGACGCGTCGCTGGCGCGAATCGCGCGGCTGTGCCGCTAAGTCGTCAGATCGGCAGACCCCGCATCAGGCGTGGCATGTCGCCCGTCAGCCCCGCCGCTTCGCGGATGCAGGCGCGGCGCAGTCCGGGTAGGGCGCTGACCAGCCCAAGCCCAAGGTCGCGCACCCCCCGCAAAAGCGGATTATCGTTCGAAAACAAGCGGTTCACGCTGTCCGTGCCAATGGCCATCAGCGTGGTGTCGAAGCGCCGCCATGTCTGGTAGCGGTCCAGCACAAGCGGGCTGGCAATGTCTTCGCCGCGGCGCGCGGCATCTGCCAGAACCTCTGCCAGCGCCGCGATGTCGCGCAGCCCGAAATTGAAGCCCTGCCCCGCAATCGGGTGCATCCCATGGGCAGCGTCGCCCACCAGCGCAAGGCGCGGGGCTATGAACTGGTTGGCGATGGTCAGTTTCAGCGGGTAGGCATGGCGCTTGCCTGCGAGTGATATCTCGCCCAGGAAATTGCCGAAATGCGGGCGCAGAACCTCCAGATAGGCGGCATCGTCCAGCGCCTGAATTTCGGCCGCGCGGGCGGTCCGCTCGCTCCAGACAATGGAAGACCGATTGCCAGGCAGTGGCAGAATGGCCAGCGGTCCAGCGGGCATGAAGAACTGATGCGCCACGCCCTCGTGCGGCAATTCGTGGTCAATCGCGCAGACCAGCCCGGTCTGGCCGTAATCCCAGCCTGTGCGCCGAATGCCCGCGCGCTGTGCCGTGCCGCTGTCGCGCCCGTCGCAGCCCACCAGAAGCCGCGCGCGCAAGCTGCGGCCAGAGGCCAGCGTGACCGTCACGCCCTGCGCATCGACGGTTTGCGCGACCACGGTTTCGCCCGATAGCTGGGTGACGCCCGCGTCATCCATCGCGCGCAGCAGGGCGGGGCGCAGAAATCGGTCTTCCAGCATGTGCCCCATCGGGCCTTCTTCGATCTCGGCATGGTCGAATTGCAGGAAGAAGGGCGCAGCCCCTTCGCCGGCGCGCCCGTCGCTGGCGACGATTTTCAGCATGGGCTGCGCGTGCTCGGCCACATGCGGCCACAGCCCGATCCCGTCCAGCACCCGGACAGAGGCCAGCGCTAACGCATAGGCGCGCCCGTCGAACCCGGCTTCGGTGCGCGTGTCGCGCGGAAGGGAATCTATGACGGTTACGGTCAGCCCGACCTTGGCCAGCGCCAAGGCCAGCGCCGGGCCGTTCAGCCCGCCGCCCACGATCAGGATGTCGGCGTCATGTGTCATGTGATGCGATATGTGGCACTTGGGGCCAACTGTCCATGTGGCATATTGATCGAATGGGCTTCATCTTGCCATAAATACTCATCCACAGGCGGGCAAACCGCAAGACCGGGGGGAAGATGGAAGAGTGGCTGACCAGAAGCGCCGTCTCGCAAGGGCGGGCGATTGACCGTGGGGCGCTCTGTCCGCTGGCCCTGACCGAAGCCTATCTGGACAAGATCCGCGCGCACCCCATGGCGTCGCGCATCTATTCCGTCGTGACTGAAAAACGCGCGCTGCTAGAGGCGGTGACGGCCCGCAGCCGCGCGCGGGCGGGGTTGCGGCGCGGACCGTTGGATGGCGTGGCGCTGTCGTGGAAAGACCTGTTCGACACGGCAGGCACCGCGACAGAGGCCGGGTCGAAACTGCTGGCAGGCCGCATTCCGCTGCGCGATGCGCAAGTGTTGCGGGTTGCCCGGCAGGCGGGGTCCATCTGCTTGGGCAAGACGCATTTGTCGGAATTCGCCTATTCCGGGCTGGGCCTGAACCCGATGACAGCCACGCCGCCTTGCGTCAATGACGCGGGCGCGGTGCCGGGGGGTAGCTCTTCGGGAGCTGCGGCCTCGGTGGCCTTTGGTCTGGCGGCACTGGGCGTGGGGTCCGACACGGGCGGGTCGGTGCGTATTCCGGCAGCGTGGAACGACCTTGTGGGCCTGAAAACCACCCATGGCCGCTTGCCCATGGAAGGCGTCGTGCCGCTTGCGCGCCGGTTCGACACGGTTGGCCCGCTGGCCCGCAGTGTCGAGGATTGCGCGGCGTTTCTGGCCACTTTGGAAGGGCGCGTTGTCCCTGACCTGCGTGGTGCCACGCTGGCGGGGCGGCATTTTCTGGTGTTGGAAGGTGCGCCCTTCGAGGACATTCGCCCCGAACCTGCGCAGGCTTTCGAAGATGCCGCCAGCCGCCTGTCCCGCGCCGGAGCCAAGCTGACCCGCGCCAAGTTGCCAGTCGTGGACGATGTGCTGGCGCTGTCGGCCATCATATACACGCCAGAGGCATGGGCCGAATGGCGCGAATTGATCGAAACCAACCCCGATGCGATGTTTCCGCCGATCCTTGCGCGGTTCCGGGCCGGGGCCGCGCATTCCGCCGCCGATTACATCGCCGCATGGAACAAGCTGACCGAGTTGCGCGCGCGTTACCTGTCGCAGGTCGCGGGCTATGACGCCGTGATCCTGCCCACCGCGCCGAACCTGCCGCCCAATGCCGAGCGTCTGGCCGCCGATGAGGCGTATTACACGACCGAAAACCTGCTGACCTTGCGCAACACGCGGATTGGCAACATGCTGGGTCTGTGCGCGCTGAGCTTGCCCACCAACACGCCCTCGGCGGGGATCAGCCTGATGGGCGCACCCATGGCCGAGGACCGGCTATTGCGTCTGGGCGCTGCCGCAGAACAGGTTGTGCGCGGCTAGGCGTAGGGTTTCCCCACGTCGCGCACCACCAGATATGGTGGTATGCGAAACTTCTGCGAAAATGCCACAATTTCGGGTGGTTATGCGGCATCCTTCACCCAAGATGCTGGACGCATGGGCAGACCCGCGCTATCCTGCCTGCAATATCGGGGCGAAAGATCCCGAAACACAGAGGCAGTCCATGCAAGTTCCAGAGCGGTTTTCGAACCTGCCTGAATACGCGTTTCCGCGCCTGCGCGCGCTGTTGGACCATCATGCGCCCGGTGGGCCCGTGGTGGCCATGACCATTGGCGAGCCGCGCCACGAGATGCCGCCCTTCGTGGCAGAGGTCTTGCAGGCGAACACGCATCTCTTTGCGAAATACCCCGTCAACGAGGGTATTCCCGAACTGCTGGATGCCATCAGCGCGTGGCTTGCGCGGCGCTACGGCGTTAGCGTGCCGCACGCGCAGATCATGGCGCTGAACGGCACGCGCGAAGGGTTGTTCAATGCAGCGCTGGCGCTCTGCCCAGAGCGCAAGAACGGCGCGCGCCCCGTCATCCTTGCGCCGAACCCGTTTTACCAGGTCTATGCCGTGGCTGCGCTGGCCGTGGGGGCAGAGCCGGTTTACGCCCCTGCAACCGCAGCAACGGGGTATCTGCCCGATTACACCGCCCTTGCGCCCGAAGTGCTGGACCGCGTGGCGATTGCCTATGTCTGCTCGCCGTCAAACCCGCAAGGGGCCGTGGCCGATGCCGCCTATTGGCGCAGCCTGCTGGCTTTGGCCGAAAAGCATGATTTCCGCATCTTCGCGGATGAATGCTATTCCGAGATTTACCGCGCCTCGCCACCCCCCGGCGCGTTGGAGGTTGCCGCGCAGATGGGGGCCGACCCGGAGCGAGTGCTCAGCTTTCATTCGTTGTCAAAGCGTTCGAACTTGCCGGGGCTGCGGTCCGGGTTCGTGGCGGGTGGGCCGGACAGCATTCGCCGTATCCGCCAGTTGCGCGCCTATGCGGGCGCGCCCTTGCCTGAACCGTTGCAACATGTCGCCGCCACCACTTGGGGCGACGAGAAGCATGTCGACCGCTCGCGCGCGCTCTATCAGCAGAAATACGCGCTGGCCGACCGGGTCTTTTCGCATGTGCCGGGCTACAAGGGGCCGGATGGCGGCTTCTTTCTGTGGCTGCCCGTTCCCGACGGCGAGGAAGCCGCGCTGAAGCTGTGGCAACAGACCGGCATTCGCGTGTTGCCCGGCGCTTACCTTGCGCGCGAGCAGGATGGCTTCAATCCGGGCAAGGGTTTTATCCGCGTGGCCATGGTCACGCCCATTGACGAAATACAAGACGCGCTGATCCGCCTGCGCGACTGTCTGTATCGCTGAGAGGGGTTCCGATGGCTTCCTACAACATCAACCAACGCGATCCGCTGCTGGACAGCAACCTGTCCGCGCTTGTGCAGCGCCGTGGCCGCGAATTGATGGGGCTTGCCTTGCTGGCGCTGGCCTTTGCCTTTGCGGTGATGCTGGGGTCTTACTCGCCCGAGGATCCGGGCTGGATGGCGGCGTCGGATGAACCCGTGCGCAATTCGCTGGGGCGGATCGGGGCATCCTTGTCCGCGCCCCTGATGGTTATCCTTGGCGTGGCCAGCTGGGGCTTGGTGGTGTTCTGCGCCGCTTGGGGCCTGCGGCTGGTTCTGGCGCGCGGGCATGAGGCGCTGATGGCGCGCGCCGTGTTCCTGCCCATCGCGCTCGCCGTGGCCGCGATCTGGTGCGCGACCCTTGTGCCAAGCGCCGATTGGCAGCCGGTCATGGGCCTTGGCGGTGTGTTCGGCGACACGGTTCTGGGCGCCGTGGTCAATGCGCTGCCGATGAGCGCGGGCGCGGGCGTGCGGTTCATGTCGCTCTTCATGCTGGCGGGCATGGCTGCTGTCTGGAGCTTCGTTCTGGGCCTGTCGCTGCGCGAAGTCGTGAAATTCGGCAGCTTCCTTGTGTCGGGGATCGTGCTGATCTACGCGGGCCTTTTTGCCCTGCTGCGCGGCGGTGCCAGCGGCGGCTTGCGCGGTATGCAGCGCGCGGGCGGCGCGATGGCGCAGCGGGCCCGCGATGCCGCAGCGGCCCGCGCTGCCGCCGCCAGCCATGTGCCGCAACAGGCGTGGCACGAAGACCCCGGCCTGCACGCAGCCCCCGCCGCGCGCCGCGCGCCGCCGGTCATTCGCGCCACACCCTACCAGCCGCAGATGGAACAGCCGCAGCCCATGCCGTATCCGGCACAGCCGGTTGCACCGCATATGCCGCACAGCCCGGCACCGCTTGAGCAGACAGAGGACCGGCCGAGCCTGTTGTCGCGGCTGAAAACGCTTAGCGCCGGGCCGGGGGGTGCTCCGTCGCAGCCCATGCCGCAGCCAGAGCTGATAGAGCCGCCCCTGACCGAGGGCGCGGCCCATGTCGCCGCCCCGGAAGGCGAGCATATCCGCTCGCGGATTGCCGACGCGATCAAGCATCGCCGGCCCGCAAAGCCGGTATTCCAGTTCGACCGCAACCTGCGCCCGGCAGAGCCGCCCTTGTCCAGCCCCGACATGTCCGCGCCCGCGCAGGCCGCACCGCCCCAAGGCTTTGCCGCGCAACTTTCGGCCAGCCTGACGCCGCAAATGGGCAATGTTCCCATGCCCGACTGGATGATGGCCACAACGCCCACACCCGCGTCGGCCCCCGCCGCGCCAGAGGCCGAGATTGCACCGCCTGCGACCGACGCCCCCGCGCCGCGCCCGGCGGGCCATGTGTTGCAACGCCGCGTCGTGGCCCCTTTGGCGCGAAAGCTGCAACCCTCGCGGCAGGCGCAGGCAGAGGCCGAACCCGCCTTCCGCTTCGAACCCGATGCGCCGACCTACGAATTGCCGCCGCTCGCGCTGCTGCAAAACCCCAACGAGGTCGAACGCTATACCTTGAGCGACGACGCGCTGGAAGAAAACGCGCGCATGTTGGAAGCGGTGTTGGACGATTACGGCGTGCGCGGCGAGATCGTCAGCGTGCGCCCCGGCCCCGTGGTCACGCAGTATGAACTGGAACCCGCACCGGGCCTGAAAGCCAGCCGCGTGATCGGTCTGGCCGATGACATCGCGCGCTCCATGTCGGCGCTGTCGGCGCGTGTCTCGACCGTGCCGGGCCGGTCCATCATCGGGATCGAATTGCCCAACGCGCATCGTGAAAAGGTCGTGCTGCGGGAAATCCTTGCCGCCCGCGACTTTGGCGACAGCAACATGCGCCTGCCGCTCGCGCTGGGCAAAGGCATTGATGGCGAACCGATTGTCGCGAACCTGGCCAAGATGCCCCACCTGCTGATCGCGGGCACCACCGGGTCGGGCAAGTCGGTCGCGATCAACACCATGATCCTGTCGCTTCTCTATCGTCTGACACCGGACGAATGCCGCATGATCATGATCGACCCCAAGATGCTGGAACTGTCGGTTTATGACGGCATTCCGCACCTTCTGTCGCCCGTTGTGACCGACCCGAAAAAGGCGGTCGTGGCCCTGAAATGGGTCGTGGGAGAGATGGAAGAGCGCTACCGCAAGATGTCGAAAATGGGTGTGCGCAACATTGACGGCTATAACGGCCGCGTGCGCGAGGCCTTGGCCGCGGGCGAGATGTTCAAGCGCACCATCCAGACCGGGTTCGACGATGAAACCGGCGATCCCGTGTTCGAGACCGAAGAATTCGCGCCCGAAATCCTGCCCTTCATCGTCGTTGTGGTCGATGAAATGGCCGACCTGATGATGGTCGCGGGCAAGGAAATCGAGGCGTGCATCCAGCGTCTGGCGCAGATGGCGCGGGCGTCTGGCATCCACCTTATCATGGCCACACAGCGCCCCTCTGTCGATGTGATTACCGGCACGATCAAGGCGAACTTCCCCACCCGGATTTCGTTCCAGGTGACCAGCAAAATCGACAGCCGCACGATTCTGGGCGAGCAGGGGGCGGAGCAGCTTCTGGGCATGGGTGACATGCTGTACATGGCGGGCGGCGGTCGGGTCAGCCGTATTCACGGGCCGTTCGTGAGTGATGAAGAGGTGGAAGAAATCGTCAACCATCTGAAATCCTTCGGCCCGCCCGAATACAAATCCGGCGTGGTCGATGGGCCGGAATCCGACAAGGAAGCCGATATCGACGCGGTGCTGGGCCTAGGCGGGAATACCACGGGCGAAGATGCGCTGTATGACCAAGCGGTGCAGGTGGTGATCCAGGATCGCAAATGCTCGACCAGCTACATTCAGCGCAAGCTGGGCATCGGCTATAACAAGGCCGCGCGTCTGGTCGAGCAGATGGAAGACGAAGGGCTTGTCACGGCCGCGAACCATGTGGGCAAGCGCGAGATCCTGGTGCCGGAGCAGGGATAAACCCCAAGGCAAAACATGGCCTGAGCGGGACAATTTCGCGCGGGCGTGATTGCGGGGGGGTGGGGCGTGCCCTATCTGTCTGCCATGACAGAGATTTCCACGCCTATCGGCCCCGTGCTGTATCTGGACCATGTCGCAGAAGGGGCGATGCAGCTTGCCGCGCTGTTCATCATGCCCAAGGGCGAGGCACCTGCGCCGGTCGTCACGGATGGCGGGCAGATCGCGCCCGAGCGGCTGGCCGACTACGACCACGCCACCATCTGGCGTGCGCGGTTCACGCTGCCTGCCGATCGGGCGTCCAGTTACCGCTGGGACGGCACCGATTACCCGGTCGCGGGCGATCTGACGGGCGATTTGCGTATCGCCTTCGTATCCTGCAATGGCGAAGAGCATGGCGACATGGACCGAGAGGATTCCGAGCGCAATGCCATGTGGGAACGCCTGCGCGTCGAGCATAAACGCGCGCCTTTCGCCTTGTTGCTGCATGGCGGCGATCAGGTCTATGCCGACGAGGCGACGGACGGGCACGAGCTGTCGGACGATTGGCCCGACAGCCTGCCACGCGATCCGTCGCAAGCGGCGTTGGCCGATCTGCGCCACCATCTGCGTGAGCGGTTCTTCGCGCGCTATGCCGCGATCTATGCGGCCCCGCAAATGGCATGGCTTGTCGCGCGTATCCCGTCGCTCATGCAGTGGGATGACCATGACATCTGCGATGGCTGGGGCTCGCTGCCGCGCTCGCGCACCTATTCGCCGGTGGGGCAGACGTTGTTTTCGGTTGCGCGCGAAGCCTTCCTGATCTTTCAGGCGGCGGCGGTCGAGGGCGATCTGCCCGCGCGCTTCCACGACAAGGACGGCATCCATCTGGGCTGGAGCATTCGCGCTCCCGAGTTACGCGTCCTTGCGCCTGACCTGCGGTCCGAGCGCACAAGGCGGCAGGTCATGGGACCGGGCGGTTGGGCCATGATGGAAGAAGAGGCCGCCAAGGACGTGCACGGTCACACCATGCTGATGTCCAGCGTGCCGCTATTGGGGCCGCGCCTGTCCATTCTGGAGGCGTTGATGGTGCTGGTCCCGAAAATGCAGAAATACGAGGACGACCTGCGCGACCAGTGGCAAAGTCGCGCGCATCGTGACGAATGGCGGCGCATGTTGCGGCTGGTGCGCGATCTGGCGCGGCGCGATGGGCATGACATAACGGCGCTGTCGGGCGAGATTCATCTGGCCACCCGTGCGACGATGGACTTGGGCGCGGGGCTGCACTTGAACCAGCTTGTCGCCTCTGGCATCGCGCATCGCGCGCCGCCCAAGGCTTGGGCGCGGGTTCTGGGCGCATTGGCCAGTTTGGGCGAAGACCCGCTGCCCGAACATCCCATCCGCATTGCCCGATTGCCGGGCCAACCCACCCGCTACGTGGCAGAGCGCAACTACCTTGTGCTGGAGCGCGAAGCGGGCAATTGGCGCGCCCGGTGGGATCTGGAACCCAGCGGCATGACACCGGCGCTGGTGCTGTAACCCTTTGGCGGATCGGCAACTCTCTGCCTTGTGTTGGCGGCGTGAGGCGAATGCGCTTTGTGGCAATCCCGAAACCGGGTATCCAAACGGCATGAGTATCACACGTCGTTCCCTGCTTTTGTCCCTGCCAGCCTTGGCGCTGGTGCGTCCCGCTTTGGCCGATCGCATCCCGCTGGATGAGATCTCGCGCTACTTCAACAGTTTCACCACGGCCGAGGGCGAGTTCACCCAGATCAACCCCGATGGCAGCCTTGCCACGGGCCGGATTTACATTCGCCGCCCCGGTCGCGTGCGGTTCGAATACGACCCGCCGGAAGAGTCGCTTGTCATGGCAGGCGGCGGGCAGGTGGCCATTTTCGATGGGCGGTCGAACCAGGGGCCGAACCAATACCCGCTAAGCCAGACGCCGCTGAACCTGATTCTGGAACGCAACGTGGATTTCAGCAATCGCAGCATGGTCGTCGGCCATACCGATGACGGCACCACAACGACCGTGATCGCGCAAGACCCCGAAAACCCGCAATACGGGTCCATCCGGCTGGTGTTTTCCGCCGGTCCGACAGAGCTGCGCCAATGGGTGATCCGCGACGATACGGGTGCGGAAACGACCGTGATCCTTGGCAATATGCGCTTCGGAAGCGACCTGTCCGCCGGGTTGTTCAACATCACCGCCGAAGTGGCGCGCCGGAACCGCTAAGGCGCGTGAGGGCACGAAAAAACCCCGCCGGGCGATCTGCCGGGCGGGGTTTCTTTGTTTCTGCCGAAGCTGGCTTAGGCCATTGCGGCTTTCGCTTTTTCCACGATCTGGCCAAATGCTTCCGGCTCGTGCACGGCGAGGTCGGCCAGAACCTTGCGGTCCACTTCGATACCCGCCAGGTTCAGCGCGTTGATGAAGCGCGAATAGGTCAGGGTCGGGTCGATGGCGCGCACGGCTGCGTTGATACGCTGGATCCACAGCGCGCGGAAATTGCGCTTGCGCACCTTGCGGTCGCGGGTTGCATACTGGTTCGCCTTGTCCACAGCCTGCGTGGCGGTGCGGAAGTTGCGCGAACGGGCGCCGTAATAGCCAGCGGCGGCCTTGATGACCTTGCGGTGGCGGGCGTGGGTGACAGTGCCGGATTTAACGCGTGACATGTTCCGCTCTCCTTACCGGTTATAGGGCATGTAGGTTTTGACGATACGGGCATCCTGCTCGGACAGCAGGGTGGTGCCGCGTGCGTCACGGATGAATTTCTTCGTCCGCTTGATCATGCCGTGCCGCTTGCCGGCCTGACCGGCTTTGACCTTGCCGGTCGCGGTCATGGAGAAGCGCTTTTTCGCGCCCGATTTTGTCTTCATCTTGGGCATTTCCGACTCCTTTTTCGGTCAGGGGAGCGACTCGGCATGCCACATTGGCCGGCCGCCCCGTCGAATGGAACCTGCGCCTTAAACCAGAAACCGGGCAGGCGCAAGGCTCAGAAGGCGCGCCAGATGCGGGTGAACAGCTCTATCGTCAGAACCGGGATGTCGGAGAGGCCATAGACCCCGTCCGGCCGCAGCACAGAGGCGATGACCGCCAGCGCAACGCCAAAGGCCGCAAGCCCGACCGCCACCGTCGGCCGCCGACCATCCGCCCATGCAGAGACCGCGCTGACGAATGCCAGCGGCACAAGGTAAACCCCCAGAAGGAAAAGAAAGCCCGTATCCATGCCGCCCCGCTTGCAGGCGGTCAGGTTACTCTGGCTCTCCCGACACGATCAAGTGTTCTGCGCAGGGGGCGACGCGCAAGATGTTGGTTGTGCCCGGCTGGTTGAACGGAATGCCCGCCGTGACAAGGATCTGGTCCTTCTCGGTGCCGAAGCCGTATTTGCGGGTGACGCGCACGGCGTTGATGACCGCTTTCTTGAAGCGTTCGACCTCTGCGACCTCTTCGCAATGCACGCCCCAGACCAATTGCAACCGCCGCGCGGTCTTGGTGATGGGGGTCAGCGCCAGAATGGGCACATGCGGACGTTCGCGCGCCACAAGGCTGGCTGTGGTGCCGGATTCGGTGAAGCAACAGATCGCGGCAATATCGGTTTTCTCTGCCAATTCGCGCGCGGCGGCGACGATCCCGTCGGCGACAGTGCTGTGCTTGTTCTTGCGCGACGCGTCGATGATGTCGATATAAGTCGGATCGCTTTCGACCTCTCGGGCGACGTTGTCCATGGTGCTGACGGCTTCGATCGGATAATCGCCGGCCGCCGATTCCGCCGACAGCATGATCGCATCCGCACCCTCATAGATGGCGGTCGCCACGTCCGACACTTCGGCGCGGGTGGGCATGGGGCTGTCGATCATGGATTCCAGCATCTGCGTGGCCACGATCACGGGTTTGGCGGCAGCACGGGCACGGCGCACAAGGCGCTTCTGGATGGGCGGTACGTTTTGCACTGGCAGTTCCACGCCCAGATCGCCGCGGGCGACCATGATCCCGTCGGACACGGCCAGAATCTCGTCAAAAGCGGTGACGGCGGCGGGCTTTTCGATCTTGGACAGGATCGCGGCGCGGCCTTGGGCCAGCGTGCGTGCCTCGGCCACGTCGGCGGCACGCTGCACGAAAGACAGCGCCAGCCAATCCACGCCCAGACGGCAGACGAATTCCAGATCCTTGCGGTCCTTGTCGGAGAGTGCGGCCAAGGGCAGGATCACATCGGGCACGTTCACGCCCTTGCGGTTGGAAATGGTGCCGCCGACGACAACGGTGCAATCGGCGAAATCCTTGCCGCACTCGTTGACCTTCAGCCGGATCTTGCCGTCATTGACCAACAGGTTCGCACCCGGTTCCAGCGCCTCGAAAATTTCGGGATGTGGCAGGTTCACGCGGGTCGCATCGCCGGGCTTGTCGGACAGGTCCAGCCGGAAAGCGGCCCCTTCGACCAATTCCTCGGACCCGTTTGCAAATTCGCCCACGCGCAGTTTCGGACCCTGAAGGTCGGCGAGGATGGCGATCGGGCGGCCGGTGTCTGCTTCGATCTTGCGGATGATGGCGTGCCGCGCGGCAATATCGTCATGGGTGCCATGGCTCATGTTCAGGCGGAACACGTCGGCACCGGCCTCGAACAGGGCGCGGATGGTGTCGTAATCGGAAGAGACCGGGCCAAGCGTGGCCACGATTTTAATCATGCGGTGACGGCGCAGGGGCGTCATGGGAATTCCTCTCAGGTGTTGGGCGTCCTGACGGCGCCTTTGGCACTGATATGACAGGGCTTCATGTCAGGCGAAATTCGTTAGCGCAAACAACTACTGATTATGAAACGAAAAGCAAGCCTGCCGCGCTTGACCTTGGTCAACCGAGTGCGCACCTTCCAAAGGTAAATGGAGGATTGCACATGGACGACACGACCCGCACCGAACTGGAAGCCGCGGCCTTTCGCGCGCTTCTGGCGCATCTGGACAAGCGCAGCGATGTGCAGAACATCGACATGATGAACCTGACCGGCTTTTGCCGCAACTGCCTGTCGCGCTGGTATATGGAAGCCGCGCAGGAACGCGGGATCGACATGGACAAAGAGGCCGCGCGCGAAGTCGTCTATGGGATGCCCTATGCCGACTGGAAGGCAAAGCATCAGACCGAAGCCGACGATGCGCAAAAGGCCGCTTTCGTCAAATCCTTTGCCGAGAATGTCGGCGACAACGGCTGAGGCGCGTGAAACCCGCCGACCAGCTTGACGCCTTTGTAGAGGCTGGCCTGCGCGCCGGGCACGACCCCGACGCGTTGCGCGGGGCACTGTTGGCGGAAGGGTGGTCGCCCGCAGAGGTCGCGGGCGCGCTGGGCAAATGGGCCGATCACGGACTGGGCGTGCCTGTGCCGCGCCCGCAGGCCAAGGCGGCGGGGCAGGACGCGGTGCTTTACGCGCTGATGTTCGTGGCGCTCCTGATCGTAACCTACAACCTTGGCGATCTGGGATTCGAGCTGATCGAGGCATGGCTGCCGGACCCGCTGCATGATCCCTATTATGCTGGCACCACGGCCTCTATGCGCTGGTCCATCGCCCTTCTGATCGTGGCCTTGCCGGTGTTTCTGTGGCTGGACCGCCGCGCGGCGCGTGCGGTCGCGTCGGACCCCGGCGCGCGGCGCGCGCCGATGCGCCACCGCTTCGGGGCGTTCACGATGTTCCTGTCCATGCTGGCGCTGCTGGGCGCGGCGGTTGCCGTGGTTTATGCCGGTCTGACCGGGGTCATCACCGCGCAGTTCTTGGCCAAGGTGGGCTTGGTGGTCGTGATCGCGGCGCTTGTCATCGCGTGGTTTCGCGATTTTCTGGCGGAGGGGTGATGCGACGTTTCCTGTCCCGGCTGCTGGTGCCGTTTACCGTGCTGATGATCGCGCTGGGCCTGTGGCAGGTGGGCGGCCCGGAACAGGCGCGGCTGGAAGAGCGCGACGCGCAGCGCATGAACGATTTGCAGAGCTTGGCGTTCTACCTTGGCTGCGAGCAGCGGCGCGCCGCAGGGGCAGAGACGGATTGCGGCCCCCGCCCGCGCGATACAGACCGCTTTACAGGGCAGCCCTTCACGGTGACGCAAACACAGGCCTGCGCCCAATTCGAGCAACCTGACCGAATGGCAGAGCGTTTCCCGGACCTGTTGGACAACGGGTGTATCCGGTTGGATTAACCACATTCAGCGCGACAATCAGAGCGGATTGTTGCGAATGTTTGGCAAGAATGTGGCTGCTTTATGGCTTGAATTTTATTAACCTTATTGAACAAAGCGTTACCAGGGTGGGTTTCAACATGTTCGGATTCGGATTGCTTGGTTTGGTCTTGGCATTTGGCGCTTTGGCGCTGTTCAATGACGGCGGAGACGATCCCTACACCGACCCGGACCCCGATACCCCGCCCGAGCCCGAGCCTCAACCCGAACCCGAAACGCCGGGGCAAGGTGGGCCTGGCAATGACCTGATAACCGCCCGCGATGATGTGTCCGAATATGACGGTCTGGCGGGGAATGACACGCTGATCGGGTTTCCAGAGTTCGGCGTGCAGCTGAACGGTGGCGTCGATGACGATCTGCTGATCGCCTTCGAAGACGACGAAGCCTTTGGCGGCGAGGGCAATGATCTGATCCTTGGCGAGCATATGGATCCGGGCCGCGACGACCAGATCCTGCGCGGGGGTGGCGGCAATGATACGCTTGTCAGCGCCGGCGGCTCTGTCATGACAGGCGGCGCGGGCGAGGATCTGTTCGTCATCTCGCCCGGCGGTCTGGACGCGACGGGTGCCTTGCAAAGCCTCGGCGGCGATGCGCTGTCTACCCCGGTGGTCCGCGATTTTGACCCGGCCGAAGATCGCTTGGTGATCGACCTCGAGCGCGATTACATGACCGCTTTCGACGACTATAACGAAGGTCAGTTCGGGCCGGACGGGCGTGACCCGATGTATTTCGGCGATTCCGTGACCTTGTCGGCGGAACGAAACTCGGACGATTCCGGCATCCTGATCCGGGTGGACGGTTTGCCGATGGTCGAGTTGGAAGGGTTCGACGGCGTCGACCCGGCCGAGGTTTTGGCGGCCATCAGTGTCGAAGTGAACGGCGCTTCGTTCGCAGCATAGCGGCGGGCGCGGTGCGGCCGTTCTAGCCAATGGACCGGCAAGGAATGCTGTTGCAGCGCCCCTTGCCACTTCCGCTTAGATCGCGGCCTTACGGCTTTCCTCGATATAGATCTCGCGCAGGCGCTGGGCCATCGGTCCGGGCGCACCGCTGCCCAGTTCCGCGCCGTCAATGGACACGACCGGCATCACGAAGGTGCTGGCAGAGGTGACAAAGGCCTCATCCGCCGATTTCGCTTCTTCGACCGTGAAATTGCGTTCCTCGACCTGCATCTGCGCCTCGCGCGCGAAGCGCAGAACGGCGGCACGGGTGATCCCGTGCAGAATGTCGTTCGACAGCGCGCGGGTCACGATCTTGCCGTCCTTGATGATATAGGCGTTGTTTGACGTGCCTTCGGTGATCGCGCCGTCCTGCACCATCCACGCATCATCCGCGCCTTGCTTGATCGCCATCATCTTGCCCATGGACGGATACAGCAGTTGCACGGTCTTGATGTCGCGCCGCCCCCAGCGGATGTCGTCGATGGTCACGACCTTGATGCCCTTTTTCGCTTTCGGGCTGTCCACCAATGCGGGATTCGACTGGGTGAACAGCACCACGGTCGGCGTGGTCGTCTCTGGGTCGGGAAAGATGAAATCGCGGTCGCCAGGCGCGCCGCGTGTCACTTGCAGATAGACCATCCCCTGATCCACCCCGTTTTGGTCCACAAGCTGGCGGTGCACTTCCAGCCACGCGTCGCGGTCCATGGGGTTGGCAATGTCCAACTCGGACAACGACCGCTCCAGCCGGGTGAAATGCCCGTCAAAATCGATCAGCTTGCCGTCGATGACCGTCGTCACCTCGTAGACGCCATCGGCCATCAGAAAGCCCCGGTCGAAGATCGACACCTTGGCTTCGGCCTCTGGCAGGTAGTCGCCATTCACGTAAACGATACGGCTCATTCGGATCACCATCCTTCGGGCAATTTGCGCACGGCCCCCATGGCCGCCGATGTGGTCAGCGCCGCATAGGCCCGCAGCGCGGTCGAGACCTTGCGCGGGCGCGGCTTGGCGGGTTTCCAGCCCTTTTCGTCCTGCGCGGCACGGCGCGCGGCAAGGGTGGCGTCATCCACCTTCAACTCTATCCGGCGCTCGGGGATGTCGATCTCGATCAGGTCGCCCTGCTCGACCAACCCGATCAGCCCGCCCTCTTCGGCCTCTGGGCTGACATGCCCGATCGACAGGCCCGACGTGCCGCCAGAGAAGCGGCCATCGGTGACAAGCGCACAAGCCGCACCCAGCCCTTTGGATTTCAGGTAGCTGGTCGGATACAGCATTTCCTGCATCCCCGGCCCGCCGCGCGGCCCCTCGTAGCGGATGATAACGACCTCGCCCGCCTTGACCTTGCCGGTCAGAATGCCGCTGACTGCGTCATCCTGGCTCTCGAACACATGCGCAGGGCCGCTGAACTTCAGGATGCTGTCATCCACGCCCGCGGTTTTCACGATGCAGCCCTGTTCTGCCAAATTGCCGAACAGCACCGCAAGACCGCCATCCTGGCTGAACGCGTGCTCTTTCGAGCGGATCACGCCCTTTTCGCGATCGGTATCAAGCGTCTTGTAGCGCCGCGATTGCGAGAAGGCTTGCGTTGTGCGCACGCCACCGGGCGCCGCGCGGTAGAATTCGTGAACCTCCGGGTCATCGGTGCGGGTCACATCCCACATGTCGATGGCCATGCCCATGGTCGGGCTGTGAACGGTCGGCAGGTCGCGGTGCAACAGGCCGGCGCGGTCCAACTGGCCAAGGATCGACATGATCCCGCCCGCGCGATGAACATCTTCCATATGCACGTCATTCTTCGCCGGGGCGACTTTGCACAGGCAGGGCACGCGGCGGGACAGGCGGTCGATATCGGCCATGCTGAACTCGATCCCGCCCTCATAGGCGGCGGCCAGCAAGTGCAGCACCGTGTTCGTGGACCCGCCCATAGCAATATCCAGCGACATCGCGTTCTCGAACGCTTTGAAGCTGGCGATGTTGCGCGGCAGCACGCTCTCGTCATCCTGCTCGTAATAGCGCTTGGCGTTTTCCACGATCAGATGGCCCGCGCGCTTGAACAGCTTTTCGCGGTCCGCATGGGTGGCGAGGGTAGAGCCGTTTCCGGGCAGCGACAGGCCCAGCGCCTCAGTCAGGCAGTTCATCGAATTGGCCGTGAACATGCCGGAACACGACCCGCAGGTCGGGCAGGCCGCTTCCTCGATCGCTTGCACCTGCGCATCGGTGTATTTCTCATCCGCCGCGACAACCATCGCATCCACAAGGTCCAGCGCCTTCTCGACCCCGTCAATCTCGACCTTGCCCGCTTCCATCGGGCCGCCAGAGACGAAAACCGCCGGAATGTTGAGCCGCATCGCCGCCATCAACATGCCCGGCGTGATCTTGTCGCAGTTCGAGATGCAGACCATGGCGTCGGCGCAATGGGCGTTGACCATGTATTCGGTCGCATCCGCGATCACCTCTCGCGAGGGCAGGGAATAGAGCATCCCGTCATGCCCCATGGCGATCCCGTCATCCACCGCGATGGTGTTGAATTCCTTGGCCACGCCACCCGCTTTTTCGACCTCGCGCGCGACAAGCTGGCCGAGGTCTTTCAGATGGACATGGCCGGGCACGAACTGGGTGAAGCTGTTGACGATCGCGATGATCGGCTTGTCCCAATCATTGTCGGTCATGCCGGTCGCCCGCCACAGGCCGCGCGCGCCTGCCATGTTGCGGCCATGGGTGGTGGTGCGGGAACGATAACGGGGCATCTCTCTCTCCTTGTGGCGGGTGGCCTGTCCTTAGCCTATGCGCAGGCTTTGGGAAAGAGTAGTCAACCCCACAACGCGGGCAAGGGGGGGTGCACGCCCGCGCCATCGTAGTGCAAGGGTGGTTCCCGGTCCTCGGCCAGCAAAAGCGGGCCGTCCAGATCTACGATCTCGGCCCCTTGTGCGACCAGAACGGCCGGGGCCATGGCCAGCGAACTGCCGACCATGCAGCCAACCATCACGCGGTAGCCCTCGGCGCGGGCCGCATCGCGCAGCGCCAGCGCCTCGGTCAGGCCGCCGGTCTTGTCCAGCTTGATATTCACCATGTCATACTTTCCGCGCAGCCCCGGCAGGCTGTCACGGTCATGGCAGGATTCGTCGGCACAGACAGGCAGGGGACGGGCGATCTCGGCCAGCATGTCATCCTGGCCTGCGGGCAAGGGCTGCTCGACCATCTCGACGCCAAGGCGCAACAGATGCGGGGCCAGATCGGCATAGACATCCGTATCCCAGCCCTCATTGGCGTCAATGATGATCCGGGTGCTAGGCGCGCCGCGCCGCACCGCTTCCAGCCGCGGCATGTCCTCGGGCGTGCCCAGCTTGATCTTCAAAAGCGGCCGCGCCGCGTGCTTGCGTGCGGCCATTTCCATCTTCTCGGGGCTGTCCAGCGACAGGGTAAACGCGGTCACAACTGGCGCGGGCCGCGCCAACCCCGCCATCTGCCAGACAGCGCGACCGGCGCGTTTGGCCTCCCAATCCCACAGGGCGCAATCGGCGGCATTGCGGGCGGCCCCGGCGGGCAGCGCGCCTTGCAACGCGGTGCGGTCCATCCCCTCGGCCAGCCCCTCGATCTGCGCGCGAACCGATGCCATCGTCTCGCCATAGCGCGCATAAGGCACGCATTCGCCCTGGCCCATCACATGACCGCGCAACACCTCGGCGCGCAGCACATCGGCATGGGTCCGCGACCCGCGCGCGATGGTAAAGACTTCCGCCAATGCGAATCGATCCTCGGAAACCCGAAACACGCGATCCCCTTTCATCCTTGCCTAAATATCCTGGGGTGAATGGAGCCGCAGGCTCCAGAGGGGCAAAGCCCCTCAAACTCAAACCACGGGCGCAAAGCCCCTTACATGGCCTCCAAAGCATCGACCAAGCGGCCCGCGCCATGGCGGAACGGATCGACCGTCGGCAGACCCATGCGCGCCTCGATCTCGGCACAGCAGGCCAAGGCCGCATCGTCATCCAGCGCCGCCGTGTTCACCGAAATGCCCACCACCTTGCAGGCCGGGTTTGCCACCCGCGCCAGCGTCAACGCCATGTCGCGCACGGCCTCCAAAGAGGGCAAGTCGTAGCCCGGCAAGCCCCGCATATGGCTGCGCGTCGGCTCATGGCTCAGGATCAGCGCATCAGGCTGGCCGCCATGGATCAGCGCCATCGTCACGCCGGAATAAGACACATGGAACAGCGAGCCTTGCCCCTCGATCAAGTCCCAATGGTCCGGGTCGTTATCCGGCGTCAGCCATTCGACCGACCCGGCCATGAAATCCGCGATGACCGCATCCAGCGGCACGCCGCCCCCGGTAATCAGGATGCCGGTCTGCCCCGTGGCCCGGAAACTGGCCTTCATCCCACGCGCGAGCATCTCGCGCTCCATGCACAGCGCCGTATACATCTTGCCGACAGAGCAGTCGGTGCCCACGGCCAGACAGCGCTTGCCGGTGCGCTTTTCACCATTGGCGATGGGGTATTTGACGGACGGCACGCGCACGTCGTGCAGCTTGCGCCCGGTGGCTTCGGCAACCGCTTTCAAGTCCGGCTCGTCCCGCAAAAGGTTGTGCAGGCCCGACGCCAGGTCGAACCCCTCCTCCAGCGCCGCGATCAGCACCTTCTTCCATGCCGCCGAAATCACCCCGCCCCGGTTCGCGACGCCGATCACCAGCGTCTTCGCGCCCGCGGCCTTGGCTTCGGCCAGCGTCATATCCGGCAGTTTCATGTCGGCGCGGCAACCTTCCATGCGGAGCTGGCCCAGCGCGAAATCGGGGCGCCAATCCTTGATCCCCTGCGCGACCTTGGCGGCCAACGGGTCGGGTGCATCGCCCAGAAACAGCAGGTAGGGGGTCTCGATCATGCGTCGCTCCATTGTCCGGTGGTGGGGATATTGCGCAATTCTACCCAAAGGCTGGCGAAGTGTTTCGCGAATTGCACGCGGTTTCGGGGTATTTGCCGAAGAAATCACCTCATATGCAGCCTATAGCCGCATTTCCTGCCACACGCATCGTGCCATGCTGCCATGCGGCACAAGTTGCCTTTGCATGTGCAGAAAAACAGCTTGCGCGATTGTATGCAATAATATACCAAATTCTCGCACCGTTTCGAAATATCCTGTCCCAAGAGGTAGACCATGAGCTTCCGCCTGCAACCCGCGCCTGTCGCCCGCCCCAATCGCTGCCAATTGTTCGGTCCCGGCTCGCGCGTGGCGCTGTTTGAAAAGATGGCCTCCAGCGCGGCCGATGTCATCAATCTCGACCTAGAGGATTCGGTGGCGCCCTCGGACAAGGACAGCGCGCGCGCCAATGTGATCGCCGCCACGCATGAGGTGGACTGGGGCAAGAAAACGCTCTCGGTGCGCATCAACGGGCTGGACAGCCCCTTCTGGTATCGCGACGTGGTCGACCTGCTGGAACAGGGCTCCGAGCGCTTGGACCAGATCATGATCCCGAAAGTGGGCTGTGCCGCCGACATCTACGCCGTCGATGCGCTTGTCACCTCGATCGAGGCCGCGAAGGGCCGCCAGAAACGCATCGGGTTCGAGGTCATCATCGAATCCGCCGCCGGCATCACCAACGTGGCCGAAATCGCCGCCGCCTCGCCCCGCCTGACCGCCATGAGCCTTGGCGCGGCAGATTTCGCGGCTTCCATGGGGATGGCCACGACCGGCATCGGCGGCACGCAGGAAAACTACTACATGCTGCGCGAGGGCGCGCAATACTGGTCCGACCCGTGGCACTGGGCGCAATCGGCCATCGTCGCCGCCTGCCGCGCAAATGGTGTGTTGCCGGTCGACGGCCCCTTCGGCGATTTCAGCGATGATGACGGCTTCCGCGCACAAGCCCGCCGTTCCGCCACGCTGGGCATGGTTGGCAAATGGGCGATCCACCCCAAGCAGGTGGCGCTCGCCAACGAGGTCTTCACCCCCTCCGAGGCCGCCGTCGCCGAGGCGCGCGAAATCCTCGACGCGATGGAACAGGCCAAGGCGCGCGGCGAGGGCGCGACCGTCTACAAGGGCCGTCTGGTCGACATCGCGTCCATCAAACAGGCAGAAGTCATCGTCCGCCAGGCCGAAATGATCGCGGCCTAACCGCCAGCCGACCGCAAGGCCCCGGATCGCTGCGCGTCCGGGGCACCTGCGCCAGACCTCCCCCATTCATCCTTGCAAAAATATCCTGGGGGAGTCCGGCCCCGGCAGGGGCCGGGCGGGGGCAAAGCCCCCTTCAATCCGCCCACGGCTTTCGCTAGGCTCTGCCCCATCCCCTTTGGCCGGAGCCTTCTCGCGTGACAGACACCGTAACCCCCATGATGGCCCAATACCTGAAGGTAAAGGCCCAGCATCCGGATGCGCTGCTGTTTTACCGCATGGGGGATTTCTACGAATTGTTCTTCGATGACGCCGTGGCAGCGGCGGCGGCGCTCGACATCGCGCTGACAAAGCGCGGCAAGCATCAGGGCGAAGATATCGCCATGTGCGGTGTGCCCCATCACGCGGCAGAGGGGTACCTGCTGACCCTGATCCGCAAAGGGTTCCGCGTGGCGATTGCCGAGCAGATGGAAAGCCCGGAAGAGGCCAAGAAACGCGGCTACAAGGCGGTTGTGCGCCGAGAGGTTGTGCGCCTTGTCACCCCCGGCACCCTGACAGAGGACAGTTTGCTCGACGCGCGGCGGCATAATTTCCTTGCCGCCTATGCCGAGATCCGCGACGCGGGCGCGTTGGCTTGGGTCGATATTTCCACCGGGCAGGTGCGCGTCATGGCCTGCACCCGTGCGCGACTTGGCCCGGAACTTGCGCGATTGGCCCCGCGCGAGGTGCTGGTGGCCGATCCCATGGCCGAGGCGTTGCGCCCGGTGGTTGAGGAGATGGGCGCGGCGCTGACCGCGCTTGCGCCTGCGAGTTTCGACAGCGCATCCGCCGAGCGGCGCTTGTGCGACCTGTACGGCGTGCAAACCCTCGACGGGTTCGGCCAGTTTTCCCGGCCCGAGCGCGCGGCACTTGGCGCATTGGTCGATTATCTGGACCTGACGCAGCGCGGCAAGCTGCCCCTGTTGCAGCCCCCGACGCTTGAAAGCCTCGATGCCTCGGTGCAGATCGACGCCGCCACGCGCCGCAACCTGGAACTGACACAAGCGTTGTCGGGCGGGCGCGACGGCTCGCTCTTGGCGGCGATTGACCGCACGGTCACGGCGGCGGGCGCGCGGCTTCTGGAGCGGCGCTTGTCCGCACCTGCGCGCCGGGCCGAGACGGCGCTGTCGCGGCAGGCTTGCGTGACGTTTCTGCATGTCCAGTCGCGGCTTTGCGCCGATTTGCGGCAGGCGCTCAAATCCGTGCCTGATCTGGACCGCGCGCTCTCGCGCCTGTCGCTGGACCGGGGCGGGCCGCGCGACTTGGGCGCCGTGCGGCAGGCCTTGGCGCAGGCGGGCAGCTTGGCAACCCAGCTAGAAGTGCCGGATTTGCCCCAGCTTTTGGCAGATGCCCGCGCGGACCTTCTGGGCCATGACGAGTTGCTAGACCTGCTCGACGCCGCACTGGTGGCAGAGCCGCCGCTGCTGGCCCGCGATGGTGGCTTTATCGCGCCCGGCCATGACCCGGATCTGGACGATGCCCGCCGCTTGCGCGACGAGGGCCGCAGCGTGATCGCCGCCATGCAGGCCGATTATGCCAATGACACAGGCATCACCTCGCTCAAGATCAAGCATAACAACGTGCTGGGCTATTTTATCGAAGTGACCAGCACCCATGCCGAGCGGATGCTGTCCCAGCCCCTGTCGGACCGCTTCATCCACCGCCAGACCACGGCGAACCAGGTGCGCTTTACCACGGTAGAGCTGTCCGAGATGGAAACCCGCATCCTGAACGCGGGCGGCCGCGCGCTCGAGATCGAGAAACGCCTGTTCGACGGCTTGCGCGCTGAAGTGCTGGATGCCGCCGCCGCCTTGTCCCAAACCGCGCGCGCCTTGGCCGAGATTGACTTGGCGAGCGCTTTGGCCGATCTGGCCCGCGCAGGCGATTGGTGCGCGCCGAAGCTGGATGACAGCCGCGCCTTTGCCATCGAAGGGGGCCGTCACCCGGTGGTCGAAGCGGCGCTGAAACGTGCCGGAGAGCCGTTCATCGCCAATGATTGCGACCTGTCGGCGGGCGAGGGCGCGGCGATCTGGTTGCTGACAGGTCCGAACATGGCCGGTAAATCGACCTTCCTGCGGCAAAACGCGCTGATCGCCATTCTGGCGCAGATGGGTGCTTGGGTGCCCGCGAAAGCGGCGCATATCGGGATGGTCAGCCAAGTGTTCAGCCGCGTGGGCGCGAGCGACGATCTGGCGCGCGGGCGGTCCACCTTCATGGTGGAAATGGTCGAAACGGCGGCGATCCTGAACCAGGCCGATGACCGGGCGCTGGTGATCCTCGATGAAATCGGGCGCGGCACGGCGACCTATGACGGGTTGTCGATTGCCTGGGCGACGCTCGAACATTTGCACGATGTGAACCGCACCCGTGCGCTGTTTGCCACGCATTACCACGAGATGACGGCGCTGTCCGACCGGCTGGCAGGGGTGCAAAATGCGACGGTGGCGGTCAAGGAATGGCAAGGCGATGTCGTGTTCCTGCACGAGGTGCGGCGCGGGGCCGCCGACCGCAGCTATGGCGTGCAGGTGGCCCGGCTTGCGGGGCTGCCCGCGCCGGTGATCGCGCGCGCGCGCGAGGTTCTGGCGGCGCTCGAAGATGGCGCAAGGGGCAGCTCGCCCAAGGCGCTGATCGACGATCTGCCCCTGTTCTCTGCGGTGCAAGCGCCCGCGCCTGCACCTGCCAAGCCGTCGCCGGTGCTGGACGCCTTGGCGGATGTGAACCCGGATATGCTGTCCCCGCGCGAGGCGCTGGACATGTTGTATAAGCTGAAGGGCATGGCGTCGGATGGTTGACCCGCGCCCCGGACTTGATCCGGGGCCTAGCGACCGGCGCGGTTGACGGCGAGGCCCCGGGTCAAGCCCGGGGCGCGCGGCGCATCAGATACCAGCAGCGGTTAATTGCGCCCCGTCATGCCCCGTGATGCGGGCTTGCACGATCTGGCCCACGGTCTGATCCGCGTCAAACACCGTTTCGGCAAATTGCGGGGTGCGGCCCATGCGCGGGTTTTCCATCAGCACCGGGTGCGTGGCCCCGACCTGCGCATTCAGATGGCGCGCGACCGCCGCCGCGCCCGCCGCGCGCAACCGCGCCGCGCGCTCGCGGATGGCTGTGCCGTTCACTTGCGGCATCCGCGCGGCGGGGGTGCCCTTGCGGGGGCTGAACGGGAAAACATGCAGCCATGTCAGCCCGCATTCCTCGACCAGCTTCAGCGAGTTCTCGAACATCGCCTCGGTCTCTGTCGGGAAGCCCGCGATGACGTCGGCGCCAAAGGCCATGTCGGGCCGCAGGCGGCGCGCTTCGGTGCAAAACGCGATCGCATCGTCGCGCAGGTGGCGGCGTTTCATACGTTTCAGGATCATGTCATCGCCTGCCTGCAAGGACAGGTGCAAATGCGGCATCAGGCGCGGTTCCGTGGCGATGGTTTCCATCAGCGCCGGGTCGGCCTCTATCGAATCAATGGACGAAATACGCAGCCGTGCCAAATCCGGCACCAGCCGCAGGATGCGGCGCACCAGATCGCCCAAGCGGGGCTGGGCGGGCAGGTCCGCGCCCCAGCTTGTCAGGTCGACGCCAGTCAGAACGACTTCCAGATAACCCTCGTCCACCAGCCGCTTGATCTGCTCGACCACCACGCCCGCGGGCACAGAACGCGAATTGCCGCGGCCATATGGGATGATGCAGAACGTGCACCGATGATCGCAGCCGTTCTGCACCTGCACATAGGCGCGGGCGCGCGTGCCGAAGCCGTCGATCAGGTGGCTGGCGGTTTCACGCACCGACATGATGTCATCGACCATTACGCGCTCTGTCTGGCCGATCAGGTCGGGGGTCAGGCTGGCCCATGTCGCGGGCTGCATCTTTTCCGAATTGCCGATGACGCGGGTCACTTCGGGCATGGCCGCGAAGGTTTCGGGTTCGGTCTGGGCTGCACAGCCCGTCACGATAATGGGCGCATCCGGGTTGTCGCGGCGCAGGCGGCGGATTTCCTGTCGCGCCTTGCGCACGGCTTCGGACGTGACGGCGCAGGTGTTCACGACCAGCGCATCGCGCACGCCGGCTTCCTCGGCCAGCCGCTTCATGGCCTCGGTCTCATAGGCGTTCAGGCGGCAGCCAAGCGTGGTGAAGCGCGGAGCCGCGGTCACTGACCGAACCCTTCGGCCAGCGTGGCGGTGAAGACATGCGCCACCGGCCCGGTCAGCCAGACGCCATCGTCGCGCCAATCGACCATCAGCGTGCCACCATCGGCGGTGATCGTCACCTGCCGCCCGGTCAGGTCACGCAGGTTGGCGGCAACGGCTGTCGCGCAGGCCCCGGAGCCGCAGGCAAGCGTGATGCCCGTGCCCCTTTCCCACACGCGCAGGCGCAGGTGGTCGGGCGCGATCAGCGACGCGAATTCCACGTTCGTCGCCTCTGGAAAGAGCGGGTCATGTTCCACGACCGGGCCTTGGGTCGCGACAGGGGCGGCATCGGCATCGGCCACGAAATGCACGCAATGGGGGTTGCCCATGCCGACCGCGACCGGGTCGCCCGGCAGGGGCAGGTGTTCAATATCGCACTTCTGCGATAGGGGAATGTCCTGCCAGTCCAGCACGGGCGCGCCCATATTGACCCAGATCTGCCCGCCGCGATCCTCGGCATATAAAATCCCGCGCGCTGTGCGAATGGTCAGTGTCTTGGCCCCGGTCTGACACATGACCATAGACGCCACACAACGCGTGGCATTGCCGCAAGCGCCCGCGCGCGAGCCGTCGGCGTTCCAGAATTCCAGCAGCAGATCGGCATCGTCAGCCGGGCGCAATTCGGCCAGTTGGTCGAATCCCACGCCGCGATGGCGATCGCCCAAGGCTTGCGCCAGCGCAGGCGTCGTCAGCCGCTCCGCGCAGCCGCGCGAATCGATCACGACGAAATCATTTCCCGCGCCGTGCATTTTGGAAAAGATAAGGCCCGTGCCAGTCATGCGCGCCATATAGCGATGCATATGCACCCTGACCAGCCCCGCGAAATGGGGCATGTGGAAAACATTGCGAAAGCGTGGCTTTTGTCCTTGACCCTGTGACGCGGCTTTTCTAAGTAGCGGCCTCAGAGTGAGCCGGTAGCTCAGCCGGTAGAGCAACTGACTTTTAATCAGTAGGTCCAGGGTTCGAACCCCTGCCGGCTCACCATTTTCCCGAAATCCCTGTTTCGTCAGCTTGCAGGCCCGCGCCTTGCGGCGTAGCACTTGGGCCAACCCGGTCCTGCGCGCAAAGGTCTGCCCAATGAAACGCTCTCGTATCAACGCCATCATGGCAGAGGCGGATGAGATGATCCGCCGCCATGGCTTCGTGCTGCCGCCCTTCGCCTACTGGACCCCGGACGCTTTCAAGGCCCGCGCCGCTGATGCCCGCCATGTGATCGACGCGCGCTGTGGCTGGGACATTACCGATTACGGCGCGGGGCGGTTCGACCAGATGGGGCTGTTCCTGTTCACCCTGCGCAACGGGCTATTGGCCGACCTGCAACGTGGCGGCGGCATGTGCTATGCCGAGAAGCTGCTGATCTCGCGGCAGGACCAGCTTTCGCCCATGCACACCCACGCGCTGAAGGCCGAGGACATCATCAACCGGGGCGGGGCCACGCTGGTGGTCGAGCTGTACGGGTCCGACGATCACGGCGGCTTTGCCGAGGACAAGGGCGGCACGGTCTGGCTGGACGGCATTCGCCACGACTATGCCCCCGGAGAAAAGCTGCGCCTGCGCCCCGGCGAAAGCGTGACCCTGCGCCCCGGCGACTGGCACGCGTTCTGGGGCGAGGGTGGGGATGTGCTGATTGGCGAGGTTTCGACCGTCAATGATGACGAGACCGACAATATCTTCCGCGATCCCATCGGGCGCTTTGCCGAGGTCGAGGAAGACGAAGCCCCCACGCATCTGCTGGTCAGCGATTACCGGGCGTGTCTGGGCTAGGCCCGGTCTGCGTGGTCTGCGCGACATCAAGTCCGGCCCGGCGATCCTGTGTTATACTGCACGGCAGAGGAGGTCCGGACCATGATAACCCTAGAGGATATGGAAGACATGTCGGCCCTGACGCGGGCCGAGATTGATGCACTGGCAAAGCATGAACATCTGGCCATCGGCAACGCGACGCTGCTGGGCGAATACCTGATGCAGGTCCATCACGGGCCGCAAAAGGTTCAGGAAATGATTTGCGACGATATTCGCGAAGCACTTCATGCCGATGATGTCCCCCGCGCCGCGACCCTTTTCGCCGTGCTGCGCGGGTTTCTGGCAGAGCATCCGGACGCCGCGCGCGGGGCGCGGGGTTAGGTCAAGCGTCAGATCGGTTCCACATCGACGCTGTGGCGGCTGTTCTGCGTCCCCGACGTGCGCAACACGCCCTTGACCGGGGCAATATCGGCATAGTCGCGCCCATAGGCGACGACGATATGGTCCGCCTCGACAAAGCAGTTATTGGTCGGGTCGATTTCGACCCAGCCGGTTTCGTTTCCGCACCAGGCCATGACCCAGGCGTGCATCGCGTCTGCCCCGTCCAGCCGGGGCTGGCCGGGCGGCGGGATGGTGCGCAAAAAGCCCGACACATAGCCCGCCGGAATGCCAAGCGCGCGCAAGGCTGCGATCATCACATGCGAGAAGTCCTGACAGACGCCATGCCGGTTGGCAAAGGCCTCTCCCGGCGGTGTGTCGACATCGGTCGCGCCGGGATCGAAGCGCATTTCGGAATGGATGGCCTGTCCCAGTGCCCCGACGGTCTGGCGCACGGTCTGATCCGGCTTGTGAAAGCTGGTGGCAAAGGCAGCGATCTCGGGCTCTGGGCCGATGCGGCGGGATGGGCCAAGGAAGTGATGCGGCGACAGGCTGTCAAGATTGCGATAGGCCGCGATTTCCGCGCCCAGACCCGCAAGGTTCGGCGACAGGTCCAGACTGCCTGCGGGTGCCAGCCGCTCGACCCGTGCATGCAGTTTGAAGTCGATCCGGTCGATGGGCTGGTGAAAGCTGAGAATGCTCATCGCATTGCCGAAGAAATCGGTCGTGTCGCGCCGCTCGTCCGGTTCGGGGTCCACCGACAGCAACCGCGCCGTGATGCGTTGCTGGCCGGGCAGGTTCGAGGGCAAAAGCCGCACTACGGTGCGGGCGCGGTCCGAGGGGGCACCATAATTATAACCGATCGCAAGGCGAATATCGTATTGCATGGCCCCTCGTCAGTTCAGATAGGCACTGGCCAGCTTGGCCGAAATATCGGCAAGCGCCGCGCGAATGTCGGTCAGGCAGGCGATGGTAATGTCGCTGGGGTGGGCCACGACAAGCTGCGTTTCCAGCCGCAACAGCGCGCCCAGAACGTCCGACACGCGGCCCGCCACCTGCGCGCGCGGCAGGTCTTGGGCAATCCGACGCATGGCCGTGACCTGAAACAGCACCGACCGGGGGTTATTCGCATCCAGCGCCAGCAGGTCGCCGACGGTTTCCCATGTCGGATCGACCCGGTAGCGGCGCTGGTGGGTGATGCGGCTGTCGCCATATTCCAGCGCCATGTCCAGCAGGCCCAGACCCGGCACGTCCCCGGCCATGCAGGCGGTCAGCACGGCAGCGGCGGCATCGGCGCGTTCCATCGCGCGGCCCAGCGTCAGGAAGCGCCAGCCAGAGGTGCGGTGCATGTTCTCGTGCACAAGACCGTTGAAGCCGGTGATCTTGCGCAGCAGAATGCCAAGCTGGCGGGCGCATTCGTCGCCGGGCTGGATATTGGCCGACATCGCGTCAAGGCTGGTCATCAGGTCCGTCAGCGCCGCCCAGCCATCCACCGAGAAGCGGTCGCGCACCCGGCCCGCTGACAGCCGGGCCGACCCCAGCATGGGGGTCAGGGTGGCGTGGGCCGGTGCGCCCACATCGACGAAAAGCGCGGCCAGCAAGTTGGAAATCTGCTGCACGCTGTCATCGTCGGGATCACCGGTTTCGGCCAGCCGCAAATGATAGCCGCGCAGCAGGCGGATCGCGCCTTCGGCCCGTTCGACATAGCGGCCCAGCCAGAACAGGTTATCGGCGGCGCGGCTGGGCAGCGCGCCCGTATCCTCGCGGCGGAAGCGTTCATTATCGAACAGGGTTTCCGGCGGGGCCGGGCGGTCGCACATGATCCAGACATCGGCCACCGACCCGCCTTGCTGCATCGACAGCGCGCCCGCTTCCTCGGTGCGGCCCACGCGAGCATATCCGCCGGGCAGGAACACCCAGCCCTGCGCCGTGCGCGCGGCAAAAACCCGCACGCTCATCGGGCGCGGCAAAAGCCGGTCCTCTATCCATGCGGGCGTGGTCGAGAGGGTGACGGTTTCCTGCCCCACAAGATTGGCCGCATTGGCCTCGATCCATGTGCCAAGCGCGTCGCCCGCAAGTGTCTGCGCCGTGCCTGCCAGCCCGTCGGCATTGCCGATGTCGAAGGGCAGCGCACGGCTGAGCGCGTCGCCGATGAACATCTTGCCCGCGTTGTCCTGCACGAAACTGCGTTCCGAGTCCTGTCCGCACCACCATGTGGCGATATTGGGCATTTTCAGCTTCTCGCCCAGCAGCACTTCGGAAATCTGCGGCAAGAAGGCGAGGAAGGCGCGCGTCTCCAGAATGCCGGAACCCAGCGCGTTCACGATGTTCACGCGACCTTGGCGCACCGCGTCGACCAGCCCCGGCGTGCCGATCTGCGATGTCTCGTCCAGCTCCAGCGGGTCGGCATAGCCGGTATCCAGCCGTCGCCACAACACGCCTACATCCTGCGGGCCGGACACGGTGCGCACCTGCACGGTGCCGTTCTGGACGATCAGGTCTTCGCCTTCCAACAGCGGCAGGCCAAGATAGCGCGCCACATAGGTATGTTCGAAATAGGTGTCGTTGCCGGGGCCGGGCGACAGGATCGCCGCGCGCCCGCCATTGCGGCCAAGGTCATCCAGCGCGCCGCGAAACGCGCGGAAGAACCCGGCCAGACGCCGCACATTCGCGCGCGGCACCGGTTCGGGGAAAACCCGCGCCGTGGCCATGCGGTTTTCCAGCGCGAACCCCGCGCCCGAAGGCGATTGCGTCCGGTCGCCCAAGACCAGCCAAGACCCGTCCGGGCTGCGCCCGATCTCGAACGCGATCAAGTGCAGGAAATGGCCCGAGGCGGGTTTCATCCCCACCAAGGGGCGGTGCCATTCGGGGTTTTGCGCCACCAGCGCGGCGGGCAGATGGCCGTCGCGCACAAGCGTGCAGTCGCCGTAAAGGTCGGCGACCACGCGCTCCAGCAATTCGGCGCGCTGTGTCAGGCCTGCGCAAATCGCATCCCAGTCGCGTTCGTGCAGGATGACGGGAATATGGCTGAGCGGCCATTCCCGTTCTTGCAACGGGTCGGCGCTATACTGGCGAAAGAACACGCCTGCATCGCGCAGGTAGCGGTCGCCGCGGGCAAACCGTTCGGCGACCTCTTCGGGCGAGAGCTTGGCAAGCTGCGCCATGAACGCCGTCCAGGCGGGACGCATGGCCCCGCTGGCGTCGAACAACTCATCCGCAACACCTGACCGCAGCTTGTAATCGGCCAGAAGCGGGGTTGGCGGCAGTGATTTCGCCTGACCGCTCATGCAAGCCCCGGCGGTCGCCGCAGATCCAGCGTCAGCGGAAATTCGGGATGTGGCGTCTCGTTGGCCGGGATGTAGCCGCCTGACGAATGCCCGAAGGGTTCGAACCGCGCCAGACGGCGGGCCTCTGCTTCGTTTCCGTTGACGGGGAAGGTGTCGTAATTGCGCCCGCCGGGATGGGCAACATGATAGACGCAGCCACCGATGGGCCGGCCCGTCCATGTGTCGTAGATGTCGAATGTCAGCGGCGCGTTCACGGGCAGGACCGGGTGCAGCGCCTCTGCCGGTTGCCATGCCTTGAACCGCACAGCCCCCACGCTTTCGCCCGACGTGCCCGAGGCCGCCATCGGCACGGGCCGGCGGTTGCACATGACGCGGTAGCGGTCGGTGGCGGCGCCGGTCAGCTTGACTTGCAAGCGTTCGACCGAACTGTCGGTATAGCGCACCGTGCCGCCAATCGCGCCGGTTTCGCCCAGCACATGCCACGGCTCCAGCGCCTGACGCAGTTCCAGTTTCACGCCTTCGACCGCGACCTCGCCGCAGAAGGGGAAGCGGAACTCGGCCTGTGCTTCATACCAGACAGGGTCCAGATCGAAGCCATGATCGCGCAGGTCGCGCAGCAAGGTCAGGAAATCTTCCCACAGGAAATGCGGCAGCATGAAACGGTCATGCAGCACCGTGCCCCAGCGCACGGGCCGCCCTTCGACCGGGTTGTTCCACGCGCGTGCGATGATGGCGCGGATCAGAAGCTGTTGGGCGAGGTTCATGCGCGGATGCGGCGGCATCTCGAACCCGCGAAACTCGACCAGCCCCAGACGCCCGGTCGGCCCATCGGGCGAATACAGCTTGTCGATGCAGATCTCGGCGCGGTGGGTATTGCCGGTGACATCGGTCAGCATGTTGCGCAGCAAGCGGTCCACCAGCCATGGCGGCGGGGCCATGCCATTGCCCGGTTTCGGGATCTGCGACAGCGCGATTTCCAGCTCATACAGCGTGTCATGCCGCGCCTCGTCAATGCGCGGGGCTTGGCTGGTCGGGCCGATGAACAGGCCAGAGAACAGGTAGCTGAGCGACGGGTGCCGCTGCCACAACAGGATCAGCGATTTCAGCACATCGGGACGGCGCAGGAAGGGGCTGTCATTCGTGTTCGCCCCGCCGACAACCACATGGTTGCCGCCTCCGGTCCCGGTGTGGCGCCCGTCGATCATGAACTTGTCGGCGCCAAGGCGGCATTGGCGCGCCTCTTCATAGATCGCCTCTGTGGTGGCGACGCAATCGTCCCAGCTATGCGCGGGGTGGATGTTCACCTCTATCACGCCGGGGTCGGGGGCCACGCGGATCACGTTCAGGCGGCTGTCATGGGGCGGGGCGTAACCCTCTATGTGAATGGGCAGGCCCATGTCCTTGGCGGTGGCTTCTGCGGCGGCCAACAGGTCGAGGTAATCCTCCACCCTCTCGACCGGGGGCATGAAGACGCAAAGCCGCCCGTCGCGCGGCTCTACCGACAAGGCGGTGCGCACCACGCCTTCTATCGGGATCATCTGCTGGCCGACCCTGTCCTGCGCAGGCCCGCCGGGTTTGAGTTCAGAGACGGGCTGGCGGTGTTCCGGCGTGGTCGCGGGCATCCCGTCTTCGTCGTGGTAATCCGGCAAAGGCTCTTGCAGGGTGGTCGGGTCGGACGGGTAGATATAGGGAAACTGCACGGGCGACACATAGGGCAACGTGCCCAAGGGCAGACGGTAGCCGACCGCGCTGTCACCGGGCACCAGATAGACCTTGCCACGCCGCAATTTCCACTTCTCGGATTGCCAGATGCGGCCAGCCGCGCGCGACTGCCAGCGCTGGATCGGCAGCACATGGCCTGCCGGCTTGGTCAGCCCCCGCTCGAACACGCGGGCGATGCGGGCGCGTTCCTCGGGGTCTTTCAGCTTCGAATTCTCTGGCGTGACATTGGCGGGCAGGTTGCCTTCGCGGACAATCCACTCTGCCGGGTCTTCATAGGCAGGCAGGACGAATTCCGCGCCAACGCCCAGCCGTTCGGCCATGCCGCCCAGAAACTGCGCGGCTTCCTTTTCGGTGGCCCCTGTCTGCGCCCCCTCTTCCGCCACAAGCGCGGCGTCCGCCCAGACGGGTTTGCCGTCTTGCCGCCAATAGAGCGAGAAGGTCCAGCGCGGCAGGGTTTCGCCCGGATACCACTTGCCTTGGCCATAGTGCAGAAACCCACCGGGCGCGAAACGGTCGCGCAAGCGGCGGATCAGCTTGTCGGCCAGCGCGCGTTTCATGGGGCCGACGGCGGCAGTGTTCCATTCGGCGCTCTCGAAATCGTCGATGGACACGAATGTCGGCTCGCCCCCCATGGTCAGGCGCACATCGCCCGCCTGAAGGGCTGCGTCCACCTTGCGGCCGGTGTCGTTCAGCTTGTCCCAAGCGGCATCGGAAAACGGCTTCGTGATGCGCGGATGCTCTGCCACGCGGGTCACGCGCATGTCGAAATCGAACTCTGTCTCGGCAAAGCTGGACATGCCGGAAATGGGGGCTGCATTGCGGTAATGGGGCGTTGCCGCCAGCGGGATATGGCTTTCACCCGTCAGCAGCCCCGATGTCGGGTCCAGCCCGATCCAGCCCGCACCGGGCAGATACACCTCGACCCATGCGTGCAGGTCGGTAAAGTCATGGTCGGTGCCCGATGGCCCATCCAGCGATTTCACATCGGGCGTCAGCTGGACCAGGTAGCCCGACACGAAACGCGCGGCAAAACCCAGATGGCGCAACACCTGCACCAAAAGCCAACTGGAGTCGCGGCATGACCCGGTTTTCTTGGTCAGCGTTTCCTCTGGCGTCTGCACGCCCGGTTCCATGCGGATGGTGTAGCCGATTTCCTGCGACACGCGCGCATTCAGCCCGACCAGGAAATCCACCGTGCGGGTTTCGTCGAACTCGATGGAGCCAATGAATTTCGCAAGCCGCGGCCCCTCGGCTTCGGGCGTGCGGTAGATGACAAGGTCTTGGCGCAGATCTTCGGGGTAGTCGAAGGGCCAATGCTCGGCGCTATCTTCGACGAAGAAATCGAACGGGTTGTAGACGGTCATATCCGCGACCAGATCGACCTCTATCTTGAACTCCCGGACCGGTTCGGGAAAGACGAAGCGCGCCAGCCAGTTGCCGTAAGGGTCTTGTTGGTGGTTCACGAAATGCCCGCCGGGCGACACTTTCAGACTGTGCGAAATCACCCGCGTGCGGCTGTGCGGTGCAGGGCGCAGACGCACGATCTGGGGCGAAAGCGTGACCGGCCTGTCATAGCGATAATGCGTCAGATGATACAGGCTGGCATAGATGGACATAGTCGGCGCTCGCTTGTCTGGGTCGTTGGTCTGCCGAAACTGTGTCACGCTAGGGGGTGTCGAGGCAAGCTTGCGCAGGGGACAATCCCACCCAAGACCGCGCCCCACGCTGTTCTTTGCATCACTTCCCGGCACAATAGGGGGCGAAAACTCCGGTTGACGTCAACCCTAGGGCAAAAAGGCCAAGCTTTGCGCGAGATGCGCGCTTTGGGCGGGCCATTCGGGCCTGCGCACGTCATAGCCACGCATTCCGGCCCTCTCGGCGGCAATAAGCCCTTCGTTGCTGTCTTCGAGCACCACGCAATCAGCGGGGCGAACCCCAAGCCGCGCGGCGGCGGTCAGATACAGCTCTGGTGCGGGCTTGGGATATTGCGCGTCTTCGCGGGTAATGACCTGATCGAACATGTCGCGCAGGCCCGTTGCGGCCAGAAAGGCGTGGGCGATGCGCGCTTCGCTATTGGTCACAACGGCCATGGGCACGCGCCCGTGCGCGGCCCGGACCAAGGCCAGAACACTGGGGTTCTCGCGCGCTTGGGCCGCGTGCTGGACCGTGCGGTCTATGCTGTCCACGCTTGCCTTGGCCATGTCCAGGGCAACGCCGTGGTCTGCCTGAAACCGCGCAAACAGATCGTCACGCCCCAGCCCTGTCCGCGCCATATACCAGTCCCGAGGCATCCGCCCGCCTTGCAGCAGAACCGCCTCGGAAATGGCGGTGAAATGCAGATCGCCCGTCAGCAGAAGCGTTCCGTCGCAGTCGATCAGCAGGGCGGCGGGCCTTGTCGGGCTATTTAAGTCAAGGCTGTGCGGGTGCGTCATGTCTTTGGGCTTTCGGGGAAAGATTGGCCAATGCGCCACGCATGGCGTCGGCGGTCAGGGGTTTCGGCAGTGTCGCGATGCGGCCGGGGAACTGCGCCACAAGCGGGTTCGACTGCGGCAGGTGGCCGGACACGACCAGCGCCCTTGCCTCTGGCCAGCGCGCCAGCGCTGCCTTGGCCAGCCGCCAGCCTTCGATCTGCCCATGCAGCGACAGGTCGGTGACAAGCAGGTCCACCGGCTGGTCAAGCAGGGCCAGCGCGGCGCTTGCGTCCGGGCCCACGCGCAGTGCCTTGGCCATCGGGGTCAATAGCTGCTGCGCGGCGGCGCGGTCGCGTGGGTCGTCTTCGACCAACACCACGCGGCCCAGCGCTGGCAGGGGGTCGGCGGATGTGCATAGCGGCAAGCTCAGCCGCACGCTGGTGCCTTGGCCCAGCTTGGACGAGATCTGCACATCGCCGCCGGATTGGCGGATGAAGCCGTAAACCATGGCCAGCCCCAGCCCGGTGCCCGTGCCATCGGCCCGCGCCGAGAAGAACGGCTCCATCGCGTGGGCCAGAACCTCTGGCGCCATGCCCGCACCGGTATCGCTGACCTCGATCACCGCCTGCGTGCCGCATTGGCGCACGCTGACGCTGATGCGGCCCGGCCCGGCAATCGCCTGCCCGGCATTCAGGCACAGGTTCAGGATGGCGCTTTCCATCTGGCCGGGGTCCACGCGCACCGGCAGCGGCTGCGCGCCGGTGGATATGTCCAGCTCGATTTCCTCGCGCAGGGCAAAGCCGACCAGATCGGCCATGCCTTCGACCAGTTGCGGCAGATCGACGGTCTCTGGTTCCAGATGCTGGCGGCGCGCGAAGGCCAGCAGGCGGCCTGTCAGCGACGCGCCAAGGTCTACCGCCACCCCGATGCTTTGCAGCAACGCCTCGCGCCGCGCGGGCGAGGCGGTGTCCATCATGTGCAGATTGCCCGCGATGGTGGACAAGATATTGCCGAAATCATGCGCGACCTCGCCCGAGACCTTGCCCAGCGCCTCGATCCGCTGGATCTGGCGCAGCCGGTCCTCCATCTGGCGGCGCTCTGTCGCGTCGGCGATCAGCACGACCGTGCCGCCCCCCGGCAGCGCGCTTTCGCGCAGCTCGATCACCGCGCCAGAGGGCAGCGACAGGCTGGACAGGCCCGCAGGCCCGTCATTGCTGTGCCAGCCTGCATCCGTGACCAGGTCTTGCAGCCGTGGGCGTTCGGTCAGCACGGCCGGATCGACCCGCAACAGCGGCGCAAGCCGGTCGTTATGGGCCACGATCTGGCCCTGGTCCGACAGGATGGCCACACCGTCGCTGATGCCGCTCATCATGTTCTCAAAAAGCGCGGTGCGCTGGGCCATCTGGCGGTGCGAGCGGTCCAGCCGCAACGCATTGGCCCGAAAGGCGCGAAAGGCGTAAAACAGCTTGCCGATCTCGTCGCCCTGCCCCTCGCCGCGCGGCAGGCGGGTCTGACGATCCCCCCCGGCCAAGCGCATCATCGCGTCGGAAATCGCGCGCAGGTTGGCGGTCACATAGCCCGACACATAAAGCGCCGCCGTCAGCGCCAGAACGGCGCTTGCGAAGACGACGGCCAAGAGGGTCGATTTGGCCAGGGCAATCGCGGTGGCGGTGCTGGCCTGTTCGGCGGCGATCAGTGCCTGCGCGTCTTGCGTAACCGCGCCGGCATGGGCCGTGACCGCCGCCGCACCTTGGCGGATGCGCACCAGCGCGGCCTCTGCCCCGATCTGGCGGGCAAGCTCTAGGCGCCGTAACTCGAACAGCCCGTCGCGCCCTTCTGCCACCTGCCGCAGCCGGGCCAGCCCCGGATCATCGCGCAGGGTGGTCATGGAGCGTGTCAGCCGGACATATTCGCGCTGGAATTCGCCCACGCCGATCAGGTTCTCTGCCCGGCCCGCGCCAAGCAGCGCCGCCGCCACGCTTTGCAGCGACAGCCCGCGCTGACGTTCGGCGAGTGTTGCATCGGGCTGGGCTGATAACGCAGCGAAATCGCGTTCCAGAGCGGCCAATTCGGCGGTCAGCCGCAAGGTTCGGTCGCGCAGCTCTGCGCGGGCAGAGCTGTCGCGCACCAGCGCCGCGATGGCGTCTTCGGTCCGGGCCAAGGCTTGTTGCAGGGCATGGTCGGTTGGCAAGCCATCGCTGAGAGCGCGGACAAGGGCGCTTGCCTGCTCGCCCTCTTGGGCGATGCGAAACGGGCTGTCGAGCGTCAGCAGGTAGGGCGCGAGCGTTGCGAGGTCTGCGGCCTTGCGCGACAAGGTCAGTGCACGCTCCACGCCCGAGACGGTTTCGCCTAGCAACCTGTCCAGCCTGTCATTTCCGCGCGTCAAGGCACCCCAGGCGATCAGCCCCACGCACAGCACCGCGATGGCCAGCGCCGTCAATGCTGCCAGCAGCCGCGCGCGAACCGACAACCGCCAGCGCGCCCGCGTCATGGGTGCGACCCGGTCACGAAGATGTAGCCAAGGCCGCGCCGGGTTTGCAGATGCACCGGCTTCGATGGCACCGCTTCGATCTTGCGGCGCAGGCGCAGGATCAGCACGTCAATCGTGCGGTCCATGTATTGCGACAGGTCATTGCCCAACTCGGTCAGCAACTCTGTCCGCGGGATGACCCTGTCGGGATGGCGCAGGAAATAATCCAGCAGGCGGTATTCGGCATTGGTCAGAGCGATCTCTGTGCCGTCCGGGCCAAGCAGTTCGCGGCGGGTCTGGTCCAGCCGGAACTGGCCGAAGGGCAGTATGGTGCTGGCGCTGCGATCGGGCGGCTGAAGCGCGGGATGGCCGGTGCGGCGCAGCACGGCGCGCAACCGGGCCAGCAATTCGCGCGGGTTGAAGGGCTTCATCATGTAATCGTCGGCGCCGGTTTCCAGCCCGATGATCTTGTCCATCTCGTCGCCGCGTCCGGTCAGCATCATGATCGGCAGGCCCAGCGTTTCGCGGATGCGGATGGCCAGGGTCAGCCCGTTCTCTCCGCGCAGGCGCAGGTCGATCAGGGCCATGTCCACGCGCGGGCGCGGCCCGAGCGCCATGAACGACGCGCCGTCCGGCAGCGGCAGCGGGGTAAAGCCGTTTTCGGCCAGCAATTCCGCCACGCTGTGCCGCAGGTCCGGGTCGTCGTCTATGATGGCCACGACCGGCCCGCCCTGTTCGGGCGCGGCACCGGTCATTGCCTGTGGCCGTGTCTCACCACCGGTAGACGGGTCTTCCATCTGTCCGCTCCTCCCTGCGCGTATCATGGCGCAACTGGCGGCGGCTGCAATGCCGGGCATATGTCCTGAATGACAGGGCAGGGCGCATTTTGTAACATTGTTCATAATTCTCCGGCGCAGATGACAGGTTGTTAACCTGCCAATCCTCGTTCGGCTGGGCGGCCCGTGCGAGGGTTGGGGACGTACCGTCATGGAGAGGCGGTCAATCCGGGAGGAGAAAACATGAAACTGTCCAGCATCAGCGCCCTTGCGCTGTCCACAGCCCTATTGGCCGCAGGCGCGGCGCAGGCCGAAACCCTGAGCGTGGTGTGTTCCAACGAACAGTCATGGTGCGACCTGATGGCGCAAAATTTCAAGATCGACACCGGCATCGACGTGGCCATGGTGCGCAAATCCACCGGCGAGGTTCTGGCGCAGATCCGCGCCGAAGCCGGCAACCCCAAGGTCGATGTCTGGTGGGGCGGCACGGGCGATCCGCATCTGATTGCCGCCAATGAAGGGCTGAGCACCCCATCGGGCGTGGACACATCTGGCCTGCTGGGCTGGGCGCAGAACATGGCCGACATGTCCGAAGGCCGCGCCATCGGCGTGCATGTGGGTCTGCTGGGTATGATGTATAACACCGAGGTTCTGGCCGAAAAGGGCTTGCCCGCCCCGGCCTGCTGGCGCGATCTGGCCAAGCCCGAATATAAGGGCGAAGTGACCGTGTCGAACCCGCAATCCTCTGGCACCGCCTATACCCAGCTTGCCACGCTTGTGCAGCTGTTCGGCGAGGACGAGGCCTTTGCCCTGCTGGCCGATATCGGGGCCAATGTGAACCAGCATACCAAGTCCGGCTCTGCCCCCGGCAAGATGGCCGCACGTGGCGAGACCACCATTGCGGTGGGGTTCATGCATGACATGGTCAACCTGAAAAAGCAGGGCTTCCCGGTCGAGATCGTCTCGCCCTGCGAGGGCACCGGCTACGAGGTTGGCGCGGTCAGCGTCATCAACGGCACACCCCATATGGAGGCCGCGAAAGCGTGGGTGGAATATGTCATCAGCCCCGAAGCGCAATCGCGCGGGTTGGAAGTGGGCGTGTTCAACATCCCCTCGCACCCCGAATCCGCGACCGACCCGGACGCGCCGGACATGACCTCGGTCAAGTTGATCGACTACGACTTCGCCACCTATGGCGCATCCGAAACCCGCGAGCGGCTGCTGGAACGTTGGGGTGCCGATGTAAAGGCCAAAGGCGGCAATTTCGAAGAGTGATCGTCTGATCGCATCACAGCCCGCGCCTTTCGGGGCGCGGGCCTTGTCTTGATCCGGGATGAACAAGATGCAACGCACGGCGAAGCTATGGCTTCTGGTCGGGCTGGCGGCTTATGCGCTTTTGCCCTGGTATATGATCCCCGGCGGGATCTGGTCGCCCGATTGGCTGGCGACATGGACCACCGACGCGCGCCCTGCGCTGTTCTGGGCACTGGGCGGGCGGCCATGGTTGCTGGCCCCGCTGGTCGGGCTGCTGGGCGCGGGCGCGGCGCTGGTTCTGTTGCGCGGGCTGGCACAGGCGCGCGCGCTGGTCGCAAGCGGCGCGCTGGGGCTTGTGCTGATGGCCGCGCAAGGCTTGGCGATCTTGGGTAACCGCGCAAGGTTCGACGCGCTGGAGGGGCTAACGCAGCCCGGTATGGGCGCGGGCGCGCTGCTGGTTGCAGCAGGGCTTTTGTTCATCCTGACCACTGGCATTTCGGGCTTGGGCCGGGGCCGGGGGGATGCGTTCATCACCGGCTTGGTGGGTGCGATCGTCGCGCTGGTGGGCATATTCGTCTTCTACCCGATGAGCTTTATCCTGATCCGCGCGTTCGAATTGCGCGGCGGCGCGGGGTTGGGCCTGTCGGAATTCCTGCCGCGTTTCCTGTCGCCCGAAATCTGGTCCATCGCCTGCCTTTTGGGCACCGGCTATTGCGGTGCTGCGATGAATTCGCTGCTGCTGGGCCTTGCGACCGCAACCGGCACCACCGTCATGGGGCTGGCCTTCGCGCTGATCTTCACGCGCACGGCCTTTCCGGCCAAGCGGTTCTTGCGCGTGCTGACGATCCTGCCCATCATCACGCCGCCTTTCGTGATCGGGCTGGTGCTGATCCTGTTGTTCGGGCGCTCCGGCACCATCACCGAATTCTTCGCCGACGCTTTCGGCTGGGAAAAGACCCGGTGGCTCTATGGCTTCTGGGGGGTTTGGCTGGCACAGATGCTGTCCTTCACCCCGATTGCCTTTCTGGTGCTGATCGGCGTGGTCGAAGGGGTCAACCCCTCGGTCGAGGAGGCTAGCCAGACGCTGGACGCAAATCGCTGGCAGACCTTTCGTTTCGTCAGCCTGCCGCTGATGCGTCCGGGGCTGGCCAATGCGTTCCTGCTGGGGTTCATCGAAAGCTTGGCCGATTTCGGCAACCCGCTGGTGCTGGGCGGCAATTTCAACGTGCTCTCGACCGAGATCTATTTCGCCATCGTCGGCACCGTGGCCGACCCGGCCAAGGCCGCGATCCTGTCGCTGACGTTGTTGTCGATGACACTGGGCGCTTTCCTTGCCCAACGTCTGTGGCTGGGCAAGAAGAACTACGCCACCGTCACCGGCAAAGGCGATAGCGGCCAACATGCCGGTCTTAACCCGGCCCTGCGCTGGGGGTGCTACGCGCTGGCGCTGCCTTGGGCCGTGTTCACGTTGGTTCTGTATGCGCTCATCATGTTCGGCAGTTTCGTCAAGCTGTGGGGCTATGACCACACCCTGACGCTGGAGCATTACAAACGCGCTTTCGGCATTATCGTGCGCAATGGCGTGCACCTGACGGGGGCGGCTTGGGACAGTTTCCTGACCACGCTGACCATTGCCGCCATCGCCGCCCCGCTGACCGCCGCCGTTGGCCTTGCAACCGCCTACCTGCTGGTGCGTCAGAAATTCGCCGGCAAGGACGCGTTCGAGTTTTCGACCATGCTGTCCTTCGCCATTCCCGGCACGGTGATCGGGGTGGCCTATGTCATGGCCTTCAACTTTCCCCCGATCGAACTGACCGGCACCGGGCTGATCCTGATTATCGTCTTCATCTTCCGCAACATGCCGGTGGGTGTGCGCGGCGGGATCGCGGCCATGAGCCAGCTGGATCGGTCGCTGGACGAAGCCTCGATCACGCTGGGGGCCAACAGTGCCACCACGCTACGCCGTGTGATCCTGCCGCTGATGGGTCCGGCGATTCTGGCCGCGCTGACCTATTCCTTCGTGCGCGCGATCACGTCGGTTTCCGCGGTCATCTTCCTTGTGTCGGCGCGCTACAACATGGCGACTAGCTTCATCGTCGGCCGGGTCGAGAATGGCGAATTCGGCATCGCAATCGCCTATGCGGCGGTGCTGATCGTGACCATGCTGCTGGCCATTCTTGCCCTGCAATTGCTTATCGGACGGCGCAAATTGCGCCGGGCCGACCGGCTTCAAACCAGCTGAGGGAAAACCATGAAAGGTTCCGTCCGTTTCGAGAATGTCACCAAGCGTTTTGGCTATGTCACAGCCCTCAAACCCCTGTCGCTGGACATTGCGCCGGGCACGCTGGTTACGCTGCTTGGGCCGTCGGGCTGCGGCAAGACCACCACGCTGCGGCTGATCGCCGGGCTGGAAAGCGCCACGGAAGGGCGCATCCTGATCGGCGGGCAGGACGTGACGCATCAGTCAGCCACCTATCGCGCGGTGTCGATGGTGTTTCAGTCCTACGCGCTGTTTCCGCATATGACCGTGCTGGAAAACGTGGGCTACGGGCTGATGGTCAAGGGTGCCCCCAAGTCAGAGGTCAAGGCCCGCGCCGAGCATGGGCTGGAGCAGGTCGGCCTGCGGGGCTTTGGCGACCGGCTGCCGTCGGAACTGTCTGGCGGCCAACAACAGCGCGTCGCGGTGGCCCGTGCCATCGTGCTGGAACCCGAGGTGCTGCTGTTGGACGAACCGCTGTCGAACCTTGACGCTAAACTGCGCCGCCATGTCCGCGAAGAGATCCGCCAGATCCAGCAGCAACTTGGCCTGACCGCCGTGTATGTCACCCATGACCAAGAAGAGGCGATGGCAGTCAGCGACCGCATCATCGTGATGAAGAACGCCGAGATCGCGCAGGAAGGCACGCCGCAAGACCTGTATGACCGCCCCGCCAGCGCCTTCATCGCCGATTTTATCGGCGATGCGAACCTGCTGGATGTGGAAATCTGTCAGGCAGGCACGCCCACGCAGGTAGCACTTCTGGATCGCAAACTGACGCTGCCGCTGGACAGTGCCAGCAAGGGCGCCGCGAAACTGGTGCTGCGCCCGCATGACATCCGGCTGGAACGCATTGCTGCGCCAGAGCGGTTGCTGGCAGAGGTCGTCTACGCGGCATGGCTGGGCAATACCGTGCAATATACCTTGGCAACAGAGGCCGGATCGCTTTTCGCCATCACGCCGCCCCATGCGCAGCCATTCGCAAAGGGCGAGCAGGTTTTTCTGGATTTCGACCTGGACAAGCTGCGCTTGGTGGCGGCTTAGGGCAAATCCATCTTGATGAGCAGTCTGGCGGGATCGTGTTCAGCTAGACCGGGTGGAATGCAGGGCTGCGGGATTTAGGGCGCTGTCGCCGCTTGATCGGTGGCGGTCGGCTGATCCGGGCCCGTTTCTGGTCCCGTTATCCGGATCAGCCCCAGGTCTTTCAGCACAAGGAAAACGGCCGGGGTGACGAACAGGGCAAGGAAGGTGGCCCCTGTCAGCCCGAAAGCAAGGCTTGCCACGATGGGGCGCAGGAATTGAGCTTGTGTCGATTGTTCAAACAACAACGGCCCCAGACCGACCACGGTCGTCAGCGATGTCAGGAAAATCGCGCGGAAACGGTCGCGCACGGCGTTGACGCTGGCATCCAGCAAGTGGTCCGCCGTGTCGGCATGGTCCTTGATGAATTCCACCAGCAGGATCGAGTTGTTCACCACGACCCCCGCAAGCGTTGCCAGCCCCACGAAGCTTGGCAGGGACAATTGCATCCCCAGCGCAATATGACCCCACATCATGCCGATCACGCCCAAGGGAATTGCCACGAAGACCGCAAGCGGCTGCACGAAGCTGCGGAACTGGAAGGCAAGGATCAGCCAGACCCCCGCAAGCCCAAGGCCAAGGTTGCGCATCAAGGACGCGCCCGTGGTCGCGGTGTCTTGCGCTTCGCCCACGACGATCACGCGCACCTCGGGGTGGCGTTCGGCCAGGGCGGGCAGGAAATCGGCGCGCATGGCGGCCATCAGCTCGCGCGCATTGGCGACGGCGGGGTTGATGGACCCGGTGACGGACACGGTGCGCTGTGCGTCGATCCGGGTGATAGAGGCATAGCCGCGTGTCTGCGTGATATCGGCCACGGCTGACAGCGGCACAAGCGCGCCGCCGGTGCCCTGCACGCGGATCGCGGCGATGTCGCTGGCGCTGGCGCGATCACCCGCATCCAGCCGCGCGACAATGTCCAGCCCACCCAAAGCGTCGCGCACTTCCAGCCCGGTATCCCCGCGCAGGCTGGCGCGCAGTTGGGTCGCGATGCTTTGCGCCGTGACCCCCAAGGCCGAGGCGGCGGCGGGCCGCAGGGAGATGACATATTCCGGCTTGCCGGGGCGCAGGTCATAGGTCACGTCACGCACCCCGCTGAAGCCACGGAAAAACGCGCGCATCTCGCGGGCCGTTGCCTCTAGCACCCGCAGGTCCGGCCCTTGCAGGCGCACGTCGATGGGTTTGCCGCCCACGCCCCGGTCCTTGTCGGTAAACCGCAGGCTGGCCATGTCGGGCATCGGCCCCGTGCGTTTGCGCCAGTCATCGACGATCTGGGTCACTTCGGTGGTGCGAATGCCCGCGGGCAGAAGTTTGGCGCTGACCGTCGCCATATGCGGCCCGCTTTCCGACGCGGCATCGGCATTCGTGCCGTAAGAGACGGTTATACCCTGCACCAGCGTCTGCCCGTCGGGCTGTTTCGGGGTTTCGTCGGCGTTCAGCGCTTCCAGCGCGGCGACGACCTTGCGCACGCGGGCCTCGGTCTGTTCGAGCGGGGCGCCTTGTGCCAGCAGCAACCGGGCCTCGACCGTGTCGCTTTCCAGCGACGGAAAGCTCTGGAACTTGACCAGCCCCGCGGTGAACGGGGCCAGCGACACGAGGAACAGGAAACCCGCCACACCCAGCGTGAAGTAGCGAAACCGCAGCGCGACCCGTGCCAGCGGCACGATGACCCCGTCGCGCAACTTGTCGAACGCGCCATTGACGGCCCGGTTTAACCGGTTCGGGCGCATATCGCCATGCAGCGCATGGGACAGGTGGTTGGGCAGCACCAGAAAGGCCTCTAGCAGGCTGACGATCAGCGTGATGACCAGCACAACAGGCAGGAATTTCAACACCGCACCGATTTGCCCGGCCATCAGGCCCAACGGCCCGACGATCATCACCGTCGTCAGGAATGACGCGACCACGCCCGGCCCCACCTGCGCCACGCCGTTGACAGCCGCTTGCATGGGCGCTTCGCCGCCAAGCCTGCGGCGGACGATGTTTTCCGAGATCACGATGGAATCGTCCATCAACAAGCCGATCGCGACCAACAGTGCGACCATGGTTATCATGTTGATGGACAGGCCCATCAGCTGCATCGCGAAGATCGTGCCAAGGAAGGAAACCGGCAAGCCAAGCGCCACCCAGAACGAGAAGCGCAGCCCGAAGAACAGCCCCATCACCAGCAAGACCAGCACCAGCCCTTGCACCCCGTTCGAGGTGATGATCCGCAGCCGGTCGGTGATGTTGGTCGTGCTGTCTTGCGAAATCGCCAGTTCGATACCTTCGGGCGCGGTCGCCTTCGCCTGCTCCAGCTGTGCCAGAACCGCGTCCATCACGCGCAGCGAATCCTGCGCGGCGGTCTTGGTCACGCTGACCACGGCAGCGCGCTTGCCATTGTAGAAAGTGGCATCGAACGCGTCGGCAAACGCGGTGCGGATCTGCGCCACGTCGCCCAGCAGCACCTCGCTGCCCAGCTCTGACGCGGTCAGGGGAATGGTGGCCAGGTCGCGGGCGGTTTGGCGCTCTCCGGCAAAGCGGACCAGCGCATCGCCCTGCGCCCCTTCCAGTGTGCCCGCTGGCATATCAAGGCTGTTGCGCGACAGCGCCGTGGCCACATCGGCAATGGTCAGGCCATAGCGTTGCAAGCTGGCCGCGTCGATCTCGATCACGATCTCGCGGTCGGAAAAGCCAGAGACCGACGCCTGCGAAATCATGGGATCGCGCTTGAATTCCTCGGCCAAGGCATCGGCATAGGCCAGCAGCACCGCCGGGTCGTCAGGGCCGGTCACGGCAATAGAGGCCACGTTGGCCACGCGTTCGACAATGCGCGTGACCGGCGCTTCCGCCCGCGCGGGGTAGGCCGTGACACCATCCACCGCCGCCTTCACATCGGCAGCGAAGCGGGTCATGTCGGCCCCCTCGACGATCTCGGCGGTCAGCACGGCCATGTTGTCGCGCGCCTGGCAGGCCAGTTGCGCAAGGTTCTCGACCGCGCGGATCGGGTCTTCGGCGACAAGGCAAATCCCGGCTTCCACCTCGGCGGGGGCCGCACCGGGATAGGCGATGCGCACCTCGACATCCGAGGGCGGCACTTCGGGGAAACTGTCGCGTTGCAGGCTTGGCAGGGCGGCCAGCCCCAGACCGATCAACAGGATCATCAGGATGTTGCCGGCGGTCGGGTGCGCCGCGAACAGGCGGATCACGGCTTGCCCCCGGTGCCTGCCGCAAGCTTGGCCAGCGATGCGGCAAGCGCTTCGTCCTCGACGGGTTTCACACTCATGCCCGGCATGGCGATGGCGGGGTCGGTGACGACAAGCTTGTCACCCGCGGCAAGCCCGTTTGCGACCACCGTCAGCCCATCCACGGTGAAAGCCGACTGCACGCTGCGCCGGGCCAACTTGCCCGCGTCATCGACAACCAGCGCGCGTCCTTCTGTAATGGCAGAGGCGGGCACCACCAGCGCCATGCGGGCGGGTGCGCTCAATTCCACCTCGACGAACATGTCGCGGCGCAGCGGCGGGCGCTCGCCCGCGACGGCCTGCGCCATGGGCTGATCGACGCGCACGATGATATTCGCGCTTTGCGTGCGCACATCCAGCATTTCGCTGACCCGGTCCACGACGGCAGGCCATTCTGCCGTTATGCCCGCGCTGCGCAAACGAACGACGGCGGACAGGTCCGTAACCGATTGCCCGCTGGGGATAGAGCGCACAAGCGGCCCCATCTGCGCCATCGGGAACTGCGCCGTCACCTCGGCCGCGTCCAGCCCGTCGCCCGAGAACAGCGTTGCCCCGCGCGTGACATACTGCCCAAGGTCGGCCTGAACCGTGCCCACCAACAGGTCGAACGGCGCGGCGATGCGCGTGAATTCCAGACTGCGGGCCGAACTGTCGCGCTGCGCGGCCAGAACCTGCCGCTCGGCCTCGTTCAGCATCAGCTGGTTCTCGATCTCGGTCAGCTTCAGGCGGGCCGCAAGTTCGGCCCGCGTCGCTTGGTCGAGCGCGGTCTGTGTGCTGACGCCGCTGGTCTGAAGCTCGCGCTGGCGGGCCAGTTCTGCGCGGCTGATGTCCAGATCCGCGCGGCTAAGCGCAAGGCTTGCCTGAAGCGTGGCGTCCTTCACCCCCAGCGCCGCGATCTGCGCGTCGATCTGCGCCAAGGCCAGCCGCAGGTCCGCGTCCTCTATGCGCAGCAGTTCCGTCCCGGCGGGAACCACGGTGCCGTTTGCCAGAAGCGGAGAGGTTTCAATGATCTCGCCGTCGATGCGGGCCACCGCGCGCCATTCATGCGCTGGGGCGACCGTGCCGTAACCCAGAACGCGGGGCACAAGCTCTATCGGGGCAAGGGTTATCACCCGCACCGGCGTCGGCTGGGGAACGGCTTCTTTTTGCGCGGCGGCTGAACTGAGCGTGCCGGACCAGGCGATTACGGCAAGGCCCATGCCGATCGGCACGAATAACGCAAGCGATCGGATCGCGATCTTGGCCAAAAGCTTCATCGAACGATCCTTCTGTCAGTCTGGTCTACGGCGCAAAGACTTGTGGCGCTTGGCTTCAAGCATTCTGCCCAATCGCGCCTGTTTGCAAGGAAAAATCCGATTGGCGGGTGCGTCCTTGTGGCCTGTCGGCCTACGCCCAAGGGAAGCGAACCTGTCGCAATCACAGGCCTTTTGCGGGATTTGTCAGGCCTTGATCCGCGACATGTTGTCCGTATCCGGGCAAACCTTCCAGCGGTGGAAGGTTTGTTGATCTGGGTCAAACACCCTGCCCGGAAATGCTCGCTAGAACGCGCCGAAAGACACCAAAGGAACATGACATGACCCTCACCCGCCGCAGCTTCATGCAGACAACCCTGATCGGTTCTGGCCTATTGGCAGCACCCGCGATCCTGAATGCCAGCGGGGCCATGTTGCCGCGTCTGACCCTGCAATCGCCGGGGTCGGGGCCGGGCATCCTGATCTCGCACGCGCTGGCCATCGGCGCGTTCGACGCCATCGCGGACGAGGTGGATTTCAGCATCTGGACGACGGGCGACGAGATGCGCGCGAATCTCGTCTCGGGCGATGTGCCGGTCACGGTGGTGCCGACCCAAGCGGGTGGCAGCCTGTATAACCGGGGCTTCGGCGTTCAACTGGTCTGCACCCTGACAGACGGGCATTGCGGGCTGGTCGCGCGCGATCTGGACAATCCGCAGGTGAGCGATTTGCGGGGCTTGCGCGTTGTCGTGCCTGCCTTCAACGATTTCACCGGCCATATGATGCGCTTGGCGCTGGCACATCATGGCGTCGGGCTGGACGAGCTGGAGCTGATCCCCGCCACCACCCAGATGGAGGCCGGGCAGGTCTTTTTGTCCGGACGTGCCGACGCCGCGCTGCTGGCCGAACCGGGGGCGAGCGCGGTGCTGGCAAAGGGGCGGGCCGACGGGCAAACCCTGTCGCGCGGCGTCCAGATGCGCGACGAATTGGGAGAGATCACGGGTCTGCGCGCCTCGCTTCCGCAAGCGTCGCTGGCGATCCGGGCCGATTTCGCTGCCCAGCATCCGGGCCTGCCCGCCGCGCTGCACATGGCTTTGGCCACTGCCGCCGAAAGCCTGAATGCCGACCCGGCCGCCGCCGCCGAGAATGCCGCGCCCCGGTTGAACCGCCCCAAACCCGTTCTGGAAACCGCGATCCCTTATTGCAACATCACTTCGATCCGCGCTTCGGAAGCGCGGCCAGAGATCGAGGCACTTTATCGCGCGCTTCTGGATGCCGATCCCGCGATCCTGGCCGGGAAGGTGCCCGATCCCGCGTTTTACGCGATCTGATGCGCGCAATGACCCGCACAATCGGCGCTCAGCTTGACCGGCTGCGCGTTGCGCCAGAGGAACTGGTGGAAACCGGGCTTGTCCTGCTGGGGCGGTGGCTGTTGCGTGTTGTCCCCGGCCTGCTGGGTGTGGCCTTGTTCCTGGGGCTTTGGCACTTGGGGCACCTGTCTTATGGGCAATTCATCCTTCCCTCGCCCGTGCAGACCTTGCAGGCGATCCTGCGCGTGCTGTCCTCTGCCGAAGGCTGGGGGCTGATCACCGCCACGATTGCACGGGTCGCGATGGCGCTGACGACGGCTGTCATGGTCGGCGTCGGGCTTGGGCTGGCTGCGGGTTATGTCACCTTCCTGCGCCGCATGTTTGCACCATTGGCGACGATCCTTCTGGGAATGCCCGCGACGGCTTGGGTCATCCTGACGATGATCTGGTTCGGTCCCTCGCACGGGTCCATCATGTTCACGATCACGCTGGTGACGACGCCGATGCTGTATCTGGGAACGGTGGATGCGGTGCTGACCCGTGACCGCAAGCTAGAGGACATGGCCGCCGCCTTTGGCGCGCGGGCATGGCAGCGGTTTACCCGCGTGGCGCTGCGCCAGATCCTGGCCACGCTGGCGCCGGTGTCGGGGATTACGCTGGCGCTTGGGTTCAAGGTGGCGATCATGGCTGAACTTGTCGCCAATGTTGCAGGCCTTGGCGGTGCCTTGGCGCGGGCGCGGGCCAATATGGATATCGACATGGCGCTGGCCTATGTGGCGCTGACGGTGGCGGCGCTGCTGGCCGTGGAATACGGCATGATTCGTCCGTTCCAGCGCCGGGTCGGTCAGTGGAAACGCGGGGGGGCGCTATGAGCGGTCTGGCGCTCGTCTCGATCAACCACGTGTATAACGGGCGCAGCGTGTTGCGCGATGTGTCGCTTCTGACCCAACCGGGAGAGGTGGTTGCCCTGGTCGGCCCCTCTGGCAGCGGGAAAAGCACCTTGGCGGCGATCGCGGCGGATGTCCTGACGCCAGACTCCGGCCGCATCCTGCGCAGCTACCGCCGGCATGGGATGGTGTTCCAGCAATCGCGGCTGCTGCCGTGGGAAAGCGCGCGCGGCAATATCGCGTTTCCGCTTGTTCTGGACGGGATGGCACGGGCCGACGCGTTCGAGCGCGCTGCTGAAGTCGCTGCCGCGGTCGCCCTTTTGCCCAGCGATCTGGAAAAGATGCCCGACCAGTTGTCGGGCGGGATGCGTGCCCGCGTGGCGATTGCACGCGCCTTGGCGGTTGCGCCCGATTTCCTGATCTTTGACGAACCCTTCGCCGCGCTGGATCCGGCCCTTCGCCGCAGGATGCAGGACTTAGTCATCCACCTGAGCGCGACGTTTGAATTCGGCGGGTTGTTCATCACCCATGACCTGACCGAAGCTGCGCGCATTGCGGATCGGATCGCGGTCCTTGACCGCAAGGGAGAGGGGATTCTCGGCAGCTTGAAACCCGAAGGACGCCCCGGCACCCGGTCCGAGGCCGCGATCTACGCGTTCGTGCAGCACGAAACCGCGACCAACCCTCTGCTTGCCGACCTTATGAATGTCGACGAACGCGCCCTGACATATGACGACGCCTGTGACACGTCGGGCCCAAGGCGCTGCTGCTAGACCAAGGTTGCGGGGAAAGGGGATGGCGGACAGTGAGCCCGCCATTGTGCCTTTTTTATCATTTTCAATCATATGCTTGGGTGAGAACAAAGCCCTATATTTCAAGGCAAAACCCCACATAAGCCATATGCAGGCTTGAGCAATCCGATGCACCCGGTTACATTTTCTATGTTGGGCTTTATGTGGGGTGTTAGAAATGCCGAAGATTGCCGAAGAACTGACCGCGCTGGATGTGAAGCGGCTGGCCCATCCCGGTGGCAAGCGCAACGTGCTGTTTTCGGTCGGGGGTGTGACCGGGCTTTACTTGCAGATTACACCGAAGGGCGGGCGCTCTTGGGTGTTGCGCATCAAGGTCGGGGCATTGCGCCGTGACATTGGCTTAGGCGGGTTTCCGACTGTCACGCTATCGCAGGCGCGCGACAAGGCCCGCGAAGCCCGCACCAAGATTGAACAAGGGATTGACCCGGTCGAAGAACGCAAGGCCACCAAGGCCGCGCTAATTGCCGCCCAGCGCCGTGGCCTGACCTTTGCCGACGCTGTGGACAAGGCGCTTGCCGCGAAGCTGGACGCATTCAAGAACGCCAAGCACCGCCAACAATGGGAAAACACCCTTGCGACCTATGCAACCCCCGATCTGGGCAAGATGCTGGTTCAGGACATAACCACCCAAGACGTGTTGCGCGTGCTGCAACCCATCTGGATGGACAAGACCGAAACCGCAAAGCGCGTGCGCGGTCGGATAGAGGCCGTTCTAAGCTGGGCCACGGTCGCAGGCCATAGGACAGGCGACAACCCCGCGCGCTGGGCTGGCAACCTGAAAGAACTGCTGCCCGCGCCTTCCAAGGTAGCCAAGGAAGGCAACCATCCCGCCTTGACGCTGGATGATGCCCCGCGCTGGTTTGCAGCTCTGCAAGCGCGTGAAGGCTTTGGCGCGCGGGCGCTGGAATTTGCAGCACTTACCGCCACCCGGTCGCAAGAGGTGCGCGGCGCGGTCTGGGATGAAATCGACCTAGACAACGCGCTTTGGATTATCCCGGCCCAGCGCATGAAAATGGACAAGGAACACCGCGTGCCATTGTCTGCCCGCGCGGTCGCAATGCTGAAGGCCCTTCACAAGCTTGAGGGCAACCCGCTGGTGTTTCCAGCCGCGCGCGGTGGGCAGTTGTCGGATATGACGCTATCGGCCACCATGAAGCGTATGCACGAATCAGACATATCCCAAGGCGGTGCAGGTTATCTTGACCGCGTATCGAAACGGCCCGCCGTGCCGCATGGCTTGCGCTCGACCTTTCGGGATTGGGTGTCGGAACTGACCACATATCCGGGCGACATGGCCGAAGTCGCGCTTGCGCACAAAATCAGCAACGCGGTGGAGGCCAGCTATCGGCGGGGCGACATGATTGAGAAGCGGCGGCGCATGATGGCCGATTGGGCCGATTTCATGGGCGGCAAGGCTAAGAGCGGCAAGGTTGTGAGGTTGGGATGAACTACGGCGACAAAGAAGACGATGAACTCGGATACAGCGACCTAGACGACTATGCAGAGGGCCTAGAACACTGGAGGTGGTGCGAGCACCTTTCCGTGCTCGAAGCGGCTATGTTGGTAGTTAACATTGACCCAAGCAAATACGAACCTGCATACCTGCCACGAATAGAAGAAGGACAGTTTCATAGAATTGGTACATCAAACCATGTTAAAAACTACTTTTACTCAGTCGAATTTGTTCCTGTATTTCGAGCGATTTCTTATGCAGTCATACGTGGTGAACTACCGTGCGATTTTTCGCATCTTGCACGAACTGTTCCTTACTATGAATTTGGAGATAGAACGGTGGCCGTTCCTGCCAATGACTTTGAGGGCGAGATTTCATTTGATGTTCTGATTCGGGCGGACAAGAAAGTGAAAGCCAACTTTGAAGTTTCGTCCTTCTCAGATGCCAATAAATTTTACTTTATCAAGGAACCTGACTGGACGCGTAGCAAGGTCAATGTATCTGATTTTAGAGATTGGATGAAAGCGCTTGGTCGAAAGCCAAAATTCTTTTTCCCAGATGCTTTAGAGGATTCCGATCTAATTCGAGACCCTTCACATGAACATTTCTCAGCCGAGTTGGATTTTGCGATTTCTGCTTGGCATGCACTATTGCAAAAGCGGAAATTTCCGACCGGTGTTAAAGCAGCTATTGAAAAGTGGATTGAAGACAATCCGGATGTTTGGCGCGGCAAAGAGCCGCTATCAAACGAAGCAAAAAGGCGGGTCACTACCTTAATTAACTGGAATAAATCAGGTGGTGCGCCAAAGACTGGTGGATAACCTAGCTAGCGGTTCAGGAGAACCAAAGCACCCGTTTAAGTCTATGAAATTTAATTACAAAATGGATTATTCACAAAATACCGACGGAAAATAGGCCGCCCCTCATACAGATGTTAAGTGATTTGCATGGCTAGGTTTAGCTAACCCACCTGACTATTCTTTGTGTGTGTTTCCGTAACAATGCACCCCAAAGCAACCCTTTGGAGGCGCATATGCCCGAAACCTACCTATCAGACCGCCAGCTTGGCGCGCGCTATTCGGTTCACTTTCTGACCCCAAGGCGCTGGGCCAAAGAAGACCCGACATTCCCCAAGCCCGTCAAACTAAGCCCGGGTTGCACAAGGTGGCGATTGTCTGACCTAGAGGCTTGGGAACAAGCGCAATCCGAAAACGCAGCATAACGAAACCGCCACCCGGCGGGGCGGCGGCCTATTCGTTATGGGCAGTTTGGGATTGTCTGTAGAATAGCACCACCCGCCTTTGGCTTCAATGCAAAGGCATTACCATGACAAAACAAGACCGCTGGTATTCCAGCCCGACCCAGATTTATTGGGCGTGCAAGGCGCTTATCAATGGGCGCGTGATATCGCACAAGACCGAAATCAGAGAGGTGAAGGGGTGGCGTTTAGGCGCAATCATCCACCTGCTGAAATCGAAATACAACTGGCCTATCGACGTCGAATACAAAGGGTCGGAGTATGTCGCACATTACAGCTTGCGGCCCGGAACTGACACAACCCGGCTAAACTACCCCGCCAGCGCCAAGACCTTGGCAGATGGGGGCGACACATGACCCGGTTGCAAGTCCTGTATCTGCGCAGGCTTCACGGCCTGACCGAAGCGCAAGCCAATGCCATTGCGGCGCTGGTTTGGGGGTTGTGACATGGGCGCGCAACGTCAAGAACACCTGCCCGACGATTTCAGAAACGAGCTTGCCCGCATTTCGCGGGCGGGCTTCCCCCTCTTGCCGCTTGGCGGTGGCGACGATGGCAAAGCCCCGCTCTTGCGGGCATGGGCTGGCCCCCGCTTGCCGCTGGCCCGAATCCTGGCCCCGCTCTATCGGTCGGGATCGCAGGTCTATGGTATCCGGCTAGATGGCTTGGCGGTGGTCGATTGCGACGAAGACGACCCCGAACTGGTGGCCAAGCTAGAGGCGCGCTTTGGCCCTTCCCCGGTGCATGTGAAGACCCCGCGCGGGCGGCATTTGTATTACCGCGCGTATTGCGCAGAAAAGCCCCCGAACCTGCGCGCCGAAGGTCTGCCCGTTGATATCAAGACGGGATCGCGCGCCTATGTGGTCGGGGCTTGCTCTATCCGGCCCGATGGCGGGCGCTATAGCCCTATCATGGGCGCGCTGGGCGTGGATGCCCTGCCACCCTTGCGCATGGCCCCAAGGCTGCCCAGCGCCGCGCAAGAGCTTGTCCCGGTCGGGTTTCGACACATCCAGCTTGTGAAAGAGGCGGTCGCAATGGTCGAACATGTGGACAGCGCCGAAGAACTCGCGCGCAATCTTGAGGCGGTCAGAGATGACCTTTGCCAAGAGGCCAGCACCATGCCCGTTAGTGAGGTGATAGCGATTGCCGGATGGGCTTGGCGGGCGCGTCTAGAGAACCGGATATTCAAAGGGCGTGACAGCGCCGTGTCCCTGCACCGCCTTGCACTGGACGCTCTGCGCAAATGGCATAACGAAGCTGACGCAATCGCGCTTTTCGTGCTGCTACAGGACATGCACGGCCACAGCCCCGGCAAGCGGTTTGCGCTCGATTTCAAGGCTATTCGCGCGGCGGGGCTTTCTGGTCAGTCAATCCCGCGCCTGCGTGCTGCCCGCCGAACCCTAGAGGCGGTCGGGCTGGTCAGGCTGGTAGGCAACCATCGGGCAGGGTCTAAGCACCAGACGTTCACTTTGGCGCAGTTACGCACGACGGGCGGTGATGGGGAAGGCATTGTGAACATTGGCAAACCAAGCCCAAGAGGGCAGAATGATTAGCGCCCTATTTACCTTATGCCCTGCGGCGTTCACCGCAAGTCACGAAAAAAAGGAACTCTTCATGCGCTACCTTTTCGCCTGTCTTACAATTTGTGCTGGCCCCGCATTTGCTCAAGTTAATGATGCGTCTATCGTCGCCCGTTGTGACGCCGAATGGGGCAACGACTTCCAAATGGTTGCGTTCTGCCGGGAACAACAGCGCACAGCAGGTAGTCGGTGGGTTGCAATTGTTGAGAGCGCTTCACTCGAAACACCCACAGCCAGCATTGTGGCGCGCTGCATGGGCGAATGGGGCGATGACTACCAGATGTTGGTCTTTTGCCATGACCAACAGCAGACCGCGTTGCAAAGCCTAGAAAGCGAACCCGACGATGTGCCCGGCGAAGTGATGAACTCAATTTTGAGGCGGTGCACAGCCGATTGGGATGACGACTACCAAATGCTTGTGTTCTGCCGTGACCAGCAAGTGACTGCATGGCGAAGCCTGCAATGACGCTTGGCACTCGAAGTGGCACGCTGCATGGGCGGGGGAAAGCAGGGGAAGGGTCTAAGATTACATATGACGCCTGAAATCGAACCTACAAAACCGATCCGAAAGGAACTGCCCGATATGGCAAACGACGAGCTCACAGACGATGCCCGACTAAATGAGGCAATCGACAAACTGCCCAAAGAGAAGCACGACAGGCTGGCCCAGATCGCCAAGGATATGCTGGCCCGCGATGTTGCGCCTTCCATGAAGCTGGAAATGAAAGATGACGTCTTGTCGATTGGTCTGGAAAGTGACGACCTAGCGACTGCCACGCTCTTGCAGATGGCAGACATAGGCACGCGCGACCAAGACTTTCATGCGGGGCTTGTCGGGCAGATAGCTTGCCTAGGGTCGCACAAGCGCAATATCGACAGCGCAAATTCCAACTTTGTCATGGCAGTTGTCCGGTCGATTGAGCCGCGCGATGAACTGGAGGCCATGCTTGCCACGCAGATGGGCGCTATTCATGCCGCGACCATGATGATGGCGCGCAAACTCAATCATGTGAACACTATCCCGCAACAGGACAGCGCCGAAAGAACGCTTAACAAGCTGGCCCGGACCTTCACCACGCAGATGGACGCCTTGAAGCGATATAGGACAGGCGGGCAACAGAAAGTCACGGTCGAACACGTCACGGTCAATTCAGGCGGTCAGGCGATTGTGGGCGCGGTGCAGACGGGTGGAGGGGGGTGCAAGTGAAAACCCCCGACAACCCCAAGCACCCCGCCCAGCGCCTAGCAGATGCCCCGCGTTGCACCGCGACAGCCAAGAGCACGCGTTGCCGCTGCAATGCCCCCGCCGTGAAGGGCTGGACGGTTTGCCGGATGCATGGCGCGCGCGGTGGTGCACCCTATGGCCCCGCCAATGGTCGGTGGCAGCATGGCGACAGAACAAAGGCAAGCGACGACATGCGCCGCGCTATGGCCCAGCTTATGCGAAAGGCGCGCGAAACCGCCCAGAAAATCTAAACCCTTTACTACGCCACCGATACTGCGGAGAGATAGTTGCTTACGGAGAAAGAAATGGATGAAGTTTCAGAGTGGTTGGCACAGCATCAACCGAATTGGGCTGAAGTGAGGCAGGAGCAGAATCAAATCCTGTTTGGATTCGCGATGCTATGGCCCATTTTCGAGGCTCGGATTACCCAGAAAGACGGCAATCAAGCAGACCCAGAACGTATCAAGCGCGAAGTTGAGAAGCTTGAAAACTATGTTGCCCCAGCTGCAGTGAACGAAGCGTTCGACTACTATCGTGACCGCTATTTCAAAGGTGTTAATGCTCGTGCAAGGCGCGATGCGCTAAGTGGAGGGCGAAGGCTACCGGATGAAATCGGACAGGGGTTTAATGCCCCCAAGCCGAGTGATTCTCAAAGACTTCTAGCCGTTCTTCTGGTGATTAGTCGTCTTCGGAATAACTTCTTTCATGGGCAGAAAGCGCAATATGGCTATCAAGAGCAGAAAGAGAACTTCCAACACGCGAACAAAGTGCTGATGGAGGTTTCGGTGCTATGGAATGGCAACCCATAGTCTCGCCAAGCGTTTTTTCTATGTGGGGCTTTATGTTGGGTGCAAGGCCAAAACGACAATTTTATACAATTAAATCAATGGGTGATGGCGGACAGTGAGGGATTCGAACCCTCGAGACGGTTCCCCGCCTACACACTTTCCAGGCGTGCGCCTTCGACCACTCGGCCAACTGTCCAGCGTGCGCGTCATAGCGCGGGCACCCCGAGGGCGCAAGCCACGTTTTGCCCTAGGGCAAAGCGGCGTGGCGGTTCACGTCCTTGTAAAGCAGATAGCGGAACGGCTCTGGGCCGCCAGCGTAGCAGGCCTGTGGGCAGAAGGCGCGCAGCCACATGAAATCACCCGCTTCCACCTCGACCCATTGCTGGTTCAGGTGGTAGACGCCCTTGCCCTGCAATACGTAAAGCCCGTGTTCCATGACATGGGTTTCGTCGAACGGGATGACCGCTCCGGGCATCAGGGTGACGATGGTCACATGCATGTCATGGCGCAGGTCTGTCGGGTCCATGAAACGGGTGGTGGCCCAGCCGCCATCTGTGTCGGGCATGGGGTTGGGGGCGATGTCCTGCTCTTGCGCGAAGAAGGCATCGGGCGCGGGCAGGCCGTCGACCGCGATGTAGCGCTTGCGGATCCAGTGGAATACGGCGCCCTCTGTGGTGCGGATGGTCCAGCCCGCGCCCGCTGGCAGATAGGCGAAACCGCCCATGCCCAGACTGTGGGTGGTGCCGTCCAGCGTGATATCGACCGCGCCTTCGACCACGAAGATCGCGCCCTCGGCATTGGGGTCCGTCTCTGGCCGGTCGCTGCCGCCGCCCGCGCCCAACTCGACAATGTATTGCGAGAAGGTTTCGGCAAAACCGCTGAGCGGGCGGGCCAGAACCCAGAAGCGTGCATTGTCCCAAAATGGCAGGGCGCTGGTCACGATATCGGACAGCACCCCGCGCGGGATGACCGCGAAAGCTTCGGTGAACATGGCCCGGTCTGTCACAAGCTGCGATTGCGGGGGCAGGCCGCCCTTGGGCACGAAATACTTGCGGGCGGGGGTTTTGGGCTGGGTCATCGGCGGGCCATTATCTTGAGATGCCCCGCTACCCTAGCCCTGCCACGCCCCGCCGACTAGCGCGGAAAGCCGACAGGTGCTTTCGGCATTTCCGGGCAATCAGCCAGCCGGGCGCAGGCGGAGCAGCTTGCCATCTTCGCCATCGGTCAGGACATAGATGAAGCCGTCCTCCGGCCCGACAGCCACATCGCGGATGCGCCAGTTCTGCCCGTCCAGCAGGCGGGCGACGGGGGTGAGTTCGCCGCCCTCCTCGTCGAACAGCGCAAGGTAGCGGTGCAAAAGGTTGCCGATCAGCAAATGGCCCTGCCAGTCCGAAAACGCATCGCCGTCATAGAACACCATCCCAGAGGGCGGGTTGTGGTTGTCGCGCCCGGCGGGCCAGTGAAAGGCCGGTGCCACGAATCCGTCACCGGGCTGGTGGGGCGGGGCGAATTCGTCGCCGCCGCGATAGGTGACGCCGAAGGACGCCAGCGGCCAGCCGTAATTGCCGCCGCGCTGGATGACATTCACCTCGTCGCCGCCCGCCTCGCCATGTTCGGCGACCCAGACCGCGCCGGTGTCCGGGTGAACCGTCATGCCCTGAATGTTGCGGTGGCCGTAGGACCAGATCGCGGCAGCAGCGCCCGTTTGGCCCACAAAGGGGTTGTCGGCGGGGATTTCGCCGTCAAGCGTCAGGCGGATGACCGACCCGTTCTCGCTGCCAAGGTCTTGGGCAATGTGGTCAGGGCCGAAATTCTTGAAGCCCCGGTCGCCGAAGCCCGCGAAGACATGCCCGTCGGCAAAGGCAATGCGCGAGCCGAAATGCGCGCCGCTGTCAATGCCGGGGCTGACGGCGTGCAGCACCTCTAGGTCGCGCAGCGCCATCCCGTCCAGCCGCGCGCGGCCGAGATGGGTGGTCGTCCCGCCCTCTGCCGCGCCCGTCCATGTCATGTATAGCCAGCCGCTTTGGGCAAAATCGGGCGCGGCGGCAATGTCCAGAAGCCCGCCTTGGCCGCCAAAGACCACATCGGGCGCGCCGGTCAGTTCAACCAGCCCGTCCGGGTGCCACAACAGCACATCGCCGCCGCGCAGGGTGAGTGCGATGCGGTCGGTGCCGGGCAGGAAATCGAAACCCCAAGGGCGATCAAGGTTCTCTTGCAGCATTTCTATCGTGTAATCCTGCGCGTTGGCGGGGGCGGCGAAGGCAAAGCTTGCTGCGACGAGCATCGGGTAAAGGTGGCGGTGCATGGCGTCTCCTTTCTGTTTAGGTTGAACAAAGCGCGATTGCGGGAAATTCAACTCACGATGCCGCGTGCACCCTGCTTTTCCTTGACTCCGGGCGCGCTTGTCCGTATCGCCCAACGAAATACCCGGAAGCGATAGCCTTCCGGTCCTTTGGTGCAGCCAAGGATCGCCACCCACCAGCGCGTTGCGCCCGTGGGTGCAAAACCGGTTTGAATGGCCCTTCGGGGCGGGAGTGATGCGCATGTTCGAGAACCTGTCAGAACGGCTGTCCGGCGTCTTTGACCGGCTGACGAAACAGGGTGCTCTGACCGAGGATGACGTTCGCGCGGCATTGCGCGAGGTCCGTGTCGCGCTGTTGGAAGCTGACGTGTCGCTGCCTGTGACGCGCGATTTCATCAAGCGCGTGCAGAAAAAAGCCACGGGCGCGGCGGTCACGAAGTCGATCACGCCGGGCCAGCAGGTCGTCAAGATCGTGCATGACGAGCTGATCGCCATGCTGGAAGGCGACGAGGCTGCCGAGGCGCTGAAAATCGACAACCCGCCCGCGCCGGTGCTGATGGTGGGTTTGCAGGGGTCTGGTAAAACGACCACCACCGCGAAGCTGGCCCGCCGTCTGAAAGACCGCGAAGGCAAACGCGTGCTGATGGCATCGCTCGACACCAACCGCCCGGCCGCGATGGAACAGTTGGCGATCCTTGGCACCCAGATCGGGGTCGATACACTGCCCATCGTCAAGGGTCAGTCGGCGGTCGAGATTGCCAAACGCGCCAAGCAACAGGCCACCTTGGGCGGCTATGACGTCTATCTGCTGGATACCGCGGGCCGCCTGCATATCGACGAAGTGTTGATGGACGAAGTGCTGGCTGTGCGCGATGCCGTCAGCCCGCGTGAAACGCTGCTGGTCGTCGATGGCCTGACCGGGCAGGACGCCGTGAATGTCGCCGCCGAATTCGACGGCAAGGTCGGCGTGTCGGGCGTGGTTCTGACGCGTATGGATGGCGACGGGCGCGGCGGCGCCGCGCTGTCGATGCGCGCCGTCACGGGCAAGCCCATCCGATTCGTGGGTCTGGGCGAAAAGACCGATGCTCTGGAAGTATTCGACCCGAAGCGCGTTGCGGGCCGCATTCTGGGCATGGGCGACATTGTCGCGCTGGTCGAAAAGGCGCAGGAAGTGCTGGAGGTCGAACAGGCCGAACGCATGATGAAGCGCTTCCAGAAAGGTCTGTTCAACATGAACGACCTGAAGCTTCAGCTTGACCAGATGCTCAAGATGGGCGGTATGCAGGGTGTCATGGGCATGATGCCGGGCATGGGCAAGATGCAGAAACAGGTCGAGGCTGCGGGCTTTGACGACACAATGCTCAAGCGCCAGATCGCGCTTATCAACTCGATGACCAAGAAGGAACGCGCGAACCCCGCGATCCTGCAAGCCAGCCGCAAGAAGCGCATCGCCGCCGGTGCCGGGCTGGAAGTGTCCGAGTTGAACAAGCTGCTGAAACAGCACCGCCAGATGGCCGACATGATGAAGACCATGGGCAAGAAGGGCATGTTGAAGCAGGCCATGTCCGGCATGTTCGGCAAGGGCAAAGGGGCCGATGCCATGCCAGACCCCGGCCAGCTTGACCCGAAACTGGTGCAGATGGCCGAACGCCAGATGATGGGCGGCGGCGCGCTGCCCGGTGGCCTGTCCGGCATGTTCAAGAAGAAATGACCCCCGGTCCCGCAAAGGAAAAGACCTGCCATGAGCGATGAAAGCGCCCGCGCGGCCGAGTTACTGGCCGACCACCGTGACAGCATTGACCGGCTGGATGCGATCCTTGTCTACACGCTGGGCGAGCGTTTCAAGCACACGCAGGCCGTGGGCCGCCTGAAAGCGCGGCACGATCTTCCCCCGTCCGACCCCGCGCGCGAAGAGCGCCAGATCGAACGGCTGGAATGGTTGGCGAAAGAAGCCGACCTTGACCCGGAATTCGCCAAGAAATTCCTGAATTTCATCATCTCGGAAGTGATCCGTCACCACGAGAAGTTGCAACGCTAACCCGATGGGCCGTGCGCCCGTCCTCGCCATTCTGAAGGAGAAACTGACATGGCAACGAAGATCCGTCTGGCCCGTGGTGGGTCCAAGAAACGCCCCCATTACGCGATTGTCGCGTCCGATTCGCGTATGCCGCGCGATGGCCGCTTCCTGGAAAAGCTGGGCACCTATAACCCGCTTCTGCCCAAGGACAGCGAAGACCGCGTGAAAATGGACATGGAGCGCGTGCAATACTGGCTGAGCCAGGGCGCACAGCCGACCGACCGTATCGCCCGTTTCCTTGAAGCGGCTGGCGTGCGCGAAAAGGCGACCCGCGCCAACATGAAGAAAGCCCAGCCCGGCAAGAAGGCGCAGGAACGTGCCAAGGAAAAGGCCGCCAAGGCCGAAGCCGGCAGCGAAGCCGCCGAATAAACGACTGCGCAGGCGGGCGGTTTTACGCCGCCCGCCGCCGCGCGCGCCGAGGGTCGCGGCATGGCCCGCGCTTTCGATCTGGCGGCATGACCCGTTCGGCGTTAGGCTTTCCCCAGCCGAAAACGACGGATTTGTGCGATGCGGATCTTGATCGCCGGGGAAAACGCGTCGGCCCGCAAGGGTGGCGAAGCCATCCTGCCGCTGATCTATGCCGCCAAGATGCAGGCACGCGGCCATGACATCGTGCTTGTCACCCATGCCCGTAACCGCACCGAGATCGAGGCCGATTTCCCCGCTCTCGCCCCGTTTACCCACTACATAGCCGATGCGCTATCGCACCGCGTGCTATGGGCGCTGGGCGAGCGGTTTCCCGAAGCCTTGCGCGACCGCGCGTTCGGCAACATGATCGCGTTGCTGACGGCGTGGGACATGCGGCAAATCGTGCGGCGTCTGATCGCCCGTCAGTCTTTCGACCTTGTGCATCAGCCCATTCCCGTATCGCCCGCCACGCCCTCGCCGCTTTATGGCTTGGGGGTGCCGGTCGTGATCGGCCCGATGAATGGCGGCATGTCCTACCCGCCCGGTTTTGCCGCGCGCGAGGGGCGCGCGGCGCGGGCATTCCTGCGCCTTGGCCGAATGACCGCGCGGCTGGCAAACCGGCTATGGCCCGGCAAGGCGCAGGCCGCGCGCTTGCTGATTGCCAATGACCGCACCCGGCGCGCCTTGCCAGTGACCCATGCCAGCATTCTGACCATGCCGGAAAACGGTGTCGACCTCGCGATCTGGACAGCGCCGCCGCCCCATGCGGGGCCGGGGCTGCGCAAGGGGTTCCGGCTTGTCTTCATGGGGCGCCTGATCGGGCTGAAAGGGCTGGACCTGACCTTGCAGGCCATAGAGATCGCCCGTGCGCGCAAGCCGGGTTTGAACATCACGCTCGACATTCTGGGCGATGGCCCCGAACGCGCCATGATCGAAGCCCGCGGCTTGCCCGGCGTGTATCTGCACGGTTTCCTGACTCAGGCAGAATGCGCCGCACGCCTGACCGGTGCCGATGCGTTGATCCTGAACTCTTTGCGCGAATGCGGCGGCGCGATCATTCTGGAAGCGATGGCGCTGGGCGTGCCGGTCATCGCGTCCGACTGGGGCGGGCCTGCGGATTATGTCACGCCAGAGACCGGCATCCTGGTGCCGCCCGCCCCCGCCGACAGCTTTGCCGACAGGCTGGCCGATGCGATCTTGCAGATGGCCGAGAACCCAGATGCCGCGCGACGCATGGGGCAGGCAGGCCTTGCCCGCGTGCGGGAAAAATTCGACTGGCAGCAGCGTATCTGCGACATGGAAGAGATCTACCGATCCGTCGCGCGCTGACTTGCATTTCCGCGCGGAATTCGGGAAAGGCAAAGGCGCAAATGGCATGGGGTCCATGATGGTAGAGCAGTCCGGTTCAAAGAAAGCAAAGCCCGACCGCGTATGTGTCGGGGCCGTCGCGGGTGCCTACGGCGTGCGCGGCGATGTGCGCCTCAAAAGCTTTTGCGCAGAGCCAGAGGCGATCGCGTCCTATGGACCGCTTTGGTCCGAAGACGGCACCCGCAGTTTCGACGTCACGCTCGGCCCGTCCGTGGCGCAAGGATTTGCCGCGCGGTTGAGCGGGATCACCACGCGCGAAGCGGCCGACGCGCTGCGCGGCCTGCGCCTGTTCGTGGATCGTGACCGGCTGCCGGGCCTGCCCGATGACGAATTCTACCATGCCGACCTGATCGGCCTTCAGGTGTTCGACACGGGCGGCGCGCCCTTGGGCCGGGTGAAGGCCGTACTGAACCACGGTGCAAGCGACCTTTTGGAACTGGTCACGCCGGGGCAAAAGGGGGCGGTGCTGCTGCCATTCACCCGCGCCATCGTGCCGACGGTCGATCTGGCGGCGGGCCGTATAGTGGCCGACCCGCCCGAGGGGCTGTTGGAATGACCGAGACCCCCAAGCGCCGCGCTGCCGGGCGATTGTCGGCCACCCCGTCGCTTTCGCCGCGTGACATGACCCGCCCGCGCCCGCCTGCCCAAGTGTGGCAGGCGCGGATCATCACCCTCTTTCCAGAGGCGTTTCCCGGTGTGCTGGGTCTGTCGTTGACCGGCCGCGCGCTGAAAGAGGGGCGCTGGGGGCTAGAGACGATCGACCTGCGCCCCTTCGGCATCGGCAAACACCGTAACGTGGATGACACGCCCGCGGGGGGCGGTGCGGGCATGGTGCTGCGCGCCGATGTGCTGGGCCGCGCGATTGACGCCGCGCAACGCGGTGTGCCCGCTGACCGGGCGGCATGGCCGCTTGTGTATCTGTCGCCGCGCGGGCGCCCGTTCACGCAAGCCATGGCGCGGGACTGGTCGCGCGGCAAGGGCGTGACCATGCTGTGTGGCCGCTTCGAGGGCGTGGACCAGCGGGTGCTGGACCATTACGGGATAGAGGAAGTCAGCCTTGGCGATTTCGTGCTGACCGGGGGCGAATTGGCGGCGCAGACGATGATTGACGCCACGGTGCGGCTGTTGCCCGATGTTCTGGGCAATGCGGACTCGACCGAGGAAGAAAGCTTCAGCGCGGGGCTTCTGGAGCATCCGCAGTATACCCGCCCCGCCGAATGGATGGGCCTTGGTATTCCGTCCGTGCTGCTGTCGGGCAACCATGCCGAGATCGCGCGCTGGCGGCAAGAACAGGCCGAGGCCGCGACCCGCGCGCGCCGCCCGGATTTGTGGGCGGCGTGGACAGGCAGCAAGCCGGATTAGGGGGCTTTGCCCCCGCCGCGGCTGCGCCGCGACTCCCCCAGGATATTTTTGCAAGGATGAAGGGGATTAGTGGAAATCCCGGCTGGGAAACAGCTTGCGTGCCTGTTCGCGCGGGTGGCGCGCGCCGGACGCGCCGGGTGTCATGCTGGGCACGGGGCGGCGGGTTTCATCCGCGCGGCCATCATTGGCGGGCAGTGGCGCGGGGCCACCAAGTTGGCCCAGCAGGGCCGAGATGTCGTCGATCTGTTCGGCGATGACGTGGATCACGGGCCCGTCGCGCTGCACCCGGCCCGTGACGCGCAGCAAGCGCCCGCCGATGACCGCGCGGCGGAAGCGGTCATACATGGTTTTCCACACCACGACATTGGCGCAGCCGGTTTCATCTTCGAGCGTCAGGAACACCACGCCCGAGGCCGTGCCGGGGCGCTGGCGGGTGATGACAAGCCCGGCGATGATGACGCGGCGGGTCGCCTGGGTCAGCTTGTCATGCGGCAGGGTTTTGGGCAGGCGCGGGCGCAGCAGTTCCAGCGGATGCGCGCGCAGCGACAGGCGCAGGGACAGGTAGTCTTCGACCACGGCCTCGCCCAGTGACATGTCGGGCAAGGTGACGGTGGGTTCCTGTTCGCCTTCGCCATCCGGCCCGAACAAGGGCAGGGGCGCGGGCGCGCGCAAGGCCCGCACCTGCCAAAGAGCTGTGCGGCGCGAGAGGCCGATGGTGGTGAAAGCGTCGCCCTCTGCCAGCCGTTCCAGCGTGTCGGGGGGCACGCCCGCGCGACGCCACAAGCTGTCTATGTCCGGGTAGCCATTGCTGCGCGCGGCCACGATCCAGTCGGCATCTTCCTGCCCCACGCCCTTGATCTGGCGAAAGCCAAGCCGCAAGGCCAGCGCGCCATCCGTGCGCATCTCCAGCGTGCAATCCCAGTCGGAATGGTTGATCGAGACGGGGCGGATTTCGACCCCGTGCTCGCGCGCGTCGCGCACCAGTTGGGCGGGCGCGTAGAACCCCATGGGCTGGCTGTTAAGCAGCGCGCAGGTGAAAACCGCCGGGTGGTGGCATTTCAGCCAAGCCGAGATATAGACCAGCCGCGCGAAGCTGGCGGCGTGGCTTTCGGGAAAGCCGTAGCTGCCGAAGCCCTCGATCTGGGCGAAACAGCGCGCGGCGAAGTCTGGGTCATAGCCGCGCGAGAGCATGCCGGTGATGAAGCGGTCCTGAAAGCCCCCGATCGTGCCCATGCGCTTGAAGGTGGCAAGCGCGCGGCGCAGGCGGTCGGCCTCGGCGGGCGTAAAGCCTGCCGCGACCACGGCGATCTGCATGGCCTGTTCCTGGAACAGCGGCACGCCGTAAGTGTGGCCCAGCACCTCCATCATGGCGGGGCCAAGGTCTTCGACCGCTTCGCGGCCCTGACGGCGGTTGATGAACGGGTGCACCATGCCGCCCTGGATGGGGCCGGGGCGCACGATGGCGACCTCGCACACCAGATCGTAGAAGGCGCGCGGGCGCATCCGCGGCAGAAAGTTCAGCTGCGCGCGGCTTTCGACCTGAAAGACGCCAATCGCATCGGCCCGGCAGAGCATGTCATAGACCGCCGGGTCTTCGGGCGGGACCGTGGCCAGATCCAGCCGCTGGCCCCGGTGCTGTGCCAGCAGGTCGAAGGATTTGCGGATCGCGGTCAGCATTCCCAGCGCCAGCACATCGACCTTCAGCAGGCCCAGCGTGTCGATATCGTCCTTGTCCCATTCGATGATGGTGCGGTCTTCCATCGCCGCGTTTTCAATCGGGCACAGGTCATCGAGCCGCCCCTTGGTGATGACGAAGCCGCCCACATGCTGCGACAGGTGGCGGGGAAAGCCGATGATCTCGGAAATCAGCGCCAAGGCTTGCCCGATGCGGCGGTCGTCCGGGTCGAGCCCCGCTTCGCGCAGGCGGTCCGGCCCCGGCGGGCTGGCGGACCAGCCCCAAAGCTGGCCCGACAGGCGCCCGATGACATCGGCGCTCAGGCCCATGACCTTGCCCACCTCGCGGATGGCGGCGCGGGTGCGGAAATGGATGACGGTTGCCGTCAGCCCTGCGCGGTCGCGCCCGTAGCGGTCGTAAATCCACTGGATGACCTCTTCGCGGCGTTCATGTTCGAAATCCACGTCGATGTCGGGCGGCTCGCCGCGTTCTTTGGAAATGAACCGCTCGAAGATCAGCGTGATCGATTCGGGCGGCACTTCGGTCACGCCCAGCAGGTAGCACACGACCGAATTGGCGGCAGACCCGCGCCCTTGGCACAGGATGCCGCGCGAGCGGGCGAAATCGACAATGTCATGCACGGTCAGGAAATAGGGGGCGTAGTCCAGATCCGCGATCAGGCGCAGTTCCTTTTCCACGCGCTCGACAATCTTGGCCGGTGCGCCTGCCGGGTAGCGTTTGCGCAGCCCTTCGCCCGCCAAGCGTTCCAGCCGGGCTTGGGCGGGTTCGCCGTTCTGCGCCTCGTCTGGGTATTGGTAGCGCAGCGCGTCCAGCCCAAAGGCGCAGGCATCGGCAATCTGCACGGTGCGGCGCAGCGCGGCGGGGTGGGCGGTGAACATGCGCGCCATTTCCGCGCCGCTTTTCAGGCGGTGTTCGGCATGGGGCAGGCGGTGCTGGCCGATCGTGTCTATCGTCAGGCCCAGCCGCAGGCAGGTCAGCACATCGGCCAGCGGGCGGCGGGCGGCGGCGTGCATCAGCACATCGCCAAGCGCGACCATGGGCAGACCGGTGGTCTGCGCCCATGCGGCCATATGCGCCAGCCGCGCCGGGTCGCGCCCGTCATAGCGTGGCGTAGCACCAAGATAGCATTGGCCGGGGAAGTGGCGCAGCATGGCGCGCAGGTCATCGGGCAAGGGTTTTTGCAACGGATCGGGCGGCAACGCGATCAGGATCATGCCGTGGCAGCCCGCGTAAAGGTCGGCGCGCGCAAGGTGGCACTGGCCCTTGGGCGCGCGGCGTTTGCCAAGGGTCAGAAGCCGGGTCAGCCGCGACCATGCGGGCAGGTCGGTGGGCAGGGCCAGCCATTCGGTTGCGCTGTCGGTCAGCACCAGCCGCGCGCCGGGGATCAGCCGGGGCAGGGGGTGGCCTGACAGGGCAAGCGGTGTCGCATCGGGCGCGGTGGTCTGGCGGCTGGACGGGTCGGTCTGGCGCTGGGCGCGCACACCCGCCGCTTGGGCCACGCCCTCGGCGCGCAGCCGCGCCAGTTCCTTCAGCGCGGCATGGGCGCGCACAACGCCCGCGACCGAATTGCGGTCGGTAATGGCAATGGCGTGCAACCCCAGCTCGGCGGCACGCGTGACCAGTTCTTCCGGGTGGGACGCGCCCCGCAGAAAGCTGAAATTCGTCGTCACGCAAAGCTCTGCATAGGCAGGGTCGGACATGGCGGGCCTTGGGTTTGTTCCTGTTTTGTTCATATATCTGTCCATGGTCCAGAGTCGAGTCCCCGCGCGCCCAAGCAAAGCCCTTGCGTTTCAGTGCGCATGGGCCTATATCCCCTTGCAACAGCGGCGCGTCGCAAGATGCTCCACCGGAAAATTCAACGGGCCGCATGGCCCGTTTTTTGTTTTATGCGCCCTTGGAGGGGTGATGACCGACCTGATCGCGAAAACCACGCTCGACCAGCGGCTGGCGGCCATCGTGGCCCCGGTGATCGAAGGGCTTGGGTTCGAACTGGTGCGCCTGCGGGTGATGTCCGGCAAGACCCGCACGCTTCAGATCATGGCCGACCGCCCCGATGGCGGCATAGAGGTCGATGAACTGGCCGATATTTCCACCGCCGTGTCTGCCGTGCTCGATGTCGAAGACCCGCTGGAAGATGCCTATACGCTGGAAGTGTCCAGCCCCGGCATTGACCGCCCATTGACCCGGCTGAAAGACTTCGATGCTTGGAACGGCTACGAGGCGCGGATCGAGACGACCGAACTGATCGACGGCCGCCGCCGCTTCAAGGGTGTGCTGGCCGGGGTCGAGGGTGACGAGGTGCTGATCGACTTGGAAGAGGGTGACGAGACCGTCACCATCGGCTTGCAATTCGACTGGTTGTCGGATGCCAAGCTGGTTCTGACCGATGACCTGATCGCGGAAATGCTGCGCGCTCGCAAAGCCAGCGGCGCCATCGACGAATCGAAATTTGACGAGATTGAAACCGACGCGCCCGATGCGGGCCTTGAGGAGAACTGAGACATGGCCATCACATCCGCCAACCAGTTGGAACTGCTGCAAACCGCCGAAGCGGTGGCGCGCGAGAAGATGATCGACCCCGAACTGGTGATCGAGGCGATGGAAGACAGCCTCGCCCGCGCGGCCAAGTCGCGTTACGGCGCGGATATGGACATCCGCGTCAAGATCGACCGCAAGACGGGTGTGGCGACCTTCACCCGCGTGCGCACCGTGGTCGAGGATGACCTGCTGGAAAACCACCATGCGGAACTGACCGTCAAGCAGGCCGCGCCCTATCTGGACGACCCCAAGGTGGGCGACGAGATCATCGACGAAGTGCCGCCGGTGGAGTTGGGCCGCATCGCCGCGCAATCCGCCAAGCAGGTGATCTTGCAGCGCGTGCGCGAAGCCGAGCGTGACCGTCAGTACGAAGAATTCAAGGATCGCGCGCATACCATCATCAACGGTGTCGTGAAGCGCGAGGAATACGGCAACATCATCGTCGATGTGGGCGCGGGCGAAGCGATCCTGCGCCGCAACGAGAAGATCGGCCGCGAAAGCTACCGCAATGGCGACCGCATCCGCTGCTACGTTAAGGATGTGCGCCGCGAAGCGCGCGGGCCGCAGATCTTCCTGTCGCGTACCGCTCCGGAATTCATGGCCGAATTGTTCAAGATGGAAGTGCCGGAAATTTACGATGGCATCATCGAGATAAAGGCCGTCGCCCGCGACCCCGGTTCGCGCGCCAAGATCGGCGTCATTTCCTACGATTCGGGCATCGACCCGGTCGGCGCTTGCGTCGGTATGCGCGGCAGCCGCGTGCAGGCGGTGGTGAACGAGCTTCAGGGCGAGAAGATCGACATCATCCCCTGGACCGAAGATCAGGCGACCTTCCTTGTGAACGCGCTGCAACCGGCAGAGGTCAGCAAGGTCGTGATCGACGACGAGGCCGGCAAGATCGAGGTTGTCGTGCCCGATGAGCAACTGTCGCTGGCAATTGGCCGTCGCGGTCAGAACGTGCGCCTTGCCAGCCAGTTGACGGGTCTGGACATCGACATCCTGACCGAATCGGACGAATCGGCACGCCGTCAGGCAGAGTTTGCCGCGCGCACCAAGCTGTTCATGGACGAGTTGGACATCGACGAGATGATGGCCCAGCTTCTGGTCGCGGAAGAATTCACCTCGCTGGAAGAGGTGGCCTATGTCGAGCTGGACGAACTGCTGGCCATTGACGGTTTCGACGAGGAAACCGCCGAAGAGCTGCAAACCCGCGCCCGCGAACGTCTGGAAGCGGTCGCCGCCGCCGCACTGGCCAATGCCCGCGAGTTGGGGGCAGAGGACAGCCTGATTGAATTCGACGGCCTGACACCCCAAATGGTGGAAGCATTGGCGAAAGACGGCATCAAGACGCTGGAAGATTTCGCCACCTGCGCCGACTGGGAACTGGCGGGCGGCTGGACCACCGTCAATGGCGAGCGCGTGAAGGATGAAGGGCTGCTGGAGCAGTTCGACATGAGCCTTGAAGAAGCGCAGACGCTTATCATGACCGCGCGCGTGCTGCTGGGCTGGGTCGACCCGACCGAGATGGAGGCCGAGGCCGACGAGACCGAGGAGGACGCCGAGGTCGAGGAAGAAACGCGCTAAAGGTCTGGCACGATGGCACGCGGCGGGCGCAAAGTTGAACGCGACGGGCCCGAGCGGCGCTGTATCGCCACGGGGCAAAGCCAGCCTGCGCGCGGGCTGATCCGCTTCGTGGTCGGGCCAGAGGGGCAGATCGTGCCCGATGTGGCGGGCAAACTGCCGGGTCGTGGCATCTGGGTCAGCGCCGATCGCGCGGCGCTGGACCTTGCGGTGAAGAAGAAGCTGTTCGCCCGCGCCGCGCGCCAGCCCGTCACCGTGCCGGACGGCTTGGCCGATCTGGTCACAGGGCAGGTGTTGCGCCGGGTGTTGGACCTGATCTCGCTCGCGCGCAAAAGCGGGCAGGCGATCGCAGGGTATGAAAAGTGCCGCGAACTGGCCATGGCCGAAGAGATGGCGGTTCTGATCCAGGCGGCGGACGGTTCTGCCCGCGGCAAGACGAAACTGCGCCCGCCCGAGGGCGATGCGACCTATATAGACTGGCTGACCGCCCAAGAGCTGGGTTTGGCTTTCGGTCGTGAACATGTGATACATGCCGCGCTTCGTGCTGGCGGATTGCAGCGACCTGTTGTAGAGGAAGCGGCAAGACTGGCAGGATTGCGCACAGATATCGGCGGATCTGCCGCCGGAGAGGACAAGACGGACGCATGAGCGATACAGACGGTAAAAAGACACTCGGACTGGGCGGACAGGGCGGTCAGGTGAAGCAAAGCTTCAGCCATGGGCGCACGAAATCCGTGGTGGTCGAGAAGAAGCGCAAGCGCGTTGTGGTTCCCAAGGCGGGGGCGCAGCCGGGCGCGGCCGCGGGCAAGCCTGCCGGTGCGCCGAAATCCGATCCGTCGCGCCGCCCCGCAGGGATCTCCGAGGCAGAGATGGAGCGCCGCCTGAAAGCACTCGCCGCCGCCAAGGCGCGCGAGGCTGAAGAGGCAGAAGCCCGCGCCGCCGAGGAAAAGGCCCGCGAGGAGGAACGCCAGCGCCGCCGCGAAGAGGCAGAGGCCCGTGAGCGCGAAGAGCGTGAGCGCGAAGCCGCCCTGCGCGCCAAGGAAGAAGAGGACGCCCGCGCCAAGGCCGAAGCCGAAGAGCGCAAGGCACGCAAGGCCGCCCCCGCGGCCGAGCAGACTGCACCGGCTGCCCCCGATGCGCCCTTGTCCGAGCGCTCGCGCCCGGCAGGGGCCGATGCGCGCAAGCCCGCGAAGCGCCAGGACGATGATCGCGGCGGTCGCCCGTCGAAGCCGCGCGAGGAAGGTGGCCGCCGGTCCGGCAAGCTGACCCTGAACGACGCCCTGACGGGCGGCGGCGGTCGCGAACGCTCGCTCGCCGCGATGAAGCGCAAGCAGGAACGTGCCCGCCAAAAGGCGATGGGTCAGACCCAGTCGCGCGAAAAGGTCGTGCGCGAGGTCCAATTGCCCGAAACCATCGTTGTGCAGGAACTTGCCAACCGCATGGCCGAGCGTGCCGCCGATGTGGTCAAGGCGCTGATGAAGATGGGTGTCATGGCCACCATGAACCAATCCATCGACGCCGATACCGCCGAGATCATCATCGAGGAATTCGGCCACAAGATGGTGCGCGTGTCGGATTCCGACGTGGAGCAGGTGATCGAACAGGTCGAGGATAACCCCGAAGACCTGAAGCCGCGCCCGCCGATCATCACGATCATGGGCCATGTCGACCACGGCAAGACCTCGCTTCTGGACGCGATCCGCAAGACCAACGTGGTCTCTGGCGAAGCTGGCGGGATCACCCAGCATATCGGGGCCTATCAGGTCACGACCGAAAGCGGCGCGGTGCTCTCCTTCCTCGACACGCCGGGCCACGCGGCCTTTACCAGTATGCGCGCACGCGGTGCCAATGTGACCGATATCGTCGTGCTGGTCGTTGCGGCGGACGATTCCGTCATGCCGCAGACGATCGAGGCGATCAATCACGCCCGCGCGGCCAAGGTGCCGATGATCGTTGCCATCAACAAATGTGACAAGCCCGCCGCCGACCCGAACAAGGTGCGCACCGAACTCTTGCAGCACGAAGTCGTGGTCGAGGCCATGTCGGGCGATGTGCAAGATGTCGAAGTGTCCGCCGTGACCGGCAAGGGGCTGGATCAACTGCTGGAAGCCATCGCCCTTCAGGCGGAAATCCTGGAACTGAAGGCCAATCCCGACCGCGCCGCCATGGGCGCCGTGATCGAGGCGCAGCTCGATGTGGGCCGTGGCCCGGTCGCGACCGTTCTGGTTCAGAACGGCACGCTGCGCCGGGGCGATATTTTCGTCGTGGGCGAGCAGTGGGGCAAGGTTCGTGCCTTGATGAACGACCAGGGCCAGCGCGTGGATGAAGCCGGTCCCTCCGTGCCCGTAGAGGTGCTGGGCCTGAACGGCACGCCCGAAGCCGGGGACGTTCTGAACGTGGTCGAAACCGAAGCACAGGCCCGCGAGATCGCCGAATACCGCCAGCAAGCGGCCAAGGACAAACGCGCCGCTGCCGGGGCTGCCACCACGCTGGAGCAGCTGATGGCCAAGGCCAAGGAAGACAAGGACGTGGCCGAGCTGCCGGTTCTGGTCAAGGCCGACGTGCAAGGCTCTGCCGAAGCGATCGTTCAGGCGCTGGAAAAGATCGGCAACGACGAGGTGCGCGTGCGCGTGCTGCATTACGGTGTGGGTGCGATCACGGACACCGATGTGGGCTTGGCCGAAGCGTCGGGCGCACCGATCATCGGGTTCAACGTGCGGGCCAATGCCTCGGCCCGGAACTCCGCCAACCAGAAGGGCGTCGAGCTGCGCTATTACTCGATCATCTATGACCTGGTCGATGACATCAAAGCCGCTGCATCGGGCCTGCTATCCGCCGAAGTGCGCGAAAACTTCATCGGCTATGCCGAGATTCGCGAAGTCTTCAAGGTCACGGGCGTGGGCAAAGTGGCGGGTTGTCTTGTCACCGAAGGCGTTGCGCGTCGGTCGGCCGGCGTGCGCCTGCTGCGCGACAACGTCGTGATCCACGAGGGCACGCTGAAAACCCTCAAGCGCTTCAAGGACGAGGTCAAGGAAGTGCAGTCGGGTCAGGAATGCGGTATGGCGTTCGAGAATTACGACGACATCCGCCCGAAAGACGTGATCGAGATTTTCGAACGCGAAGAGGTCGAGCGCACGCTGAGCTAAACGTCGCAATCAAGGAAACGCAAAAGGCACCTTCGGGTGCCTTTTCGAGTCTAAGGGGCAAGCCACGACGAAGACAGTGCAGCACCGGCCTGACATGGCCAACCCGCGATCCCGATTTTGCCCATCATGGGGCATTTATATGGGGAATATGGTGGGTGATGAGAGACTCGAACTCCCGACATCTTCGGTGTAAACGAAGCGCTCTACCAACTGAGCTAATCACCCGACCTGTCGCGCGATTTAGCCGCTTTCGCCGGGCGGCGCAAGATCGCAGGCCGTGATTATGCGCCCAGTAGTTCCGTCATCAACGGGTTCGGGAAACGGCGCGCGCGGGTGATGGCCAGGAAGGTCTCGTCAATCCCGTCCAGTTGTTTCAACTCGACCAGCACGCCTTGGCGCAATTCGTCGCGCACGGCAATGGGCGGGATGACGGCGAACCCGGCATCAGCGCGCGCCAACAGGCGCAGCATGGCCATGTCATCGGCCTCTGCCGCGATATTCGGGGTGATCCCAAGCTGGTCGATCAGCCCGTCGAACGCCGCGCGCAAGGCGGTCTCAGGCGTCGGCAGCACCAAGGGCGCGAAGGTCAGAAGCTCTGGCAGGGCCATGGGCGCGCGGGCAGCGCGCAGCGGTGTCCCGATCAGGCTGACGGGCTGCGAGGCGATGCGCTGCACCCGCCATGGGCTGGCTGCGTCGCGGGCGGGGGCAAGGTTGGTCAGCACCACGTCATAGGCCATCGCGTCCAGACCCCGCAACAGGTCGCTCTGGTTGCCGGACCGCAGCACGACCTCGACATCCGCGCGCCCGACGAGGGGTTCCAGAAACTGCATCTGGAAATTGCGCGACAGCGTGGCCAAAGCCCCCACCCGCAACGCACGCCGCACCTGCCCGCGTTCGCGCAACGTGGCCGACAGGTCTTCGGCGGTGCGAAAGATGGTTTCGGCATGTTCCAACGCGATGCGCCCGGCTTCGGTCAGCACCAACCCGCGCCCGCGACGCTCGAACAGGTCATGGCCCAGCGACGCTTCCAGCGCCTTTATCTGGGTCGAGAGCGCAGATTGCGACAGGTTCAGCCGTCCGGCGGCCCCGGTCAGGGTGCCCTCGGTCGCGACAGCGCGAAACAGGCGCAGATGGTGCAGGTTCAGCATACTTTCACCAAATAGAACATTAACAGTGAAAATATGTAATTTTTTGAAAGTTTGGCAAGTGATACCTGCAATCCAACACTGTTTTGGAGGGACGCCATGACCACCTTTTTGCCACTTGGCCATCTTGCCCCGCTGCTTGTTCTTGCCGCCGCTGTCCTTGGCTTCTTGCGTCCGGGTCGCCGTCCGGCGCTTGTGCCGCAACTGGCAGAGGCAGCAGCCCTTGGGGCGATGGCACTGGCCGCGCTGGGCGCGATCCAGCTTGTCATGGGCGGCGCGGTCGCAACCGGCAGCGCGGCGCTATCGTTGCGGCTGGATGCCGCCAGCGCGACCATGACGCTGCTTGTGGCTTTCGTCGGCTGGATCGTGGTGCGGTATTCCCGCAGCTACCTGGACGGCGAAGCGCGCGAGGGGCAGTTCCATGCGCTGATGCTGACCGCGCTCGCCGCCGTGCTGACGCTGGTGCAATCGGGCAGCCTGCCGGTTCTGATCGCGTCCTTCATCGCCATCGGTCTAGTGCTGCGGCAATTGCTGTTGTTCTACGCAGACCGGGCAGAGGCGCAGCGCGCCGCGACCAAGTTCAGCCTAGTCTGGGGCGCGGGCGACGCGGCGCTGGTTCTGGCGGCGCTGTTCCTGTGGCAGGCCTTCGGCACGCTGGACGTGGTGGCCTTGGGAGACGCGGCGCAATCGGGTCTGCCGGTGTCAGGCCATGTCGCCGTTGGGTTCCTTGTGCTGGCGGCGGCGCTGAAAACCGCGTCCTTCCCGCTTCATGGCTGGCTGACAGAGGTGATGGAAGCGCCGACCCCGGTCTCTGCCCTGCTGCACGCGGGCATCATCAATGCCGGTGGCTTCTTGCTGATCCGCAATGCCGAGGTGGTGCAGGCCAGCCCCGGCGCGCTTGCCGCGCTGGTCATGCTGGGTGGGCTGACCGCGCTATTCGGGGCCATGGTCATGCTGACGCAAAGCGCCGTCAAAACCGCGCTAGCGTGGTCCACCGTCAGCCAGATGGGGTTCATGCTGCTGCAATGCGGGCTGGGCCTGTGGGCGCTGGCGCTGCTGCATATCGTGGCGCATTCCATGTACAAGGCGCACGCCTTCCTTGCCTCTGGCGGGGCCGTGCGGGCAGTGGCGGGCGTGACCCGGCCCGGCCCGGTGGCCGTGCCCGGTCTGGGCGCGGTGGCGCGGGCCTTCTTGCTGGCGCTGGCCATTTACGCGGTGGTCGCCACCGGGTTCGGGCTGGCGATGGGAGCGAAATCGGCGCAGGCGCTGGCGCTGGGTGCGATCCTGATCTTCGGGGTGGCCTATCTGGTCGCACAGGGTCTGGCAGATGCCGCCCCGCGCGCGCTGACGCAGCGCACGGCTCTGGCCTCTCTGGCAGCTGCCATTGCCTATTTCGCGCTGCATGTGGCCGCAGGCGCGCTTTGGGGGCCGCACCTGCCCAAGCCGCCAGTGCCCGGCGCGCTGGAATGGGCGCTGATCGTGCTGGCGCTTGGCTCTTTCGGGCTGATCGCCTTTGCCCAAGCGCTGTTCCCACTTTGGGCGCATCACCCCTCGACCGCCGGGCTGCGGGTGCATCTGACCAATGGCCTGTATCTGAACGCCGTGCTCGACCGCCTGATCGGGGGCTTGCGCACAACCTATTCCACCGGGCGGAAGGCCTGAGATCGTGACAGAGATAGAGACTGGGAGAGAGACGATGTTCCATAAGCAAAGCCAGTTCAGCCCCGCCCATATCTCGGGCATTCTGAAAGCCGCCGAGGCTGCCGCCCGCGATATTCCGCCCGCTTTCCCGCTGGATGCCACCGTGGCCGTGAACCCCTTCCTTGGCCAGACGGGCGAGGATCTGGCAACCGCAAGCGCCCGGTTGGCGCGGGTGGCGGGTGTGCGGGTCACGCGCGAGCGGTCGGACTACGCCCGCGCCGTGGCCGACGGGGCGATCACGGACGATGATCTGGCCGAAGCCTTGGCCGCCTGCCCGCATGGCAACAAACCTGCCAGCCTGGAGGCGCTGAAAAGTCAGCTTGCCGCCGACAGCCCCGCCCCGCGCGCGCTGCCGACGGTCGCGCATCTGGCCGCGGCAGCCACGGGCACGGACTGGCCCGCGCTGATTGACCGGTGTTTCGGGCTGTGGGCGGCAGGCTATTTCGACCGGGGCCAAGCGCTCTGGACACCCGCGCCCGGCCATTCGGCCTTTGCCGGTTGGCGGGAATGGGCCACGCATGACCTGACCCCCGAAGTGGCCGGTCTGACCGGGTTCTGCGCCCATGTCGCCAGCGCGCCCGATACGCCCGAGCGCGCCATTCTGCGCGCTGCCGACCGGCTTGGTCTGGGCGAGGATGTGGCCGAGCAGGTTTTCCACCGGTTGCTGATGGATATCGGCGGCTGGTCGCAGCACGCGCGCTGGCTGTTGTGGAAGGCCGAACTGGCTGGGTCAAGCGATGCCACCATCACCGACCTGCTGGCTATCCGGCTGATCTGGGAAGAGGCGCTTTTGGACATCGCGCCGCAAGCCGCCAAGCCGTGGGCGCAGGCGCGGGCGGCGCACGCCGCACCCTTGGTGCCTAGCCCTGCGCAGGTGGTCGATGTCATCTTGCAAGAAGCGGCCGAGCGCGCGCATCAGCGCGGCCTGATCGCGGCCTTCGCGGGGGCAAGCGATGCAACTGGTCGTCCAGAGATGCAGGCGGCTTTCTGTATCGACGTGCGGTCCGAAGTGTTCCGCCGCGCGCTGGAAGCGCAGGATGGCGGTATTGAAACCATCGGCTTCGCGGGCTTCTTCGGCTTGCCCTTGGCGCACCGGCCCCATGGCACCGACCAGACGCAGATCCATCTGCCGGTTCTGCTGAACCCGGCCTTGACCACTTGCAGCCATGCCGCGCCAGAGGCAGAGGAAGAGGCCCGCATTTCCGCCCGTGCCGCCCGCGCTTGGGGGCGGTTCCGGCAGGCGGCCGTGTCGTCTTTCGCCTTCGTCGAATCCGCCGGGCCAATCTATGGCTGGAAACTGGTCAAGGGGGCGTTGGGGCTGGATGGCGTGAAGCCAGAGAAGTCGCCTGCGCCGCGTGTCGAGGGCGGTTTGAGCGCTGAGCAAAAGGCCGAGATCGGCGCGAAAGTGCTGACCGCGATGAGCATGACCAAGGGCCATGCCCCCTTGGTGCTGCTGCTGGGCCATGGCGCAAGCGTTACCAACAACCCGCATGAAAGCGCCTACCATTGCGGGGCGTGTGCCGGGCAGACGGGCGAAGTTTCATCGCGGATGCTGGCGATCTTGCTCAACGACCCCGAAACCCGCGCGGGCCTGCCGGCGCATGGCATTACCGTGGCTGATGATGTGCTGTTCGTGGCCGGTCTGCATGACACGACGACGGACGACATCACGCTCTATGCCGACAGCCCCGCGCCCGCGCACAAGGACCGTCTGGCGCAAGCACGGCGCTGGCTGAAAGCGGCGGGCGCGCAAGCCCGCGCCGAGCGGGCGCTGCGCCTGCCCGGTGCGAAGGCGCAGACCATCACAGAGCGCGCCGCCAACTGGGCAGAGCTGCGGCCTGAATGGGGGCTTGCGGGCTGTGCGGCCTTTGTTGCCGCGCCACGCCCGGCCACTAAGGGCACCAACCTGCATGGCCGCGCCTTCCTGCACAATTACGACTGGCAGGACGACGCGGGCTTTGCCACGCTGGAGCTGATCCTGACCGCCCCGGTGGTCGTGGCAAGCTGGATCAGCCTGCAATATTACGGATCGAGCGTTGCGCCCCATGCCTTTGGCGGCGGCAACAAGCTGATCCACAACGTTGTGGGCGGCATTGGCGTGGTGCAGGGCAATGGCGGCGTGTTGCGCCCCGGTCTGCCATGGCAAAGCATCCATGACGGCGAAGGGCTGGCGCATGAGCCCTTGCGCCTGTCGGTCATGGTAGAGGCGCCGACGCAAGCGATTGCCGATATTCTGGCCAAGCACCCCGATGTGCAGGCACTGTTCGACAATGGCTGGCTGCACCTGTTCGCACTGGAAGGGGGCAAGGTCGTGTCGCGCTACCGCCCCGGTCTGGTCTGGGAGGGCGCGCAAGTGCAGGCGAAAGCCGCCTGACTGTCTGAGCACACTGACACCGCCGAAAGCTGGCGGTGTCAGTTCATTCGCGAAACGTCCTTATTCTGCGATGCAGATTTCTTTGCGCAGGACCGCCAGCGTGGTCCGCGCCACAAGCCCGGTGATCGCGGTCAAAAGGACCACAAGCAACACGGTCCCGATGGTCTTGTGCGCGGCAGAGCCCGCCTCGCCCGCATAGGCGAAACTGGCCACCGTCAGCGCCGCGATCGGAAAGGACAAGGCCCACCATGACAGCGCGAAGGGAATGCGCCGGAACTTGGCAAGCTGGGTTATGACGACCGCGGCAAAGACATAGCCAAGGCTGAGCAGGATATGCCCGAAAGGGCCGACCTCTCCGGTCAGGTTCAACCATGCGACGAAGGCCACCGCCGGGGGTGCGACAAGGATCATCAGGGTCGGCACCATCTTGCCCGGCATCGGGTCGTGAAACATCAGGCGTTGCGCGACAAGCGTCAGCAAGATGACCCAGAACATCAGCCCGCCCGAGAAGAACAGCCAAGAGATTTCGACATACCCAAGCCGCGCCCCGGCGATGGGAACGATCACGTTGCCGACCGCCGGGATGAACCATGCCGGGGTCAGATGGCCCGTCTGGAAGCTGCGATGCCCGATCCAAGACCCGATGACCGCAAGCGCAAGCGTGCCTTGCAATGCGGTGCCGATGGACCAGACCCAGAGGGCCGCCTGTGGGTGGTCGGCGCTGAGCGCCGTTGCCATCAGCAGAAGCGAAATCGACGCGGCCGGGAAAAACGCGATGCGGATCGGGTGGTGCCATTCATGCGCAACGCTTTCACCCGCGAAAAGCGCTTTCAGCAGGTAAAGGGCGGCGATGGTCAACAGGACTGTGCCAGAGACATAGAGCGCGATTTCAGAGGAGCTGCCCGCCAAACCATAGGCCTTTTCCGCCGCGTGCAGCGCCAGCGTGGTGCCGAACAGGCCCATCGGAATCGCGAAGAACATGATCGGAAAATTGGCGAGGCGAGACTCGTCTGCGGGAAGCGTTTCGGTAGCCACGGCAAATACCCTTTCGGACCGACAAGAGAAGCTGCTCTGCGCCCGCCGGCACACCACGGCTGCGCAGAGGTCTTGTCTAGGCCCACGACTCCGGGTCCGGCATGATCTGAATCAAACTGGTGGCAAAAATTCCAGTTAATCCGAGCGCCTGCGCTTGCTGGCCCGTCGCTGCACTAGCGCATCAGGACGACCGGCACCTTGCAACTGCGCACCATCTCTGTGGTGCTGGACCCGATGACAAGGCTGCGGATGCGCGAATGGCCATAGGCGCCCATGACGACCATGCCAAAGCCCTCGGCCTCGACCAGTTTGCCAAGCTCGGTTTCCGGCTGGCCGGGGATCTGCCGGATTGCGGCATCAATCCCCGCCGCTTTCAGCAGCGCTTGCGCATCGGCCAGCCCCTTGCGCGCCTCTGGGCTGTCCGGCCCGACCGTCACGACGGTCACGGCCAGCCCCGCGAAAAGCGGGCTGCGCGCGATGTGATCGACCGCCTTCATGGCCGACCGCCCGCCATCATAGGCCACCAGCACTGATGCGATGGGCTGAAACGCGCGCGATGCCACGAAAACGGGCTTGCTTGCGGCCCGCACGATGCGTTCCAGGTTCGACCCCAGATGCGCCTTGGCGAAGTCTGCTGCCTCGCCGCGTTTGCCGATCAGGATGACGCGGGCCTCGGCTTCGATCTCGGCAATCGCCTCGACCACGTCGCCATGGCGCAGGCGCGTTGTGACACTGGCCGCACCGGCCTGTTCCACGATGGCGCGCGCATCGTCCAGAATGGCGCGGCCCCGGTGGTTCATCAGCTTGGCGCGCTGGGCGTCCAGGTCCGCCAACTCGTTCATCAGCGCGCTGCGTGCACCCAGCCGGATTGCCCCGGACAGGTCGCGACTCTCGGGCGCGTCGCGGCGGCCCAGAACGTGGATCAGTTCCACCGGCGCGCCGGTCGCCTTGGCGATCCATGCCGCATGGTGGCACACGCTTTCGGAATAGATGGACCCGTCCACCAGCGCGATGATCTTCTCTGACATGGCTGTGCCCCCCCTCAATGCCCGCTCAGCGCATCCATCGCGCCCGGTTTGTCATGCATGGCCAGCTTGTCGACCAGCGTTTCGGTGGCTTGGTTCATGCCGACCACGTCCACCTCTGCCCCGTCGCGGCGGAATTTCAGGATGGCCATGTCCAGCGCCTGCACGGACGATATATCCCAGATATGCGCGCGGCTGACGTCGATCACCACGCGCTCGGGAGCATCGCGGAAGTCGAAGGCATTCATGAAATCCTCGACCGATCCGTAGAACAACTGCCCTTCCACATGATAGGTGCGTACCCGCCCATCGGCGCTGATGTCAGATGTCACGCGGAACAGTTGCGCGATCTTGGCGGCAAAGAAGATGCCCGACAGCAGCACACCGACCAGCACACCGATGGCCAGGTTATGCGTGTAGATCACGGTCACAACCGTTGCCACCATCACGATGGAGGAAGACCGCGGATGCGTGCGCAAATTGGCGATGGAGGACCATGAAAACGTGCCAATGGACACCATAATCATGATCGCCACCAGCGCGGGCATGGGAATGATGCTGACAAGATCGCCCAGCCCCACCACCAAGATCAGCAGGAACAACCCGGCCACGAAACACGAAAGCCGCCCGCGCCCGCCGGATTTGACGTTGATGATGGACTGCCCGATCATCGCACAGCCCGCCATGCCGCCGATGAACCCGGTCGCGGTATTGGCAATGCCTTGGCCGATGCATTCCTGATTGCGGTCCGACTTGGTGTCGGTCAGGTCATCGACAATGTTCTGGGTCATCAGGCTTTCCAGCAGGCCCACCACCGCCACCGCGATGGAATAGGGCAGGATGATGAGCAGTGTTTCCAGCGTGAACGGAATGTCGGGGATCAGGAAGACCGGCAGCGTGTCGGGCAATTCGCCCATATCGCCCACCGTGCGCACGTCCAGCCCAAGCGCCACGGTCAGCGCGGTCAGGATGATGATCGTCACCAAGGGCGAGGGGATGGCCTTGGTCACGCGCGGGAACAGGTAGATGATCGCAAGCCCAAAGGCGACCAGCGCGTAGGTCAGCCATGTCACATTGCGCGGGTCCAGTTCCGGCAGTTGCGCCATGAAGATCAGGATCGCCAGCGCGTTGACGAACCCCGTCATCACCGATTTCGAGACGTAGCGCATGACGAAGCCCAGCCGCAAAAGCCCCGCCCCGATTTGGATCAGCCCCGCCAGAACGGTCGCGGCCAGCAGGTATTGCAGCCCGTGCTCTTTCACCAGCGTGACCATCAGCACCGCCGTCGCCGCCGTTGCCGCCGAAATCATGCCCGGACGCCCGCCCGTGATCGCGACCAGAACGGCAATCGAGAAGCTGGCATACAGCCCTACCTTCGGGTCCACCCCCGCGATGATGGAAAAGGCGATCGCTTCGGGGATCAGCGCCAGTGCAACGACCAGCCCGGCCAGCAGGTCGCCCCGGATATTGCCAAACCATTGCGCGCGGTAAGTGTCGATGGAGATCATGTCGTCGGGGTCCGTTATGGGCAAAAGGCGCGGGGCATCGGGGGCCGCCGCGCTTCTGTCTGGTCCCGGCGCGTTGGTCGCCGGGTCAATCTGCGTTGCGCGCGGGCCTATCGGCTTCGGGCCGGAAGAGCAACCTGCCAGCCCTTGCAGACGGGCGGCAGATAGGTTTGTGTCGCCCCCGCGCAACGTGTAGGTTTTGCCCAAAGCGTGCGGCTACGGGGCCAAGATGAAGCTTCTCGATGTAAAACACCCGTTTTTTCGCCCCAAGTGGCGCCGGGTGCTGGTGACGGCCCTCTGCCTGGGCTGGTCGGCGGTAGAATTCGCCATTGGCAGCCCGATGTTCGGCGTGTTGTCTGGCGCGCTGGGCCTGTGGTGCCTGTATGCGCTGTTCTGGAAATTTGACCCGGCCGCATTCGGGGAACACGGGCAAGAGTGATCGGGGCGTCAGGGTTTGATCCACGCGAATCCGTCGCAAGGCGCATCCAGTAGCGCGGCAAGCTCTTCGTCCAGCTGCATCAGTGTGATCGACGCACCAACCATGTCGAGCGAGGTGCAGTAATGCCCCACAAGTGTCAGATGCGCGGTCGCCCCGCAGGCGGCCAAACGTTGCTGGACACGTCGGTTCAGCAGCAAAAGCTCTATCATCGGGGTGCCGCCAAGCGAATTGACCAACACCGCGACACGCTGGCCCGGCCCCAGCGCGGTGGCGGCGAAAAGCTGGTCGCATACCTCGTCGACAATGCGGTCGGCGGCGCGGTGCGGCTGGCGGGTGACGCCCGGCTCGCCATGCACACCGACGCCGAACTCCAGCTCTTGCTCGCCCAGCACGAAACTGGGGCGGCGCGTTTCCGGCATGGAGCACGGCTCTAGCGCGACGCCGATCGTGTGGCAGGCCGCATTGGCCTTGCGGGCCAGCCGCTCGACCTCTGGCAGGGGGTCCATGCGGGCACTGGCAGCCCCTGCGACCTTGAACACGAACACGTTGCCCGCCGTGCCGCGGCGCGCATCGCGATCCTCGAACCCGCTCGAGGCCACGTCGTCGGTGGTCCGTACAGAGGCGACGCTGATCCCCTCGGCCCCGGCCAGTTCGGCTGCCATGTCGAAATTCATCACGTCGCCGGTATAGTTGCCGTAGATGTAGACCACGCCTGCGCCTTGGTCGGCAAAGCGGGTGCAGGTCAGGATGCGGTCGGGCGGTGGGCTGGCAAAGACATTGCCGATGGCGACGGCATCGGCCAGACCTTGGCCCACGAAGCCCAGAAAGGACGGCTCGTGCCCCGCGCCGCCGCCGATGACCACGCCGACCTTGCCTGTCGGACGGGGTGCCTGCGCGCCAATCGCGCGGACCGTGTCGTCTATCTGGCGGATATGGCCGGGATAGGCGGCAAGCGCGCCTTCCATCGCCTCGTTCACCACGTCGCGCGGGTCGTTCAGGAACTTCTTCACAAAGGTGCGCGCCGAAGGGGGCGTGGTCGCGTCGTCTGTGCTGCCCTCGGTATCGCGGCCAGCGGCGGCATAGCGCGACAAGCGCACGTCGAGCGCCCGCAGGATGCCGTCGGCGGCGTCCGAGTCGATGACCAGCGTGGTGACATAGCCACCGCGCAGCGCGGCGAGGATGGGCTGGATCTTGTCCACGCCGGCAGCTACCAGAATCCGGGTGGGCACGCGGCGCAGGTCATCCAGCGCCAGCCCGATAAAGCGGTCCGACAACGGCCCCGTGACCGGCGTGCCTTGAGCGTCGATGAATTGCCCCGCCAAAGAGCCGACCGCGGCCACGTAAAAATCATGCTGTTGCAGCGCATTGTCGAAAAAGCCGCTGCTGTGAATGGTGGAATTGGGCCGCAGTGACGACACGCCGAACACCACCCGATCCAGCCGCGACAGGTATTGAAGCTGTTCCGCGATCACCGCTTCTTGGACAAGCATGTCACGCGCCTGTGCCGATGACACGATGGCGGGCGCGGAAATCGGCACCCGCCGCGCGCCGATATTGTCGGCAAGACGCGTCGCGCAGGATTCGGGCGAATAGGGGATCTTGGCGGTGGTTCCGCCGGTGGCCTGCACCACAGTCACATCGCGCAGCCCCTCCAACCGGGCCGCTTGCGCCATGGCCAGCATGGTGCGTCCCCATGTGATGGCTACGGTGTCGCCCGAATGCACCATTTGCGGCAACAGACCGGCGGCGGCATTTCCGACCTTTTCGATCAGCGTGCGCGCGCCACCTTGCGAGGGCACGACAAGGCAGCTTTCCAGCCCGAACTGGTCTTCCAGTGCCCGCGCAAGCGTCACCGACCGCATGTGATCGGTCGAGATCGAGATATTCACGATGCCGCGCGCCCGCGCGTCGGCAAGATAGGCATTCACGGTCGGGCGCGATGCCCCCATTTCCTCGGCGATTTCGCCTTGGGTCATGCCCTCTTGGTAATACAGCCAACTGGCCCAGAGCACCGGGTCGTCGCCGAAGCGGACCGGCGCGCGCGCGGGCGTCGGGTCGCGGGGGGAAAGGCGGCGCTTGGTTCCCGACATCAGCCTGCCCGCTCTTCCAGCGTGGCGCATATCGCATCCACGATCAGCGCGGCGGACACCGCGCCGGGGTCCAGATGCCCGATGCTGCGCTCTTGCAGGCGCGCCGCGCGCCCGCGCGTGGACATCATCGCCGCGGTTTCGTCGCGCGCCGCATTTGCGGCCCCACGCGTCAGGCTGGCAAGGCGGGTCAGCGGCTGCTCGGCGCGGGCCGCGCGCTCGGCGGCCTGTGCGGCGGGCAGCCAAACATCCAGCATTGTCTTGTCGCCCGGCTGTGCCTTGCCGCGCTTGGCAATGCCGCGCGCGAAGGCCGACAAGACCTGTCCGATCTCTGACAGGGAAAGGGGCTGTTCGCCGTCGAACAGCGTGGCCATCTCCAGAAAAGCAGAGGCATAGAGCGGGCCGACCGTGGCCCCCACTTCGGCCAGAAAGGCATGGGCCGCCTGCCGCAGCATATCGGCAGGCGCAGCATCAGGTTGTGCGCGGATCACTTTTTCAATGGCGGCAAAGCCATTCGCCATGGAAGTGCCGTGATCGCCATCGCCAATTTCGCCGTCCAGACGGCAAAGCGTTTGACGGTTTTCTTCCAGCCGGACAGAGGCAAGGAAGAAGAAATCGGTGATGAAAGACGTGTCTATGCGGTCCATGGCCGATGGTTGCGGCTTTGGCGTGCAGGTTTCAAGCACTTTCCAGCCGTGACGCGATCCCTTTTGCAAACCCTGCCAGGATCAGCGCGCAGGAACTTGCCCCGGCATCAAGCACACCCCGAGAGCGGTCGCCCAACCGTGCCGAGCGGCCGATCTTGGCGACCATGTCGAGCGTGCTGTCGCGCCCCGCGTCGGCGGCCTTGCGCATGGCGGCAAGCGCGTCGGCGAAGCTGGCACCCGCGGCGGTCTGCTCTTCGAAGGTGGTGACAGCCGGGACCAGCGCATCCAGAAGCGTCTTGTCGCCCGGTTTGGCCGCGCCGATGTCCTGCACCCCGTCCAGACCGGCGCGCAACATGGCCCCAAAGCCTGACGCGTCGATCCGCTCGGCCGTGCCAAGGCTGTCGGCCATGTCGGAAAACATCATGCCGTAAAGCGGTCCCATCGACCCGCCGATTTCCGACATCAACACATCCGACAGGGTTTGCATGGCGTCGGTCAGCGTGCCTGCCGGGTCGATCCGGTCCGATGCGCGGCCAAAGCCCTTGGCCATGTTGATGCCATGGTCGCCATCGCCGATCTTGCCGTCGATCTCTGACAACCACGCCTTGTTCTCGACGATGGTTGCCGCGATTTCCTGCACGATCCGCGCCGCGCCTGCATTGGCAATGCTGCTCATGGGTGTCTCCTCAAAATCCGGGGCAGGTGCAGTCCAGATCCAGCGCGGCTTTCAACTGCTCGTCCAGCGCCATCACCGTCAGCGTGGCCCCCACCATGTCCAGCGAGGTGAAGTAATTGCCGACATAGGGCCGCCAGACCTTCAGCCCGCGCGCTTCGATCTGGCGCTCCATCCGGTCATACAGCACGTATAGCTCGTTGATCGGCGTTGCCCCAAGGCCAGAGACAAGCACGGCGACCTCGGTTCCCTCGGGCAGGTCATGGTCATCGAGTACGATCTTGACCATGTCATCGGCCACCTGATTGGCAGAGCCAAGGTCTTCGACCCGCGCGCCCGGTTCGCCGTGATGGCCGATGCCGACCTCCATCTTGCCCGGTTCGATCTGGAAATTCGGGTGCCCGACGGCGGGCAGGGTGCACGGGCCAAGGCCCACGCCGACCGAGCGGCAATTGTCGATGGCCTTTTGCGCGGCGGCGATCACGCCCGCCAGGTCCGCGCCTTGCGCCGCCGTGGCCGCGCCGACCTTCCACATGAAGATTTCGCCCGCCACGCCGCGCCGTTTTTCGCGCTCGTCCAAGGGGGCCGAGCAGACATCGTCATTGGCGACCACGGTTTCGACCGCGATCCCGTCCTTCGCAGCCATCTTGCGGGCCATTTTCACGTTCATGTTGTCGCCGGCGTAATTGCCATACAACACCGCCACGCCCGCCCCGCCATCGGCGGCGCGGATGGCATCGTGAAAGGTCTTGGCGGTCGGGGACGAGAACAGCTCGCCCACCGCGACCGCATCGCACATGTTGCGCCCGGTATAGCCAATGAAGGCCGGTTCATGCCCAGAACCGCCGCCGGTGACGATACCCACACGGCCCGGCGTGCCCGCCCAGTTGGACATCACAACCCGGTTGTTGTCGGGCGCAAGCTTGACCATATCGCGATGGGCGCGGACAAATCCGGCGACGGTTTCATCGACGATGTCGTCGGGGTTATTGAAGAAGCGTTGCATCTGTCTTGTCCTTATTTGACGGTAAATCCGCCATCCACGATCAGGTCGGCACCGTTAATCATGCCCGCGCCATCCGAGGCGAGGAAGACGGCGGCGGCCGCGATCTCGCAGGGTTCGGCGAAACGGCCAGTGGGTATTTGCGCTTTCATCGCGTCACCCTTTGGTCCGGCCCAGGCCGCTTTGCCCAGATCGGTCAGCACCACGGTCGGCGAGAGGGAGTTGACCGTAATCCCGTGCGGCCCCCATTCCAGCGCCAGCGTCTTGGTCAGGCCGATGACCGCGAATTTCGACGCACAATAGGCAACGTGTTGGTCGATGGCGACACTGCCCGCCTGCGAGGCGAGGTTGATGATCCGTCCGCCGCCTTGTGCGATCATCTCGCGCCCGATGGCTTGCGCCACGATGAAACTGCCGGTCAGGTTTATGTCGAGCGTGCGCTGCCATGCGGCCAGCGAAATCTCTTCGGCGGGTGCCAGATCCACGATACCGGCGCTGTTGACCAAGATGTCGATGCGCCCGAAAGCCTGCTTCACCTGCGCCACGGCATTCGCGACAGAGGCGGGGTCGGCGACATTGCACTCCACGGCCAGCGCATCGGGCAGTTGCGCGGCCTTTTCGCTGGCAGCCGCTTGGTTAAGGTCCACCACCGCGACACGCACGCCCTTGGCCCCAAGGGCGTCGGCAATGGCCGCGCCGATGCCGGATGCCGCGCCAGTCACGAAGGCTGTCTTGCCGCGCAGCGGGAAATCGAAATCAACTGTTTCCGGGCCTTCAGACATGTCCCGCTCCTTTCAAATCTTGTTTTGTGGGCCGCCCGGATGCCCAGCGCATGGCGGGCGGCCCTGTCGTGTCGGATCGGACAATGCCCGATTACTGGCGCATTTCCAGCAGCGCGTCGACGTTTTCGGTGGTCACCGGGGTCCAGGGCACATTGTATTGTGCATCGGTGCCGCCGTTCCATGGCATGTCGGGATACTGCTCCCAGATGGCCGACATCGGTTCGTAATCGGGCATGACAGCCTTGATCGCCACGTCCAGCGCGCCCTGCGCCTGGGCAGAGCCGTCTTGCAGGATGGACGCCATGTCGCCGTTCTTGACGGCCATCAGCGCGTCGGTCACACCGTCGATCCCGGCGATCGCGAAGTCGTTGACGTTCAGACCGGCGCCGCGAATGGCCTCGATCGCACCGAGCGCCATTTCGTCATTCTGCCCGATCACGCCCTTGATGTTGTCGCCGTGGCGGGTCAGCCAGTTTTCCATCAGGGTTTGCGCTTCGGCGCGCGACCAGTTGGCGGTCTGCTGTTCCAGAACCGTCACATTGGGGCATTCGGCCAGTGCTTGCTGGTTGCCCTCAAGGCGCTCGATCTGGGCCGACTGGCCGATCGGGCCTTCGATGATGACCACGCCGCCTTCACAGCCGATCTGGTCCAGCACGTATTTCGCTTCCATGTAGCCCGATTGCACATCATTCGAGCCGACATAGGACAACAGCAGGTCGCTGTTCACCCGCGTATTCGACCCCACGACCGGAATGCCCGCGTCATGGGCGGCCTGCACCGCGGTCGCGCCGGCCTCGATGTCGATCGGCACGAAGATGATCGCGTCGAAGCCTTGGGTAATCATGGTTTCGAACTGTTCCTGCTGGACCAGCGCGTCATAGCGACCGTCGAACACGGTCACTTCGACCACGCCGTCGACAACGGCGGGATGCTGTTCCAGCGCGGCCGCCCAGAGCTGCATGAATTCGGCGTTCAGCCCGTAGACGGCGGCGCCAATGCGCGGCACGTCTTGCGCGACAGCCGCAGTGCCGCCCATCAGGGCCGCGGCCAGTGTCATGGTCTTGAGAAGTTTCGTCATCGTGCGTGTCCTCCCTTGGATATGGCACATTTCATCTGGTCGCCTTCGCAGTTGAAACCGCTGCCGAAGGCGGGCAGATTCTGGTAAAGGGTTGTCCGGTCAGGCGTGTTTGTGCCGCGCCTGGTCCAGCATCACGGCTGCCACGATCAGCATCCCCTTGATGACCTGCTGGTAGTAGGATTCCACCCCCATCAGGTCCAACCCGTTATTCACAACCGAAATCAGCAGCGCACCGATCAGCGTTCCCGTCACCCGGCCCACGCCGCCCGACAACGATGTGCCGCCGATGACCACCGCCGCAATCGCGTCCAGCTCATAGGCGATGCCCGCTTGCGGCAGCGCTGATCCGGTGCGCGCGGCCAGGATCATGCCGGCCAGCCCCGCCAGCGCCCCCGAGATGATGTAGACCGCCATCCGCACCCGTTTCACATTGATGCCCGACACCCGCGCGGCGTGGGGGTTGCCGCCTGCCGCGTAGACATGGCGCCCGAAGCGGGTCGAGGTCAGCACAACCAGCGCGACCACGAACACGGCGGCGAACAGCACGATGGGCATGGGAATGCCGAACAGGTCGCCCGTGCCGATATAGCGGTACTCATCGGTCAGCGACGGGACCGGGCGGCCGCCCGTGTAAAGCAATGTCAGACCGCGCGCCGCCGACAACATGCCTAGCGTCGTCACGAAAGAGGGCACGTTGAAATACGCAACCAGAACGCCATTCACCCAGCCCGCGACCATGCCCACCAGAATGCCCAGGCTGAGCGCGATGTAGAACGCATAGGGCGCTCCCGCGACCCCGGCGGTGGCAGAGGTGGTAGCCAATGACGCAGACACAACCCCCGCAAGTGCCACGACAGACCCGACCGACAGGTCGATCCCGCGTGTCAGGATCACGAAGGTCATGCCGATGGCGAGAATGCCGTTGATCGACGCCTGCCGCAGCACGTTGATGATATTGCGCTGGGTCAGGAAGAACTCATTGGCAAGCGCCAGCGCGGCGCAGACCAGCACCAGCGCGATCAGGATGCCATAGCGTTGCCCGTAATCGGCGGCGCGTGCCTTGAAATCCTGTGTGTCGGCGTTCGTGTTCATGCCTTGCTGTCCTCTTGCTCGATCTGCCCGGCTTATGCCGCCAGGTGCAGCAGTGAATTGGCCGAGAGCGCGTCGCGCCCCACTTCGCCGCTGATGCGGCCGTCGCGCAGCACGATGACCCGGTCGGCCATGCCCAGAACCTCGTCGGTTTCAGAGCTGATCATTATGACCGCGCCGCCCTTGGCCGCGAAATCCGACATCACGCGGTAGATCTCGCGCTTGGCGCCCACATCGACGCCGCGTGTCGGTTCGTCCAACAGCAGGATTCCCGGCTCTGTCAGGAACCATTTGCCCAGCACAACCTTTTGCTGGTTGCCGCCCGACAGGCCCGACACGACCAGCCGATCATTCGGGGTCTTGATGCCGAACGCCTCGATCATGCGTTGCGCGGCGCTCGCCTCTCGGGCGCGGTTCATGAAGCCCAGCTTCGACAACTCATCCAGCCGCGCCATGCAGATGTTGTCGCGCAAGTCGGCCATCAGGTTCAGGCCAGAGCCCTTGCGGTCCTCGGTCACGAAAGCCAGCCCATGCGCAATGGCGTCATTCGGGCTGGACAGGCTGACGCGCTTGCCGTTCAGCGTGATCTGGCCGCCCATATCGGGCGACAGGCCGAACAGGCGCTCGAAAATCTCGCTGCGGCCCGACCCCATCAGGCCATAGAGCGCAAGGATCTCACCACGGTGCAGGGTAAAGGAAATGTCCTTTACCCATGTTTCCGCGTTCAGGCCGTTGACCTGCAAGACCGGCTGGTCGGTGGGGGTGTTCGACTTGGCGAATTCTTCCGTCAGGGGGCGGCCCACGATCATCTCGATCAGGGCGTCGCGGGTGACATCGGCGATGGCCCCTTCGCCCACGAAGCGCCCGTCGCGGAACACGGTGTACTCATCGGCGATCTCGAATATCTCTGACAGGCGATGGCTGACATAGATGATGCCCTTGCCCTGCTCTTTCAGGCGCTTGATCGCGGCGAACAGCTCGTCCGCCTGCGCTTCGCCCAAGGCAGAGGTCGGCTCGTCCATGATGATGATTTCGGCGTTGTAGGACAGCGCCTTGGCAATCTCGACCAGCTGTAGCTCTGCGACGGTCAGGTCCATCATCAGGCTGCGCGCGGAAATGCTGAAATGCAGACTGTCGAGCAATTCCTGCGCATCGGCATTCATGCGGGCGAAATCGACGCGACCGAAAAGGCCCGTGGGTTCGCGGCCAAGGAAGATATTCTCGGCCACGCTCATGGCGGGGACGGGGCTGAGTTCCTGCTCGATGATCGACACGCCCGCGGCCAGCGCATCGGACGGGCGGGTGAACTGCGCTTCCTTGCCCAGAACGCGAATTGACCCCGCGTCGCGCGACTGGATTCCCATCACGATGGTCAGGAAGGTCGACTTGCCAGCGCCATTGCCGCCACATAGCGCATGGACCGTGCCGGGGCGCAGGGTAAAGCGCCCGTCCGACAGGGCCGCAACCCCGCCGAAAGACTTGGTCAGCCCGCGCACCTCCAGAAGCGGCTGCATGATGAGTTCCTCCCAGACCCGATCTTGGCCTTACGATGTGCCGCCGCCATATCAAATGTCAATAATAATTTAAAAAATGTCACACATGCCAAATAAAACACTGTAATAAAATGTAAAATTAAAATCCATAACTCTGGAGAACGTGAGCATTCACCCATCCAGACCGTCCACCCCGCCCGGTCTGGCCGGGCGCAAGCCGTGCGCGGCGGCAGTCTGTGCAATGGAAAAGGGCGCGCAAATCTGCGCGCCCTTGACCTGCCGACAGGGGAGAGAGGATTAGTTCGACAGCGTGAACGGGGCGGTATACTGGTCCACGTTGTCAGGCGTAATCAGCAGGCAGTCGAACAGCTGCTTTTCTTCTGCGACCATCGGCTCGCCATTCTTGATGTAGTAATCCGCCTGGATCACGGCCTCGCGCGAGAAGACGGCGACCGGTTGCAGGACCGTATACGCCATTTCGCCCGCCTTGATCGCGTCGACCGCGTCGGGGCTGCCGTCGAAACCGCCGATGATCGTGCCTTCCAGGCGGCCGGCTTCTTTCAGTGCGGCAATCGCGCCCAGCGCCATTTCGTCATTGCCAGAGATGACGGCGTCGATTTCGGGGTTCGCCTGCATGATCGACTGCATCCGGTTATAGCCTTGGGTGCGGTCCCAGTTCGCCACTTCCTCGGCGACCTTTTCCAGCCCCGGATACTGGCTGAGCACCGTGTTGTAGCCGTTAGAGCGGGTGGCCGCGTTGTTGTCCGACGGGTTGCCGAAGAATTCGACATACTTGGCTTCTTCGCCGACAATGCCCTGCCATGTCACGGCACCCAGTGCCGCGCCTTGGGCGTTGTTCGACACCAGCTGGGCAATCGCGATCCCGGCTTCGTTGATCTCGGCATTCACAAGGAACACCGGAATGCCCGCCTCGGTCGCGCGGCGCACGACACCCACGGAGCCATCGGCATTGGCCGGGTCGAGGATGATCGCGGCGGCGCCATTCGTGATTGCCGCGTCGACAAGGTTCGATTCGACATTCGTGTCGCCGCGATGGGCCGAGACATTTGCGGTATAGCCCAGCTCTTCGGCGGTCGCGCGGGCGACTTCGCCCTCGGTGAACCAATAGGGGTTGGCCGGGTCGTTGACGATGATGGAAATCAGCCCTTCGGCCCAGGCCGAGCTGGCCATCAGCGGCATCGAGACCGCAGCCGCGAGCAGCGCGCGTTTGGTAATCTTGAACATGGTTCTTCTCTCCCTTGGTGGTGTGCCGGAAACCGGCGGTTTCGCGCCGGGCCACCTTGGCCCGTGACGCCGCGAAGCTGGATCGGGGGTCAGAGCTTGAAGCCTTTTCCCCCGTATTGGATGGAGTTGAGCATGACGGCGAGCACGATCACCGCGCCGGTGAACACCGTTTGCCAGTAGGACGATACGCCGATGATGACCAAGCCCGCGCCCAGATAGACGATCACGAACGCGCCCAGAAGCGTGCCGCGAATGGTGCCGCGCCCGCCCATCAGCGATGCACCGCCAACCACAACCGCGGCGATGGCGGTCAGCTCATAGGTCGTGCCCGCCGTCGGCCCGGCAGAGGTCAGCTGCGAGCTGAGCACAAGCCCCGCGATGGCGGCGCAAATGCCCGACAGCACATAGACCCAGACCTGCACGCTGCGCACCGGAACGCCCGACAATTCGGCGGCGCGTGCATTGCCCCCGGTGGAATAGAGCCAGCGGCCAAACGGTGCGCGGGTCAGCAGCAGATGCGCGGCAAGCGCCGTGGCGGCCAGCACGAAAATGCTGATTGGCACGCCCCAAAGCCGGTTGAACCCCAGCCATTCAAAGCCGGTATTGCCAAGGCTCGGGTCGCCCGAAAGGCGGTTGAAGGTCAGCCCGTTGGTCATCAGAAGCGCCGCGCCGCGCGCCATGTACAGCGTGCCAAGCGTGGCCACGAAGGCGGGCACTTTCAAAAAGGCCACCAGAATACCGTTCACCGCGCCCACGAAAGCCCCCATCGCCAGCGCGCAGACCACCACGGCCCAGACCGGCAGATACAGGATCACCCCCAGCGATTGCAGTTCTACCCCCTGCATCAGCCAGCCCGCGAAGACGCCGCAAAGCGCAAGGGTGGATCCGACCGACAGGTCGATCCCGCCCGACAGGATGACCAGCAGCATCCCGATGGCCAACAGCCCGAAGATCGCCACTTGCGAGGTCATGGTCAGTGCGTTCGATGCCGTCAGGTAATTGGGCGACAGGAACGAGAAGATCGCGATGATCGCGATCAGCGCGAAGAAGGCCCGCCCTTCCAGCAGCAGGTGCAGCAGGTTCAGCCCTTGTTTTGGGGCGGCTTGGGCCGTCGCATCTGTGGTGCGGTCTGACATGGTTTCGTCCCTCATGCGTCTGTCAGGCAACCAGGCTTTCGCCCGAGGCGGCCATGATCGCTTCCTTGGTGGCATCGGCGGTGAACTCGGCCGAAATCCGGCCCCGGCGCATGACGATCACACGATGCGCGATGGACAGGCATTCGCCCACTTCGGACGTGGTATAGACCACCGCCATTCCCGCGCGCGCGTGGTCGGAAAGGATGCGGAACACCTCTGCCTTGGCGCCGATGTCAATGCCGCGTGACGGCTCGTCCAGCAGCATGACCGATGGCTTCGTGGCGATCATCTTGCCGATGACGACCTTTTGCTGGTTGCCGCCCGACAGCGACCCGATGGGCGCATCCGGGCCGTCGGTCTTGACCGTGACCTCCCGAATGGCGCGGTCGATGATCGCACGCTCGTCGGCGCTACGCGTGAACAATCCGCGTGTGAAATTCCCGATAGAGGCCAGCGACAGGTTGCGGCCCACGGTCATGGTTTGCACCAGCCCGTCGCGCTGCCGGTCCTCTGGCACCAGCACAAGCCCAGCCGCGATCCGCTGTGCAATGCTCAGCTCGTCTATGTCGCGGCCATGTAGCAGGATTTGCCCCTCGGCGCGCGGCAAGCGCCCGGCGGCGCATTCCATCAACTCTGTGCGCCCCGCGCCCATCAGGCCGTAGATGCAGACGATCTCTCCCGCCTTGACCGACAGGTCTATGCGGTTGACCGCCATGCCACCCGCCGCGCCGGGCACAGAAACGCCGCGCAACTCCAGCGCGGGCGTGCCCATCGCGTAGCCGGTGGGCGGCTGGCCAAGGTCGAAATTCTCGCCCACCATGTTTCGCACGATCCATTCCAGGTCGATCTCGGCGCGCGGGGCATAGGCGGTCATCACACCGTCACGCAGCACGACAGCATGGTCGGTGATCGTCAGCGCTTCTTCCAGGTGGTGCGAGATATAGACGATCGACACGCCCCGCGCTTTCAGGTCGCGGATGACCTTGAACAGCACCTCGACCTCTGACGCGGATAGCGCCGATGTGGGTTCATCCATAATCAGAATGCGCGAATTGACCGACAGGGCGCGCGCGATCTCGACGATCTGCTGCTGGCCCAGCCGCAAATCCTCGACCGGGGTCAGCGGGTCGATGTCTTCTTCCAGCTCGCGCATCAGGGCGCGGGTCTGGCGCTCTTCCTCGGCGTAATCGACACCGCTTTTGCCCATGATCTCGCGGCCCAGAAAGATATTGTCGCGCACGTTCATATTCGGCGCGAGGCTAAGCTCTTGGTGGATGATCGAGATTCCGTTGCGCTGGGCGTCGACGGTCGACGACAACTCCAAAGGGCGTCCGTCGAGGATCAACTCGCCGCTGCTGGGGCGCTGCACACCCGACAGGATTTTCATCAGCGTGGATTTGCCTGCGCCGTTTTCGCCGAAGAGTGTTGTCACTTGCCCCCGGTGCACATCGAAATTCACGCCCTTCAGCGCGCGCACGGCCCCGAAATTCTTGGCGACATTGCGCGCGGCCAGCACCACTTCCGACGCATCGGGGCGGGCAGAGGGGGTTTCGTCATGCCGGGGCGTGGTCATTGCCGCACCTCGAAGGCGACAGGAGTAATCAGCCAATTCTTGGGGTTTATCATGGTGAACGCGCCGGTCAGCGACACGGTCGCACCGTTGAGCGCATCGCGATCCAGATCGTTCAGGGTTTCGGCGGACATGGCGCGATTAATGCCCGCGCCCGCATCCTGATATTCGATCTGGTTGGTGAAATCGCCAAAGGCAATGTCGCCCACCACATCGCGCAGTTCCGTTCCGTTGATGGCCGGGCCGGTCTGCACCCGGATGGTCATGCCGTCGGGCAAGCCATCGACCGCAACCGGAAAGATCCCCGAGCGCCCTTCGCCCAGAACCCCCGTCACGCTGACCGCAAGCACCGGGAAGGCGCCTGCCATCGTGCCATAGTCGGCAATCGCGGCGGCGCGATCCTCTGCCAGAGCGTTTGCCATTGTCGCGGCATCGGGGGCGCGGTCCAGAACGAACTCGCGAATGCGCGGAAATTCACGCTGGCCGAATTGATCGGGGTCGAAAGCCTGCTGGCGCAGATCGTTATCCGACCCGATGCGCACCACGGTGGTGTCCAGCGCCATTGCCCCCAGCAGCAGCACCCCGGCTGCGCCCAGCACCAAGCCGCGACGCCCTAGCCGTGCCTTGCGAAACTGCGTTGCGCTGGTCGTTGCCATCGCGATCCTCCCTCGCCCCGTCGAAGCCGGGGTTTGCCCTGTATCTTGCGCGACGCTCCCCGCTCCTCGATTCGGGTGTGCCGCCTGTGCTGCGCCCGCTTGGAGCGACAACTTGTCACGACCATAGATGAAAAAATTTGCTCTGTCTGCAAAAAATTTCACACGCTGCGAAAATCTGTGCTAGAACGTAACTCCCGCGGGTTTGACGCGGGCTGGAGGACTGCAAGAGGGGCATGGCAAGATGACGGGCCACCACGACACCGCACGGAACTTGTGCCATGGCTGACCCGCAAGACATCATCATCGGGGTTGATGCGGGGACATCGGTGCTCAAGGCCGTGGCCTTTACGCTGTCGGGCGCGCAGATCGCCGTGTCTTCGGTGCGCAACAGCTACAAGACCGGGGCCGATGGCCGTGCGACACAGGACATGACCCGCACATGGGCCGATTGCGCCGCCGCCCTGCGCGGGCTGGCGGACCATGTGCCGAATCTTGCCGCGCGCACCGCCGCGATTGCGCTGACGGGGCAGGGCGATGGCACATGGCTGGTCGGGGCCGCCAACGCGCCAGTGGGCGACGCGTGGTTGTGGCTGGATGCCCGCGCCGCGCCCACGGTTCGCAAACTTGCGCGTGGAGAGGCTGAGCGCGCACGCTTCAGCGCAACGGGAACCGGGCTGAACACCTGTCAGCAGGGCAGCCAGTTGGCCCATATGCAAGCGACCGCGCCAGAGCTGTTGGCACAGGCAGAGGTCGCGCTGCATTGCAAGGATTGGCTGTATCTGAACCTGACCGGCATTCGCGCCACCGACCCGTCCGAAGCCAGTTTCACCTTCGGTAATTTCCGCACCCGGCGCTATGACGACACGGTGCTGGACGCGCTTGGACTGACCGCTCGGCGCGCGCTTTTGCCGGACATCGTCGATGGCACGCAGCTGACGCACCCGCTGACCGAAGCCGCCGCGCAGGCGACGGGGTTGCGCGCGGGCACGCCCGTGTCGCTTGGCTATGTCGACATGGTCATGACCGCGCTGGGCGCGGGCGTGCATACCGGCGATGCCGGTGCCGCCTGTTCCACCATCGGGTCCACCGGGGTGCATATGCGCGCCGTCGCCGCGCAGGATGTGCATCTGAACGCCGAGGGCACGGGCTATGTGATCTGCCTGCCGGTTCCGGGGCTTGTGACACAGGTGCAGACCAATATGGCGGCCACGCTCAATATCGACTGGGTGTTGGGTTTGGCGCAGGACGTGGTCGCGCAACTGGGTGTGGCGACCGACCATGCCGCGCTGGTCGCCCGCATCGACGACTGGCTGGCGCAAAGCCGGGCCGGGGCGGTGGTCTATCATCCCTATATCTCTGATGCGGGGGAACGCGGCCCCTTTGTCGATGCCGACGCCCGCGCCAGCCTGATCGGGCTAAGCGCCGGGCATCGGTATCCCGATCTTGTGCGCGCCGTGATCGAAGGGTTGGCCATGGCCGCGCGGGATTGCTACGCCGCCATGGGGCAGATGCCGCGCGAGTTGCGCCTGACGGGCGGCGCCGCGCGCTCTGCCGCGCTGCGCGGGGTTCTGGCGGCGGCCCTGAACACGCCCGTGCGGGTCAGCGACCGGGCCGAGGCGGGGGCTGCGGGTTGTGCGATGATGGCCGCTGTCGCCATCGGGGTCTATCCGGGTATGGACGCCTGCATCGCGGAATGGACGACCCCGCTTCTGGGTGCGCCCGACCTGCCCGCCCCCGAACTTGTTGGAACCTATGACGCGCTCTTTGCGTCCTATTGCGCGTCGCGCCAAGCCTTGCAGCCCGTCTGGGCGCAAATGGCCACGGCGCGCGCAACTGAAAGGTAGTTGCCATGACATATACACGCGATGTCGATCTGTTCGTGATCGGGGGCGGAATAAACGGGGCCGGAATTGCCCGCGACGCGGCAGGCCGTGGCCTGAGCGTGGTTCTGTGCGAGAAGGACGATCTGGCCGAAGGCACCTCGTCGCGGTCGGGCAAGCTGGTGCATGGCGGCTTGCGCTACCTTGAATATTACGAATTCCGGCTGGTGCGCGAGGCACTGATCGAGCGCGAGGTCTTGATGAACGCGGCCCCGCATATCATCTGGCCCATGCGCTTCGTATTGCCGCACAGCCCCGCCGACCGCCCCGCCTGGTTGGTGCGGTTGGGCCTGTTCCTGTATGACAATCTTGGCGGCCGCAAGAAACTGCCCGGCACCCGCGTTCTGGACCTGCGCCGCGATCCGGAGGGCGCCGCGATCAAGGACAAATACACCAAGGGGTTTGAATATTCCGACTGTTGGGTCGATGACGCGCGGCTTGTGGTGCTGAACGCGATCGACGCGGCAGAGCGCGGGGCAGAGGTGTTGACCCGCACCCCCGCCATTGCCGCGCGGCGCGAGAATGGCGCGTGGCTCGTCACCACCCGCAACAGCCTGACCGGCGAGACGCGCGAGTATCGCGCGCGGATGATTATCAACGCCGCCGGGCCTTGGGTGACGGATGTGCTGACCCGCGTCGCCGGGTCGAACAGTGCACGCAATGTCCGCCTTGTGAAAGGCAGCCATATCGTCGTGCCCAAGTTCTGGAAGGGTGAGAATGCCTATCTGGTGCAGAACCATGACAAGCGGGTCATCTTCATCAACCCCTATGAGCGCGACAAGGCGCTGATCGGCACAACCGACATCCCTTACGAAGGACGCGCCGAGGATGTCGCGGTGGATGAAAGCGAGATCCAGTATCTGCTGGATGCCGTGAACCTTTACTTCAAGGAAGAACTGACCCGCGCCGATGTGGAAAGCAGCTTCTCGGGCGTGCGGCCCTTGTTCGACGACGGCAAGGGCAACCCGTCTGCGGTCACGCGCGACTACGTCTTTGACGTGGACGAAACCGGCGGCGCGCCCATGCTGAACATCTTCGGCGGCAAGATCACCACGTATCGCGAATTGGCAGAGCGCGGGATGCACAAGGTCAAACGCTTCTTCCCCAAGATGGGGGGTGACTGGACCGCGACAGCGCCCATGCCCGGCGGCGATATGCCCAAGGCGGATTACGAAGCGTTCCGCGGCTGGATGAAGGCCACCTATCCGTGGATGCCGCGCAGCCTGCGGCGGCATTATGGCCGCCTCTATGGCACCCGTATTGCCATGATCGTGGGCGATGCAACATCTGTCGCGGGGCTGGGGCGGCATTTTGGCGGCGATTTGTACGAGGCAGAGGTCAGCTACCTGATGCGGCATGAATGGGCACAGACGCCCGAAGACATCCTTTGGCGGCGCACCAAGCACCGGCTGCATCTGTCCGAGGACGAGCAAGCCGCTTTCGCCGAATGGCTCACCGCCCATGCAGAGGCCGCCTGATGCCGCTGACACTGTCGCTGAACACCAACCCGCTGGTCAACCGTTTTGCTGAACCCGACGACCTGATCGACGCTATCACCCGCGACATCGGCATTCGCGACATCCAGCTGACGCATGAGTTCATCAACCCAAGCTGGCCCGCGCCGGTCATTCGCCGCCTGACGCGCGACATGGGCCGCGCGCTGGCACGCAGCGGCGGGCGGGTCACGTCGGGCATGACCGGACCCTATGGGCGGCTGAACCATTTCGGCCACCCCGATGCGGATGTGCGGCGCTATTATATCGACTGGTTCAAGACCTTTGCCGATATCATCGGCGAACTGGGCGGCACGTCCGTGGGCACGCAATTCGCCATTCTGACCTATCGCGATTACGACGACCCGGCCCGGCGCGAGGCGTTGACCCAGACAGCGATCGACGCCTGGGCAGAGGTGGCGGAACACGCCAAGGCCGCCGGTCTGGAATATGTGTTCTGGGAACCGATGAGCATAGGCCGTGAATTCGGCGAAACCATCGCGGCCAGCATGGCGCTGCAAGATCGGCTGACGGCGGCAGATATGGCCGTGCCGATGTGGATGATGGCCGATATCGACCATGGCGATGTGACCTCGCCCAACCCCGATGACACGGACCCCTATGCCTGGGCACGGGCCGTGCCGCGCGTGTCGCCTATCATCCATATCAAGCAATCCATGATGGACAAATCCGGCCACCGGCCCTTCACCGCGGACTACAACGCCAAGGGCGCGATCCAGCCGGCCCCGCTGCTGGCGGCTTTTGCCGAAGGCGGTGCGCGCGACAACGAAATTTGCCTGGAGCTGTCCTTCAAGGAACGCGAACCGAATGACCGGCAGGTCATCGCGCAGATTGCCGAGAGCGTTGCCTTCTGGGCCCCGCATATCGACACGGGCGCGGCGGACCTGACGGTATGAGCTGCGACGCCGCCGCGCTTGCCAAGGCGGTCGGGCTTGGGGCATTGCCAAAGGGGTTGTTTGCAAAAGGGTCATGCCGATGAAGGATTGGAGCGCCAGCGAGATCGAGCATTCGCTCGCCATTCGGGCGGCATGGCTGCATTACGTTGGCGGATTGCGGCAGGCCGAGGTTGCGAAGCGGCTGGGCGTGCCCTCGGTCAAGGCGCACAGGCTGATCCAGAAGGCCGTGGCCGAAGGGGCGGTCAAGGTCAGCATCGAAGGCGACATGGTCGAATGCGTGGAGCTGGAAGCGGCGCTGTGCGAACGCTTCGGGCTTGCAACCTGCGAAGTCGCCCCCTGCCTGGAAGAAGACGGCCTGCCGCTGCGCGCGCTGGGCGCGGCCGGCGCGTCGTGGTTGCGCCGCTGCCTGGAGCAGGGCGAAGACACCACCATCGGCATCAGCCATGGTCGCACCCTGACCGCCGCCGTGCGCAGCCTGTCGCATCTGTCCTTGCCGGACCTGCGCTTCGTGTCGCTGCTGGGCGGCCTGACCCGCAATTTCGCCGCCAACCCGCATGATGTGATGCACCTGCTGGCCGAAAAGACCGGCGCGCAGGCCTATGTCATGCCGGTCCCCTTCTTTGCCAACTCGGTCGAGGATCGCGCCGTTTTGCTGGCGCAGCGCGGGATCGCCGATGTGCTGACCATGGCGGAAAACGCCTCTCTCAAGCTAGTCGGCATTGGTACCGTGTCATTCGAGGCGCAACTGGTCGTCTCTGGCCTGATCCAGAAATCCGAGATCGAGGCGATCTCTGCCGATGGCGGCTTGGGCGAAATGCTGGGTCACTTCTTCGACGCGTCGGGCCATATCATCGACACGGCCCTGACGAAACGCACCATCGCCGCCTCGCTCGGGTCCGGGCCGGGGGCGGGCGGGCGTATCGTGGCGCTGGCGGGCGGCCCTCACAAGGTGGCCGCCATCAGCGCGGTGCTCAACAGTGGCAGGCTGCACGGCCTGATTACCGACGAAAACACCGCGCGCGCGTTGCTGGCCTAGTAGGACTTGGCCATAACCGCCAAGGATTTGGCGCGGATCTTCTCGGCCTGTCCTGCGGTGCCGAAAGCGTCGAACTTGATGATGCACTGCGCCGTCATCGCATCCATCGCGGGCTTCAGATACTTGCGCGGGTCGAATTCCTCGGGCTTCGAGGTGAACACTTCGCGGATCGCGGCGGTCGCGGCCATGCGCAGGTCGGTGTCGATATTCACCTTGCGCACGCCATGGCGGATGCCGCGCTGAATCTCTTCCAGCGGCACGCCCCATGTGGGCTTCATCTGGCCACCATGGGCGTTGATTTTCTCGCGCAGGTCTTCGGGCACAGAGGACGATCCGTGCATCACCAGATGGGTGTTGGGCAGACGCTTGTTGATCGCCTCGATCACGTCCATGGCCAGCACGTCGCCATCGGGTTCGCGGGTGAACTTATACGCGCCGTGGCTGGTGCCCATGGCAACCGCCAGCGCATCGACGCCGGTTTCGGCCACGAAGCGCTCTGCTTCTTCGGGGTCGGTCAGAAGCTGGTCATGGCTCAGCTTCTCGGTCGCGCCATGGCCGTCTTCCTGATCGCCCATGCCGGTTTCCAGCGACCCCAGGACGCCCAGCTCGCCCTCGACCGAAACACCGGCCGCATGGGCCATCTGCACCACGGCGCGGGTAATGCCGACGTTATAGGCGTAATCGGCGGGGGTGGTGCCATCCTCCATCAAAGAGCCGTCCATCATGACCGATGTGAACCCGTGCTGGATCGCGGTCACGCAGGTGCCCAGATTGTTGCCATGGTCCAGATGCATACAGACGGGGATGTGCGGATAAATCTCGACCAGCGCGTCGATCAGCTTGGCCAGAACCGTGTCATTGGCATAAGCCCGCGCGCCCCGGCTGGCTTGCAAGATCACGGGAGAGCCGGTCTTGTCGGCGGCGGCCATGATCGCCAGCCCCTGCTCCATGTTCGACATGTTGAATGCGGGCACGCCATAGCCGTTTTCGGCGGCGTGATCGAGAAGTTGGCGCAGGGTGATGCGGGCCATTGTCAGAACTCCGGTGTTTGGGAAAGATAATCGGAAACGGTCGCCACCTCGGACGCGGCACCGAAGACCAACGGCACACGGGCGTGGTTGTCCTGTGGCGTAAGGTCCAGAATAGGGTTTTGACCATCGGTTGCGGCCCCGCCTGCCTGTTCCATGAGGTAGGCGATGGGAAAGGCCTCGTAGGGCAGGCGCAGAAAGCCGTCCTTGTAGCCCGCGCGCGCGTCGGCGGGATACATGAACATGCCGCCACGGCGCAAAATGCGGTGCAAATCGCCCACGGCAGCGGCAATCCAGCGCATGTTGAAATTGCGCCCGCGGGGGCCGTCCTCCCCGGCCAGCAGGTCGGCGACATAGTGTTGCAGCCCCGGCACCCAATGCCGCTGGTTCGACGCGTTATAGGCAATCGTGCTGGCGGTGTCCTTGACTCGCACATCCGGCGCATCGACATGGAACTGGCCGCCGACAGGGTCCAGCGTGGCGATATGCACGCCCGCCCCCGTAGAAAAGCCGAAATCCACCGAATGGCCAAAGCTGACATAGGCGGCGGCGATCATTTCCCGGCCCTTGCGCCGGAAATGGCCCTGCGCCGGGAAGATCGCGAATAGCGCACCCAGCGGCGCGCCGATGCCGATGCTCCCAGACCCGTCAATCGGGTCCATCGCGACATCGAACCGCCCGGTCGGGGTCAGCGCGATGATGTCCTGCGCTTCCTCCGACAGAACGGTGGCGACCGACTGGCCTTGCAGCACGGTCAGCATGTGGTGATGTGCGCCCATGTCCAGCGCCTTTTGCGTGTCACCGGACTGGTTCGTGCCCACGACCGCGTTAGGGTTGCCGGTCAACCGCCCTTGGGCAAGCCGCCCGGCCAGCGCCTTGCTGCCCTCGGCCAGTGCCACCAGCAGCGCGCGCAAATCCGCATCGCCGCAATGCTGCTGCAAGAAGGCTGCCAGCGTCGGTGCGGTGATCGGTTCGTCGGTCGGCAGATGCAGGGGGTGCGTCATCGTCAAATCCCAATTTCGCCCGCTTATACAGTTGCCCCTTGAAAATCACAATCATAAATCACAAAATCACATCATTGACGATACTCATGTTATAAGGCATGTTAGCGCTAATCAGAGGGCACCCATGAAGCGCGACGAAAGACAGCAAGAGATCATGGACCTGCTGGTCGCACAGGGAGAGGTCGAGCTGGACGCCTTGGCCGAGCGCTTCGCCGTGTCGCGCATGACCATTCACCGCGATCTGGACGAGCTTGAAAGCGCGGGCGTGCTGCGCAAGATCCGGGGCGGGGCCACCATTCGCAGCGGCACCCAGTTCGAAAGCGATTTCCGCATTCGCGAACGTCAGGACGCGCCGGCAAAAGCTGCCATGGCCGCCGCCGCGCTGCGTTTGGTAGAGCCGGGGATGAGCGTTCTGGTCAATGACGGGTCCATGGCCGCCACGCTGGCCGATGCGCTTGTTGCACGTCGCCCGCTGACCATCATCACCAACAATGCAGCCGTGCTGGAGCGGTTGCGCGGCGAAGCCGGGATCACCCTGATCGCGCTGGGCGGCGTGTATTCGGCCAAGTTCAACGCCTATCTGGGCAAGATCACCGAAGATACTCTTGCCCAGCTCCATGCCGACATCGCCTTCATCTCGACCCCCGCCCTTGCCGGGCTGGAGGTGTTTCACATGGATGACGCGGTCGTGCGGGCCAAGCGCGCCATGATGGATGCAAGCGCAATGCGTTGCCTACTGGTCAACCATACCCGCTTCGGCCATGCCGCCCTTCACCGGCTGGCGGCACTGGCAGAGTTCGACCACATCATCACCGATACCGCGCCCGATGCGCAGGCGCGCGCCGCGCTTGCGCGCGCGGGCCTGACCCTGACCCTTGCAGACAGATTGGACCCCGACACATGAGCGACGCAGGATTCTGGATCGGCACAAGCTGGAAAATGAACAAGACCCTGCCGCAGGCGATGGACTTCGCCACGCGGCTGGCCAATGCCGATGCCGCGCGCGACGCGCGCGTGCAGCGCTTCGTGATCCCGCCCTTCACGGCGGTGCGGCAGGTGAAAGCGGCTTTGGCTGATACGTCTGTCAAGGTTGGCGCGCAGAACATGCACTGGGCCGATGCCGGTGCCTGGACAGGAGAGGTCTCTGCCCCGATGCTGGTTGATTGCGGGCTGGACATGGTCGAGTTGGGCCATTCCGAACGCCGCGCGCATTTCGGCGAAACCGATGAGACCGTGGGCCTGAAGGTGGAAAGCGCCGTGCGCCATGGGCTGACCCCGCTGATCTGCCTGGGCGAGACATTGGCCGAACGCGACGCAGGCCGCGCCGCCGAGGTGCTGGCACGCCAGACCCGCTTGGCGCTGGCCAAACTGTCCGATGCCCAGAAAGCCGCGCCGGTTCTGTTTGCCTACGAACCCGTCTGGGCCATCGGCGAGGGCGGTATATCCGCCACATCCGATTATGCCGATGCTCGCCAGGCTGAGATCATAGCCGTCGCAGAAAGCGTCTTGGGGCGGCGTGTGCCCTGCCTCTATGGCGGTTCCGTCAACCCCGAGAATTGTGCCGAACTGATCGCCTGCCCGCATGTGGACGGCTTGTTCATCGGGCGTTCTGCTTGGGATGTGGACGGCTATCTGGACATTCTTGGCCGCGTTTCGGCGGCCATCTGACCCTTTGAAAGGAGTGACACTCATGAAACTTGCCATCGCAGGCGACAGCGCCGGAGAAGGTCTGGCCAAAGTTCTCGTCGACTACCTGAAAGACAAACACGAGGTTTCAGACCTGTCGCGCACCGCTGACGGGCCGGATGATTTTTATGCCAACCTGTCCGACCGCGTGTGCAGCGCGGTGTTGCGCGGGGAATATGACCGCGCGATCCTTGTTTGCGGCACGGGCATTGGCGTGGCGCTGTCGGCCAACAAGGTGCCCGGCATTCGGGCCGCGCAATGCCATGACACATATTCGGCAGAACGCGCTGCGCTGTCGAACAACGCGCAGGTCATCACCATGGGCGCGCGCGTGATCGGCACGGAACTGGCCAAGGCGATTGCCGATGCCTACTTGGCCCAGAGTTTCGACCCCGAGGGCCGCTCTGCCGGGAATGTGCAGGCCATTGACCGGGTCGACGCGAAATATCGCAGCGCCTGAGTGCGTTCCTGCGGTTCTGTCACACGCGGTTGCGGTGGCGGGTCCGCAACAGCGCGCGCGTGTCGTCCAGCTCTTGGCTGCGGCGCGCGCTGTCCCAGCCCAGATGTGTCGCCGCCAGATCGGCGAGGGCTTGCAACCCCGCTTCCGTGATCTGGCCGGTAATCGCCAGCGAAGTGCGACGCAGCACCATGTCTTGCAGGTGCACGACATGTTCGTGGGTCAGGATATGTCGTATCTCTTGCACCGAATGATCGGGCGCGTCTGGCAGGGGCGTGGGGGCTGACCCTTCGGCCCGCAAGATTTCGGCGGCCACGCTGCCATAGCGCCCCAGCAGCAAGCCCGCGCGCAGGGGCGTGCAGCCGGTGGCCTCTGCCATTTGGGCAGCCCATGCCGCGCGGTCGTCGGGATAGTCGCGCCCACCGCCGATAGGCAGGGTGTCTGTCCCGGTCCGGCGCGGCCTGCCCAATCGCGCAAGGACCGTATCGGCCACCTCTTCGGCGAAGCCGCGAAAGGTGGTCCATTTGCCCCCGACCATGGACAGGATCGCAAAGGGGCGGGTGTCATCCGCAGGCAATTCCGGCGTGGAATGATCGCGGCTGATAAGCCCCGCCGCCGTGCCCTCCGACACGGGCAGGGGCCGGATGCCGCTATAGACATGCACGATCTGATCTTCGCCGAAGCTTAGGGCCGGAAACAGTCCGCGCAGTGCCGTCAGGAAATAGCCGACCTCATCTTCGTCGCAGGCAACGGTATCGGGGTTGTCGGCCCGAATGTCGGTAGAGCCGACAAGCACCCGTCCCAGATGCGGAAAGGCAAGGCAAATGCGCCCGTCATCGGCCTCGAAATAGACCATCTTGCCGCCAAGCGCGCGCAAAAGGTCGGGGTGGTCCAGCAGGATATGCGACCCCTTTGTGCCGCCGATGAAGCGCGAGGGCGCGCCCAGTCTGCCATTGACCAGGTCGATCCAAGGCCCGGCGGCGTTCACCACAAGGCGTGGCGCCAGCCACTGCTCTGCGCCATCCGGCCCGCGCAGCCCGACACGCCCCGCATCCGCGCCCAGAAGCGCCGTGTGGTTCATCGCGGTCGCCTGTGGGCCTGCGCGCAGCCCGTCCTGCACCAGTTCCAGCACCAGCCGTTCAGGATAGGTGACATGCGCGTCGTAATACTGGCCGGCGGCGCGAATGGCGGGGGTCAGCGCCGGGATCTCGCGCAGCGCGCGCCGCCTGTGCCACATCTGGTGGCGGGGCATGACGCGGGCGCGGGCACCGTAGAAATCATACATCATCAGCCCCGCCCAGATCAGCGCAGCGCCCCGGCTGCGCGGGGCAGTGGTGGACCCCATCAATGTGCGCAGCGCGGCCCCTATTCCCTTGGCCCTGGACATGATCGGAATGACGGTCGGCAGCGGGCTGACCAGATGCGGCGCGTTACGCAAAAGCAGGTTCCGCTCGTAGGTCGATTGCGCGACAAGGCGTAATTCGCCGGTTTCGAGGTATTTCAACCCGCCATGGATCAACCGCGACGGTGCGGCCGAGCTGCCGCCGCCATAATCGCCCTTGTCGGCCAGCACGACCGACACCCCCTGAAGCGCCAGATCCCGGAACAGGCCCGCCCCGTTCACCCCGGCCCCGAGGATCAGAACATCGCAACGCTCGGGCAGGGTCATGACAGGTCCACAAGGTTCAGGGGCACGCCTGCATCGCGCAATGCGCGTGCCTGCGACGCGGGCAGCCCGGTATCGGTATAGACGGCGTCGAACGCATCCAGCCGGGCCAGCTTGTTCAGTGCGATCCGCCCGAATTTGCCGGACCCCAGCACCAGCACCCGCCGTTCTGCCGCGGCCAGCATGGCCGCCTTGGCCCGTGTGACCTGCGCGTCTTGCACAAGCGCCACGCCATCGGCCACGCCAGAGGCCGAGACCAGCGCCAGATTGACCCGGATACGCCCCAGCGCCGCCTCGCAATCCGGGCCGATAAAGGCGTTATAGGTCGGGGCATAGTTGCCGCCGATGGCGATCAGCGCAATCTCGTCGCGATGTGCCAGTTCTTGCATCAGCCCAAGGCTGTTGGTCGCGACCGTCAGGGGGGCGGCATCGGCGATCATGGGGGCCAGCGCCGCCACGGTGGTCGAATCGTCCAGCAGGACTGCTTGGCCCGGCGTGACTTCGGCCATCGCCGCATGGGCCAGTGCGGCCTTGGTCGCCATGTCGGCCTGACTGCGATAGGCATACAGGCTTTCATAGACGCTAGAGGGTTGCGCCGTGACCGCGCCGTGCAATTTGCGCAAGACGCCTTGCTGCGCCAGTTTGTCGATGTCGCGATGGATGGTCATGCGCGACACGCCGAAATGTTCGGCCAAGGCGTCTAGCCGGGCTTCGCCCTGCATGCGCACATATTCGGCAATCGCGGTCAGCCGATCGGGGGTCATGGGCGTTCCTCTTCTTCCAGCCGTGCCCAGACCGGGGCCAGGGCATCGGCCATGTCGCAATGCAGCCGGTAGCGCCGGGCAAGGTGAGGGGCGCGTTCGGGGTCGGGTTGGTAGTGGCGGCGCAGGGTGTTCAGGTCTCTGGGGTCCGCGGTCGGGCTGTCGAACAGGCCAACACCCGCGCCCGCGCACAGGGCCGCGCCCCATGCGGCGGGTTCTTCGGTATCGGTCACGATCAGGGCTTGGCCCAGCGCATCCGCAAAGAGCTGCGCATAGGACGGGTTGCGAGAGATCCCGCCGGTCAGGTGCAGCGTGCCCGTCGTGAACCTGTCGCGCAGCGCATCGACATGGACCCGGTGGTTGAAGGCGATGCCTTCCATCAAGGCGCGCAGCATATCGCCCCGGTCGCTCCAGCCGCGCAGCCCCAGAAACCCGGCACTTGGCCCCGGCCCGTAAGGAGAACCGAAAAGATAGGGGTGGAACATCACCCCCGAACGGCGGTCGCGCGCGGCGTCCAGCTCTTGTGCCAGCTTGGCGTGCAGCCCGTCGCCCAGCCCGGCGCGTTCCTGCGCGCAAAGCCGGTCCATGAACCAGTCGTAATTCGTGGCCGAGGCGGGCGAGATTGCCATGTTGTTCCATTCGCCCTTGCGCAACCCGTTGCGGCAAAACCAGTGCCGGTCGCAGCGCGGGGCATCGGACACGGTTTCGTTGATGGAATAGGTGCCCGCCACCATCGTCGCATGACCCAGACCGTAGCCGCCCACGCCTAGTGCCGAAGCCGTCACGTCATGAAGCCCCGCCACCACGGGCACACCGGCAGGCAGGCCGCAGACAAGCGCGGCCTGCTCTGTCAGCTGTCCGACGATCTGGTCGGGCAGGTCAATCGCAGGCAGCGCCGGGCGCAAGGCCGCAAGGCCGTAGGCATCCAGAATGTCGGGCGCGTAGTCTTGCGTCTGCACATCGGTAAAGGACGTGCTGGCCTCTGTCAGGTCGGTGCCGATGGTGCCGGTCAGGCAAAAGCGCAGCCAGTCCTTGCAGGCCAGCACATGCCCGATCGCGGCGAAGCGTTCGGGCTGGTGCCGGGCGATCCACGCCAGAAGCGCCGAAGGGGCAGAGGCGTGCGGCGTCTGTCCGCTGCGTTGCAGGGCCTTGCCAAAAAGCTCCGTGCGCCCCCACTCGGCCACAAGATCGCCGGCGCGGCTGTCCAGCGACAGGATGCCGGGGCCAAGCGGCCGCCCGTCACGGTCCAGCAGGTACAGCCCGTCGCCATGTGCCGTGGCCCCTATGGCGGCGACCTGTGCGGATCGTGGCAGTTGCGCGGCAATCTCTGCCACCGCCTGGCAGGTGGCGCTCCAGAGGGCCGTCATGTCGCGTTCGACGAATTTCGGCTGTGGTATGAGTTGCGGAACCCTGCGCCGGGCCACGGCCAAGGGGGTTCCGCTCGTGTCGAACAAGACCGCCTTGGTGACGGTCAGCCCGACATCTATGCCGACCAACAGAGGGGTCATGGCGGTTTGCTCCAAGCTCTGCCTGCTTTGTAACATGTTACGATGATAAATTCACATAAATAAAGGGGCATAATCTGCGATTTAATACCTGAGCCATGCCACACCGCCCGCGAAACAATTCTGAGCGCGCCCGTTGAACAGGGCACGGCCCCTTCCCACTTCTGCGATAGGCTCGCGCGCTGGCCATTTTGACCTGACAGGGCAGACCATGCGACACTGGACAGGTGATGAGTGTAAAGAACCGCAAGCGGATAGAGCGCCAACTGGATGCCATGACGCAGGATGTGCCGCTTCTGTGGCGGCTGCGCGGGGCATATCGTGACCGCAAGGGCGTGCTGTGGCGTGCGCCACTGGGCCTGATGCTGGTGGCTGGCGGCTTCTTGGCGGTCTTGCCGGTCTTTGGCCTGTGGATGATCCCCTTGGGTCTTGTCCTGCTGGCTGTCGATCTGCCGCCCCTGCGGCCCATCGTTGGCGCCGCGTTGATCCGCTTGCGCCGGAAATGGGCGCTGTGGCGGCGCGAAAAGCGTTAACCCTTAACGAAAGATCCCGACTTGGATTGGTTGTTTCTTGCTGCGGGCCTGTTGGGCCTTTTCCTTGGTGGCGAGGCGCTGGTGCGCGGCGCGGTCGCGGTGGCGCATCGTTTCGCCATGCCGCCCCTGCTGATCGGGCTGACCGTGGTGGGCTTTGGCACCTCGACCCCGGAATTGCTGGTGTCGGTTCAGGCCGCTTTGGGCGGTGTGCCCGATATCGCCATCGGCAATGTGGTGGGTTCTAATATCGGGAATATCCTGCTGATCGTGGGTGTGACGGCCCTGATCTGGCCCGTCACGGTCGCCGCGCGCAGCCTGCGGCGCGATCTGGCGGTGATGCTGCTGGCCGCGCTCGCGCTGGTGCCCTTGTTCTGGCTGGGGCAGATCGGGCGTGTTGCGGGGCTGGGGCTGGTGCTGGGCCTGCTGGCCTATCTGGTCTGGTCTTATCTGGACCCGCAGGGCGATGCGCCTGCATCCGACGCGCCCGTGCAACCGCTCTGGCAATCGCTCGGCTGGCTGGTCGCGGGTTTGATAGGGCTGATGCTGGGCGCGCGGCTGTTGGTGGATGGCGCGGTCAATATCGCGCAGGCGCTGGGCCTGTCAGAGGCGTTCATCGGCCTGACCATCGTGGCCGTGGGCACGTCGCTGCCAGAACTTGCGACCTCGCTCATGGCGGCCTTGCGCAAGCAATCGGCGATAGCGATCGGGAATATCGTCGGCTCCAACATCTTCAACGTGCTGGGCATTCTGGGCGCGACGGCCATGATCGCGCCGATCCCGGTGGCGGGGCGTTTCCTGACCGTGGATTTGCCAGTGATGATCGGCGTCTCGGCCCTATTGGCCGGGTTACTGCTGGCGCGTTCCAGCGTTGGCCGTCAAAGTGGCGCGGCGCTGCTTTTGGGCTACGCGGCCTATATCTGGGCCGCGCAGGGTTAGCGACTAAACCAGCAGATGCGCCATCTGGCGCAGCGCCAGTTCATAACCATGCGTGCCAAAGCCCGCCATCACCGCATCGGCCCGCTGGCTGACATAGGAATGGTGGCGGAACGCCTCGCGCTTGTGGACCTGGCTGATATGCAGCTCGATCACAGGGCCATCGAAGGCGTTCAGCGCGTCCAGAATGGCGACAGAGGTATGCGTCAACGCGGCGGGGTTGATGATGATCCCCGCGGCCGTCCCGCGCGCCTCTTGCACCCAATCGACGATCTGGCCCTCGTGGTTTGATTGCAGGAACCGCAGCTTCAGCACCAACTCTGCACCAAGTGCGGCGCAGGCCTGCTCTACATCGGCTAGGGTGGTATGGCCGTAGACCTCTGGCTCTCGCTGGCCGAGCAGGTTCAGGTTGGGGCCGTTCAGAATGTAGATCAGGCGGGCCATGGCGCGCGTCCTTTGTGCTGTCTTGTCCCGTTCTAGCCGCAACTTGGCACGCGCGCCAAGGGAAAGGCGCTTTGAAGTGGTCGCATGTCTTTTGCGCAAAACCGGGGGCCACTTTTGCGCGACATGCTCTACTCCGCCAGAGCGCGCATGACCGCGATCAGGTCGGATTTCCCTTCGAACCCGATGCCGGGCAGCTCTGGCATGGTGATATAGCCATCCTCGACCCGCACCCCGTCAGGAAAGCCGCCATAGGGTTGGAACAGGTCGGGGTAGCTTTCATTGCCGCCAAGGCCCAAGCCTGCCGCAATGTTCAGCGACATCTGGTGCCCGCCATGCGGAATGCAGCGACGGCGCGACCAGCCCAACTGGTCCAACACATCGAGCGTGCGCAGATATTCCACCAAGCCATAGGACAGCGCGCAGTCGAATTGCAGCCAATCGCGGTCGGGGCGCATCCCGCCATAACGCAACAGGTTGCGCGCATCCTGATGCGAGAACAGGTTTTCGCCCGTGGCCATGGGGCCGGGGTAGAATTCGGACATGGCAGCCTGAAGCTGGAAATCCAGCGGGTCGCCGATTTCCTCATACCAGAACAGCGGATATTCCCGCAGCATCTTGGCATAGGCGATGGCGGTTTCCAGATCGAAGCGGCCATTGGCATCGACCGCCAGTTGGGCTTGCGACCCGATCTCATCCAGAACGGCCTCTATCCGGCGCTGGTCTTCGGCCAAGGGCGCGCCGCCGATCTTCATCTTCACGACCGTATAGCCCCGGTCCAGATAGCTGCGCATCTCGGCGCGCAACTGGGTGTCATCCTTGCCGGGGTAGTAATAGCCGCCTGCCGCATAGACAAAAACGCGCGGGTCGGCCTGCGCGCCATATTCCTCTGCCAACAGGCGAAACAGCGGTTTGCCTGCGATCTTGGCAACAGCGTCCCATACCGCCATGTCGATGGTGCCGACCGCGACCGACCGCTCGCCATGGCCGCCCGGTTTTTCATTGGCCATCATCGCGGCCCAGATGCGATGAGGGTCCAGATTGTCGCCCGCGTCATTTACCAGCGATGCCGGGTCGGCCTGCAACACCCGGTCGCGGAACCGTTCACGGATCAGCCCACCTTGGCCATAGCGCCCGTTAGAGTTGAAGCCATAGCCCACGACCCGCCGCCCGTCGCGCACTTGGTCGGTGACGACCGCGACAAGACTGGCGGTCATTTTGCTGAAGTCGATATAGGCGTTGCGGATGGGCGATGCGATGGGTTTTGTTACCTCGCAGATATCCAGAATACGCATATGTGGCCTCCCGTTTTGCGGGCACACTAGAAGCCGCGCGGGCAATGGTCCAGAGCGTGCGATGCCCCTCGCCACTTGCGCGCGCAGCCGCTATTCTGCGCCTATGCCCGCCCTCTGCCGCGACTGTCTGACCCAATTTCCTGCTGGGCCGCGCTGCCCGGCCTGTCACAGCCGCCGCGTTGTGGCCGATGCAGAGCTATACGATCTGTCCATCGCGCATATGGATTGCGACGCGTTCTATGCCAGCGTCGAAAAGCGCGACAACCCGGCCCTGCGCGACAAGCCCGTCATCGTCGGCGGCGGGCAGCGGGGTGTTGTCACAACCGCGTGCTACATCGCGCGCATTCATGGCGTGCGCTCTGCCATGCCCATGTTCAAGGCGTTGCAGCTTTGCCCAGAAGCGGTGGTCGTAAAGCCCCGGTTCGAAGCCTACGCCGCCGCCTCGCGCGAGATAAGGTCGATGATGGAAGACCTGACGCCCGCCATCGAACCCCTGTCGCTGGACGAGGCGTTTCTGGATCTGTCGGGCACCGCAACCCTGCACCATGCCCCGCCTGCCGTGATGCTGGCAGGGCTGGTGCGCCGGATGGAACAGGAGTTGCGCCTGTCGGGGTCCATCGGGCTGTCGCATAACAAGTTTCTGGCCAAGATCGCGTCCGATCTGGACAAGCCGCGTGGGTTCTCGGTGATCGCCAAGGCCCAGACCGAAGCCTTCCTGCGCGGCAAACCCGTGGGCATTATCTGGGGCGTGGGGGCCGCGACGCGCGCGCAGTTGGAGCGCGCGGGGATCAGCACGATTGACGATCTGCTGCGCTGGGACCGCGCCGATCTGGTTGCGCGCTTCGGATCGATGGGGTTGCGCCTGTATGAGCTTGCGCGTGGGCAGGATGCGCGCCGCGTCAGCCCTGATCGTGCGGTGAAATCCATCTCAAAGGAAACCACCTTCGGCAGTGACATCTCTGACCCCGACCTGCTGGAGGGGCATTTGTGGCGGCTGGTAGAGCAGGTGTCCAGCCGCGCCAAGGCGCGCGGGCTGGCGGGTCGTGTCGTGACCGTGAAGCTGAAGCGCGCCGACCACCGCAGCCTGACGCGCCGTCACGCGCTGGATGGGCCGACGGCGCTGGCCGATACGATCTGGCGCACCGCGCGGCCCTTGTTGGCGGGCGCGCTGGGGCAGGGGCCGTTTCGGCTGATCGGGGTCGGCATTTCCGAGCTGGTCGCAGATGACGGCACAGGGTTCGCGCTGGACTTGTTGGACCAAGGGGCTGCAAAACGCGCCAAGGCAGAGCGCACGATAGACAGCTTGCGCGACCGTTTCGGGCCGGATGCCGTGATAAAGGGGCGAAGTTTGCGATGACACGCGTTTTGGTCATGGGCGCGAGTGGGCGCATCGGTGCCTATCTGCGCCAGTTCTGGCACGGTCTGCCGCTGGAACCCGTCTGGCAGTTTCGCAGCAATGCCCCGGATGGCGCGCTTCTCTGGAACCCGCTTGCGGAGCCGGTGCCCGATTGCGCCCGTGTCGATGCGGTTCTGTGCCTTGCGGGTGTGACCTCTGGCCCCGATCTGGGTCTGAATACCGATCTGGCCTTGGCCGGGCTGGATGCCGCGCGCAGGCTTGGGGCCGGGCGGGTGCTGCTGGCATCAAGCGTCGCGGTCTATGGCGCGGACCCCGGCCCCCATCCAGAGGATGGCCCCTGCACCCCGGCCAATGACTATGGCCGCGCGAAGCTGGCGATGGAGCAGGCGGCGCGTGGGCAGGCCGATATGCTGGAGCTTTGCTGCCTGCGGATAGGCAATGTCGCGGGCGCCGATGCGCTTTTGGGCGGGTTGCAGCCCGGTCGCCGCCCAGTGCTGCACCGCTTTGCGGACGGCCAAGCGCCGCGCCGTGCCTATATCGGGCCACGCGCTTTGGCGCATGTCTTGGCGCAATTGGCCTGCCATGATGGGCCCTTGCCTCCGGCCCTGAACATCGCTCAACCGGGGCTGGTTGGCATGGATTCGCTGCTGCGCGCTGCCGGGCAGGCGTGGGATTGGGCCGATGCGCCCGCCCATGCCTTGCCCGAATTGCGCCTGTCCCTTGACCGACAGCAAGCGCTTTGCCCGTTGCCCGCTGTCGCGCCAGACGCCTTGGTAGCCGAGTGGCGCTTGACATGGGCGGCGGCAGCGCCGACAGACCCGGCATGACCCTGACCAAACGCCTGTTCGATATCGGTTTCACGATCTTTTTGGCCCCGCCCGCGCTTGCGGTGTTCGCGGTCATTTTCGTTCTGCTGTGGCTGCGCGAGGGCTGGCCCGTGTTCTACGGGTCGGAACGAATGCACGCGCCGGGCAAAGGGTTCACGCTGTGGAAATTTCGCACCATGCGCAACGTGGCCACGGATTCGGGCGTGTCGGGGGGCGATAAATCGGACCGCATCACGCCCTTCGGCCGCAAGCTGCGGCGCCTACGGATGGATGAGTTGCCGCAATTTCTGAACATCCTGCGCGGCGATATCAGTTTTGTCGGCCCGCGCCCGCCGCTGCGCCAATATGTCGAGCGGTTTCCCGAGCTTTACGCGCGCGTGCTGCGGTCGCGGCCGGGGGTGACGGGGCTGGCGTCATTGGTGTTCGCGCGCCACGAAGAAATGCTTTTGCGCAACTGCGCCACGCCAGAGGAAACGGATGCGGTCTATGCCCGTCGCTGTGTGCCGCGCAAGGCGCGCATTGACCTGCTGTATCAAAAGCACGCAAGCCTTGGGCTGGACCTGTTGCTGATCGCGCTTACGGTTGCGCGCGCTGCGGGAAAGCTGCGCGGTCGGCGCTTGCCGCGCCGCCGCCCCGCCCATTGGCGCGCCTAGCCCGAATAGCCGCCGGTTTGATACCAGCGCCAAGCGTCTTCGATCATCAGCTTCAGCGAAGAGCGTTCCTGCTGCCAGCCCAACTCCTCGACCGCGCGGCGGCTGCCCGACACAAGCGCGGTCGCATCGCCCGCGCGGCGTGGGCCGAAGCTGTGGGGCACGCGGTGCCCGGTGCCCGCGCGGCATTGCGCGATTACCTCGGCCACGGAAAAGCCGACCCCGGTGCCCAGGTTGAACACGCGGCTGCCGCGCCCAGCGAGCAGCCATTCCAGCCCCAGAACATGCGCGCGGACAAGATCCATGACATGCACGTAATCGCGGATGCAGGTGCCGTCATGCGTGGGGTAGTCTTTGCCGTAGATGACAAGCGCCTCGCGCGCGCCTGCGACGGCCTCTATCATGACGGGAATAAGATGTGTCTCCGGCTGGTGCCACTCGCCGACCTCTGCCTCTGGGTCGGCACCGGCCACGTTGAAATACCGGAAAATGACCGAGTTCAGCCCATGGCTGATCCCGAAATCGCGCAAGATGCCTTCGACCGCCAGTTTCGACGCCCCATAGGCGTTGAGCGGGCGTTGCGCGCTGTCCTCATCCAGCACGACACCGTCCTGATCGCCATAGGTCGCACAGGTGGACGAAAACACCATGTTGGTGCAGCCCGCGTCCAACATTGCCTCGACCAGATTCAACGACCCGCTGACATTGTTGCGCCAGTACAGGCCGGGGTCGCGCGTTGCCTCGCCCACTTGGCTGAGCGCCGCGAAATGCATGACCGCGCAGGGTTTGTATTCGGCGAATGCCGCATCAAGCGCGGCGCGGTCTAGCAGATCGGCCTGCACCAGTGGCCCGAATTTCACCGCCTGCGCCCACCCCGTGCGCAGGCTGTCATAGACGACCGGGGTATAGCCCCCGCGAGCAAGCAATTTGCAGGCATGAGAGCCGATATACCCTGCGCCGCCCGTGACAAGGACGACCTTGTTCTCTGGATTGTCCGACATCCTGACCGCCCCGGTGTCCGTTTATCCGGACGCCTTTTCCATCCGGTCACGGATCAGGGCCATGAACGGTTCGCGATATTCCGGGTCGGCCAGGGCCACATCGACGATGGCGGTCAGATACCCGAACTTGTCGCCGCAATCATAGCGTTGCGAGGGGTTCTTGATGGCAGAGACCTTGCCCTCTTGCGCCAGTTGGTCGATCGCGTCGGCAAGCTGAATTTCGCCGCCCGCGCCCGGTTTCAGATCGCGCAGAACGGCAAAGATCTCGGGCGAGAACACGTAGCGCCCGAATGACGCAAGGTTGGACGGGGCGTCTTCGCGCGCGGGTTTCTCGACAATGCGCTCGACGGGCATCAGCCCGTTTTCATCTGCCGCGCCGGTTTTCAGAATGCCATATTTCGACACATCGGCATAATCGACTTCGGACACCGACAGCGTCGTTTGCGGTTTTGCCTGATAGGCGTTGACAAGTGCTTGGGTGGGCAGCGTTTCGCCATGCATCAGATCGTCGGCCAGCAGGACGACGAAGGGATTTTCGCCCACCGCAGGTGCCGCGCAGAGCACGGCATGACCCAAACCAAGGGGTTCGGGCTGGCGCACGAAAATGCAGGACACGCCTTCGGGCACGATGTTGCGCACCATGTCCCGAATGTCATGTTTTCCCTTGGCGACAAGCTGGGCTTCCAGCTCCAGGTTCGCATCGAAATGGTCGCCCACCGCGCGTTTGTTCCGGCCGGTCACGAATACCAGTTCCGTAATGCCCGCCGCGATCGCTTCTTCCACGGCGTATTGCACGATCGGCTTGTCGATGATCGGCAAAAGCTCTTTCGGCATGGCCTTGGTGGCGGGAAGGAAACGCGTTCCGAGACCGGCGACAGGAAAGACCGCCTTCGTGATTTTGGGCATAATTCTTCCTAAAAGTTGTATTTGCAGCCTGCAAGGTCACTACACGCTTCGGCTACGGCGCCGCAAGGCTAAAGCCCGATGTATTGAGCGGATCACCGCCTGCAAATCGCGGTATGGCTTTGCACAATGCGCCCGGAAGCCTAGGATGCCCGCAAGCGTTTGCCCAATGTTTGTGCATTTTGTGTGCCAAATTGGCATTTTGCAGTGCTAGATGGATTGTGTAACACAAGGCCTTGGTGTTTACGCAGCCATGAATACGCGACAGGTCGCCCGCCTCATCGGTAGCCCAGAGGTCACGCAAGATGTTCTTCGAGCCATTCTTCGCCAAGAATGAACGACTGTTCCGACTGGCTGTCGCTTTGCGGGACATGCGGCGCGACTACAAGCAAATCCTGTTGTTGCTGATCGACGTGACCGTGGTGCTGATCGCTTTCGGCGTCCTTCTGGTGCTGGACCCGTCGATGTCTGCCCTTTGGGTCGCGTCATTCGAGCAGGTCGGTACGCTCGTGATCTTGCTATGCACCGCGACGGTTGGCTCGGGTCTGTTGGGCTTGCCGAAGGTTCAGCTGAAATCCTACGAGGCGCGCGGCATGGGGCGCAGCGCCATACTGGGCGCGATCCTCGGGGTCGCCGCTTTCCTGACTGATTTGGCGCTTGGACCGCTGTTTTCCAGCTCCGGGCCGGTGCTTCTTGCTTGCCTGTTCGTGATCGGGTCGGTGCTGGCGCGGTTTCTGATGTTGCAACTTGTGCGGCGGCTATATCAAGTGAATGCACAGGTGACGAATGTGCTGATCTATGGGGCCGGCACCACCGGGATGCAGCTTGCGCTTGCGCTGCGGGCGTCCGAGAACATGCGCGTGGTCGGATTTCTTGACGACAACTCGGTTCTGCAAGGCATCAGTGTTGCGGGCCTGCCGGTGCACCCGCCCAGCAAGGTCAGCGACGTGGCGGCCCGAAATGGTGTGTCGCGGGTGCTGTTGGCGATGCCGTCCATCTCGCGGCCCAAGGTGGCCCGGATCGCGCGGCGCCTGACCGATATGGGCTTCGATGTGCAAAGCCTGCCGTCTTTCTCGCAATTGGTGGGCGAAGAGCGCCTTGTCGATGCGTTGAAGCAGGCATTGCCCGACAGGTTCCTGTCGCGCAGCGCGCTGGACAAGACCATGGACGGCGCCTGTGGCGTCTATGCCGGGAAATCCGTTCTGGTGTCCGGCGCAGGCGGCTCTATCGGGTCGGAACTGTGCCGGCAGCTTTTGCTGTGCAAGCCGCGGCGCTTGGTGCTGCTGGAATCGAGCGAGCACGCGCTATACCAGATCAACGATGAACTTAACGAACTAAGCCGCACGTCGGATTGCGAGATCATTCCAATTCTGGGCACCGTGACAGAGCGCAGGCTGGTCCATGCCGCCCTGTCCACGCATGAGGTGCAGATCGTGCTGCACGCCGCGGCCTACAAACATGTCCCGATGGTCGAGGCGAATGTCCTCTCCGGGATTGCCAATAACGTGCTGGGCACTGCCACGCTGGCGCGCGTGTCGGCAGAGCTTGGGGTCGAGCGCTTCGTCCTGATCTCTACCGACAAGGCTGTCCGCCCCAAGGGCGTGATGGGGGCCACCAAGCGCATGGCAGAGCTGATCGTCGCCGATTGTGCCCGAAAGCAAAGGGCGAAAGGCCGTAACGAGCCGACGGTCTTTTGCATGGTGCGGTTTGGTAATGTGCTTGGGTCGTCCGGGTCGGTCATCCCGCGCTTTCAGGAACAGATCGCCAGCGGTGGCCCGATCACGCTGACCCATCCCGACATCGAGCGCTTCTTCATGACCATTCAGGAAGCCACGCAGCTTGTGCTGCGCGCCGGGGCCATGGCCACGGGGGGCGACGCTTTCGTTCTGGACATGGGTAAACCCGTTCGCATCGCCGACCTTGCCCGCAAAATGGTCGAATCGGCAGGGCTGACCGTGCGCGACGAACAGAACCCCGAAGGCGATATCGAGATCGTCATCACCAGCCTGCGCCCCGGAGAGAAGCTTTACGAGGAACTCTCGATCACCGATGGCCAGATGTCGACCGAGCATCCGAAGATTTTCGCCGCGAGAGAGGCCGGTCTGTCGGATTTCCAGATTACGCGGGCCATTTCCGGCCTGCGTCGGGCGGTGGCTGGCGGTGACAGCGCAAAGGCGCGCAAGGAACTGATGCACTGGGTGCGGCAGGATCTGGATGCGCTGGGCGGGCAGGCCACGCAGCGCTATGGAACCGGTGGGGCAACGCCGAATTCCGTCGACGCAGAGTGACGCGGGCATTTTCCTGCCGAATTCCGGGCCGTGTCGGGCAGAATTAAGGGCGCGTTTACGCTTGGTCTGAATACTGGGGCCGGTTTCATTCGGCTCTCCATTTTGCATGACAGCTCCGGTCCGGTTTACAGATTTGCTAACAAGGGAACGTCGTGCACGGCTGCGCGCGGAGCGCCTGTATGAACAAGCGCGCGCCGAACTTCGGGCTGCCAATGACATGTTGAAGGGTCATGCCTTTGCCCTGTCCGAACAGATCATGTCGCAGCGTCAGGAATTGCAGCTTGTGCGCGAACAGGCGGTGGCCTTGCGCGATGTGAATTCGCAGGTCGCGCAGGATCTGGAAGTGGCCCATTCCGAGGTGGATCTTGCCAATCTGCGCCTGCGCGAAGCCATTGAAACCATGCCGGACGGGTTCGCGGTGTTCGACCCGAAGCAAAGCCTTGTGATGGCGAATCAGGCGTTTCTTGGCGTGTTCGACGGATTTCCAGAGGTCGCGCAAGGCATTCGCTACACCCGCATACTCGAGATTTGCGCCTATGAGGGCTTGGTGCGCCTGCAAGGCGAAAGCCCCGCCAACTGGGTGGATGCGATGCTGGCGCGCTGGACGCAGGACCATATCAAGCCGGTCGAATTGCATTTCGAAAGCGGCATGAGCGTGCGCCTTATGGACCGCCGCGCGCCCAATGGCGACTACGTGTCCCTTGTGCGCAACATAACCGAGTCCCTGCGCTACCAGGCCGAACTGATAGAGGCGCAGGAACGTGCAGAGGCGGCGGCGCAGGCGAAATCGGCGTTCCTTGCGAATATGAGCCATGAAATCCGCACGCCGATGAACGGGGTGGTCGGCATGGCCGACCTGCTCTCAGAAACCGAACTGGACAGCGAACAACGCATGTTCACCGACACGATCCGGTCTAGCGGTCAAGCGCTGGTCACGATCATCAATGACATTCTGGATTTCTCGAAGATGGATGCGGGCCGGATGGAACTGCACCCGGAGCCGTTCGATCTGGAAAAGACCATCCACGAGGTGATGACGCTGCTGGCACCGAGCGCCCGCGCCAAGGGGATCGAACTGATCCTCGATTACGACATGTTCCTGACCCGCCACCTGATCGCCGATCCGGGGCGTTTGCGGCAGGTCTTGACCAATCTTGTGGGCAACGCCGTCAAGTTTACCGATAGCGGGTATGTGCTGGTGCGCGCGGTGGGTGTGGGGGTGTCAGAGGGCGGCCACCTCGTGCATCTGACGGTCGAGGATACCGGCATCGGAATCGCACCGGAAAACCAGGAGCATATCTTCGGAGAGTTCCAGCAGGTCGAGGAAGCCACCAACCGCCGCTTTGAAGGAACGGGGCTTGGCCTGGCGATAACCCGCCGCATTCTGGACATGATGGGCGGCAAGATGTGGCTGGAATCAGAGCTTGGGGTCGGGTCGTGCTTCGGGGTGTCGCTGGCGTTGCCGGGCGCGACCCAGCCCGACGCCGCGCAGCCCCCCAACTGGCCGACAGAGATCGGCAAGGTGCTTTTGGTCAGCGACCATCTTATCAGCCGCGGGATTGTCGAGCGTCAGTTGCAATCGGCCCATGTCAAGATCGCCACCGCCACGCAGGCAGAGGCGGCCGCGAAACTGGCGCGGCAAGTCGCGCCCGACCTTGTGCTGCTGGACTATGAATTGTCAGAAGCCGACCCGCTGGTGATACTTCAGCGGTTGCGCGCTGTTCTGCCCGATTGCCCTGTGATCGTGCAAAGCGCGGCCATACAGGACACGGACCACGCGTTGGCGCGTGATGGCCGCGTCGCCGTTTTGCCAAAACCGCTGTTGTGGCGCGACCTGTGTGCAGCCGTCTGCCGCTTGCTGGGCACCCATGCGCAAGCGCCGAGCCCCCCAGACCTGCCCGCCAAGCCAGTCGCCACCTTGCCCGACCGCACCCTGCATGTGCTTTACGCAGAGGATAACGCCACCAACCGACTGGTCTTTAGCAAGATGATCCGGGATTTGCCGATAGAGCTAAGCTTGGCCGTGAATGGCCGAGAGGCGGTTGAAAAGGTCAATACCGCCACGTTTGACCTGATTTTCATGGATATTTCCATGCCCGAGATGGATGGCCGAGAGGCCACGCGCCGCATTCGCGCACTGCCCGGCGGCGCGTCGATCCCGATCATTGCGCTGACCGCGCACGCGCTTCAGGAAGAGATCGACAAGATCATGGATGCCGGCATGAACGCCACGCTGACCAAACCGCTGCGCAAGGCCGCACTGATGGAAGCCATTGGAACATATGCGCCAGCAGACCCGGCCCCGCAGCACAAGGACGCCTGATGCGAATGTGGGCCGAGTCTAGACTGCGGAACTGTGCCCGGTCTTTTCCATGGAATAGGCGTCGAAGATGGTCGCGATCATCCGCGTCAGCGGTCGCCCCTCTTGCGGAATCACCAGCGCGTCCCCTTCGCGGGCGACGAATTCACCGAACTTGTCGCAGGCCGCCTTGAACAAACCCTCTACCGCGTCGGCGGGGGCGCCGAACTGGGTGCACAATTCCTGCGCCGATACGCGGAAATCGCACATCAACGCTTCGATCGCGCGCCCGCGCCAGATGTCTTCGGGTGTAAAGACATGGCCGCGCACGGTTGCGAATTCGTTGGCCTGAACTGCCTTTTTCCATTGGGCCGTAGCCGGGGCGTTCTGGGCGTAACCTTGGGGGAACCGAGAGATCGACGATGCCCCCAGACCGATCAGCACCGGCGACAGATCGTCGGTATAGCCTTGGAAATTGCGCCGCAGCGTTCCCGCTTTTGCAGCCTTCGCCATCCCGTCATGCGGGCGGGCGAAATGGTCGATGCCGATCTCGTCATAGCCGTCCCACATGAACAGGCGGCGCGCGGTGTCGAACAGTTCCAGCCGTTCTTCGGGGCGCGGTAGCGTGTCGGACGGAATCATCTGTTGGCGGCGCGCCATCCACGGCACATGGGCATAGCCATAGAGCGCCACACGGTCGGGGTTGAGCGTGAGCAGCTTTTGCACCGAATCGGCAATGCGCTTGGGGGTCTGATGCGGCAGCCCATAAAGGATGTCCGCGTTCAGGCTGGTGATACCACGGGCGCGAATCGCATCGACCGCGGCCTTCGTAATCTCGAAGCTCTGGTCGCGTCCGATCACGGCCTGAATCTCGGCATCGAAATCTTGCACGCCGATAGAAGCGCGGTTCATCCCGGCTTCGGCCAAGGCATCAAGGCGGGATTCGTCAATCTCGTTGGGGTCGATCTCGACCGAGAATTCGCCGTCTTTCGCCATGGGCGCGATGTCGAACACAAGTGCTGCAATGGCGCGCATCTCGTCGGGCGGCAGCATGGTCGGGGTTCCACCGCCCCAGTGCAGGCGCGACAATTCCACCCCTTCGGGCAGCGTTTGGCGCAGCATTTCCAGCTCTGCCTTGAGCGTTTGGGCATAGGCCACGACCGGCGCGTCGGAACTGGTGCCCTGCGTGCGGCAGGCGCAGAACCAGCACAACCGGCGGCAGAAAGGCACATGCAGATAGAGCGAGATTTGTGAGCCGGGTTCGATCTGCCCGACCCAGTTGGCGAAAGTCTGGCCCGTCAATCCGGCGCTGAATTGGGGTGCGGTCGGATAGCTCGTATACCGTGGCACACGTGCGTCAAACAGACCAAGCTTTGAAAGTTGCGAAACATGCTTCATGTGTCTAGAATAAAGGACAGATGCCCAAAATCCTTGACACAGATCAATCCTGATGACGCGCGCGACGACTTCTCTCAAGACTTACAATCAGGATTGCTCCGATTGTCCCATTCGTCACCGCGCGGTCTGCGCCCGATGCGAGACGGACGAGCTGGAGCGGCTGGAGCAGATCAAGTATTACCGCAGTTTCGAGGCGGGCCAGACCGTTGTCTGGGCCGGCGACAACATGGATTTCGTGGCCTCCGTGGTCACGGGTATCGCGACGCTGTCGCAAACCATGGAAGATGGCCGCCGCCAGATGGTCGGGCTGCTGCTGCCCTCGGATTTCATTGGCCGTCCGGGGCGGGCGACCTCGGCCTATGACGTGACGGCTGCGACCGATACGGTGATGTGCTGCTTCCGCAAGAAGCCGTTCGAAGACATGATGCTGAACACGCCTCATATCGGTCAGCGCCTGCTGGAAATGACGCTGGACGAGTTGGATGCCGCGCGCGAATGGATGCTGCTTCTGGGCCGCAAGACCGCGCGCGAAAAGATCGCAAGCCTGCTGACGATTATCGCGCGGCGCGACGCGTCCTTGCAGCTGAGCGTGGCGGATGGCGAGTTGAGCTTCGACCTACCGCTGACCCGAGAGGCGATGTCGGAATACCTGGGTCTGACATTGGAAACCGTCAGTCGCCAGATGTCGAACCTGCGCAAGGAAGGTCTGATCGTGACCGAAGGCAAGCGCCATATCACGATCCCCGATTTCGACCGTTTGCTGGAAGAAACCGGCGACGATTCGGATGGCGGCTTCCTGATGTGATCTTGCCCGAAACTTGACGCGCTACCGCCACAAAGGCGGCACAATGCCGTGTCTACCTTAGCGGGAATTATTTCCTGTGGGGGACGACATGACCGAGCATGTGGCGCGCCGTGGCTTTGACTGGGACAGAGACCAGGAATCCTTGCTGGAAACGCGCGATATTCCGGTCGCGCAACCCGAAGCGGTGGCAGCGGGCCCCAGATGGCCCAGCCTGCTGAACGGTCGGATGGGGCTCTTCGCGCTGGGCCTGATCTTTGCCCTTGCCCTGGCCTATGAGAAAGACCTGACATCGCAGTTCCGCAGCGGATCGACCCTGTCCTTTGGGATTGTCCCGGCATCCGCGCCGATGCAGAGCGCGATTCCGGTGCCCGATGGGCTTGTGGCTTACAGCGAAGGGCAGGCGCAACGCTATTTGCGCGATTTGCGACTGGCCGACATGCAGACCTTGCACGACTACATCGCCCGCACGAACACGGATCTTGCCAAGGCCGAACCGGGCCTGCGCCCTTTCTACCAAGACGCGCAGACCTTGCTGATGACAGAGCTGGCCCGGCGCAGTGCTAATGCATCATGAAGACAGGCGTCGCGGCCTCTGACAGCAGGCTGCGCGTGGTGCCCCCAAGGATGGCCTGACGCAAGCGCGAGTGGCTATAGGCACCCATCACCAACAGATCGCCAGCGTTGTCGCGCAGGTGACGTTGCAAAGTATAGGCAATGCCCGTCCCAGCGCTGGCAATGACCGCGACCTCGGCCTTTACGCCGTGGCGAGCCAGCATCGTGGTCAAAAGGCCACCGGGGTCCGACCGTTCCTGCCCGTGGGCGGGCGGGTCTATGATAACCACATTCACCAAATCCGCACTGGCCAGCAGCGGCAAGGCGGCCCGCGCGGCGTGCAGGGCTTCGTCGCTTTGGTTCCATGCCAGAACGATTCGGGAAAACTCTGGCAGGCTGGTCATTGCGGGCGGCAAGACGAGCACGGGCGCATCGCCTTCGAATAGCGCGGCCTCTATGGCCAGTTCATCCTGCGGGCCGCGCCCGTCGCCATAGGGGCTGGGCAGCAGGACAAGGTCGGAATAGCGCGCCTTTAGCCCCACATAGGACGCGATTCCCCCCATGGGGACGACGGCGTCTTCGGTGCTCCAGCGCAGGGCAAGGCCATCCAGCCGCGCGCGCACCTTGTCGCGCAAATCCTGCGCGCGGGCCTGCAACTGGTTCAGTGTTTCCTGAAACATCACCGCAGGCGCGCCGCCGACAAAGCCCACGGCCTGTGTTGTATCGACGGCAAGGCAACAGATTTCCAGATGCGCGTCGCTGCGTCGGGCCATGGTCGCGGCCATATCCAGAAACGACTCGAGTCCGGTCTCGGACGTGACGAAACTAATCAAGGATTTGTAAGCCATGGTGTCCGCTCCTTCTTGGTTCGAGGCCATCCTGCCCCGAAACACCTGAACATTCCTTGATCCGTCGCAAGGAAAGCGGTCCCCACCTTTGACCTAGGTCAAGGTTAGAAGCCCAGCCCCGTGACAAAAGGCACCATACAAAAATGTGTTTCCCGGCGTTAGACCGGGCGCGCGAACAGAAAAGGGACGCAGATTATGTTGGGATACATAAAGCTCGCCGTTTTGGGCTTCGCGGTGGTTGTCGCCGCCGTGGCCGCAGGACTGGCACGCGACCTGTCATACCAGATCCATGCTTTGATCTTCATGGTATCGGCAGCAATCGCTTTCATCTGGCTGATCCGTCGTGTGGGCGAACCCGCACCCGTGGTCGATCCGAATACTTATATGGACGGGCCTGTGCGCTTCGGCGTGATTGCGACCGCCTTCTGGGGCGTCGTGGGCTTTCTGGTGGGCGTGGTCATCGCGTTCCAGCTTGCGTTCCCATACCTGAATTTCGAATGGGCCCAAGGGTTCCTGAATTTCGGTCGTCTGCGCCCGCTGCACACCTCTGCGGTGATTTTTGCGTTCGGCGGCAACGCCCTGATCGCAACCGCGTTCTTCGTCGTGCAGCGCACCTCTGCCGCGCGCCTGTGGGGCGGCGGTCTGGCTTGGTTCGTGTTCTGGGGCTACCAGGTGTTCATCCTGCTGGCCGCGACCGGGTATGTCACCGGGTCGACCCAAGGTAACGAATATGCCGAACCCGAATGGCTGGCCGACCTGTGGCTGACCATTGTCTGGGTGGCCTTCCTTGCCATCTACATGGGAACGCTCATCAAACGCCGCGAGCCGCATATCTACGTGGCCAACTGGTTCTACCTTGCCTTCATTGTGACCGTGGCGATGCTGCACCTTATCAACAACGTGCAGATCCCGGTGTCGTTCCTCGGTTCCAGCTCTGTGCCGGTGTGGTCGGGCGTGCAGTCGGCCATGATCCAGTGGTGGTACGGGCATAACGCCGTGGGCTTCTTCCTGACAGCGGGCTTCCTTGGCATGATGTACTACTTCATCCCCAAGCAGGCCGAACGCCCGGTCTACAGCTACAAGCTGTCGATCATGCACTTCTGGGCGCTGATCTTCCTGTATATCTGGGCCGGTCCGCACCACCTGCACTACACCGCGCTGCCCGACTGGGCGCAGACGCTGGGCATGACCTTCTCGATCATGCTGTGGATGCCGTCCTGGGGTGGTATGATCAACGGCCTGATGACGCTGTCTGGCGCATGGGACAAGCTGCGCACCGACCCGATCATCCGCATGATGGTGGTGGCTGTGGGCTTCTACGGTATGGCCACGTTCGAAGGCCCGATGATGTCCATCAAGGCCGTCAACAGCCTGTCGCACTACACCGACTGGACCATCGGTCACGTCCATTCCGGCGCGCTTGGCTGGAACGGCATGATCACCTTCGGCGCGCTTTATTACCTGGTGCCGAAGCTGTGGCAGCGTGAGGGTCTTTACAGCCTGCGTCTGGTCAGCTGGCATTTCTGGCTCGCGACCATCGGGATCGTTCTTTATGCGGCATCCATGTGGGTGACTGGCATCATGGAAGGCCTGATGTGGCGCGAAGTGGATGCGCAGGGCTTCCTCGTGAACTCTTTCGCAGACACGGTTGCCGCGAAATTCCCGATGTATGTGGTGCGCGGTCTGGGCGGGACGCTGTTCCTCGCCGGTGCGATCATCATGTGCTACAACCTGTGGAAAACTGTGACCAGCACGGCAGAGCGCAAGCCTGCCAGTGCCGGTGCCGCAGTGCCCGCTGAATAAGGAAAGGGCACGAAAATGGGACTTCTTGACCATCACGGCAAGATCGAACGCCACGCCACGCTGTTGCTGGTTCTCAGCTTCCTCGTGGTGACGATCGGGGGCATCGTGCAGATCGTGCCGCTGTTCTATCTCGACAACACCATCGAGAAGGTGGAGGGGATGCGCCCCTACTCGCCGCTGGAAATCGCAGGTCGCGAGATCTATCGGCGCGAGGGCTGCTATGTCTGCCACAGCCAGATGGTGCGCCCGATGCGCGACGAGGTGGAGCGTTACGGCCATTACTCGCTGGCAGCGGAATCGATGTATGACCATCCCTTCCAGTGGGGGTCCAAGCGCACCGGGCCTGATCTGGCCCGCGTCGGTGGCCGCTACTCGGATGACTGGCACGTTCAGCACATGATCAAGCCGCAAAGCGTTGTGCCGGAATCGATCATGCCGTCCTACGGGTTCATGATGAACCGTGAACTGACCCGCGAAGACGCGGAAGAAGTGATCGACATCATGGGCGTCTACCGTATGCTCGGCCATCCCTACACGGATGAGATGATGGAAGTCGCGATGGATGACTTCTTCGCGCAGGTCGATCCGTTCGGCGATCCGGTCGCAGACCGCTATCCGGGCGCACAGCAGCGCAATTTCGACGGGCAGGAAGCTGTCACCGAAATGGACGCGGTCATTGCCTATCTGCAAATGCTGGGCACGCTGGTCGATTTCGACACCTTCGTGCCGGACGCATCGCGCTAAGAAAGGAGGGACGCAATGGAAACCTATTCCCTGCTGCGTGCCTTCGCCGATAGCTGGCACCTGCTGTTCATGTTCTGCTTCTTCATCGGGGTGTTCGTCTACATCCTGCGCCCCGGTGGGAAGAAGGTCCACGAGGACACGGCGAACATGATTTTCCGCAACGATGACAAGCCTGCCGCAGAGGATAACCGCAAGCGGCACGCCGGTCACGCCGATCTGAGAGAGGCCAAGTGATGGCTGACAATTCGAAAAAGAGCGCCAACCACCAAAAAGGCGATCCGAACACGACCGGCCATAGCTGGGACGGGATCGAGGAATTCGACAACCCGATGCCCCGCTGGTGGGTCTGGATCTTCATCCTCTGCGTGATCTGGTCCGTTGGCTACTGGGTCGCTTTCCCGGCATGGCCGGGCATGAACCAGGCGACAAGCGGTGTGCTGGGCTACGCCTCGCGTTCCGACGTGGCCGAGGAAATCGCAGAGTTCGAAGCCCGCCACGATGTTCTGTTCGCGCAGATCCTGGAAACCGAACCGGGCGAATTGGTTCAGAACGAAGACCTGCACCGTTTCGCCGTCAACGCGGGGGCCTCTGTCTTCGCGGCGCAGTGTTCGCAGTGCCACGGCGCGGGCGGTGCCGGTGTTCAGGCCGGCGGCTTCCCCAACCTGCTGGATGACGACTGGCTGTGGGGCGGCACGACCGAGGACATCGTGCAGACCGTGACCTACGGTATCCGCAACGAGGACTACATGGACGCACGCTACTCTGAAATGCCCGCTTTCGGGCGTGACGAGCTGCTAAGCGAAGAAGAAATCCGTCAGGCGACGCATTTCGTTCTGTCGCTGTCCGGGTCGGACCATGACGCACAGCTTGCTTCGGCCGGGGCCGAGGTTTTCGACTACAACTGTTCGTCCTGCCACGGTGCTGGCGGCGAAGGCGACACCTTCCTCGGTGCGCCCGCGCTGAACGACCAGATCTGGCTTTATGGCGGCTCGGAAGAGACCGTCTATGAAACGATCTACAATTCGCGTTTCGGCGTGATGCCGGGTTTCACCGACCGTCTGCGCGAAGCGGAAATCCGCGCCGTTGCGGCCTATGTCCACCAGTTGGGCGGCGGCGAGTAATCTGCGCAGAGCAAGCAATCCAAAACCCGGCCTGTTCCGCAGGCCGGGTTTTTTCATGCGCCGTCTGTGCTTGGCGGGTCTACCGGGTTTGACGCGGTGCGACCAAGCGCACGCGCTCTTCCACGCGGGTGCCGGGCCTGACCGGCCCAGTGCTTCGGTCCAATCGCGGCAAAGCGGTGTTGACGCGGCTGGCGACAAACAGCATTCTTGCATGAATTTCTAACATAACGGCCTCCGGTCCAATGGGGTTCATAGGCCTATTAGGGCTGAAAAACGCCAAAACGCGACTCTGGAATTCATCTGGTATGAAAGAAAAGCTTACATAATGGACTGGCGCGACATGCCCCCGCTTTCGGCCTTGCGCGCCTTCGCAGCGTTGGCCGAATCCGGCTCGGTCGTGGCCGCCGCGGCCCGGCTTGGCGTGACCCATGCCGCCGTCAGCCAGCAGATCAGGGCGTTGGAAAAGGCGCTTGACCTGCCGCTTGTATCGCGCAGCGGTCGACAGATAGAGCTGACCGAAGACGGTCGCCAATTGGCGCTGGGCCTGTCCCATGGCTTTGCAGAGATCATGCGCAGCGTCAGCGGCGTGACCGAAGCGCAGCGCGACCGCCCTTTGCAAGTGACCACGACCGCGATGTTCGCCAGCACATGGCTTGTGCCGCGCCTTGGGTCGTTTCGGCTTGCCCATCCCGGCGTCGATCTGGTGCTGGACCCATCGCCCGTGCAGCGCCCGCTGGAACCGGGCGGCTTCGATGCTGCGATTCGCCACGGCACCGGCGATTGGCCGGGGCTGGAGGTGCACAAGCTGATGGATGCGCCGCTCGTCGTGGTTGCAGCCCCCGCCCTGCTGAAAGGGCCGCCGGGTGGCGGGGCCGACGCGCTGACCGGCCTGCCATGGCTGAGTGAGCTGGAGCAGAATGAGGCCTCGCTCTTCCTGTCGCGCCAAGGCGTGGCCACAGCGCTCAGCGGCGGGGTGATCCACTTGCCGGGCAATCTTGTGCTGGACGCGGCGCGCAACGGTCATGGGCTGGCCGTTGTGACAGAGGTTCTGGTGGCAAATGACATTGCCAGCGGCAACCTGCGTGTCGTTCTGCGCGACCAGGTGGATCGCGGATATTACCTGGTCACGCGGCAGGGGGTGCATCGCCCGCCGTTGCGCGCCTTTTGCCGGTGGTTGCGATCCGAAGCCAACGCGCCGGGACCGAATGTCGCAGCGCGCAGGGTTTGATCTGCGTCAATGTAAGGCCCATCTCTTTTCTGTAGGAATTCACAGGCTTGCCTAGGCTTGCAGCGCCGGTCTCTGTTTTCCTGTTCGCGCGTGTTACCGGAGATCGGCGCCTTCATGGCTTGCACCTCTTTTCCTCAATTGCGAAAACTTGCACGCGCCATGCGGTTTTTGACGCAGGTCAAGGACGCTGTGCGCCCCGCGTGAAACAACCGCGGCAAGTCACAGTCAGGAGACAAGCGTGAGTTCGTCAGATCAAAGCCCCCCGTCGCTCTATGCCAAACGCGAGCCGATTTTCCCGCGCCGCGTGAAAGGCAGTTTCCGCACCATGAAATGGTGGCTGCTGGCCGGGATGCTGGGGCTTTACTACATCCTGCCATGGATCCGTTGGGACCGTGGCCCCGAAATGCCCGATCAGGCCGTGCTTCTTGACCTGCAAGGCCGCCGCTTCTTCTTTTTCATGATCGAGATCTGGCCGCATGAATTCTACTTCGTGGCGGGCCTGCTTATCATGGCGGGGATCGGGTTGTTCCTGTTCACTTCGGCCTTGGGTCGGGTGTGGTGCGGTTACGCCTGTCCGCAAACCGTCTGGACCGACCTGTTCATCTTGGTAGAGCGCTGGGTCGAGGGCGACCGCAACGCACGGCTGCGCCTGTATCACAAGAAGTGGGATTTCGAGAAAATCCGCAAATACGGGCTGAAATGGACCCTGTGGTTCCTGATCGGCATGGCAACCGGCGGGGCGTGGGTGTTCTATTTCGCCGATGCGCCGACGCTTCTGGTCGACCTTGTGACCCTGCAAGCGCCGATGATCGCCTATCTGACGATCTTTGTCCTGACCATGACGACCTTCCTGTTCGGCGGGTTCTTCCGCGAGCAGATTTGCATCTATGCCTGCCCATGGCCGCGCATTCAGGCCGCGATGATGGACGAAGACACCCTGACCATCGACTACCGCGACTGGCGCGGAGAGCCGCGCGGCAAGCACCGCAAGGGCGAGGGGTCGGAAAACCTGGGCGATTGCATCGACTGCATGGCCTGCGTCAATGTCTGCCCGATGGGGATTGATATTCGCGACGGTCAGCAGCTTGCCTGCATCACCTGCGGCCTGTGCATTGACGCCTGCGACGACGTGATGGACCGGATCGGCAAGCCGCGCGGCCTGATTGGCTACATGGCGCTGTCCGACCACGAGAGCGAGCGCGCCGGCAAACCGCCCAAATCGGTCTGGAAACACGTCTTCCGTGTACGCACGATCGTCTATACCGCGATCTGGTCGGCTGTCGGTGTCGGTTTGGTGGTGGCATTGTTCATCCGGTCCGATCTGGACATGAGCGTGTCGCCCGTCCGCAACCCCACGCATATCGTCTTGTCCGACGGCACGGTGCGAAATGTCTATGATGTGCGCCTGCGCAACATGGCCAACGAAGAGCGTGACTTCGTGCTGTCGATTACCGACAACCCCGATTTGAGCTTGTCGATCGAGGGGTACGACTCGACCGCGGTCACGCTCAGCCCGGATGAAATGGCGCAGGTCCGCGTCTATCTGGAAGCGCCGAATGGCACCGAATCCGCCGCCGCGCCGCGCAGTGACGTGCGCATCTGGTCCACGATTGCCGGAAGCCAGGAGCGCGTTTATTCTGAAACTGTCTTCAACGGGAGAGGTCAATGACCAAGGACAACGACGCCAAGGGCTTTCGCATGACGGGTCCGAAAGTGCTGGCGATCACGCTGGCGGCTTTCGGAACGGTCATCGCGGTGAACCTGACCTTGGCGTGGTCCGCTGTCAGCACCTTTCCGGGGCTAGAGGTGCAGAACTCTTACGTCGCCAGCCAGAACTTCAACGAGGAACTGGCGGCGCAAGAGGCCTTGGGCTGGGATGTCTCGGCAGAGGTCGAGGGCGGTGAACTGGTGCTGACCATCACCGGCCCCGATGGCTACCCCGCGCAGGTCGCCACGCTGGATGCGCTTCTGGGGGCGGCCACCCATGTCCGTGACGACCAGCGCCCGGATTTCGTTTTCCTGAACGGCGCCTTCCGTGCCCCGGTGGACATCGCGCCGGGCAACTGGAACATCCGCCTGCGCGCGACGGCAGCGGATGGCACCTTGTTCCAGCAGCGCGTCGTGCTGCATGTCGAAGGATAACACAGCATGACGACCGTGCGTGCCTCTGCCTGTCCGGCTTGCGCGGCGGCCCCTGCGGCCGAAGAGCTTGCGCGCAAGGAGCTGTCCAAGGCGCGCGTGCTTCTGTCGGTGCCGGAAGTGCATTGCGCGGCCTGTATCTCGACCATCGAGCGGGATTTGGCCAAGATGCCGGGGATCAATTCCTCGCGCCTGAACCTGACGCTGAAGCGCCTGAGCGTGGATGCAGAGGCCAATATCCGCCCCGAGGACGTGATCGCCCGGCTGGATGCCTTGGGCTACGAGGCGCATGAGCTGGACGCGGGCGCGCTGTCGATGACCGAAACCGAACGCCAAGGCCGCGAATTGCTGATGCGGCTGGGCGTGGCGGGCTTTGCCATGATGAACATCATGCTTTTGTCGGTCGCGGTCTGGTCCGGGGCCGAGGGGCCGACGCGCGACCTGTTCCACCTGATTTCGGCGGTCATCGCCATTCCGACCGTGGCCTTCGCGGGCCAGCCCTTCTTTCGCAACGCATGGAAGGCGCTGCGCGCGGGCCGCATGGACATGGACGCGCCCATCAGCTTCGCGATCCTGCTGACGCTGGGCCTGTCGATATTCGAGACGCTGCAATCGGGCGCACATGCCTATTTCGATTCGGTGGTCATGCTGATCTTCTTCCTGCTGGCGGGTCGCTATCTGGATTTCCGCGCGCGCGCTGTTGCACGTTCCGCGGCGCAGGAACTGGCCGCGCTGGAAGTGCCGCGCGCCATTCGGCTGGCGGACGGGGTGGAAGAAACCGTGGGCGTGGCCGAACTGGTCGCGGGCGATCTGGTCCTGGTGCGCCCCGGCGGGCGGATGCCGGTGGACGGCTTGGTCGTCGCGGGCCAGTCGGAACTGGACCGCGCGCTTCTGACGGGCGAAACCCTGCCGGTTTTCGCGGGCGAAGGCACCATTGTCAGCGCGGGCGAGGTGAACCTGACGGGGCCGCTGACCGTGCGTGTCACGGCTGCGGGCAAGGATAGCTCTCTGCACCGGATGGCTGACCTTGTGGCCAACGCCGAATCGGCGCGCACCAAATACACCACGCTCGCCGAACGCGCTGCCCGCGCCTACGCGCCCAGCATCCCGATCCTGTCGCTGGGGGCGTTCTTCGTCTGGATGTATCTGACCGGCGGCGATATTCGCGTTGCCATCAACGTGGCTGTGACGACGCTAATTATCACCTGCCCCTGTGCGTTGGGTCTGGCCGTGCCCGCCGTGGTGACAGCCGCCAGCGGCAAGCTGTTCCGGAAAGGCCTGCTCATCAAGGACGGCACCGCGCTGGAGCGTCTGGCCGATGTCGACACGGTCGTTTTCGACAAGACCGGCACCCTGACCATGGGCGCGCCAGAGGCGACCAATCTGGACACGGTCCCCGATGATGCGCGCCGCGTGGCGCTTGCACTGGCCGAAGCCTCCAGCCACCCGCTTGCCGCGTCGCTGGCCAAGGGGCTGCGCGATCTGGGCGTGCGGCCCGCGCCCGTATCCGACCTGACAGAGGTTCCGGGCTATGGTGTCGAAGGCATCTGGCACGACACGCGCGTGCGCTTGGGCCGTCCTGCATGGGTGGGTGCCACAGCGGTAGAGTTGACGGCGGCCTATCTGTCGCTTGGCCAGACAACCCATGCCTTCACCTTCACCGACCAGCTGCGCCCCGGCGCGGAAGAGGTCGTGCGCGCGCTGCATGAGCAGGGCAAGCAGGTCTGGCTTATCTCTGGCGACGTGCCGGGCGCGGTGCAGGCCTTGGCCCAGCGGCTGCATATTGACCAATGGCAGGCCGAAGCGCTGCCGCAGGAAAAGGCGGCCAAGGTCGCCGCGCTGCAAGACGGGGGTGCCAAGGTTCTGATGGTGGGCGATGGGCTGAATGACACGGTCGCGCTGAGTGCCGCGCATGTCTCGATCTCGCCCGCCAGCGCACTTGATGCCGCGCGCGCGGCGTCTGACATGGTCATGCTGGGCCGCGACATTGGCCCGATCGCAGACGCGTTGCGCATGTCGGTCCAAGCCAAGCGCCGCATCCGAGAGAATTTCTGGCAATCGGGTATCTATAATGCGATCTTCGTGCCGATTGCGTTGGTGGGGCTGGCAACACCGCTGATCGCGGCGGCGATCATGTCGGTTTCGTCCATCTCGGTCACGCTGAACGCGCTGCGCTTGAAATAAAGGCCCGCATGGAAGTTCTGACCATCCTGATTCCGGTTTCGCTTATCCTTGGCCTATTGGGCTTGGGTGCGTTCATCTGGACATTGCGCAAGGGCATGTATGACGACCCGGATGGCGACAGCCAACGCATCCTGACGGACGAGTTCGACGACAAGCCAAAGCCGATAGACCCGGACAACGGGTCGGCCTGACTAGTCCTTTTGGTTGTGTTTCCATCGGCGGTGGGTCCACATCCACTGGTCCTTGTGCTGCCGCACCAGCGCTTCCAGCGACGCATTGAGCGCTTTGGTCATCGTCACGGGGTCACTATGCGGAACAGGGTCTTCAATCCGAACGCTGAATTCCAGCCCGTCCGGCTTGCGGATGCCGTAAACCGGCACAAGCAGCGCGTTGTATTTCAGCGCCATTTCAGCCGCTGACAGCGCCGTGCGCGCGGGTTGACCCATGAAGGGCAACAGCTCTCCATGTTCCATGTAGTGATCGGCCACCAGCCCGACCATGCCGCCATCCCGCAGGAACCGCAGCATTCCCGCCAACCCGTCGCGCCCGCGTGCGAAGACGGGTGTGCCGATACGGGAAATGGCGGCAACGTAGCGCGCGTTGAAAGCGGGGTTGCTCATTGGCATGTAGAACCCGGCCACCTTGAAGCCTTGGGCCAGAAGCAGCGCGCGCGCGGCGTCGTAATTGCCGAAATGGCCCGTCACCAGAATGACGGGCTGACCTTTTGCATGGGCTTCGTGCAGGGCGGCAAGCCCTGTGCCTTCGACATCCGAGCGTGTGGCGCGGGCGACGAATTCCGCGCCCGAGAAGATTTCGGCAATCGTGCGCGCCATGTTGCCGGGCACGGTGCGGGCAATCCGCTCACGCTCGGCCGCGGGCAGGTCTGGCGCGACAAGGTCCAGATTCGCCCGCACCCGGCGGCGCAACCCGCCAAGCGGGCCGACCACATGCGCGCCCAGCCACCCGAGACACGGAATGCGCAACTGGTAGGGCAGGGGGCGCAGCCCCTCTAGTAATGCGCCCGCCAGCCAGTCCTGCAAGCGGTGGCGCAGCGCTATCGGGGCTGCTTGTGCCATCAATACTTGTAGTCGTCGTAGATGCGCGTCAGATCGCCCTGCCAATCGCCATGGTAGCGCGCCAGCAACTCGTCGGCGGGCGCTTGCCCGGTTTCAAGCGATTCCTTCAGCGCGTTCAGGAAATGGGTTTCATCGGGCAACATGCCGCCCGCACCCTGCCGCGCGCGGGCCTTCAGCCCGGCTTCGGCAGTGTCGACGACTTGGCGTGCAATGTCATAAAGCTTCACGCCGCCCGCTTCGCCCTGAAGCCCGTCGACAGAGGCCGCGACCCGCAAGCCCTCGCGCGTTTCGGCGTCCCACCCCTTGGCGATGTCCCACGCGGCGTCGAGCGCGTTTTGGTCGTAGCACAGACCGACCCACAGCGCAGGCAGCGCGCAAAGCCTGCGCCACGGGCCACCATCCGCGCCGCGCATCTCGATGAATTTCTTCAGCCGCGCTTCGGGGAAGATGGTGGTCAGATGGTCGGCCCAGTCCGACAGCGTCGGCACTTCGCCGGGCAGAGCGGGCAATTCACCGCGCATGAAATCGCGGAAGGATTGGCCGAGTGCATTGATATACTTGCCATCGCGATAGACGAAATACATCGGCACATCGAGCGCGTATTCGACCCAGGTCTCGAACCCGAACCCGTCCTCGAACACGAAGGGCAACATGCCCGTGCGCGCCGGGTCCAGATCGCGCCAGACGCGCGAGCGCCAGCTTTTGTGGCCGTTGGGTTTGCCGTCCAGAAAGGGGGAATTGGCGAATAGCGCGGTTGCCACGGGTTGCAGCGCAAGCGCCACGCGCAGCTTTTGCACCATGTCGGGCTCTGACCCGAAATCGAGGTTCACCTGAACCGTGCAGGTCCGGTACATCATGGTTTTGCCCATGGTGCCCACGCGGTCCATGTATTCGGTCATCAGCTTGTAACGGCCCTTGGGCATGACCGGCATCTGCTCATGGCTCCAGATCGGGGCGGCACCAAGGCCGATGAATTCGACCCCGATTTCTTCGGCCACCGAGCGCACTTCGCGCAGGTGCTGGTTCACCTCGTCACAGGTCTGGTGAATGTTCTCCAGCGGTGCGCCCGACAGTTCCAACTGCCCGCCGGGTTCCAGAGAGACATTCGCGCCGTCCTTTTCCAGCCCGATGATATGACCCGCTTCCAGCACCGGTGCCCAGCCGTAGCGGTCGCGCAACCCTTCCAGCACCGCGCGGATAGAGCGCGGGCCGTCATAGGGAAGCGGGTTCAGCGTGTCGCGGCAATACCCGAATTTCTCGTGCTCGGTGCCAATGCGCCACTGGTCCTTGGGCTTGCAGCCCGCGGCCAGATACTCGGCCAGTTGGGCTTTGCTTTCGATCGGCCCGCCGCCGGATTGGGGAATGGACATCTGGCATTTCCTTGTTCGTGTTGCGGGCAGACTTGGGCCGGGTATGCGCCCAAGTCAAGCCTTGGCGAGCCGGACGGGCCGTCGGCTGGGGTGCAGCCACAAAACGCGCGCGGGTTGCGGATGGTCCAGCGCGGCCAGAACATCGGCCATGCGCAGACCGTTCAACTGGGCAAAAGCGTCGAACAGCGCATCGCTGCCTTGCGCGGCCACGGGGATGTGCAGCACCTCTTCCGCAGTGACCAGACGCCAGGTTTGGCCGTGGTCTACAAGGTGCAATTCAACGACTTGGCCAAGTCCGACAAACCCGCCCGTCTCTGGCCCGAAATAGCTGATTTGCCCTTCCACAACTTGCACGATGCCGGGCGCGGCGGTGTCGCGGTGAAAGCGAAGCCTGCGCCATGCCAGCAGCGCAAGGCCCAGCCCCGTGGCAATCAGGATAGCGCCGATGATCTGGATAAAACGGTCATGGCTTTGCAGCGTCCAGACCCCGAAGGCTGACAGCGCAAGGCTGGCCAGCACCTCGGACCAGCGGCGCAGCGTTTGCATCAGTTCGGGGCGGATCAGGCTCATGCCGGGTTCGCCAGCGTGATCGGATCTTGCAGCAGGGCCACGCGATACCGGCCAACATGGCAAAATCCGATGCGTTCATAGGCGCGTGCTGCCGCGTCGGAATTGGCAAACAAGGTCGCCTTGTGAAAGCCACGCGCTTTCAACTCTGCCAGATGCGCCGCAATGACGCGCCCACCGCGCCCCTTGCCGCGCAAATCGGACGGCACGAACACACCCCCAACCTGCGCGACGCCGCGCGCGACCGCGTTGACGCTGGTCATGGCCGTGATCTGTCCATCCTCGACCAGCAGGCGCAGGCGGTCGGACCCGATGGCGGCATCGGCACGGCGCGCGGCTGCGTCGCCACCCGGCTTGGTGTTTGTTTCGGTCATGTAGGCATCGAACCACGCGGTCAGGGTGTCGCGGTCATCCGGGGCGGGGGTTCGGATTTCAGCGTCGACTGCGCCCAACTCGTCCAGCGCAAACGTGTAAAGCGGCTCGTCCTGGTTGACCTGCCAAACTGCATCGCGCAGCGGCAGCGCATCGAGGATCAGCGCCACCTGCTCGGACGGCCCGGTCATGCCGCGCAGCGTGTAGCCTTTCAGCAGATGCGCATAGGTCTGTGCCTCCAGCGCGGTCAGGCGCGGGATCTGGCAGGCCAACAGCCCACTATTCGTCGCGCCGAACACGCCGATGATGCCATCGCCGGTTTCCTGCAGGAAGAAGCTGGTGCCGTAAGGATGCTCGGTCTCTTGCGTGCCGAGGGCGTCCAGATTGCCCAGCAGGAACATGGAACTGTCGATATGCGCTTCCAGAAACGCGGCCAAGGCGTCTGCGTCTTGCGGGCCGGCTTTGCGGATCATGTCCAGTCTCCGACGTTGGATTGCCACAGGGTCAGCGCCGCGACCGCAGCCGTGTCGGCGCGCAAGATGCGCGGCCCAAGCGCGATAGGGTGCACCATGGGCAGGCCGCGCAGGCGGTCACGCTCGGACGGCGAAAACCCGCCTTCTGGGCCAATCAGGATGGCAGCGGGGGCAGGCGGCAGGGGGCGCGGTTCGGCGGCATCGGCCAACCCCTCATCCGCCCAGATCAGCGCGCGCCCCTCGGGCCAGTTCCCCAGCAGGCGCGACAGCGGTTGCAGATCGGCAACCTCTGGCACATAGGTGCCGCCGCATTGCTCTGCGGCCTCTATCGCGTGGGCTTGCAGGCGGTCCTGACGGATGCGGTCGGAATTCGTGAATTCTGTCTGCACAGGCAAAATCCGCGCGGCACCCATTTCAGCCGCTTTTTCCACGATGAAATCGGTGCGCGCTTTCTTGATGGGGGCAAAGACTAGCCACAGGTCGGGCGGGTTGCGCTGCGGGGCAATCTGGTGGCGGCACAAAAGCGTGCCGCCGCGTTTGCCCGCCTCTGCCACTTCGGCCAGCCAAGCGCCGTCGCGCCCGTTGAACACGGCCACCGGCGCACCCGGCCCAAGCCGCATGACATTGAACAGGTAATGCGCCTGGTCGCGCGACAGGTCCAACCCTTGCCCCGCCCCCAAGGGCTGCTCTAGATAGAGCCTGATTTTCACCGCTTCGCCAGACATGGGGCCGAATTTATGGACAATGACACGCAAAGGCCAGAGGGCACGGATACCCCCGTGGCCGACGCCTATGCGCTCAATTGGGTGGACCGCTACGCCCCGCCCAAGGCCCGGCCCTATCTGCGATTGTCGCGCGTTGATCGGCCCATCGGCACATGGCTGCTGTTGTTGCCTTGCTGGTGGGGGGCGTTTCTGGGTGCGGCGTCTGCGCCGGATACGGCGGGCTGGCTGACGGTCTGGATATTCGTTGCCTGCGGCATCGGCGCGGTGCTGATGCGCGGCGCGGGGTGCACATGGAATGACGTGACCGACCGCGACATCGACGACAAAGTCGCGCGCACCCGCTCGCGCCCCATTCCGGCGGGGCAGGTCACGACCCGGCAGGCGCTGATCTGGATGGGCGTGCAAACCGGCGTCGCGGCATTGATCCTGTTCACCTTCAACTGGGCAGCAATCGGTCTGGGGGTGCTGTCGCTGGCGCTGGTCGCGATCTACCCTTTCGCCAAACGCTTTACATGGTGGCCGCAGGTGTTTCTGGGGCTGGCCTTCAACTGGGGCGCGGTTCTGGCCTGGACGGCGCAAACCGGCAGCCTGGGGTTGCCTGCGATTTTCCTTTATCTGGCGGGCATAAGCTGGACGCTGTTCTACGACACGATCTATGCCCATCAGGACCGAGAGGATGATGCGCTGATCGGCGTGAAATCCACCGCGCGCCTGTTTGGTCGCAACACCGACAAATGGCTGCGCGGGTTCCTGGTGGCGACCGTCGTGTTGATGTCGCTGGGGATCATCTTCGCGCTGGCACCGCTGGCCGACCCTTTGTCCATGTCGATCGCTCTGGCCGGGGCTTGGGCGATGGGGTGGCATATGCAATGGCAGCTTGGCCATCTGGATATCGACGACGGCGCAACCTGCCTGAAGCTGTTTCGGGCCAATCGCGACGCCGGGCTTTTGCCTGCGCTGTTTCTTGCCGTCACCATTTTCGTCTGATTGCGCAGCTTGCGCGATAGCGATAGGGGACAGGCATGAAACGATTTCTGACCTTGCTGCCCGGTCTCTCGAAGCCGAATCTGGCAGATTACAAATGGCATCTCATGACGGCGGCGGCTTTTGCTGTTGCCGCGGTTCTGGCCTTTGGCGCGGCGCAGCTTAGCGCGCGCGTCATCGAGAACGTCGTCGTCGACGCCACCGCAGAGGCGCTTGCCGCTGACGAGTTGACCTGGGCGTCGGTCGAAACCGATGGCTTGCTGCTGCGCCTTTCGGGCGAAGCGCCGAACGAAGCCGACCGTTTCCGCGCGATCCGGGTCGCGAACCAGATCGTGTCGGCAGAGCGCATTCTGGACGAGATCACGGTCAAACCGTCCAGCGATCTTGCCGCGCCCGAATTCTCGATGGAGGTGTTGCGCAACGGGCTGGACGTGCAGATGGTCGGCCTTGTGCCGTGGGATTTCGACACCGATGCCTATGTAACCCGCATAGAGGAAATGGACGCCGAGCTTTCGGTCGAGAACCTGCTGGAAGTCGCGAACTACCCGGTGCCCTTCGCTTGGGCCAGCGCCACGGATTTCGCGCTCTTGGCGCTGAACATGCTGGACGTGGCCAAGATTTCGGTCGCGGCGGGCCGGGTCGATGTGGTGGGTTTGGCCGGATCGGAAGAAGAGCGTGACCGCAAGCGCACCGAATTGGCGCGCGAGCGTCCGCGCGACGTAATCGCGTCGCTGGACATTTCGGCCCCGCGCCCGGCGATTACCCCTTTCACGCTGCGCTTTGCGATTGACGACGAAGGGGCCCGTTTCGATGCCTGTTCCGCCGATACCGAAGCCGCGCGCCGCGCCATCCTGTCCGCCGGGCGTGCGGCGGGTGCCAGCGGTCGGCTGGAATGCACGGTCGGGCTTGGCTCTCCGACCCCGCGCTGGGAAGAGGGGGTCGTGAGCGCGATCCAGACCCTTGCCAGCCTTGGGGCGGGGACCGTTACCTTCTCTGACACCGACTTGTCCTTGGTTGTGCCCGCGACCGTAGAGCCGGAAGTTTTTGACCGAGAGGTCGGGGCGCTGGAAAACGCACTGCCGGACGCGTTTTCGATGAATGCGCTGCGCCTGCCGCCAACCGGCGCGCAATTGGCCGAAAGCGAAGAGACCGCCTATTTTACCGCCAGCCTGAGCGCCGAGGGCCGGGTCACGCTGGGCGGGCGACTGACGGACGAGCGCACGCGCGACGCGGTGCAAAGCATGGCGCAGGCCAATTTCGGGCCTGCCGCCGTCACCATGTCGGCCCGGCTGGACCCGGACCTGCCCGGTGGCTGGCCGCTGCGGGCCTTGCTAGCGGTCGATGTTCTGAGCGTCTTGAACAGCGGTGATGTCCGCGTGCAGCCGGACCTGTTCGAGGTGACAGGCGTCAGCGGGATGCAAGACGCTTCCGACCAGATTTCGCGCCTGCTGGCCGAGAAGCTGGGGCAGAATGCCGTGTTCTCGCTGGATATCAGCTATGACGAAGCGTTCGATCCCGTCGCGCAAATGCCGACCCCGGCCCGATGCAAGGACTGGATTGACGAGATCCTCGCACAACGCAAGATCACCTTCGATGCCGGGTCAACCACGGTCACGGGCGAATCTGCCGATGTGCTGGACGAAATTGCCGAAGTGCTGCGCGGCTGTGGCCGTCTGAGCATGGAAGTGGGCGGCCATACCGACAGCCAGGGGCGTCTGGAAACCAACATGCGCCTGAGCCAGCAGCGCGCCGAAGCCGTGGTGGCCGGTCTGCTGGCGCGCGGTGCCCTTGTCAGCGAGTTCGAGGCGAAGGGCTACGGCCCCGAATTCCCGATTGCCGATAACGGCACCGAAGCAGGCCGCGAGGCGAATCGCCGGATCGAGTTTTCGCTGATTGGCGCATCGCTGGAAGCCGCGCAGGCCGAACGCGCCGAAAACGGCGAGGAACCGCAGGCCGACACCGCCCCGGCCCCCGAACCGCTGGACGAATCCGAGCTTGTGATCGGGGTTTCGGAGCCGGGCGACGACACGCTGCGCCCACGCACCCGACCGACCGACCTAGCCGAGTAAAGAACAGGACACGAAAATATGAACCGCATTCAATTCGTCTTGGTCACGGCCCTTGTTCTGTTTGTCGCCTTCGCGCTGGGCTGGTTCACGAATTGGCTGATCCATCGTTTCACCCGCGTGCGCCAACAGGATCTGGGCGAATTGGACAAAATGGCTCAAGCCCTGCACGAGGCCGAAGAAATCCGCGATCAGGCAATCAACTATGTCGAAACGCGCGAGCGCGACCTGACGGCCCGGATCAAGCAGCTTGAAGCAGAGGTCAGCGCGGCCATGGACGGGCTGCGCGAAGCCCGTGGCGAAGCTGAATATTACCGCAACCAACTGCAAGAGCGCGGCGATTAGCCCGCCGCGGGGACGGACGCGGCAAATTCGCTCTTGGCAAGGCGCGGCAATCCGACTATGCAGCCCAACGTCGCGGGATTGGCCTAACAACCAAGCCCCAGACGATTCGTCCGAGACGGTGGGTGATGCTTGCATCATAAATCCTGCCTGAGGCGGGACAGAGACAATTTTCTGACCGGGGAATACCTCGGGCGAAATTGGAGAGTGCCCGTTCGGACCTCTTGTCGGGTGTAACAGCCCGGCGCAACGAGCCGAGGGGGCGACCCCTCGAAAATTGGAGAGACCCTGTGGATAGAGCCCAAAAAGAGAAAGTGGTCGAGGAACTCGGCCAGATCTTCGAAAGCTCTGGCGTGGTTGTGGTAGCACATTACGCTGGCCTCACGGTTGCAGAGATGCAGGTTCTGCGCGCTCGCATGGGCGAAGCGGGCGGATCCGTACGCGTCGCCAAGAACAAGCTCGCCAAGATCGCCCTGGAAGGAAAGCCCTGCGCAAGCATCTCCGGCCTTCTGACAGGAATGACTGTTCTCGCTTATTCCGAAGACCCCGTCGCAGCCGCGAAGGTGGTTCAGGACTACACCAAGGACAACCCCAAGCTGGTGGTTCTCGGTGGTGCCATGGGCGAGACAGCGCTTGACCCGGCTGGTGTCAAGGCGGTTTCCGAAATGCCCTCGCGCGAAGAGCTTATTGCTTCGGTCGTGGGCTGCATCGGTGCACCTGCCTCGAACATTGCCGGTGCGATCGGCGCGCCTGCTTCGAACATTGCCGGTATCCTTTCGACGATCGAGGATCGCGAAGCGGCATAAGCAACCTATGGCCTGCGTGGCGTGACACTCGCCCGCGTTGGACAAACAAACCTGAACAGAACGGAACAGAACAATGGCTGACCTTAAAGCACTTGCAGAGCAAATCGTGAACCTGACTCTGCTGGAAGCACAGGAACTGAAAACCATCCTGAAGGATGAATACGGCATCGAGCCCGCTGCTGGCGGCGCCGTGATGATGGCAGGCCCGGCTGGCGACGCTGGCGCGGCTGCTGCTGAAGAAAAGACCGAATTCGACGTTATCCTGGTCGATGCAGGCGCAAACAAGATCGCGGTCATCAAAGAAGTTCGCGGCATCACCGGTCTGGGCCTGAAAGAAGCCAAGGACCTGGTCGAAGCTGGCGGCAAGGCTGTGAAAGAGCAGGCTCCGAAAGAAGAAGCCGAAGAGATCAAGAAGAAGCTCGAAGAAGCTGGCGCGAAGGTCGAGCTCAAGTAATCGGGCGAGATGCGCCGCATCTCGACCCTACCAAACTGAAACTGGGGCCAGAGCGCATCTGGCCCCAGTTTGTCGCTGTTTCTGGACAGCCCTTTCCAAGGCTTAACCGCCGAGAGGGCTGTCCAGGGAAAGTGTTCGGCTCGGGAGCGAACCTGTGGGAGGGTTCGCAGGAATAGAGCCTCTGACCCGTTTCGCAAGCGGCCGGCGGCTGAGGCCCGACAGCCCGCCCGCCCGCGAAGACAAAGAAGGTGATCACGCTAATGGCGCAAACCCATATTGGCCAAAAACGCATCCGCAAGATGTTCGGCAAAATCCGCGAAGTGCTGGAGATGCCGAACCTGATCGAGATTCAGAAATCGTCGTATGACCTGTTCCTGCGCTCGGGTGATTCCGACAAGCCGCTGGACGGCGAAGGCATCATGGGCGTGTTCCAGTCGGTGTTCCCGATTAAGGATTTCAACGAAACCGCCACGCTGGAATTCGTGAAATACGAGCTGGAAAAGCCGAAATACGACACTGAAGAGTGTATGCAGCGCGACATGACCTATGCCGCGCCGCTGAAGGTGACGCTGCGCCTGATCGTGTTCGATATCTCGGAAGAAACCGGCGCGAAGTCGGTGAAGGACATCAAGGAACAAGACGTGTTCATGGGCGACATGCCGCTCATGACCAATAACGGCACGTTCATCGTGAACGGCACCGAGCGCGTGGTGGTCAGCCAGATGCACCGCTCGCCCGGCGTGTTCTTCGACCATGACCAAGGCAAGACGCACAGCTCGGGCAAGCTGCTGTTCACCTGCCGCATCATTCCCTATCGCGGGTCGTGGCTGGATTTCGAATTCGACGCCAAAGACCTTGTCTTCGCGCGCATCGACCGCCGCCGCAAACTGCCCGTGACCAGCCTGCTTTATGCGCTGGGCATGGACCAGAACGCGATCATGGACGCCTATTACGACAAGGTGAAATTCCGCCTTGAGAAGAACAAGGGTTGGGTCACCAAGTTCTTCCCCGAGCGCGTGCGCGGCACCCGTCCGACCATGGACCTGATCGACGCCGCCACCGGCGAAGTGATCTGCAAGGCCGGCGACAAGATGACGCCGCGCATGGTCAAGAAACTGATCGACGCGGGCGAAGTGAAAGAGCTTCTGGTCCCGTTCGAGCACATTCTGGGCCGCTATGTCGCCAATGACATCATCAACGAAGAAACCGGCGCGATCTATGTCGAAGCCGGGGACGAGTTGACCTGGGATCTGGACAAGGACGGCGAAGTCAAGGGCGGCACGCTCAAGACCCTGCTGGACAATGGCATCACCGAAATCGACGTGCTCGACATCGACGGTGTCAACGTGGGTCCGTATATCCGCAACACGATGGCCGCGGACAAGAACTGGAACCGCGAAACCGCGCTGCATGACATCTATCGCGTCATGCGCCCGGGCGAGCCGCCGACCTATGACACCGCGTCGGCCATGTTCGACCAGCTGTTCTTCGATTCCGAGCGCTATGACCTGTCCGCCGTGGGCCGTGTGAAGATGAACATGCGCCTGCAACTGGACGCGCCCGACACGCTGCGCACGCTGCGCCCCGAAGACATCGTCGCCTGTGTGCGCGGTCTTGTGGAATTGCGCGACGGCAAAGGTGAAGTGGACGACATCGACCACCTCGGCAACCGCCGCGTGCGGTCCGTGGGCGAGCTGATGGAAAACCAGTATCGCGTGGGCCTGTTGCGCATGGAGCGCGCGATCCGCGAGCGCATGTCTTCGGTCGAAATCGACACGGTCATGCCGCAAGACCTGATCAACGCGAAACCGGCGGCTGCCGCCGTGCGCGAATTCTTCGGGTCGTCGCAGCTGTCGCAGTTCATGGACCAGACCAACCCGCTGTCGGAAGTGACGCACAAGCGCCGTCTGTCGGCACTTGGGCCGGGCGGCCTGACCCGCGAGCGCGCGGGCTTCGAGGTGCGCGACGTGCACCCCACGCATTATGGCCGCATGTGCCCGATTGAAACGCCGGAAGGTCAGAACATCGGTCTGATCAACTCGCTCGCCACGTTTGCGCGGGTGAACAAGTATGGCTTCATCGAAACCCCCTATCGCAAGGTCGTCGATGGCAAGGTGACGGATGAAGTTGTCTACCTGTCCGCCACCGAGGAACAGCGCCACACCGTCGCGCAGGCGAACGCGGTTCTGGATGAAGAGGGCCGTTTCGTGAATGAAATGGTCTCGACCCGCGTCGGCGGCGATTTCATGCTGAACCCGGTCGAGAATGTCGACCTGATCGACGTGTCGCCGAAGCAGCTTGTCTCGGTCGCCGCCTCGCTCATTCCATTCCTGGAAAATGACGACGCGAACCGCGCCCTGATGGGGTCGAACATGATGCGTCAGGCCGTGCCGCTGTTGCAGGCCGATGCACCGTTGGTCGGCACTGGCATGGAAGCGACCGTGGCCCGCGATTCGGGTGCTGCAATCATGACCCGCCGCGCTGGCATCATCGACCAGGTCGATGCGCAGCGTATCGTTGTGCGCGCGACCGAGATGCTGGAACCGGGAGAGCCCGGCGTCGACATCTACCGCCTGCGCAAGTTCAAGCGGTCCAATGCGTCGTCCTGCATCAACCAGCGTCCGCTGGTCACGGTGGGCGAGCAGGTGTCGCGCGGTCAGGTGATCGCGGACGGGCCTTGCACCGATCTGGGCGAACTGGCTGTCGGCCGCAACGTGGTCGTCGCCTTCATGCCGTGGAATGGCTACAACTACGAGGACTCGATCCTGATCTCGGAGCGCATCCTGAAGGATGACGTCTTCACCTCGATCCATATCGACGAATACGAAGTGGCCGCCCGCGACACCAAGCTTGGGCCGGAAGAGATCACCCGCGACATCCCCAACGTCGGCGAGGAAGCGCTGCGCAACCTCGACGAAGCGGGGATCGTCTATGTCGGTGCCGAAGTGCAGGCTGGCGATATTCTGGTCGGCAAGGTCACGCCCAAGGGTGAAAGCCCGATGACGCCGGAAGAAAAGCTGCTGCGCGCCATCTTCGGCGAAAAGGCATCGGATGTGCGCGATACCTCGCTGCGTCTGCCGCCGGGTGCCTATGGCACGATCGTCGAGGTGCGCGTGTTCAACCGCCATGGCGTCGAGAAAGACGAGCGCGCGCTTCAGATCGAGCGTGAGGAAATCGAACGCCTGTCGCGCGACCGCGATGACGAGCTGGAAATCCTTGAGCGCAACATCTACGGCCGTCTGCAACAGCTGATCCTGGGCAAAGTGGCTGTCAAAGGCCCGAAAGGCGTAAAGGCCAATTCCGAGATTACCGAGGAATTGCTCGCCAGCCTCAGCCGTGGCCAGTGGTGGCAATTGGCATTGGCTGACGAGGCCGAGGCGCAGGAAGTCGAGGCGCTCAATGCCCTCTACGACCAGCAGAAGCGCCAGCTTCAGGCCCGTTTCGACGACAAGGTCGAAAAGGTCCGCCGTGGCGACGACCTGCCGCCGGGTGTGATGAAGATGGTCAAGGTCTTCGTCGCCGTGAAGCGCAAGCTGCAAGCGGGCGACAAGATGGCTGGCCGTCACGGCAACAAGGGGGTGATCTCCAAGGTCGTCCCGGTCGAGGACATGCCGTTCCTCGCCGATGGCACTACAGTCGACATGGTTCTGAACCCGCTGGGCGTGCCCTCGCGCATGAATGTCGGTCAGATTCTGGAAACCCACATGGGCTGGGCGCTGCGTGGCCTGGGCGTGAAGATCGACGAAGCCTTGCAGGAATACCGGATGTCGGGCGACCTGACGCCCGTGCGCGAAGCGATGCGCATCGGCTATGGCGACGACACCTATGCCGAGGTGTTCGACAGCATGGATGACGCCGCGCTGGTCGAATCCGCATCGACCGTCACCAAAGGTGTGCCGATCGGCACGCCCGTGTTCGACGGTGCGAAAGAGGCCGATGTCAACGACGCGCTGATCCGTGCGGGCTTTGACACGTCGGGCCAATCGGCGGTGTTCGACGGGCGGACGGGCGAGAAATTCGCGCGCAATGTCACGGTGGGCGTGAAATATATGCTCAAGCTGCACCACCTTGTCGATGACAAGCTGCACGCACGCTCGACCGGGCCCTACAGCCTTGTCACGCAGCAGCCGCTGGGCGGTAAGGCGCAGTTCGGCGGTCAGCGTCTGGGTGAGATGGAGGTTTGGGCGCTGGAAGCCTATGGCGCCGCCTACACCCTGCAGGAAATGCTGACGGTCAAATCCGACGACGTCGCGGGCCGGACCAAGGTCTATGAATCGATCGTCAAGGGCGAGGACAATTTCGAGGCCGGCGTGCCCGAATCCTTCAACGTGCTCGTGAAGGAAGTCCGTGGCCTTGGCCTGAACATGGAACTCCTGGATTCGGAGGAGGAGGGGTAAGCGGCACCCGCCGGACCCTTGCAAAGGGTCCGGTCCGTTTTCTTTGAAAAGAAAACGGTGTTGCGCCTCCTGTCTACCGCCAGTCTTTTAGGAATATGAAATGAACCAGGAACTGACGACCAACCCGTTCAATCCGATGGCCCAGCCCAAGACCTTCGACCAGATCAAGGTCTCGCTGGCGTCGCCCGAGCGCATCCTCTCTTGGTCCTACGGCGAGATCAAGAAGCCGGAAACCATCAACTACCGCACGTTCAAGCCCGAGCGTGACGGCCTGTTCTGTGCGCGTATCTTTGGCCCGATCAAGGATTACGAATGCTTGTGCGGCAAGTATAAGCGCATGAAATATCGCGGCGTTGTCTGCGAAAAATGCGGCGTGGAAGTGACCCTGCAAAAGGTCCGCCGCGAGCGCATGGGCCATATCGAACTGGCCAGCCCCGTCGCTCATATCTGGTTCCTGAAGTCGCTTCCGTCGCGCATCGGCCTGATGCTGGACATGACGCTGCGCGATCTGGAGCGCATCCTCTATTTCGAAAACTACGTCGTGATCGAGCCGGGCCTGACCGACCTGACCTATGGCCAGTTGATGAACGAGGAAGAATTCCTCGACGCGCAGGACCAATATGGCGCCGACGCCTTCACAGCAAATATCGGTGCTGAAGCGATCCGCGAGATGCTGGCGAATATCGACCTGGAAGATGAAGCCAGCCGCCTGCGCGAAGAGCTGAAAGAAGCCAAGGGCGAGCTGAAGCCCAAGAAGATCATCAAGCGGCTGAAAGTGGTCGAGCATTTCATCGAATCCGGCAACCGCCCGGAATGGATGGTGATGACCGTTCTGCCCGTCATCCCGCCCGAGCTGCGCCCGCTGGTGCCGCTCGATGGTGGCCGTTTCGCGACCTCTGACCTGAACGATCTTTATCGTCGCGTCATCAACCGCAACAACCGTCTGAAGCGTCTGATCGAGCTGCGTGCGCCCGATATCATCGTGCGCAATGAAAAGCGCATGTTGCAGGAATCGGTCGATGCGCTGTTTGACAACGGACGTCGCGGCCGGGTCATCACGGGCAACAACAAGCGCCCGCTGAAATCCATGTCCGACATGCTGAAAGGCAAGCAGGGCCGCTTCCGCCAGAACCTTCTGGGCAAGCGCGTGGATTTCTCGGGTCGTTCGGTCATCGTGACTGGCCCGGAGCTGAAACTGCACCAGTGCGGCCTGCCCAAGAAGATGGCGCTCGAACTGTTCAAACCGTTCATCTATTCGCGGCTGGAGGCCAAGGGTCTGTCCAGCACCGTGAAGCAGGCGAAGAAGCTGGTCGAAAAAGAGCGCCCCGAGGTTTGGGATATTCTGGACGAGGTCATCCGCGAGCATCCGGTTCTGCTGAACCGCGCGCCCACGCTGCACCGCCTTGGCATTCAGGCGTTCGAGCCGATCCTGATCGAGGGCAAGGCGATCCAGCTTCACCCGCTGGTCTGCTCGGCCTTCAACGCCGACTTCGACGGCGACCAGATGGCCGTGCACGTTCCGCTGTCGCTGGAAGCGCAGCTGGAAGCCCGCGTGCTCATGATGTCCACGAACAACGTGTTGTCGCCCGCGAACGGCGCGCCGATCATCGTGCCGTCGCAGGACATGGTGTTGGGTCTGTATTACGCGACCATGATGCGCGAAGGCATGACCGGCGAGGGCATGGTCTTCGCCTCGATCGACGAGGTGGAACACGCGCTGGCCAATGGCGACGTGCATCTGCACGCCAAGATCCAGTGCCGCATCACCCAGATCGACGAGGACGGCAATGAAGTGACCAAGCGCGTGGAAACCACGCCGGGCCGCCTGCGTCTTGGCGCGCTGCTGCCGCTGAATGCGAAAGCGCCGTTCGACCTGGTCAACCGCCTGCTGCGCAAGAAGGATGTGCAGACGGTCATCGACACGGTCTATCGCTATTGCGGCCAGAAAGAGTCGGTTATCTTCTGCGACCAGATCATGACCCTCGGCTTCCGCGAGGCGTTCCGCGCCGGGATTTCCTTCGGCAAGGACGACATGCTCATCCCCGATGCGAAATGGGAGCAGGTCAACGAGACCCGCGAGCAGGTCAAGGAATTCGAACAACAGTATCTGGACGGCCTGATTACGCAGGGCGAAAAATACAACAAGGTTGTCGATGCCTGGTCGAAATGTTCGGACACCGTGGCAAACGCCATGATGGGCGAAATTTCCGCCGTACGCCGCGACGAGGAAGGCCGCGAGCTTGAGCCGAACTCGGTCTACATGATGTCGCATTCCGGGGCGCGTGGTTCGCCCGCCCAGATGAAGCAGCTGGGCGGTATGCGCGGCCTGATGGCCAAACCCTCGGGCGAGATCATCGAGACGCCGATCATCTCGAACTTCAAGGAAGGTCTGACCGTTCTTGAATACTTCAACTCGACCCATGGTGCCCGCAAGGGTCTGGCCGATACCGCGCTGAAAACCGCGAACTCGGGCTACCTGACCCGCCGTCTGGTCGACGTGGCGCAAGACTGCATCGTGCGGATGGAAGATTGCGGCACCGACCTGTTCATCACGGCGCAAGCCGCTGTGAACGATGGCGAGATCATCGCGTCGCTGTCCGAGCGTATCCTGGGCCGCGTGGCGGCAGAGGATGTGCTGGACCCGGCATCGGGCGAAGTACTGGTCGCGCGCAACGCGCTGATCGACGAGCGCGATGCCGATGCGATCGAGGCCGCAGGCATTGCCACGGTCAAGATCCGTTCGCCGCTGACCTGTGAAGCGGAGGAAGGCGTCTGCGCCAAGTGCTACGGGCGCGATCTGGCACGCGGCACGATGGTGAACCAAGGCGAAGCCGTGGGCATCATCGCGGCGCAGTCGATTGGCGAGCCGGGCACGCAGCTGACCATGCGCACCTTCCACATCGGGGGTATCGCGCAGGGCGGCAGCCAGTCCTTTCAGGAAGCGAACGCCGCCGGCAAGATCGAGCTGCGCAACCCCAGCCTGCTGGAAAACGCGGCGGGCGAGCAGATCGTCATGGGCCGTTCGGTGCAGATCGTCATTATCGACGCCAACGGTGTCGAGCGGGCGACCTTCAAACCCGGTTACGGGTCGAAGCTGTTCGTCAAGGACGGCCAAGAGGTCGAGCGCGGCGACAAGCTGTTCGAATGGGATCCGTATACCCTTCCGATCATTGCCGAAACCTCGGGCCGTGCGCGGTTTGTCGACCTTGTCGCGGGCTTGTCCGTTCGCGAAGAGACCGACGACGCCACCGGCATGTCGCAGAAGATCGTCAGCGACTGGCGGTCGACCGCGAAGGGCGGCGATCTGAAGCCCGAAGTCATCCTGATGGACCCGGAAACCGGCGAGCCGCTACGCAACGAGCAGGGCAACCCGATCACCTATCCGATGTCCGTGGATGCCATTCTTTCGGTGGAAGATGGTCAAGACCTGCAAGCGGGTGACGTGGTTGCACGTATCCCGCGCGAAGGGGCCAAGACCAAGGACATCACCGGGGGTCTGCCGCGTGTGGCCGAACTGTTCGAAGCCCGTCGTCCCAAGGACCACGCCATCATCTGCGAGATGGATGGCTATGTCCGCTTCGGGAAGGACTACAAGAACAAGCGCCGCATCACCGTCGAGCCCGTGGACGACACGCGCGAGCCGGTCGAATACCTGGTGCCCAAGGGCAAGCATATTCCCGTGCAAGAGGGCGATTTCGTCCAGCGCGGTGATTACATCATGGATGGCAACCCCGCCCCCCATGACATCTTGCGCATCCTGGGGATCGAGGCGCTGGCCAACTACCTGATCGACGAAGTGCAGGACGTGTATCGTTTGCAGGGCGTGAAGATCAACGACAAGCATATCGAGGTGATCGTTCGCCAGATGCTTCAGAAATGGGAGATTCTGGACAGCGGCCAGACCACCCTTCTGAAGGGCGAGCATGTCGACAAGATCGAACTGGAAGAGGCCAACGCGAAAGCGGTCGCCATGGGTCTGGAACCCGCAAAGGGCGAACCGATCCTGCTGGGCATTACCAAGGCAAGCTTGCAGACGCGCAGCTTCATCTCGGCCGCGTCCTTCCAGGAAACAACGCGGGTGCTGACCGAGGCTTCGGTTCAGGGCAAGCGCGACTACCTGGTCGGCCTGAAGGAAAACGTCATCGTGGGCCGGCTGATCCCGGCGGGCACTGGCGGCGTTGTGGCCAAGGTGCGCCAAGTGGCGGCAGACCGCGACCGCAAGGTTCTGGAAGCGCGCCGCGCAGAAGCAGAGGCCGCCGCAGCCCTCGCCGCGCCAGAGCCGACGGAACAGTCGGAAGCCGACATCGTGTTTGGCAAGCGCGACGACTGATCCAAGTCCGTCTGAACATCAAAGCCCCCGCGCAGTCTTTGCGCGGGGGCTTTCTTTTTGCGCGGCCCTCGGGCATGTCTGGCACAGTCATTCAGGAAAGTGCCATGCCCGTCAGCATTACCCCCCAAGTCATCGTCGTGATCCGCTTCTCGTATCTGGGTGAAAACGGCTGGCGGCTGACCCATGGCGGGCTAGAGGCGAACCGCAAGGTTCTGTATGACCCGGCCCGCCTGGAACGCCGCTTCCGCCTGTTCGAAGCCCTGACCTTGCCGTCGCTTCTGGCGCAAACCGATGCCGATTTTACCACCGCCATCCTGATCGGGTCCGATTTCCCGCTGACATGGCGGCAACGGCTGACCAACCTGGTCAAACCGCTGCGTGACGCCCGCATCATCGCGCTGAAACCGATGAAGAATTTCGCCGCCACCAAAACCGCATTGGACCTGTGCACCAAGGCCCCCAGCCATGTCATATCCATCCGACTGGATGATGACGACGCCATGAGTGTGGATTGCATTGCCGAGCAAAAGCGCCTTGCGCCCATGGTGCTGGACATTTCCGGTGTCGAGACGCCCACCATCGTGGCCTTCAACAATGGCTTGTTCCTGAAGATCGCCGAAGGCGGCAACAAGCTGTTCGGGGTGATCGAAAGCCTGCCCTTGGGGATCGGCATGGGCATGATCGCGCCCAAGGGAATGCGGCCCACGATCTTTTCCACCGACCATCGGCAAATCCACACCCGCTGGAACTGCTACACCGATTCCGTGACGCCCCATTTCATCCGCTCTGTGCATGGCGACAACGATTCCGGCGCGCGGGTTTACGGGGTCGAGAAGGATTACACGGACGCAGAGCTGGACCAGATCATGGCCACACGCTTCCCCTTCACACGGGCGGAACTGCTGGCGCTGCGCCCCTGACCGATGGGGCCGCGCGGGGCTTATTTTACCACGGTTCGCCACACTTGAACGCCCGCGCCCGGCGAGTGTTGACAAGCCCTGCGACTCCACCTATACGCCCCTCAATCCATCTGGCGCGGGTCCGTCCTGCGCTTTGGTGCGACTCAGATTAGTAGCGGTCAAGATCCGGGTTTATGCCCCGATCCTCTGGAATTCCACCGCGGCGCCCCCAGGCTTGGGGACGCAAGCGGTATTCTGCGTTCTGCCTTTCGGGGATTGGGCGCATTTGTGAGAGGCGCATTGCGCGTCATGAAAACGGGTTGAAACGGGAAGAACCGGAATGCCAACGATTCAACAGCTGATCCGCAAGCCGCGGCAGCCAAAAGTGAAGCGCTCCAAGTCCATGCATCTGGAGCAGTGCCCCCAGAAGCGCGGCGTTTGCACGCGCGTCTACACCACCACGCCGAAGAAGCCGAACTCGGCTATGCGGAAAGTCGCGAAAGTGCGCCTGACCAACGGGTTCGAGGTCATCAGCTACATCCCCGGCGAAAAGCACAACCTGCAAGAGCACTCGGTCGTGCTGATCCGCGGCGGTCGTGTCAAAGACCTTCCGGGTGTGCGTTACCACATTCTGCGCGGCGTTCTGGATACGCAAGGCGTCAAGGACCGCAAGCAGCGCCGTTCGAAATATGGCGCGAAGCGTCCGAAGTAAGGAGAAGTTCAGATGTCTCGTCGTCACGCCGCTGAAAAGCGCGAAATCCTGCCCGACGCCAAGTTCGGCGACAAGGTGCTGTCCAAGTTCATGAACAACCTGATGGTTGATGGCAAGAAATCGGTCGCCGAATCGATCGTTTACAACGCCATGGATCGCGTCGAATCCAAGCTGAAGCGCGCGCCCATCGAAGTGTTCCATGAAGCGCTCGACAACATCAAGCCGTCCGTCGAAGTGCGCTCGCGCCGCGTCGGTGGTGCCACCTACCAGGTGCCCGTCGAAGTGCGCCCCGCCCGCCGCGAGGCGCTGGCGATCCGCTGGCTGATCAAGGCCGCGCGCACCCGCAACGAGAACACCATGGAAGAGCGTCTGGCCGCCGAACTGGTCGATGCCGTCAACTCGCGCGGTTCCGCCGTCAAGAAGCGGGAAGACACCCACAAGATGGCCGACGCGAACAAGGCGTTCAGCCATTACCGTTGGTAATCCAGTCACTCTGCAAGCCTGAGGAATTAGATCATGGCACGCGAATACCCCCTAGAGCGCTACCGTAACTTCGGGATCATGGCGCATATCGACGCGGGCAAGACCACCACGACCGAGCGCATCCTGTATTACACGGGCAAGTCGCACAAAATCGGTGAAGTGCATGATGGCGCGGCCACCATGGACTGGATGGAGCAGGAACAAGAGCGTGGCATCACGATCACCTCTGCTGCGACCACCACGTTCTGGGCCAAGACCGTCGACGGTGCGAACCAGCTGGGTGAGAAGCATCGCTTCAACATCATCGACACCCCCGGCCACGTCGACTTCACCATCGAGGTGGAGCGTTCGCTGGCCGTGCTCGACGGCGCGATCTGCCTTCTGGACGGTAACGCCGGGGTGGAGCCGCAGACCGAAACCGTCTGGCGTCAGGCTGACCGTTACAAGGTTCCGCGCATCGTGTTCGTCAACAAGATGGACAAGATCGGTGCCGACTTCTTCAACTGCGTGAAGATGATCAAGGACCGCACCGGCGCGACCCCGCTGGCCATTCAGCTGCCGATCGGTGCAGAGGACCAGCTTGAAGGCATCATCGACCTGATCGAGATGGAAGAGTGGACCTGGAAGGGCGAGGATCTGGGCGCAAGCTGGACCCGTCAGCCGATCCGCGACGAGCTGAAGGATCAGGCCGAAGAGTGGCGCGCAACCATGATCGAGATCGTGGTCGAGCAAGACGACGACGTCATGGAGCAGTATCTGGAAGGCAACGAGCCCGACAGCGACACGATCCGCCGCCTGATCCGCAAGGGTACGCTGGCGCTGGATTTCGTGCCGGTCTGCACCGGGTCCGCGTTCAAGAACAAGGGTGTCCAGCCGCTGCTGAACGCCGTGATCGACTTCCTGCCCAGCCCGCTGGACGTGCCCGCCTACATGGGCTTCGACCCGAAGGACGAGACCGAAGAGCGCAACATTCCGCGTTCGGCAGACGATGGTCAGCCCTTCGCCGGTCTGGCGTTCAAGATCATGAACGACCCCTTCGTCGGCTCGCTGACCTTTACCCGCATCTATTCGGGCATCATCAACAAGGGTGATGGCATCCTGAACTCGACCAAGGGCAAGAAAGAGCGCGTCGGTCGTATGATGATGATGCACTCGAACTCGCGCGAGGAAATCGATTGGGCGGCTGCCGGCGACATCATCGCACTGGCGGGTCTGAAAGAAACCACCACGGGCGACACGCTCTGCGATCCGGCCAAACCGGTGGTTCTGGAAACCATGACCTTCCCCGATCCGGTGATCGAGATTGCCGTGGAGCCCAAGACCAAGGCCGACCAGGAAAAGATGAGCCAGGGTCTGGCGCGTCTGGCTGCCGAAGATCCGTCCTTCCGCGTCGAAACCGATCTGGAATCGGGTCAGACCATCATGAAGGGCATGGGCGAACTCCATCTCGACATTCTGGTCGACCGTCTGAAGCGCGAATTCAAAGTGGAAGCGAATATCGGTGCGCCGCAAGTGGCATACCGCGAAACGATCAGCCACAAGATCGAACACAGCTACACCCACAAGAAGCAGTCGGGTGGCTCCGGCCAGTTCGCAGAGGTCAAGCTGGAAATCAGCCCGACCGAACCGGGCGAAGGCTACTCGTTCGAATCGCGCATCGTTGGCGGTACCGTTCCGAAGGAATACGTGCCGGGCGTCGAAAAGGGCATCCAGTCGGTCATGGACTCTGGTCCGCTGGCAGGCTTCCCCGTGATCGACTTCAAGGTCGCGCTGCTCGACGGTAAGTATCACGACGTTGACTCGTCGGTGCTGGCGTTCGAAATCGCGTCGCGGATGTGTATGCGTGAAGGCCTGAAAAAGGCCGGTGCGAAACTGCTGGAACCGATGATGAAGGTCGAGGTCATCTCGCCCGAGGAATACACGGGTTCGGTGATCGGCGATCTGACCTCGCGTCGTGGCCAGGTGACTGGTCAGGAACAGCGCGGCAACGCCATCGCGATCAACGCGTTCGTGCCGCTGGCGAACATGTTCGGCTACATCAACACGCTGCGCTCGATGTCCTCGGGCCGCGCGAACTTCACGATGCTGTTCGACCATTACGAGCCGGTTCCGCAGAACGTCTCGGAAGAGATCCAGAAGAAATACGCCTGATAAAAGCGGTGCGTGGGAAACCACGCACCCTACAACCGTAGGGTGTGCGTCTGAGCGCACCGCCCCCGACAATAAGGAGATGCCACCATGGCAAAGCAAAAGTTTGACCGGACGAAACCGCATGTGAACATCGGCACGATTGGCCATGTTGACCACGGCAAGACGACGCTGACGGCGGCG
>NZ_JAFMPR010000040.1 GCF_020667835.1 Roseibaca sp. Y0-43
CCATGGCAAAGCAAAAGTTTGACCGGACGAAACCGCATGTGAACATCGGCACGATTGGCCATGTTGACCACGGCAAGACGACGCTGACGGCGGCGATCACGAAGTATTTCGGTGATTTCCGTGCCTATGACCAGATTGACGGTGCGCCCGAGGAGAAGGCGCGCGGGATCACGATCTCGACCGCGCATGTGGAGTATGAGACCGAGTCGCGTCACTACGCCCACGTGGACTGCCCCGGCCACGCCGACTACGTGAAGAACATGATCACCGGTGCCGCGCAGATGGACGGCGCGATCCTGGTTGTGAACGCCGCTGACGGCCCCATGCCGCAGACCCGCGAGCACATCCTGCTGGGCCGCCAGGTGGGCATTCCCTACATGGTCGTCTACATGAACAAGGTCGACCAGGTCGATGACGAGGAGCTGCTGGAGCTGGTGGAGATGGAAATCCGCGAGCTGCTGTCCTCCTACGATTACCCCGGCGACGATATTCCGATCATCAAGGGCTCGGCCCTGGCCGCGATGGAAGGCCGTGATCCGGAAATCGGCGAGAATTCGATCCGCGAGCTGCTGGCCGCCGTTGACAGCTACATCCCGACGCCCGAGCGCGCCGTGGACCAGCCCTTCCTGATGCCGATCGAAGACGTGTTCTCGATCTCTGGCCGCGGCACGGTTGTGACCGGCCGCGTGGAGCGTGGCGTGATCAACGTGGGCGACGAGATCGAGATCGTCGGTATCCGCGACACCAAGAAGACCACCTGCACGGGCGTGGAAATGTTCCGCAAGCTCTTGGATCGTGGTGAGGCTGGCGACAATATCGGTGCGCTGCTGCGTGGTATCGGCCGTGAAGACGTCGAGCGCGGCCAGGTGCTGTGCAAGCCGAAATCGGTGACGCCGCACACCAAGTTCGAAGCCGAGGCCTATATCCTGACCAAGGAAGAAGGCGGCCGTCACACCCCGTTCTTCGCGAACTACCGCCCGCAATTCTACTTCCGCACCACGGACGTGACCGGCACGGTCGAACTGCCCGCCGGCACCGAGATGGTGATGCCGGGCGACAACCTGAAGTTCGAAGTCGAGCTGATCGCGCCCATCGCCATGGAAGAGAAGCTGCGCTTCGCCATCCGTGAAGGCGGCCGCACCGTCGGCGC
>NZ_JAFMPR010000041.1 GCF_020667835.1 Roseibaca sp. Y0-43
GACGGTTCCGACGGACGGATCGATGCCGACTTCGATCAGCCGCTCAGTGTATTTGATCGACAGATATTGCGATCCTCGATCCGAGTGGTGGATTAGCTCCTTGTTATCAGGTGTTTTTCTTTGCCAGATCGCTTGCTCCAAAGCGTCGAGACGAACTGTGTCGCCATTGATGTCGAGACACGCCAGCCGACAATGCGGCGCGCGAAAACATCAATCACGAAGGCCACATACACTGTTCCCGACCACGTCGGAACGTAGGTGAAATCAGAGACCCACAGCTGGTTGGGCCGATCCGCTTTGAAGTAACGGTTCACCTTGTCGTCGGGGCACGGCTGCGAGCTGTCCGGATTGGTTGTGACGACCTTTTTGCCTCGAAGCACGCCCTTCATGCCCAAATGGCGCATCAACCGTTCCACCGTGCATCGCGCGACGTCCTGATTGTCGCGCAGCAAGACATGCCAGATCTTCCGCGCGCCGTAGAGCTTGCGGTTCTCGTCCCAGGCCGCATTGATCTTGATGCACAGCTCCGCGTCAGACTTTGCCCGAGCTGACGCTCGATCAGGATCACGCGCGATGGCGCGCTGCTCATAATAGGTGGACTGGGCAATTTGCAGTATTCTGCACATCGGCTCGACCCCATACACCCCACGGTGGTCCTCAATGAAAGCAATCACTTGCGAAACGGGCGGTCGAGCTCCGCCTGAGCAAAATACGCCGACGCTTTCTTCAGGATCTCATTGGCCTGACGCAGTTCCCGGTTCTCGCGTTCAAGCTCTTTGATACGAGCCTTCTCAGCACTGGTCGGTCCTGGCCGCTCGCCACCATCACGTTGGGCCTGACGCACCCACTCGCGAAGACTGTCTGGCGAACAGCCCAATTTGCTGGCGATCGCAGCATGCGCTGCTGCGTCGCTTCGATATTCGTCACGATGCTCCGCGACAAGCCGCACCGCACGCGCGCGGAACTCAGGTGAATACGGCTTTGAGGTCTTCTTTCGATTCTGTTCCATAACGGGCAATCCTCCGAGAGTTTTGCCCTCCGGTAAACCCGGGGCGGTTCA
>NZ_JAFMPR010000042.1 GCF_020667835.1 Roseibaca sp. Y0-43
GGGGCTACTCGACAGCCTCGATGAACCGCCCGTATTCCTCGCTCACTTCCCTGGCATCCACAAAGGCTCGCGCGCGCTCCTCGTCGATGCAGCGGAAATACTCCTGCACGTCGGCGATGTAGGCCTCGAAATCCCCCCGGATCAGGTCCGCGTAGGCGCGCATGTCATCTTGGGACGCGGGCAGGAACGGCCGTTCCGGCGGGATGCAGGCATAGGCCGGGCCACTCACCACAAGGACGGTGATCAGCAACGCCAGGGGGATGTTGCACGCACAGGACATGTGCAGGGCAAAACTCCTTTGCCGCCTTTAAGATCACGACTTTGTCAGCTATCACCGTTATCGGAGCAAGGCAATCTGCGTCAAGTCGTTTTAATTGTCTTGCTATCGATCATGTTGTCTTGTATCGCCCGCGGTGTTGCGACCCCGTGGGCCCGAGACTGCACTTCACGCAGAAAAAAGGACCCAGGGAAGGCCATGATAGAAGAAGCACCGAATGTGGTTACAGAAGACGGGCTGCGCGGCCTCCTTGCCGAAGGCTACCTCATCGAGGTGGTCTGCAAGGAAGGCGCCGAGAAGCGCCATAACAGTTGGTACGGCGCCTGGGTCATACGTGCTGTCGCCCCGGATGGTGGCGACGACAAGATGCTCGTCACCAGCCGCAGCGTTCTCAAGTTGCGCGATTTCAAGACCATCGTCGGCCTTGTCAGCTTCCTTGCCGACATGGGCTGCACGACTGCCAGCATCCCGCTCGTCGAGGGTGCCCGCGAACGCCATGCAGCCCCCGGGCGATCGCCCGAGCCGCGGACCGGTCCGGTTCTGGTCAAGGACAACTGACCGCGCGTTTGCGCTCGTCGTGCTACTCGGTACAGGTGTTTGTTCCGCACCCTTGGCCGCGTATG
>NZ_JAFMPR010000043.1 GCF_020667835.1 Roseibaca sp. Y0-43
ACAGTCTCTTCTTCACCGGCTTAGCAAGCGCTGATTTCAACCCAGGAGACTTCGTCTTTGTCTGAAGGCTAGAAAACGCCTCACCCACTACTGACTGACCTGCCCCCTTGCTGGGGTAATGCCTGCGTCATGAACGAGGGGCGACCAAGGGGCAGGTCAAAATCTGCAAAATCTCTTTACAGAAACTGGAAATTGCGCTCCTCTTCTCCGAAGCGCACTCCCTATCCATGGGTATAATTTTTCAGAAATCAGGAAACACAAGATGGCAATTAACATAGAGGCATCTCTCGTTGACGGTGATACTATCGTTGAGACGGATCCCGCTGATGCAAGTTTTTTCAACTTGTTCGAAGCTACGACCGCGGGTCCTCAGATCGCCCCTGGAGGTGAAGTTCCGATTGTGAATCCACTCACCGGGGAAACACTCCCCAGTTTCATTGATGGCATCGTGATTGGCTCTGAGCTTAACGGTCTGAAAGGTAGCGGAACCGCTCTTGCAAGTGCATTTTTCCTAGAAAATGCGTCAGATATCGACCTATCTGACGAGGTCACATTACTTATATTCACTTTCGAACAACCCGACGGAAGCCAGCTTGTGGTTCGAGCTACAATTACAAATGGTGATGGCCCAACACTACAGGAATTTCTCGATGGCTACACATTGGAAGAGCTACTAGCGAGCGCGGATACCCTGAATGGCGCGCCTTACAGCTACGGTCCCGACAATGGTGGAGACAACGAAAGCACAGATGGGCCCGATGAACTGGTCGGAGACGAAACTGACAACTTCATTCAAGGCCTTGGTGGTGCTGATGTCATCGAAGGCCTTGGCGGGAATGATGTTCTGGTTGGCAATGCGGGATCGGACACAATCTGGGGCGGCTTGGGGA
>NZ_JAFMPR010000044.1 GCF_020667835.1 Roseibaca sp. Y0-43
GTCAGTAGTGGGTGAGGCGTTTTCTAGCCTTCAGACAAAGACGAAGTCTCCTGGGTTGAAATCAGCGCTTGCTAAGCCGGTGAAGAAGAGACTGTCGGTCCCATAGCTTACCTCGACCCCACCGGCGGTGTCGGTGAACACCAAGTCGTCCTGGCTAAGGCCCGTGCCGCTGAACAGGACTTCGTCGACACCACTTTCAAAGTCGCTGATTGTGTCCGCACCATTACCGGCCACGAAGGCGAATGTATCGGCGCCATCACCACCTGTCAGAACATCGTTCCCCGCAGCCCCCCACAGCGTATCGTCCCCAGATCCCCCGGTGACAGTGTCGTCACCGGCGCCATTGAACAGGAGATCGTTTCCTGCACCGCCATCAATCGTGTCGTTCCCTGCTCCAGCGTAGATCGTATCCTCGCCGTCGCCGCCGGATATATCATCGGCCCCGGTTCCGAGCCCGCCATAGACAATATCGTCACCGGCACCTGCGTTAATGGTATCATTGCCCTGCCCTCCACCGAGGGTGTCATCGCCACCACCTCCTGTGATGACGTCGTTTCCAGAGCCTGCCCAGATGACATCCGCACCTGTGCCACCATCTAGCTGATCCGAGCCGTCACCGCCAAAGAGAGTGTCATCACCGTCACCGCCTAGCAGCGTATCGTTCCCGGGACCGCCGCCGACGATGTCGTTTCCAGGACCTGCATCCACGTCGTCGCCGCTATCGTCACCTGGCCCTGCCCAGATGGAATCGTTCCCCAAGCCGCCCCAGATTGTGTCCGATCCCGCATTGCCAACCAGAACATCATTCCCGCCAAGGCCTTCGATGACATCAGCACCACCAAGGCCT
>NZ_JAFMPR010000045.1 GCF_020667835.1 Roseibaca sp. Y0-43
GAAAAATCCAGCTTCCGGCGGTCCAAGGTTGGGGAGCAGTGCAAGGGTTGGGCAGACTCTACATCATGGTGAGGGATTTCGCGGGGGGCAGGTCACGATCCAAGTTGACCGCACCACGCCACGGATTGAAAATCCTCGTGTCGGTGGTTCGATTCCGCCCTTGGGCACCATTTTTCTTAAATAAAAACAAATCCTTGGGCCGTTTTGTCACATAGGGATGCGACTGTTTGCTAGGGCTGGGTCCCGTATGGGTGTCAATCGACTTCGCACACAACTAACGCCGAAGCTACCTCGGCAAGGCGGCAAGGATGCCTTCTATTTCGCGTTGGTTTCCAATCCCAAGTGTCGGAAGGACGGCCATCAGAATATTGACTACCTTACTTTCGTTTGAGGCCTCATCGTCTTTCATCGCATCCAAGATACTAACCTCGTGAAGCGCAGGACGGCTCAGCAGAAAGCGTTGCCGTTCCCAGATGAACGTCCATCTTTCCTTGAGCCAAGGTCCCATTGCTTCAGCTACCAAACCGTATTTCCCAGTTTGTTGTGCAATTTGGAGAGACTTGAACGCGAGTTCGAACACTTGTCGCGGGGAGCCACCTTGAACCGCCCCGGGTTTACCGGAGGGCAAAACTCTCGGAGGATTGCCCGTTATGGAACAGAATCGAAAGAAGACCTCAAAGCCGTATTCACCTGA
>NZ_JAFMPR010000046.1 GCF_020667835.1 Roseibaca sp. Y0-43
GACCGTTTGTAAGCGCGCGCAAGGGGTGTCTCTCTCTTCGCGCTCAGTTCGGGAAGCGTTGTATCTATGGGTTAACGCCCACGAGAGGCGCTCCAGCGCTCTCGAGAAGACAGGATCCTCCGGCGCCTATATAGTAGAGAAAACCGCAGCCCCTCAAACTCCATCGCCAAGCGCGCATAATGGCTATATAATGCGCGCATGAGCCAATCTCGCCCGACATACATGGACGATGAGGGGGTGCCTCTCGAAGACCTGGAGGCGTCCGACGCCGAGGATGACGCCGACCTCTGGTTCCTGCCCGGGCCGATGGAGGACGAACCGGATTACCTGCCTCCCGGACCTCCGCCCGAGGCGAAGGAATCCGATGTCGTCGATGCCTGGCGCGCGGCCGAGGCCGGGCAGGCGGCGCAGCTCGCCCGTGTTGCTGCGCGCCTGGGGATCCTCGATGAACGCCTGCGCCGCGGCCCGGCTGGCTGGCGGCAACGGCTCGCCCTGATCGAAGCCGCGGATCTCAGCTGGCTCACGCAAGACCGGATCGGCCTCGACCGGCTTTCGCTTTACATGGCGCTGCGGGTTTCGACCGTAACGGATGATGCGCAGGCGCTGTACCGGATCGGCTGGACCGTGCGGCGGCTGACCGGCGGA
>NZ_JAFMPR010000047.1 GCF_020667835.1 Roseibaca sp. Y0-43
TCCGCCGGTCAGCCGCCGCACGGTCCAGCCGATCCGGTACAGCGCCTGCGCATCATCCGTTACGGTCGAAACCCGCAGCGCCATGTAAAGCGAAACCCGGTCGAGGCCGATCCGGTCTTGCGTGAGCCAGCTGAGATCCGCGGCTTCGATCAGGGCAAGCCGCTGCCGCCAGCCAGCCGGGCCTCGGCGCAGGCGTTCATCGAGGATCCCCAGGCGCGCAGCAACACGGGCGAGCTGCGCCGCCTGCCCGGCCTCGGCCGCGCGCCAGGCATCGACAACATCGGATTCCTTCGCCTCAGGCGGAGGTCCGGGCGGCAGGTAATCCGGTTCGTCCTCTATCGGCCCGGGCAGGAACCAGAGATCAGCGTCATCCCGGTCCTCGGACGCTTCCATGTCGTCAAGAGGCACCCCCTCATCGTCCATATATGTCAGGCGTGATCGGTTCATGCGCGCATTATACGGCTATTATGCGCGCTTGCCTATGAAGTTTGAGGGACTGCGTTTGTTTCTACAATAGAAGCGCCCGAGGATCCTGTCTTCTCGAGAGCGATGGAGCGCCTCTCGCGGGCTTCAGCCCATAGATACAAGGCTTCCCGAACTCAGCGCGACGAGGGAAACGCCCCTTGCATTCGTTTACAAACGGTC
>NZ_JAFMPR010000048.1 GCF_020667835.1 Roseibaca sp. Y0-43
AAATGACCGCATTTCCGGCGGAGATGGAAATGATCGAATCGCCGGGGGTAACGGCCGAGATCTGCTGCAAGGCAATCTTGGGGCAGACACGCTCTATGGGGGCGATGGCGACGACACGCTCGATGGCGGCTTTGGACCAGACCGCCTGTTTGGCGGCAACCAGAATGACAGAATTATTGGCGGCCACGACAACGATCTCCTGTTTGGACAAAATGGAGACGATCACCTTGAGGGAAACAACGGCAACGACACGCTTTGGGGCGACGCGGGAAACGATACCTTACTTAGCGGAGATGGAAATGACCGCATTTCCGGCGGAGATGGAAATGATCGAA
>NZ_JAFMPR010000049.1 GCF_020667835.1 Roseibaca sp. Y0-43
AAGCCGAGGAGAAATATAAGGAGGCCTTGAAGTCAGACAAAATTGCAGCTTGAAATACGAACTCAACAGTCTCCGGCGAAACCGGAGCGGTTCACCGGAGCGGTTCAGGGACTGACCCGCCCCAAGTCTGGAAATGAGCGAGATCGCCCCGCAAGGCCCGTTCGGTGGCCGGAGAGAGGCTGTGCCGGAGCAAGTCGGTCGCCTCGTCCGTAAGGGCTTCCCGCTCCTTTCAATTACCCACAAGTTTGGCTGCGTCGCGTCGCCCGTGCAGCTTCGAAGCCGATGACAATATCGGCGAGGCGAGAGAAGCCGCGCCATAGA
>NZ_JAFMPR010000004.1 GCF_020667835.1 Roseibaca sp. Y0-43
TCAGGTGAATACGGCTTTGAGGTCTTCTTTCGATTCTGTTCCATAACGGGCAATCCTCCGAGAGTTTTGCCCTCCGGTAAACCCGGGGCGGTTCACTGTTCGCAATTCTCCACATCCAGGCGAGCTACTCTCGCGATCATATGCGAACGTGCGCTGCGAGGCATGGTTTCCTAGTTGATGGCTGACTCGGGCGCGCCGCCAATTGAGTGGAATGTCAGACCCTGCGTGGGCGAACTGCGACTTTGTAAACGCAACCGACTGCCACTGGTTGATCTTGGTCCCTGGAGCAGCAAGTTGCTTGACGAAGCTGAAACGCGAAAGGCTACTATCAAGTCTTCGACGGGATGCTTTCGCCTGTGCAGCGAAAGTCCGCAATCCGCCCAGCTTTTCAGTATGTGAGGTTTAATCATTGGTCTGTCTGTAGCGCTTCCACCGCAACCGTTGCGCAGCCGCAATCTTGCCTTTTCCGGCCTCTGTCTTTGGCCCAGTAGACAGCCCACCATGGAATTTGCATCTCGGCTTGACCCCGCGCTCGAACAGGGAAAGCGTGATTTCGACGTCGTCGTTATCCGTCGCATCTATCCCACGGCGCAAGCTCAGCACGGCCCGACCGCCTTCGTGAAAGAAGGTCAGGCCATAGGTGTCCCACGGATAGCCGCCGGTGCCGAGTGTCATCGAAAAGGGAATTTCCTCGACCACAGAGACCATCGGCCCTTCGGACAGCGCCGGATCAAGATACAGGGTCAGAACACCGCCGCCGGTTTCGGGATGGGCCGTGCGGCAAACCTTTATCTCTTCGGCCTCTGCGGTCAAGCACAGCACGTCGGTTTGTAAAATGCCCTCATCGCAGAACGCCTGCGCCTGCGCGGCAAGGCCAAGCCTTGCCGCGATCAAGACAGCCTATTGCCTCACGGCGAAACCTGCGCGGCGTCGATCAGGCCGAAGAATTCGGTGAATTCGTGGCGCACCGATCCGGGGTCGCAGGACAGATTGGCGATTTGGTCGCCGTTCTGAAGCACGTTGATCCCGCCGTTGAGCTCTGTATCGCCCTGTTCGGCCCACCAGAAGACCTCGTATGCGTAGCCGCCACCCGCCTGAAAGCTTACGGACTCGCTCATCAGGCCGCCCATGCCGGTGCCTTCGTCATAGATCAGCGATGCCTTGTCGGTGGTAATCTCTTTCTCGATCTCGCCACCCCGCTGGAAAAAGCCGTAGGACGCCATGTCGCCATCCAGCCAATAGGCATCGCAGAGCTCGACGGCCTTGGTGCCGCCGTTGAAGGTGCAGTAGAACATCTCGGCACCATCGAGTTCGCAATACTCGCCAGCCGAAGCCGCCGAGGCGCCGATCATTGCAAAAGTCGCAAGCAAAATGCGTTTCATGGGTTTGGTCCTTTCGGTAGGTATCAAGTCCAGTTGGTTTGTTCGGTTTTGGGCAGATCGGGCTTCGCGACACGCTCGCGGATCGACGGCAGCGCCATGAAGCCGACGCGCGTCGTTTCCGAATAATTCGACACTATGCCTTCCGGCAAAAAGGAGTGCGATTTGGTCAGTCGTTGGTGCGGCCAGGGCCAAGCGCGAACGTGACGGTCGTGGTGTTCTCAATCACTGAATAGAATTTGGCCGCTCACTGGCGGCTTCTGAAAAATTTGACCAAGTGATAAAAATATCAAGAAGAGAGGAAACGCAAGGAAATCATGCCCTTGTTTTGCAGAAAAATGAAACAGTTACCCAAGCCAAGGCGATACAGCTTGGGGGTGCCTGCGCTTGCAACAGGAAGCTGTCGGACACATTGTGCTTTGTTTGTGTTTGGTCGCACGGACGCGCGATCCAACATCGCGGTCTGTGTGCACTGAGGGGTCATCAGTCGGCGGAAGCATCCACCAGCAAATGGTTCGCTGTTTTGGCGTAATGCTCTTGGGTAAGTCGACACACCAGTTCGACATCTCGTGCCAGCGCGGCTTTTGCTAGCGCGCTGTGCTCTGTTAGCAGATCACGCTTCAGCCGCGCGTGGTATACCGACGCCCGGCGGTATCTTTCGCATTGGATCTGCAACATGTCCCGATGCCGCAGCAACCACCGGCTGCCGCAGGCGGAGACAAGTGTTGTATGGAATTTTGCGTTCAACACTTCCCATCGGTCGAAGTCTTGCAACGTGCCGTCGATAAGCTGCCTGTCAAGCTTTTCCAGTGAGTAGGCCGCCGCGACGACCTGCGCTTCCCAATCCTCGTCGCCTGCAACAACGGATAAACGCAGCGCCGCGCATTCGACGGCGATGCGCGCCGTGTTCAGGTCTTCGAATTCGGTGGGGTTCAGCGGCGCTACCAAGAAGCCGCGATTGCTTGACGCGATCACGAAACCATCCGCCGCCAACCGTTGCAGCGCTTCGCGCAGTGGCGATGCGCCGATCCCGTAAAGGCTGCGCAGTTTGTCGATGCGCAACCGTTCGCCCGGCGCGCGCGTGCCGTCGATTATGTCCTTCCGCAAGGCCGCGAAAGCCTGCTCGACCAAAGTCGGCTCGGAGTTGAACGAAGTCCCGTCTTCCATGTTTGCCGAATTTACAGAAATACCTTGACAAGTCAATATCGACGAAAACATAAATCATCGACAAAATATTAAATCAGCGAGGAAAAGATGCGGATAGCAGCCTTCAAGGGCTCGGCGGGTGAAGGGCTTGGCCTTGTCGAAGCCGGGGAAGTTTCGGTTTTGCACGAAGGTCCGGTGGGCAGTGCAGGCGTGGCGCTTCTGAAGCTGATCGAGGGCGGTGCGGCTGCACTGCAAGAGGCGCAGGCAAAGGCCGCAGACGCCCGCAAGCTGCCGCTTGCCGAGGTGACGCTTTTGCCGCCGGCGGTCTCTCGCCGTGCCGCGGTGATTTGCGTGGGCAAGAATTATCACGCCCATGCCCGCGAATTCTTTGGCAGCGGTTTCGATTCGACCGGCAAGGACGAGATCCCGCCCGAGCCTGTCATCTTCAGCAAAGCAGGGTCGAGCCTTATCGGGCACGGTGCCGCGATCCACGGCTCTTTGGACCCGACGCAGACGGTCGATTACGAGGGGGAGCTGGCGCTCATCATCGGGAAGCCTGCTCACAAGGTCACGCGTGACAATGCCTTCGATGTGATTTTCGGATACACGATCTGCAACGATGTCACGTCGCGTGAATTGCAGAAGCGGCACAACCAGTGGCTTGTGGGCAAAAGCCTCGATACGTTCGGCCCGCTTGGGCCGTGGATCGTGACCGCCGACGAAATGGGCGACATCACCCGGCAAACGCTGACAACCACGGTCAATGGCGAAGAACGTCAGCGCGCGCCGATCAGTGATCTGATTTTCGACATTCCCGGCCTGATCGAGACGCTGAGCGCGACGATGACCCTTCAGCCGGGCGACATCATTGCCACGGGCACGCCTGCCGGCGTGGGCATTGGGCATACGCCCCCGAAATACCTTGTTCCGGGAGACAAGGTTGACGTGACGATCAGCGGGATCGGGACATTGTCCAACCCCGTTGTCTGACAGCAAACCAAACTGGGAGGAGACCAACATGACACGTGAAAGCACCTATATCGCACCGGTCGCGGCCGCGCTTGCCGTCGCTGCAACGCTGGGCGCCACACCGGCGGCTGCGCAACACAGTTTCGCGGGCCAGACCATCGAGGTTGTCGTGCCTTTCGCGCCCGGCGGCGCAACCGACGTTGCCGCGCGCTTCTTGGAGAAGTTTCTGGAGCGCCACCTCGAGGGAAATCCGAATATCGAAGTGACGAACCGCCCCGGCGGCGGGTCTATTCTGGGTGCCAACTGGTTCCAGCAGAATGCAGAACCGAACGGGCAGACCATCCTGTTCACCACATCTTCGACCGCGAACCCCTATGTCTTGGGGCAGCCGGAAGTCGAATACGACCTGGCCGCAATGCGTATGGCTTACGGTCTGCCCTTCGGCAGCGTGACCTATGTGTCCAAAGGCACCGGAATTGAAACGCCTGCCGATTTCGTCAATGCCGAAGAGCCGTTGATCTATGGCGGGATTGCCGCCGCCGCCAGCGACCTTCCGACGCTCCTGTCGTTCGAGGTTCTTGGCGCCGATGTGCGTTCTGTGCTGGGCTTTACCGGGCGCGGTCCGATCCGTCTGGCCTTTGAGCGCGGCGAGACGAATGTCGATTTCCAGTTCACACCCGTCTACATGACCCAGGTCGCCGCAACCGTCGAAAGCGGCGATGCGGTTGCGCTCATGACGGGCGGGTCGATGGATGAGAATGGCCGCCTTGTCGCGCGCGATCCGGCGGTCCCGGACCTGCCCTCGGTCTACGAGGTCTATGTCGATGTCTTCGGCGAAGAACCCAGCGGCGTGGAATGGGACGCATATCAGGCCATGGGCGCGCTGACGCTTGCCTACGGTCTGACGGCTTATCTGCATCCGGATACGTCCGACGAGATCGTTGCCGCCTTTGCCGATGCCGTTGGCCGCATCAATGCGGACCCCGAGTTCATCGAGGAAGGGCAGCAAGTGGTGGGTGGCTATGCCATGACCTCGCCTGCGGACGCCGAAGCGGCGCTGAAAGCCGCCTTGCAGCCGAGTGACGAAGTGCGCAGCTACCTTATCAACCTGTTGGGCGAGAAATTCGGCGTCCAGTTCTGATAGAACACCACCAATAACCGGATCGGCGGCCTGGTCCCTCGCCGCCGATCTTTCCATGTTATGCCCCTGACTCAATTCGCCTGACCCAAACTCCGGAGTTCGACGCAAATGGATGTTGCCCTCGCAGCTCTCTCGGAACTATTCGAACCGCTGCGTCTGTTCGCCCTGTTGATGGGCGTCTTGGCGGGGATGGTGTTTGGAATGCTGCCCGGCCTTGGCGGCGTTGCCGCCGTGTCGATCATGTTGCCCTTCGTTTTCCTGTTCGACAATTACGCGGGGCTGGCGCTTTTGCTGGGCGCAATCTCTGTCGTCTACACATCAGACACGATCACCTCGGTGTTGCTTGGCGCGCCGGGGTCGCCGGCCTCTGCGCCGACAGCGATCGAAGGGCACGCCATGGCCAAGCGAGGCGAGGCTGCGACAGCCTTAGGTCTTGGGTTCCTAGCCTCTATGGTTGGCGGACTGGTTGGGGCCATCACCTTGGCGCTGGCCATTCCCGTCGCCGGGCCGATTGTTCTGGCGCTGGGCACGCCCGAATTGCTGATGTTTGCCATGGTCGGGCTGTATTTCGCGTCCAGCATGATCGGGCGCGACCTTGCGGTCGGGCTTGCGGCGGGCTGTCTTGGCCTTTTGATCGGCACGATCGGGCCGGCCCCCGCGGCAGCGAATTTCCGGTTCACCTTCGGGCAGGCCTATTTGCTGGACGGCCTGTCCTTGACCATCGTGGCGCTTGGCCTGTTCGCCGTGCCCGAAATCATCAGCATGTTGTCCGGGGGCGGCGGTATTTCCGCAAAGAAGCAGGTTGTCAGCAATTGGTCGGCGGGCTTCTCCGAGTTTTGGAAAAGCCGGTGGCTTATCCTGCGCTCGGCCTTGATCGGCACATTTGGCGGCTTCGTGCCTGCCGTCGGAGCGAATGCCTCGACTTGGGTTGCCTATGGCCATGCCATGCGGTCGACCAAGGATAAATCCCGGTTCGGCAAAGGCGAGCCGCGCGGCGTGGCCGCCGCCGAGGGGGCCAATAATGCGACCGTGATCTCGGACCTTGTGCCGACATTGCTTTTCAGTGTGCCGGGTGGCCCTGCTGCCGCGATTTTCCTTGGCGCCTTGTTCAGCTTCGGCTTCTACCCCGGCCCGCGCATGGTCACGGAAGAGCCAGTCCTGCTGTATCTGATCGTCTGGAGCGTGGCTCTTGCATCCATCGTCGGGGCGGCCATCTGCTTTGCGATCACACCGATGGTCGCGCAACTGACACGGATTCGCTTTGCACTTATCGCCGCCCCTTTGATGCTGGTGATGATCGCAGGTGCCTATCAGGCCACGCAGTCGATGGGCGATATCGCGATGCTTTTGCTATTGGGCGTCATTGGCTGGATCATGAAACAAGCGGAATGGCCCCGTGCGCCCATCCTTGTCGGCTTCGTTCTGGCCAAGCCTGTCGAGCAGTATTTCTGGCTGACCACGCAGATCCATGGCTGGACGTGGTTGGCGCGTCCGGGGGTTTTGCTGATCGCGTCCTTTATCGTCTTTCCCCTGCTGTGGCGTGGCTGGACCATCTGGCGCGAAAAACGCGGGTCCGGCGAAACCGTAAAGAACGATGACATTGCGACCCCACCGGCGGTCGAGCCTGCTGGCACAAGTGCCGCACGGCTGGCCATGGCGGGGCTGGGCGTGCTGATCTTTGGGTATGCCTTGTTCGAAGTGACGGGCTTTCGGGCCAATGCAAGGTTGTTGCCGCTTCTGGCGATCGTTCCGGGTCTGGCCCTCGCGATCTTCGTTCTTGTCCGAGAGATGCGGCGGTTCCTGTCACATCGCGACCTGTTTCATGTCGAAGCGAAATCCGACTACCCGATCATCGCGCTTCTTCTTGGCTACGCATTTGGCATCGCTCTGGTCGGGTTCCAATTGGCCACCGCCGCCTTCCTTTTGCTGGTGTTGATCCGCTTTGCCGGAATGCGGTTGCTGGGCGCAACGCTTTATGCGGCAGTTCTGTTCCTTGGCATCAACGGGCTTTTCACGCTGATGCGCATCACGCCGCCCGAGGGCATTCTGATCGCGAGCCTGTTCTAGGCTATCCGTGCAACAGGGGGCTGCGCCGCATTGCGCGCAGACGCAGCCCCCTGAGAAAGCAAGGCGCGTTCGCACGGGGCCGGGGTGGCCCCGCGCTGACAACCGGCATGAGTTGCAGGCCGTCTATCGTGTCATTCAATGCCGGACAGGAAGCGGTTGGTATACCAGCCTTCCACCTCTGGCGGGCTGGTCAGCAGGTTGCCGTCCGCGTCGCGCAAGATGCCCGCTTCGAACAGGAATTGCGTGATATTCGCCATCATGTCGGGGTCGATCAGGCCGACAGCTTCGCCGGGGTCTTGCAGGTAGCCGCCCGCGACCAGCGCCTGCATCGAGGCGCGTACAAGGTCCGGATTGCTCAGCATTCCGGCGGTTTCCGCGATCAGGATTTCAGCCGCTTCCTGCGGGTTCTGGGCCGCGAACGCATATCCGCGCTGCGCCGCCTGAATGAACGCCCGTGCCGTGTCGGCGTTCTGCTTTAGCCATGTGCCATTGGCCCCCAGAAAGGTCGTGTGCTGGTCGGGCACGCCGTAATCGGCATAGCGAAAGGCGCGCTGCGGCCGATCCAGCAGAACCGAATTGACCCCTTCCCAGGTGCTGACCTCCAGCGTGAAATCGACGCTGCCATTGGCCAAAGCCTCGTAGGCAGAGGTGCTCAGCGTGACCGTGTCGAATTCGCCTGTGCCGCCATCATTGCGGATGATCGTGGAAATCAGCGCATTCTCCCAAGCGCTGCCAAAGCCTGCATAGGTCATGCCATCCAGATCGGCAGGGCGCTGGATGTCGTCGCGATTACCGTTGAACACCAGCCGCCCGGTTTCGTGCTGCACCACGGCCATCACAACGGTCATGTCGGCGCCGGTTGCGCGCTGCGTATGAAACCCAACTGCGCTAAGGATGCCGAACTCGGCCACGCCGGTTGCGACCAGCGTGCCAGAAGATGTGTCGGTAAAGGGCAGGATGTCGACCTCTAGCCCCGCATCGGCAAACCAACCTTTGGCTTGGGCGACATAAAGGCCCACATGGTTGGTGTTGGGGGTCCAGTCCAGCGCCACGCTCAGGCTGGTCTGGGCCGCCGCGGGCAGGGCGCTGGCCAGAAGGGCTGCGGTCAGGATGTGTTTCATGGGTCACTCTCCGGTTTGGTGAAGCAGAATGTCTAGAATCTGCGCTTCCAGCGCGTGGGCCTTTGCACAGGGCGCGCGCGCGAGCCTTGGGCGCGGCAATGGCACAGGGATGTCGGCGATCACGCGCGCGGGGCGGCGCGACAGCACATAGATGCGATCCGACAGCGCCACGGCTTCGCGCACGTCATGGGTAATCAGCAAGGTGGTCCAGCGCGCGTCTTGCCAGCGCTGCTCGAACCAGCGCTGCATTTGCAACCGTGTCAGCGCATCGAGCGCGCCGAAGGGTTCGTCCAGCAGTTGGACCGCGCGCTCCTGCACCACCGTGCGCAACAGGGCCGCGCGCTGGCGCATCCCGCCAGATAATTCCGCCGGGTAATGCCGCTCAAACCCGTCCAGCCCGAATTCCGCCAGATGCGGCATGACCCGCGCCCGCGCAGCTTTGCGCGTCATGCCCTGCACTTCCAGCCCCAGCGTCAGGTTGTCGATGACCCGCCGCCACGGCAAAAGCGCATCGCGTTGCGGCATGAATGCGAAGCGGTCATTCCGGCGCGCCAAGGGTTGGCCCGCGCAGGTGATCGTGCCGCTTTGCGCGGCCAGGCTGCCGGTCAGCACGCGCAGGATGGTGGATTTGCCCGCCCCTGACGGGCCAAGGACAGAGACGAATTCGCCCTTGTCCAGCGACATCGAAACCCGGTCCAGTATGGCCGTGTCGCCAAGGCTGAGGCTGACATCCTGCAACGACAGGTAGCTCATGCCCGCCCCTCCGGGTTGCGCCAGCGCAGCACGATGCGCTGCAAAAGCGCGGCCGCCCCGAACAGCGCCAAGGTCAGAAGCGAGCTGATGACCACGGCGGCCAGCATCAGGTCGGGACGAAAGCTGTTCTTGGCGTTCAGGATCACGATGCCCAAGCCCGCCCGCGCGCCGACATATTCGGCGAAAATGGCCGCAACCACGGCATAGGTGATGGATATACGCAGGCCCGCGAAGAAATAGGGCATGGCGGATGGGAAGCGCGCGGCGCGAAACACCTGTCCGCGCGTGGCCCCCATCGAGCGCATCAGCGCCTCTATATCCGGGTCGGTTGATGCGTAGCCATCGACCAAGGCCACCAGCATTGGAAAGAAGGTGACAAGCGCGACCAGCAGCACCTTGGGCGTCAACTCGAACCCGAACCACAGCACGACCAAGGGTGCTATGGCCACAAGCGGCAAGGTCTGGCTGATGACGAAGATCGGGAACAGTGCCTTGCGCAGGCGCGGCAGGAAATCCAACACCACCGAGAGCGTAAAGGCAACGCTCAGGGACAAGGCAAAGCCGGCAAAAGTCGCGTGTAGCGTGGGTAGCGTGTTGTCCCACAACAGCGCCCGGTTCTGCACGATCTGGTCCAGCACCCGCGATGGCGGTGGCAAGACCAGCGCAGAGATACCGGACAGCCGGACATAGGCTTCCCAAAGGACAAAGGCGCTGGCCACGCTCAGCAGGGTGGGAATGCCGCGGGCCAGCCCCTTGCCGGAACGGCGGGGCAGGGGGTGTCGCATCGGATCAGCGCTTGGAGGGGCTGTTGGCCGAAACGGTCAGATCAATCGTGACATGGCCATTGGGCGGGCCGAACTGGCAAAAGGCTTGTTGCAAGGTCGCAAAGACCGGCCCCGCATCCCCCGTCAGCCTTGTGCAGAAATTCTTGGACCGGTCGAACGTGCCGCTGTCTTTCAGAAAAGCGATACAGCCCATGATCTCTGCCATGTGGTCGCCCGCGCCCATCACGTAAAGCGAGAACTGCGCGTCGGCGGGCTGCCCAAGATGTGCGGCGGTGGCCACGCGCGCGAGCGCCCGCTCTTGCCGCGTCGCCAAGGGTTCGGCGGGGTTCGCAAGGGCTGAGCTTTGGCAAATCGGGTCATCAGGTTCGCCCGGACAGCCACGCGACAGGGTGCAGCGCAACACGACATGCACGCCCGTGGACGCCGCCTGCACATAGAGGTCGCGCAGCGCCGGGAACAACACCTCTGGTGGTCCTACGATCAACGTCGAAATATCGTCTGTCTCGATCCGCAACCGGTCGCGCCACGGGTCGAGCGCGCCGAGCGCGTCGATGATGACGCCGACGAACCCGTCGGTCATTGGGTATAGAGAGACTTGTGCGCCCGCGAACATGATGTGTCCTCCTCGCTACGCTGGCATGATCCAGATCAGCTATAAGGGTCCGAGGGCTTGCCACCCTGCATCTCAGCCGCGGCACTACGCGACTCCCCTGTGGTGCGGGGAAGGTGGCACTTTCGGTGCCCGTGGGCAAGGGGGGCGGGAAAATAAATGCGGTCAGCTTGCCACGACGATCTGTGTGCCCCAAGCCGCGCAGCTTGCCGTCAGGTCGGCAGGCAGCGGCTGGTCGGTAAAGAGCGTGTCGATCGCTGAGAGGGACGCGATGCGCGCGGGCGCGCTGCGGCTGAGTTTTGTCTGGTCGGCCACCAGAAAGGTGCGTCGCGACTGGCGCAGGATGGTCTGGCTGACATCCACTTCCTGAATGTCGAAATCCAGCAGGTCGCCGTCCTTGTCCAGCGCAGAGCAGCCGATCACGGCAAGGTCGAATTTGAACTGGCGAATGGTCTCTGCGGCCAGATTGCCCACCAGCCCCCCATCGGCGCGCCGCAGCTGCCCGCCGGTAACGATGATCTGGCAGGCGCTGTTGGACGCGAGGATATTCGCCACGTTCATGTTATTCGTCACGACCAGAAGGTTCTCATGGTGCAGCAGTTCTTGGGCCACCGCCTCGGTCGAGGTGCCGATGTTCAGGAACAGTGAAATGCCGTTGGGGATGCGGGCGGCGCAGGCGCGGGCCATGGCCCGCTTGGCGGTGGATTTCAGCGCGCGGCGTTCCTCGTAGCCGATATTGGTCGTGCCAGAGGGCAGCACCGCCCCGCCATGCACGCGCTCCAGTCGGCCCGCTTCTGCCAGTTCGGTCAGGTCGCGGCGAATGGTCTGGAGGGTCACATCGAAATGGCGCGCCAGCCCCTCGACGGTGACTTTGCCATCCTTGCGCGCGATCTCCAGAATTTCAGGATGACGGAGTGTTTGCGACATGATCGCCCTTTGCCTGTTCCTGCCGACCGGCCCGAAGCCCGGCCCTGCACCGTCGCCGAGCATTCCGGGAAACGCCCGAAAAGGCAATTGGCAGTCTTTCGGTTTTGCCTGAATTCGTGTCGCTTCGGCGCGAAAAAGTCACATTTTGGCGCTAATTTCGTAGAAAACGAATTAAAACGAACAGCATTCAATTGCGATTTTCCACCATATTTGGCATAGAACGAACAGATTCGCATCCATTGGAGAGAGCCTTGACCCACGCGGACGACACAGACATCACCGACCTGTTCATCATCGGCGGTGGCATCAATGGTTGCGGCATCGCGCGCGATGCGGCGGGGCGCGGGCTGTCCGTGACGCTGGCCGAGATGAACGACCTTGCGTCAGCGACCTCGTCCGCCTCTACCAAGCTGTTCCATGGCGGGCTGCGGTATCTGGAGTATTTCGAGTTTCGCTTGGTCAGAGAGGCGCTTCTGGAGCGTGAAACCTTGCTGCAAGCCATGCCCCATATCAGCTGGCCCATGCGTTTCGTGCTGCCCTACCACCCGGATATGCGCTTCGACGCGGAAACGCCGACCTCGAAGCTGCTGGGGGCCTTCATGCCATGGATGAAGGGGCGCCGCCCCGCATGGCTGATCCGGCTGGGCTTGTTCCTGTATGACAATCTGGGCGGGCGCAAGATATTGCCGGGCACCGCAACGCTGGACTTGGCCGGCACTGCCGAAGGTGCGCCGCTGCAAAAGCGCTTCGCCAAAGCGTTCGAATATTCCGATTGCTGGGTCGAGGATTCGCGCCTTGTGGTGCTGAACGCGCGCGACGCGCAGGCGCGCGGGGCCAGGATCATGCCGCGCACCAAGGTCACAAGCGCGGTCAACGACGGCGGTGTGTGGCGGGTGGAAACGCAAGATACCGAAACAGGCCAAACGCGGGTGCACCGCGCGCGGATGCTTGTGAATGCGGCCGGCCCTTGGGTGGGCGACGTGATCCAGACGAAGGTGCGGCTGAACCTGCGCGAAGGGGTGCGGCTTGTGCGCGGCAGCCATATCGTGACCCGCAAACTGTTTGACCATGACAAGTGTTATTTCTTCCAAGGCACCGATGGGCGGATCATCTTTGCCATTCCCTATGAAACCGATTTCACCCTGATCGGCACGACTGACGCGGAACATGCCGACCCGTCGCAACCGCCGATCTGCACAGAGGCCGAGCAAGACTACCTGCTGGCCTTTGCGAACCAGTATTTCAAGCAACAGCTTGGCCGGGACGATGTTGTCTGGAGCTATTCGGGTGTCCGCCCGCTTTATGATGACGGGGCAAGCAGCGCTACGGCAGCAACCCGCGATTACACGTTGAAAGTGGATCGCAGTCTGGGCGCGCCGGTGCTGAATGTCTTTGGCGGCAAGATCACCACCTATCGCCGCCTGGCGGAAAGCGCCTTGGACAAGATCGGTGCCTGCCTGCCCGTGGCGAAGGGGCAGTGGACGGCGGGCGTGCCCTTGCCCGGCGGTGACTTCCCGGTGGATGGCGTGGCGGCGCTGGAGCGCGACCTGAAAGCGCGCTTTGCCTTTCTGACAGATTTCTGGGCGCGCCGACTGGTGCGCGCTTATGGCACCGAAGCCGCGCAAATCCTGGGTCAGGCAGAAAGTGCCGCCGATCTGGGGCAGGATTTCGGGGCCACGCTGACCGAGGCAGAGGTCAACTGGCTGATGCGGCATGAATACGCGCGCCGGGCCGATGACATCGTCTGGCGGCGCAGCAAGCTTGGCCTGCGCCTGACGCCAGAGCAGGTCCAGAATTTGGACGCGTGGATAGAACAACAGCGCAAACCCGGTTTGGCCGCCGCCGAATAAGTGCTCACCGCTTGCCTTTCAGCTCGGCCACGGGCAGAAAACAAGGGTAACAGCACCGGGGGGGCAGGCAGGTGACAGATAATCCGTTGGACCAAGGGTATTTGCGTTCTCTGCTAGAGGAAGACGAGGTCGAGATGTCCGTCGTCTTCTCGGATCCGTCGCAGCCCGACAACCCGATGGTCTTTGTCAGCGACGAATTTCAGACCCAGACCGGCTATTCCCCCGCTGAAGCGCTGGGCCGAAATTGCCGTTTTCTGCAAGGGCCGGATACCAACCCGCACACGGTCGAGGCGATCCGCCAAGGCTTGCGGGCGCAGACGCGCTTCACCATCGACATTCTGAACTATCGCAAGGATGGCAGCGCCTTCGTGAACCGGCTGCGCATTCGTCCGATCTACGACGCCGATGGCCGGCTGATGTTCTTCGCGGGCGCGCAGAACCCGGTCTGAGCGCGCCTAGCGGTCCAGCTTCAACGCATGGTCCAGCGACAGCCGCCCCGGCCCATGCGCGATGACGACCAGAAGGGCCGCCGCCCACAGGGCGTGGGTGATCCACGCCTCGGGGAAAACGAAAAGCTGGATCACGGCGGTCATCACCAACAACCCTAGTGCCGAGAGGCGCGACAACAGGCCCAGAACCAGCAACACCGGCAGAACATGCTCTGCGACGGTGGCCAGCACGGCGGCAATTGCTGGCGGGATGACGGGCAAGGCATAGACGTTTTCGAACAGGAAATAGGTCGAGTCCTTGATCGTGATCCCGTCCACCTTGGTGCGCGCGGATTGCCAGAACACGGCGGCAGGCGCGATGCGCGCGACCAGAACGACGATGTCATGGGGCAGATGCTGGCCAAGCGCATTGGCTTTGCGAATCAGCGCGGCCTTGGGCGCGGGGCGTGCGGGGGCGTCGATGGACTGGGTCATGCGGGGGTTCCTTTCCGGGCATCGGCAATCAGGCCGTGGGTCAGCAACAGGGTCAGTGCAGCGGTGAGGTCGCCATGGCGCGCCGCCGCGCCAAGCGGCGCGCCGCCTTTCAGCGCTGTCAACACCGCGAAACTCGCCGGGTCCAGCGGCTCTACCACCAGTGCGAAATCGGGGCGGCGCGCGATCAGGGCGTGATCGGGGCCAGCCTTCAGCGCCATCTTGGGCGCGCCCGGTTGCTGGCCCTGCCATATCTGCACGGCCGGGTGCGGGCTTGCGAACAGATGCACGGACGGGTGCAGCGCAAGATGCAGGGCTTCCAGATCATCGACGCCCAAGGCCGCTGGCGCGACCGGCGCGGCATCCGCCGCATGGCTGGCCCGCCCGCGCAAGTATTCCAGCCGCGCCACATCGGGCAAAAACGGCAGTTGGGCGACGGGTGCGAAGCCCTCCAGAAACGGCGCGAAGCTTTCACCCCAATGCAGAAGGACCGGGCCTTGCGGTGGGTCTGCGGCAAGATAGGCGCGTGCCAGTGCGGTGAAAAACTCGCCCCCCACAAGCCGCTCGACCACCGGAAAGCGTGCAGCCAGCGCCCGCGTCAGGCTGTGAAAGACGTTGTTGCGGTAGACCTTGAAGCGTTGGGCGATCTCTGCGGGGTTGGGCGCGGTCAGGCCATCGGGCGGGGCATCGGCCCAAAGCGCTGCGCGAAAGCCGTCTTGCAGCGCGGCGTGATGCATCTCAGGCGGCATCGGCTTGGCCCTTCGTTGCATGACCCAACAGGTCGGATGCGCGCGCGACCTCTGCCAGCAGCACGTCCAGCGCGGGCACATCATTGTCCCATTCGATCAGCGTGGGCAGTGGCCCGGTGCGGTCCAGCACCTCGGCATAAAGCGCCCAGACCGGGTCAGCCACGGGCGCGCCGTGGCTGTCTATCAGCAGCGGGCCAGAGGGCAATTCCTCGGTCTCATGCCCGGCCAGGTGAATCTCGCCCACGGCACCCAGCGGAAAGTCGGCCAGATAGGCGCGCGCGTCGAACCGGTGGTTGGTGGCCGACACGAACACGTTGTTCACGTCCAGAAGCAGGCCGCAGCCGGTGCGGCGCGTGATCTCTGTCAGGAAATCGGTTTCCGACCAGCTAGAGGCCTGAAAGGTCACATAGGTGGCCGGATTTTCCAGCAGCATTCGCCGCCCCAGATGCGTCTGGACCTCGTCGATATGGGCGCAGACGGTGGCAAGGGTTTCATCGGTATAGGGCAGGGGCAAAAGGTCGTTCAGCCATTCCGCGCCATGGCTGGACCATGCCAGATGTTCGGAAAAGCTTTCGGGCTGGTAGCGGTCGATTAGCTTGCGCAGCCGGTCCAGATGGTCGCGGTTCAACCCCTGCGCGCCACCGATGGACAGGCCCACCCCGTGGATGGACAGCGCATGATCGGCGCGCAAAGCGGTCAGCATGGCATGGGGCGCGCCGCCATCGCCCATGTAATTCTCGGCATGGACCTCCAGAAAGCCAACCTGGCCCCGTCGCGCCATCAGGTCGTGGAAATGTTCCGGCTTAAAACCCAGCCCGGCGCGCTGTGGCAAATGTGGCATGGAATCGGTCCTTTTGCTGTTCGGGAACGAGGGGGCGAGCGATGCGCCCGCCCCCGGATCGAGCGATCAGGCGGGCGGCAGGTCGCGGTCCAGCGCTTCGAGCGAACCCATGCGCGCGGTGCCATCGGCCATGGCGGGCAGTTCGATATCCATGCAGGTGCCGGCTGCCACCAGTGTCCAGGCATTGCCTTGGTAATCCACGGTAGAGCTGCCCGCGCAGGACGTGCCGGGGCCAGCGGCGCAGTCATTGGCGCCTGCCAGCGACACGCCGAAGCATTTTTCCATATCAGCCGACTGGGCCTGTGCATGGCCTGCCGACAGGGTCAGCGCGGTGGCAAGCGAGGCAGCCAAGGGCAGGGCGAGGGTTTTCATGGTCATCTGTCGAACTCCGATTTTGAAAGGGTGCGTGTTTGCAGTCCCACGAAGCGTTACGGGGCGGCGGTTCGGGTCGTTACGAAGCTCACGGTGACGTTACGGCGTTGTGATCGCGCATTCACTTCTGGTCATCCTGCCGCATTCTTCTGTAACGTTTCGGCACCCCAGTCCGAATAGAGGGCAAGATGAGCGTGAACGACCTGGATGCCCTGGAGGATCTTATGCGCGCGGCCAATCGCGGCGATCAGGTTTCCTATCATCGCGTCCTGACCGCGATCACCCCGCTTTTGCGCAAGGTCGTGCACGCGCGGGGGTCCGCTTTGGGGCGCGAGGGTTGCGAAGACGTGTTGCAAGATGTGTTGCTTGCCATCCACCGCAAGCGCCACACATGGAACGAGGATCAGCCGTTGCGCCCTTGGCTTTATGCCATTGCGCGGCACAAGGTCGTTGATGCGTTCCGCGCGCGCGGAACGCGGATAGAGCTGCCGATCGACGCGTTCGCCGAAGGCCTGCCCGCCGCCGATGCGCCCGACCCGACCACGGGGCGCGACATGGAGAAAGTGCTGAACGCGCTCGACCCGCGCGAGGCCGACATCGTCCGCGCCTTTGGCGTGAATGGCGAAACAACCGCCGAAACGGCGGCGCGGCTGAACATGAGCGAAGGCGCGGTGCGCGTGGCGCTGCACCGGGCGCTGAAATCCGTGGCGAAGCTGCGGGAAAGGATGATCGAATGAAAACCGACGATCTGATCGCGGCGCTTGCCGCCGATACCCTTCCGCAGCCCAAGGTCCGCGCGCAGGTGCTGCGTGCGCTGCCCGTGGGCTTGGCCGTGTCGCTGCTGGCTTTCGCACTGTTCTGGGGCGCGCGCCCCGATCTGGCGGCGGCGCTGTCGTCCTTGGCGGTGCTGAAAACCCTTGTGCCACTGGCAACGGTCGGCCTTGCTGCTGCGTTGGCGATGGCGCAGGTGCATCCTGCCACGCCGCGCAGGTTGCGCGGGGCGCTGTTGGTGGCGATGTTGGCGTTGGTGTTGCTCACGCTTGCCGTGTCGCTTGTGCAAGGCGGTGTGTCGGCGCTTGTCGCGGCCCTGTCCACGCCCTCGGCCGCCGTGTGCCTGCTGTCCATCCCGGTTCTGGCCGCGCCGCTGCTGGGAGCGTTGCTTTGGGCGCTGACCGCTGGCGCAGCCACCCAGCCACGCCTGACCGGCGCGGTTGCGGGGCTGATGGCGGGATGCTTAGCGGCGGCGATCTATTCGCTTTACTGCGACAAGGACATGGTGCTGTTCGTGATCCCCGCCTATTCAACCGCCATTGCGCTGGTTGTCGGGGCGGGCGCGGTCCTTGGGCCGCGTTGGCTGAAATGGTAGCGAGATCGACCGAAGGTCGGGGAACCGCTTTCGCCTAGAAATCCAGGTCGGCGTAATGCGGCGGGGGCTGGAAGCCGGGGATCTGGTCGGCCAGCAGCGTGCGAAAGGCCGGGCGCGATTTGATCTTGGCATACCACTCATGCACCATGGCAGAGCGTTTCCAGTCCACATCGTTGATGTAGTCGAGGCTGGACAGATGCGCTGCCGCCGTGAAATCCGCGAGCGTCATCTCGTTGCCGGCCAGCCAGCGGCGCTGGCCCAGTAGCCAATCCATGTAATCGAGGTGAAACTTGATCCGTGCCGAGCCCATCTTGATGCGCGCCGAATCCGGGTAGCCTTGCCCGCTGATCTTCTTGTTCACCCGCTCATAGACAAGGTTCGCCGTCACCTCGGAATGAAACTTGTCATCGAACCACGTGCAGATGCGGCGCATCTCATACCGGTCTTCCGGCGTCTTGGGCACAAGGGGCGGGTTCGGAATAACCTCGTCGAGGTATTCGCAGATCGCCTGGCTTTCGGACATGTGCACGCCGTTATAGCGCAGGATCGGCACCTTGCCCGCCGGGTTGCGGCGCATGAAATCCTGGCTGGGGTCCCAGTAGCGTTCTTCGACCAGTTCGACCTCTATGCGCTTTTCGGCAAGCGTCAGCCGCACCTTGCGGCAGAAAGGGGACAGGGGAACGTGATACAAGCGGGCCATGGGCGTGCGTGTGCCTTTTACTGAGATGTGCCTCTCTTGCCCTGCCAGCGGGACAAGTTCAACCGCCCAAGCAATCCGCGCGACCATCGCGCGCGATTGTCGCGGCCCCGTCCATGATCTGCGCGCTGCGCCGGGTCAGAAACTCTGTCGGGCGCGCCGCATCGCGCGACTTGGGGGCCGGCAGCACGGCGGCAAGGCGGGCGGCTTGCAGATCGCTCAGGCCTGCCGCAGATGTGCCGAAATAATGCTGCGCGGCGGCTTCAACCCCGAAGACGCCTTCGTCGAATTCGGCAATGTTCAGATAGACCTCTATGATCCGGCTTTTCGGCCAAGCGGTTTCCACGATCAGCGTGATCGCCGATTCCAGCGCCTTGCGGGTCCAGTCGCGGCCATGCCACAGGAACACGTTCTTCACCGTCTGCTGGCTGATGGTCGATGCGCCGCGCGTCTCGCCTTCCTCGATCACCTGACGGATCGCGGCCATGTCAAACCCCCAATGGCGGCAGAAATTCGCGTCTTCGGCGGCAACGGCGGATCGTGCCATCACGGGGGCGATCTGCTCTAGCGGCACCCAGTCATGGCTGATATCGCCCAAGCGGCGGTATTCCTGCCACATGAACAGGCCACCCGGCGGCGCGACGAAGCGGTAGAGCAGCACCCAGGCCACCAGCAAGCCAAGCGCCAGAAGCATGGCCCGGAACACCCATGTCCGAAGCCGCCTGAACCCGTTGGCCACGGCCATGAAGGCGCGGTGCGGTGCGCCCGTGCGGTAGGGTTTCGGCTTGGGTTGTGGTTTCGCGCGGGGCATGAGGGTTTAACACATGCCACGGCCCGCGCGGTCAAGAGGGTATTAGCCGTAGGCGACGCCCAGTAGCACCAGCCCCAGCGCAATGCGGTAAATGACGTATGGGGTAAAGCTGACCGACCGCAAAAGCCGCATCATCAGTGCCAGCGCCGCCAGCGCGGCGGTAAAAGCGATCAGCGCCGCAATCGCGGCATCGCGCAACAGCGCCCAATCGGCGTGCCCGATCACATCCAGCGACAAAAGCGCGCCAGAGGCAAGGATGGTCGGGATGGACATCAGCATCGACAGCTTTGCCGCGTCATGGCGCGCATAGCCCAAGGCCCGCGCGCCGGTGATGACAATGCCGGAGCGCGACGTGCCCGGAATAAGCGCCACAACTTGCCACAGGCCAAAGATGATGGCGTGGCGCAAGGTCCAGCCGGGGGCGGTGCGGGTTTCCGGCCCGCGTTTGTCGGCAATATACAAGACCACGCCGAACAGGATCATCGCCCAGCCAATGACGGCCACGCTGCGCATCAGGTCGATCCAGCCGGTCAGTTGCAGCACAAGGCCCACGGCCATGACCGGAATGGTGGCCACGATAAGGCAAAGCGCCAAAAAGGCCTCTGGGCTGGCAAGCTGCCCGCGCGCCAGTTGTGCCGCGCCGCGCAGCGCGCGCGCCACATCCTGCCGGAAATACAGGCAGACCGCGCCCAGAGTGCCGACGTGCACCGCAACATCAAGTGCCAACCCCTGATCTGGCGTGCCAAGCAGCTTGGGCAACAGGATCAGATGGCCCGAGGAGGAGACGGGCAGAAACTCTGTCACGCCCTGCACGAGCGCCAGAATGGCGAGGTATAGCAATGTCATGCTGCCGCTATACTCTTCTGCCTGAATGCTGCCAAGCCGTAACGAAACGCCCTATATGTCAGCATAACTGACATAAAAGCGACAATCCGCACCCGAGTTTCTGCGCCCGCGAAGAAATTTTTCTGCAATTTAGTCAGCATTGCTGACTTTTCATTTCTGGAAAGCCTTTGTAAAAGGCCTTTCCGAACCTTGGAGGAATGACGATGGCCAAGCAACCGATGCTGCGTTTTGTATCTGTTAGCAAGGAAATGCCCGAGAAGCGCCCGCCCAACCTGCGGACCGAGGATTTCGGCGAGATTTACCGTGAATATGCGACAGAAAAGGCCGCCGAGCAGGCAGGACGGTGCAGCCAGTGCGGTGTGCCCTATTGCCAGTCGCATTGCCCGCTGCACAACAATATCCCCGATTGGTTGCGCCTGACTGCCGAAGGGCGCTTGCAGGAAGCCTATGAAATCAGCCAGGCAACCAACACGTTTCCCGAAATTTGCGGTCGCATCTGCCCGCAGGACCGCCTGTGCGAAGGCAATTGCGTGATCGAACAATCGGGCCACGGCACCGTGACCATTGGCGCGGTCGAGAAATACATCACCGACACCGCTTGGGAAGAAGGCTGGGTGCAGGCCATCACCCCCGCCACCGAGCGCAGCGAATCGGTTGCCATTATCGGCGCCGGCCCCGGTGGTCTGGCCGCCGCTGACGTGCTGCGCCGTGCGGGCGTTCAGGTCACGGTCTATGACCGCTATGACCGCGCGGGCGGCTTGCTGACCTATGGCATTCCGGGCTTCAAGCTGGAAAAGCCGGTTGTCATGCGCCGGATCGAACAGCTTGAAAAAGCGGGTGTCGAATTCGTGCTGAATTGCAACGTGGGCGAAGACATCAGCTTCGACGCCATTCGCGGCAAGCATGACGCGGTGCTGATCGCGACCGGCGTTTACAAGGCGCGCGACCTGAGCGTGCCGAATGCCAGCGCGCCGGGTGTGCTGCCCGCGCTCGATTTCCTCACGGCCAGCAACCGCAAGAGCTTTGGCGATGACGTGCCCGAATTCGACAACGGCACGCTCGATGCCAAGGGCAAGCGCGTGGTGGTCATCGGCGGGGGCGACACGGCCATGGACTGCGTGCGCACGGCGGTGCGGCAGGGAGCGACGTCGGTCAAATGCCTGTATCGCCGGGACCGCGAAAACATGCCCGGCTCGCGCCGCGAAACCGCGAATGCCGAAGAAGAGGGCGTCGAATTCGTCTGGCTGACCGCGCCTTTGGGCTTCGTGACCGATGACGCCGGCGATTTGTCGGGCGTGCGCGTGCAAAAGATGCGCTTGGGCAAGCCCGATGCCAGCGGCCGTCGCGCGCCCGAGGTGATCGAAGGGGCCGACTACACCGAAGAGGCCGACATGGCGATCATGGCGCTGGGCTTCGAGCCCGAAGACATGCCCAAGCTGTTCGACCAGCCCGAATTGGCCGTCACCCGCTGGGGCACGATCAAGGCGAAGTTCAACACCCATGAAACCGAGATGCCGGGCGTCTGGGCCGTGGGGGACATCGTGCGCGGTGCGTCGCTGGTGGTCTGGGCCATCCGCGACGGGCGCGAAGCCGCCGACTCGATCCTGAATTATCTTTCGGCACCCGCAAAGGTCGCTGCCGAATAACCGAATTTCCTGCCTGAAAAGGAAAGCACATGACCAAGTATGATGAAGCCTGGGCCGCCCGCGAAGAAGCCAAGCGCGCCTACATGTCCGAGCACAGCCTGTATCGCGAAGAGGACGAGCATTCGTCCTGCGGTGTGGGTTTGGTGGTGTCGTTGGACGGCAAGCCCTCGCGCAAGGTGGTCGAAAACGGGATCGAGGCGTTGAAAGCCATCTGGCATCGCGGCGCGGTCGACGCCGACGGCAAAACCGGCGATGGCGCGGGTATTCATGTGCAGATTCCCGTCGCCTTCTTCTACGACGCGATCCGCCGCACCGGCCACGAACCCGCGATGGATGAACTTATGGCCGTGGGTCAGGTGTTCCTGCCGCGCACCGATTTCAATGCACAGGAACGCTCGCGGACCATCGTGGAATCGGAAGTGCTGCGCATGGGCTACGCGATCTATGGCTGGCGCCATGTGCCGGTGAACGTGGATTGCCTGGGCGAGAAGGCGAACGCGACCCGCCCCGAGATCGAGCAAATCCTGATCCACAACACCAAGGGCACGGACGAAGAAACCTTCGAGCGTGAGCTGTATGTCATCCGCCGCCGCATCGAGAAGGCGATCACGGCGGCTGGGATCACGGGCTTTTACATGTGTTCGCTGTCCTGCCGGTCGATCATCTACAAGGGCATGATGCTGGCCGAGCAAGTTGCCGAATTCTACCCCGATCTGGCCGATGAGCGGTTTGAATCCGCCTTCGCGATCTATCACCAGCGCTATTCGACCAACACTTTCCCGCAGTGGTGGTTGGCACAGCCCTTCCGAATGCTTGCGCATAACGGCGAGATCAACACGCTGAAAGGCAACCTGAACTGGCTGAAAAGCCACGAGATCCGCATGGCTTCCAGCGCCTTTGGCGACATGGCCGAAGACATCAAGCCGATCGTCGCCTCTGGCGCGTCTGATTCTGCTGCGCTGGATTCGGTGTTCGAGGTGCTGGTTCGCGCAGGCCGCAACGCGCCCATGGCGAAAACCATGCTGGTGCCCGAAGCGTGGTCCAAGACCGCAGTCGAGATGCCCGAAGCATGGCGCGACATGTATTCCTACTGCAATTCCGTGATGGAGCCGTGGGACGGCCCCGCCGCCCTTGCCATGACCGATGGCCGCTGGGTCTGCGCCGGTCTGGACCGCAACGGGTTGCGCCCCATGCGCTATGTCGTGACCGGCGACAACATGCTGATTGCCGGTTCGGAAATCGGCATGGTCGTGGTGGACGAGCTGACCGTGCGTGAAAAAGGCGCGCTTGGGCCGGGCCAGATGATCGCGGTCGATATGGCCGAGGGCAAGCTCTATCACGATGTCGAATTGAAGGACAAACTGGCCGCGAACCAGCCTTTCGGCGACTGGAACGAGAAGATCGTCGAGCTGAACGACAAGCTGCGTGACGTGCCCGAAACCCGGCAGATGGACGCAGCCGATTTGCGCCGCCGTCAGGTGGCCGCTGGCTACTCGATTGAGGAAATCGAGCAGGTTCTGGCGCCCATGGCCGAAGACGGCAAGGAAATGATCGCCTCTATGGGCGATGACACCCCTTCGGCGGTTCTGTCCAAGATATATCGCCCGCTGTCGCATTTCTTCCGCCAGAACTTCAGCCAGGTGACGAACCCGGCCATCGACAGCTTGCGCGAATACCGCGTGATGAGCCTGAAGACCCGGTTCGGCAACCTGAAGAACGTGCTGGACGAGGAAAGCAGCCAGACCGAAATTCTGGTTCTGGACAGCCCCTTCGTGGCCAATGGCGAGTTTGCCGAGATGGTGCGCGAATTCGGCGACCAGGTGTCCTTCATCGACTGCACTTTCCCCGCAGGCGCGGGCGAAGACGCGTTGCGCGCGGGGCTGGAGCGTATCCGCGCAGAGGCAGAGGATGCCGTGCGCTCTGGCGCGGGCCATCTGGTGCTGACGGATGAGCATCAGAATGCCGACAAGGTCGCGATGCCGATGATCCTGGCCACCAGTGCTGTGCATAGCTGGCTGACCCGCAAGGGTCTGCGGACCTTCTGCTCGATCAATGTGCGGTCTGCCGAATGTATCGACCCGCATTATTTCGCGGTGCTGATCGGGTCGGGGGCCACCACGGTCAACGCCTATCTGGCGCAGGAAACCATTGCCGACCGCATTGATCGCGGCCTGATCGACGGCCCGCTGATAGAGGCGATGCGCCGCTACCGCGCCGCCATCGACCTTGGCCTGCTGAAGATCATGTCGAAAATGGGCATCTCTGTCATCTCGTCCTATCGCGGCGGGCTGAATTTCGAGGCCGTGGGCCTCAGCCGCGCGATGGTCGCCGAATACTTCCCCGGTATGCCCAGCCGGATTTCCGGCATCGGCCTGCACGGCATCCAGATGAAGCTGGAAGAAGTGCACGCCAAGGGTTGGCGTGGCGGTCAGGACGTGCTGCCGATTGGCGGTTTCTACAAGGCGCGCCGCTCGGGCGAGAAGCACGCTTGGGAAGCCACCAACATGCACCTGCTGCAACAGGCCTGCAACAATTCCAGCTATGCGCTGTGGAAGCAGTATTCCAAGGCCATGTCCTCGCGCGATCCGATCCATCTGCGCGATCTGCTGGACATCAAGCCGCTGGGCCGTCCGATCCCGTTGGAAGAGGTGGAGAGTATCACCTCTATCCGCAAGCGCTTCGTGACGCCGGGCATGTCGCTGGGGGCCTTGTCGCCCGAAGCGCATATGACGCTGAACATCGCCATGAACCGCATCGGTGCGAAATCCGACAGCGGCGAGGGGGGCGAGGATCCGGCACATGCGCATCCGCTGCCGAACGGTGACAACCCTTGCGCCAAGATCAAGCAGGTCGCCTCTGGCCGGTTTGGCGTGACGGCGGAATACCTGAACGCCTGCGAGGAGCTGGAGATCAAGGTCGCCCAAGGTGCGAAACCGGGCGAAGGTGGCCAGCTTCCGGGCATGAAGGTGACGAAGCTGATCGCGCGTCTGCGCCATTCGACGCCGGGCGTGACGCTGATTTCGCCGCCGCCGCACCATGACATCTACTCGATCGAGGACTTGGCGCAGCTGATCTACGATCTCAAGCAGATCAACCCGCGCGTGAAGGTCACGGTCAAGCTGGTGGCGCAGTCGGGCGTGGGCACGATTGCCGCCGGTGTGGCCAAGGCCAAGGCCGATGTCATCCTGATCTCGGGCCATAATGGCGGCACCGGGGCCAGCCCCGGCACGTCCATCAAATACGCGGGCCTACCGTGGGAGATGGGCCTGACCGAAGCGCATCAGGTTCTGGCCATGAACAAGTTGCGCGAGCGGGTAACGCTGCGCACCGATGGCGGTTTGCGCACGGGCCGCGACATTGTCATGGCCGCGATGATGGGGGCCGAGGAATACGGCATCGGCACCGCCGCGCTGATCGCGATGGGCTGCATCATGGTGCGTCAGTGCCAATCGAACACCTGCCCGGTGGGTGTCTGCACGCAGGACGAATCCCTGCGCGCCAAGTTCACCGGCAATGCCGACAAGGTGGTGAACCTGATTACCTTCTACGCGCAGGAAGTGCGGGAAATCCTGGCCGAAATCGGCGCGCGCAGCCTGGACGAGGTCATTGGCCGCGCCGACCTGCTGACGCAGGTCAGCCGCGGTGCCGCACACCTGGACGATCTGGACCTGAACCCGCTGCTGCTGACCGTGGATGGTGCAGACCAGATCCGCTACGACCGCGACAAGCCGCGCAACGCCGTGCCCGATACGCTGGATGCCGAAATCATCCGCGATGCGGCGCGTTTCTTCGAAGAGGGCGAGAAGATGCAACTGTCCTACGCGGTGGAAAATACTCACCGCACCGTGGGCACGCGCGCGTCCAGCCATATCGTGAAGCGTTTCGGGATGCGCAACAGCCTGCAACCCGACCACCTGACGGTCAAGCTGACCGGCAGTGCGGGGCAGTCCTTGGGCGCGTTTGCCGCGCCGGGCCTGAAGATCGAAGTCTTCGGCGATGCCAATGACTATGTCGGCAAGGGCTTGTCGGGTGGCCTGATCGTGGTGCGCCCGCGCATGTCCTCGCCGCTGGTGACGCAGGACAACACGATCATCGGCAACACGGTGCTTTACGGGGCAACCGGCGGCTACCTGTTCGCCGCTGGCCGTGCGGGCGAGCGTTTCGCGGTGCGGAATTCTGGCGCGAAAGTGGTGATCGAGGGCTGCGGCTCGAATGGTTGCGAATACATGACCGGCGGTGTCGCGGTTATCCTTGGCGGCATCGGCGCGAATTTCGGCGCGGGCATGACCGGGGGCATGGCGTATCTCTATGACCCGGCGGGTGAAACGGCGGACCTTATCAACATGGAATCGCTTGTGACCTGCCCGGTCACGGTCGAGCATTGGGAAACCGAGCTGCGCGAGTTGATCGCACGTCATGCCGAGGAAACCGGATCTTCGCGTTCCGAGGACATCTTGCGCAACTGGGACCGCGAGAAGGCCAATTTCGTGCAGGTTTGCCCGAAAGAGATGCTGGTGCATCTGCCGCATCCGATCAGCTACGACGATGCGGCTATCCCGGCGGAATAACGCCGGGATATGCCACCGAGATGAAAAAAGGCCCCGTGCAGACGGGGCCTTTTTATTTGGGTACCGCGGTGCGGTGGCTTACGGGCAAGCGGCTTCGTAATAGGTGCCGTCGCCGCGTGCATAGGCGCAGGTGCCGGTCGCGGTGTTGCGTGCCAGAAGCGTGCCGGCGGCAGCACCTGCGACGGTGCCGATGATCGCCCAGTTGGTGTTGGCGCCCAGCAGGTTGGCCACGGCCAAGCCGCCGGCCGCGCCCAGGACACCTCCGGCCACGGTGCGCTCGGTCGTCGTCATCTGGCACCCGGCCAGGGCAACCGCCCCCGCAAGGATTGCCGCGCTTGCAAATCTTTTCATCTGCTCTCCTTTCCGGGGAAATTCCCCACCTGTCAGATGTATGCAGCTTAGCAAGATTTCGCCCGCTGTCACGGTCTGTCGGCGGGTTTGCACGCAAACGCTACTTCAAGCGGCGGTAATCCGCAGATCAAGCCCATCCTCGGCGAGGCGCAGCTCCAGCGACATACCCTGTTCCGCGACGGCGCGCTGCAACACCGGAAATTGCACCCGCGCGGCCTGAAGATCATGCGGCCAGTCTGCCGCGCCGATGAGCGCGTCCCAATAGGCGGGGTCGATCTTTGGCTTGTCGCTGCGCGCGGTTATATGCAGCGCGGTTTCATCGCGGGTTACAACCACGCGCCCGCCATAGGGCAAAGCGGTTTCAATGCAGAGCAGGCTAAGCAGGGCCAGCCGCACGGTTGCCTTCGGTTTGCTGACCACGGGTGTCCAGGTCAGATCGAACCGGGCCGTCGCGGCGTAATCGCGCAACAGCCCGCCCAATTCGTCGGTCCCGATCATCTGGTCGGGCCGGAAAGACCCGAACGCGACCCGAAACAGCCGGATCCGGGCCTGTGCTTGCTGGACGCTTTCGCGAACCAGGTCTATCTCTGGTCCAGCGGAAGGGGAGGGCGCCATTTGCAACAGTTCCACCCCGTTGCCGATGGCGCCGAGCGGGCTGATAAGGTCATGGCAAATCCGCGCGGCAATCAGGGCGGGCAGATCAAGACCCTCTGCCCTGTCGGGATCGGTGGGTGAGAACGAAGGGGAAAAGCGGTGTCGCATCATATTCTGGAACCCGGCATGTTCGTCAAAAGCCCCGACAACCCCGATTGGGGGCTGGGACAGGTGCAATCCCGCGTGGGCGAAACCGTCACGGTCAATTTCGCTGAAACTGGCAAACAGGTGGTTAACGCCGCCATAATTCCCCTAGAGGTTGTCTGGGATCTCGATGCCGAGAGTTAAGCAACCTAAACGTGCAGGCAACGCTTAATCGGGAAACAAACTGTTTCACTTGAACGCAAGTGCCCCTGTGCAGTATGCGCAACCGGCATTTTACCAACAGGACCGCCGCGCCGTGCCCTCATCGCCTCCGCCGCATCTTGGCTGCTTATCGACACGGCTTGCCGCCTCTGCCGAGGATCTGCGCGCCGCGCAGGCGCTGCGCTACCGGGTCTTTGTCGAAGAGCTGGGCGGCGATGGCCCCATGGTGGACCATGATGCCCGGCTAGAGCAGGACGCGTTCGACCCGCTTTTCGATCATCTGCTGCTGCTCGACACCACCGGGGCCGAGCGCGTGGTGGGCGTGTATCGCCTGCTGCCCGGCGACCGCCTTGGGCCAGACGGGCGGTTTTACTGCGATGACGAATTTGACCTTTCGAGTTTGCGGCAGTCTGGCCGCCGGTTGCTGGAACTGGGCCGCTCTTGTGTGGACCCCGCCTATCGCGGCGGGGCGGCAATGCTGCTTATGTGGCAGGCCTTGGCAGAGTATGCCACGGCGCGACAGGTGGACATCCTGTTCGGCGCGGCCAGTTTTCCGGGCACCGATCTGGCGACGCTGGCCCAACCGCTCAGTTGGCTGCACCATAGGTATCTGGCCCCGCCAGAGCTTGCGGTTCGCGCCAAGCCAGCCCATCTGGGCCACATCTTGCCGCCCGAGCAGGTTGACGAGCGTGCGGCCCGCGCAGCCGTCCCGCCGCTGATCCGCAGCTATCTGCGCCTTGGCGCGCGCATTGGCGAAGGGGCGTTCGTGGATCATGCGTTCAACACCACCGATGTGTGTATCCTGCTGGATGCCGCGCGGCTGAGCCGTCATGCAAAATCGCTTGTGGCCCGCGCCGGATGAGCACGTGGGATTCGGACGTTCCGCCGCCCCCAATGGCGCTGTCCCCGGCCGAGCGCCGCCGCGCGATCTGGCGGTTTGCGCTGTTGGCCTTGGGCCTGTTGGCGGGCATGGCCGCGCTTCTCTTGGCGCGCGGGGTTGAACACATCACCCATGCCGGGGCGCGGGCGCTTTCGCCCCATGTGGTGCGGGCCTATTGCCGCTTTTTCCTGCGCGTGATCGGGCTGCGCGTGCAGGCGCAGGGCACACCGATGCGCGGGCGCGGTGCCTTGGTCGCCAACCACGCGTCATGGCTGGACATCTTCGTGTTGAACGCGCTCACGCCCGCGATGTTCGTGGCCAAGGCAGAGGTTGCTGGCTGGCCCGGCATCGGCCCCTTGGCGCGACTGACGGGCACGGTGTTCATCCGCCGCGACAAGCGCGAAGCGCAGGCGCAAACGCATATCCTGGCGCAAGAGTTCCGGCGCGGGCACCGGCTGGTGTTTTTCCCCGAAGGCACAAGCACCGACAGCACGCTGGTGCTGCCCTTCAAGCCCACGCTGTTCCAGGCCTTTCTTGCGCCCGACATGCCCACGGGCATGGAAGTGCAACCCGTCAGCCTGCGCTATCACGCGCCCGAGGGCGCAGACCCACGCTTTTACGGTTGGTGGGGTGGCATGGAGTTTGCCACCCATTTCCTGCGGGTTCTGGGGCAAAGCCCTCAAGGGGGCGTGACAGTCACCTGCCACAGCCCCATTGCGTGCACGGCCACGACCACCCGCAAAGCCTTGGCCCAGCAGGCCGAGGCCGCCGTTCAGGCAGGCTTCGCCGACGCTCAGGCGCGTGCTTGAGCGGCTTCGCGCAGCGCGGTCATCAGTTCCGACAGAAGCTTCTGGTAGCTTTCGGTCACAAGCGCGCCGGTTTCATCGAAATGATCCTTGGGGCTGGCGACCAGCACTTCCGGCCCTTGCAAGATCAGCGGACGGAAGGGCACCATCATCAGCCGCAGCGCGAATTGCGTGCGCTCGCCACCTGCGCGGCCCGCGGCGGCAGAAACCAGCGCGACGGGCTTGTCGGTCCATGGCTGGCCGCCCCGGCTGATCCAGTCGAGCGCATTTTTCAGCACGCCCGGCGGAGCCTTGTTGTATTCCGGGCAGGCGATGACCACGGCATCGGCGGCTTTGACCTGCTCTTTCAGGCGCGTCACTTCGTCGGGAATGCCCTGCGCTTCAAGGTCTTCGTCAAACAGCGGCAGGCGCAGGTTTCCTTCGATGAATTCGGCAGGATCGAAGCTTTTCGCCGCCGCCAGCATCAGTTTACGGTTAAAGCTTTCGGCACGCAGCGAGCCGCACAGGCCCAGCAAGGTCAAATCGCTCATGGTTTTCCTTTCCTCGTTTTGCCTTAGCTAAGGGGCAGACGAATGAAAGCAACCCGGTTGTGCCTGCGCGACGATTGCCGCAGGCTTGAATGATGACAGACAGGAGAATGACATGACCCTACGCCATGGCGGCAAAATCCTTGTGGACCAGTTGAAAGCGCAGGGCGTGCGGCGGGTATTCTCTGTTCCGGGCGAAAGCTTTCTGGCGGCCTTGGATGGTCTGCATGAATCGGGGATCGAAAACATCGTCTGCCGCCACGAAGGTGGCGCGGTCATGATGGCCGAAGCCCATGCCAAGCTGACCGGGCAGCCCGGTGTGGCCTTTGTCACGCGCGGGCCGGGGGCGACGAACGGGTCGGCGGGTATCCATGTGGCGCGTCAGGATTCGACGCCGCTTATCTTGTTCGTGGGTCAGATCGACAACCGCCACCGCGACCGAGAGGCGTTCCAAGAGGTGGATTACCGCGCTGTGTTCGGCCCCTTGGCCAAATGGGCGGCAGAGGTGGACCAGACAGAGCGTCTGCCGGAATATATCAGCCGCGCCTTTCACATGGCGCAATCGGGGCGGCCCGGTCCCGTGGTGCTAGCCCTGCCCGAGAACATGCTTTCGGCGCGGGCCGATGTGCCCGACATCCCCCCGGTCGCACCCATGCCGCCCTCGGTTTGTGGCGAGCAGATCGACGCGGTGCTGGAGAGGCTCTGCCGTGCCGAGCGCCCCATGGTCATCGCGGGCGGGTCGGTCTGGTCCACGCAGGCCGCGCAAGACCTTGCGCGATTTGCCGAAACCTTCGGCTTGCCTGTCTGCGCCACGTTCCGCCGCATGGACCGCATCGACAACCGCCACCCGAATTATGCGGGTGATCTGTCTGTTGGCATGAATCCCAAGCTGGGCCAGCGGTTGCGCGATGCGGATTGTTTGCTGGTGATCGGCTCGCGCCTAGGGGACATCGTGACGGGCAGCTACACCCATGTGGACCCAGCGAACCCCCGCAAGACGATCATCCACATTCACCCCGACCCGGATGAATTGGGCCGCGTGTTCCGCCCCGATCTGGGGTTGGCCGCGCCTGCGGTCGATGTGTTGGCCCGTTTGGCCCGGCGCGATGCGCCCGCCCGGCCCGATTGGTCGGACTGGACCAAATCGGCGCGTGCCGATTATCTGGACTGGATCACGCCGCGTGAAACGCCGGGCGCGGTCAAGCTGGAGCAGATCCTCTGCGGCTTGTCAGACCTTTTGCCGGACGATGCCATCGTCACCAATGGCGCGGGCAATTTCGCGGCCTTCCTGCACCGCTATTTCCGCGCGCGCGCCTTTCCCGGCCATCTGGCGCCGACATCGGGGTCGATGGGCTACGGCTTTCCGGCGGCGATTGCGGCCAAGCTGGAACACCCTGACCGCGCGGTAGTGTGCGTGGCGGGCGACGGCGATTTCCAGATGACGTTGAACGAGCTGTCCACGGCGCGCCAATACGGGGCGAATGTGGTCGTGATCGTGTGCAACAACGGCCAGTATGGCACGATCCGGATGCATCAGGAAAAGACCTATCCCGGCCGCGTGAGCGGGACGCAACTGTTCAACCCGGATTATGCGGCGCTGGTGCGTGCCTATGGCGGGCATGGCGACTGCGTGCGGGCAACCGACGAATTCGCGCCCGCCTTGGAGCGCGCGCTGAATGCAGGCGTGCCCGCGGTGATAGAGCTGGTGCTGGACCCCGATGCGCTGTCGCCGGGATTGACCATTGAAGGGGCGCGGGCCTTGGCGAAAGGGTAGCGCTAGCGGCGGGCCGGGGACTGCCGATCCGCCCGATGTTCTGCGTCACTTTATGGTGACCATGTCCGTCCTGCGCCTGAGCTAAGCGCTTAAGGCAACCAATCGGCAGGCCGCGGGACGGCCCGCCGATGGCGCGGCGGGCTACGCCCTTGCTCCGCGCCGAAAGCAATTGATCGGATCAGTGGATCAACCGACCCATCGCGGCGGCGACATCGGCCATGCGGCAGGAAAAGCCCCATTCGTTGTCATACCATGCCAGCACGCGCACGGTGCGGCCGCCCACGACCTTGGTCTGGTCGGGTGCGAAGATCGACGAATGCGGGGTGTGGTTGAAGTCGATGGAGACCTTCGGCTCCGGGTCATAGGCCAGCACTGCGCCCATCGACCCTTCGGCCGCCTTGCGCACGATCTCGTTCACCTCTGCCACCGTCACATCGCGGCCCGCCTGGAAGGTCAGGTCAACGGCGCTGACATTGGGGGTCGGCACACGCAACGCGGTGCCGTCCAGCTTGCCGGCCAGTTCCGGCAGCACTTCGCCCAGCGCTTTCGCGGCCCCGGTCGAGGTGGGTATCATCGCCATCGCGGCGGCGCGTGCGCGATACAGGTCCTTGTGGCGGCGGTCCAGCGTCGGCTGATCGCCCGTGTAGCTGTGCACCGTGGTCATGATGCCAGCCTCGATGCCGATGGCGTCGTTCAGCACTTTTGCCAAAGGCGCAAGGCAGTTCGTGGTGCATGACCCGTTCGAGACAACCAGCTGCTCGGGGCGCAAGCTGCGGTGGTTCACCCCGTACACGATGGTCGCATCCGCGTTCTTGGCAGGGGCAGACACCAGCACGCGGCTGGCCCCGCGGCCCAGGTGAACGGCGGCCTTGTCGCGCTCGTTGAACTTGCCGGTGCATTCCAGCACGACATCGACGCCTTCCCAGTCCAGTTCCTGCGGGTCATAGGTGGACATGACCTTGATCGGGCCACGGCCCAGATCGAGCGTGTCGCCTTCGACCCGGATGCTGCCGGGGAAGCGGCCATGCACGCTGTCGTATTTCAGCAGATGGGCATTCGTTTCAATCGGGCCGGTCGCGTTGATCTTGACGACCTCGACATCGTTGCGCGCGCTTTCCGCGATATGGGCCAGCGTGCAACGCCCGATCCGCCCGAAACCGTTGATACCGATGGTGATGGTCATGTCATCTCTCCGAACTCTGGTTGCTTGCGGTATAGCCACGGGCCAAGGGCGAAAAAAGGGCGAAAACCGTTTGTTAATCAGGCGTTAGCGCAATCTTGGCTTGATAGCGCAATCATCCGGGTGGCCCGTGCGACATATCTGGGCAGCCCTTCCCATGCGGTGGCATTGCAAAAACGCCGCGCAGGGGATAACCGAATTCCACCCAAGTCACGAAAGTCCCGCGCGTTGTATCTGCTGGAAAACATATTCGAACTGATCGACATGCGGTCTTTCTCGTCGGTCTGGTTCTGGATCGTTCTGGCGATTGCGTGGTCGTCCGCGTCGCAAACCGTGATGGGCGCGCCCTATGACCTGATCGTCAAGGCCCGGCGCAAGGGCGGGCAGGCGTCTGAAGACCTGAACACCTTAGTGAGCATTTTCGTGCGCCGCCGCCTGACCGTGGTGCGCCGCGCGGGCCATTGGGTGCTGGGTTTTCAGGTCATGGTGCTGACGGCCGTGTGCATCATGGCCTTCGGCTACGGGCTGGAATTTGCCCAAGCGGTGTTTCTGCTGTTCCTGCCCTTGGCGATCACCCAGTTCCTCGCGGTGCGGCTGGCCTTTCGGATAGAGCATGACCACATGCGCGACGACCGCCTGCATCGCGCGCTTCTGCGCCACAGGCTGTGGGTGCAGTTCATCGGGCTGATCGCGATTTTCGTGACCGCGATCTGGGGAATGCTACATGTCATGACCGCCTCGGTGCTGGGCGGTTAGGGGGTTTCCCTTCGCCAAGCGCTTCGGTGCAGATCAACAAGGACAGATACCAGACCTATGAGCACGCTTGCTTCCCGGATCATCATGGGCGGTGCGCCCGAGGGTTTTGACGCGGCACTTCTGAAGCGCGAGTTGGACCGCGCTGGCGGCGCGCTTGTGCATGTCGCGCGCGACGACAAGCGGTCAGAGGCGATGGCGCAGGCGCTGGCCTTTTTCGCGCCAGAGGTGACGGTGCTGCGCTTTCCGGCATGGGATTGCCTGCCCTTCGACCGGGTTTCGCCCAACCCCGACATTTCCGCCGCGCGCATGGCCACGCTTGCGGCGCTGGCGCATGGTGTGCCGGGGCAATTCGTGTTGCTGACGACCCTGTCGGCGGCCACGCAATATGTGCCCGCGCCCGATGTGGTGGCCGAGGCGTCGTTTCAGGCCACGGTCGGCAAGCGGCTGGACGAAAACGCGCTGCGTGGGTGGCTGGTGCGGATGGGCTTTTCGCAGGCGCCCACGGTGTCAGAGCCCGGCGACTATGCCATTCGTGGCGGGATTTTCGACATTTACCCGCCGGGCGAAACCGGCCCTGTGCGGCTGGATCTGTTCGGCGATGTGCTGGATGGCGCGCGCCGCTTCGACCCGGTGTCGCAGCGCAGCCTTGAAAAGCTGGACCGCGTGGAATTCGCGCCGGTCTCCGAGATCATCCTCGACCAAGCCGCGATCACCCGGTTTCGGCAGAATTACCGCGTGGAATTCGGCGCGGTTGGCAATGACGACCCGCTGTATGAGGCCGTCAGCGCGGGCCGCAAGCATCAGGGGATGGAGCATTGGCTGCCTTTCTTCCACGTCAAGATGGCGACGCTTTTCGACTATGTCCCCGACGCCGCGCTGGTGCTGGACGAACAATTCGATGCGCTGCGGACCTCGCGTTGGGAGAGCATCGCCGACCAGTATGACGCAAGGCGCGAGGCGATGGGCGCGAAGGGCCGCATGGACACGGTCTATAAACCGTGCCCGCCAGAGCTTTTGTATCTGGACGGCGCGGCATGGGACGCAGCCCTTGCGCCCCGCCGCGTGATCCGCCTGCAAGCCGCGCCGACCGCGCCGGGGCCGGGTGTGCTGGACGCGGGCGGGCGCATGGGCCGCAGCTTTGCACCGGAACGCCAATCGGGCGCGAATGTGTTCGATGCGCTTGCCGGCCATATCGCGGCTCGCGGCAAACAGGGTGCGGTGGTTCTGGCCAGCCATTCCGAGGGCGCGCGCGAACGCCTGCGCGGCTTGCTGGAAGATCACGGCGCGGGCGCGGCCAAGGACATCGCCAGCATCCGCGACATGGATGCCAAGGCCAAGGGTTTGTTCCTGACCATCTGGCCGCTGGAAGCGGGGTTTGAGACCCCCGACCTGACGGTGATTTCCGAGCAAGACGTGCTGGGCGACCGTCTTGTCAGCCGCAAATCCAAACGCAAGCGGCCCGAGAATTTCCTGACCGAAGCGCAGACCCTCAGCCCCGGCGACCTGATCGTGCATGTCGAACATGGCGTGGGTCGCTACACGGGTCTGGAAACCATCACCGCCATGGGCGCGCCGCATGAGTGTATCGCGCTCGAATATGCCGGTGGCGACCGGCTGTTCCTGCCGGTTGAAAACATCGAGCTGCTCTCGCGCTACGGCCATGAGGAAGGCTTGCTGGACAAGCTGGGCGGCGGGGCGTGGCAGGCCAAGAAAGCCAAGCTGAAGCAACGCATCCGCGAGATTGCCGACAAGCTGATCCGCATCGCCGCCGAACGCCAGCTGCGCAAAGCGCCGGAATTTCACGCGCCCGACGGGCTTTGGGACGAATTCCTCGCCCGCTTCCCCTATGCCGAAACAGATGACCAGTTGAACGCGATTGCCGACGTGGTGTCGGACTTTGAGAGCGGGCGCCCCATGGACCGGCTGGTGGTGGGTGACGTGGGTTTCGGCAAAACCGAAGTCGCCATGCGCGCGGCCTTTATCGCCGCCATGTCGGGCGTGCAGGTTGCCGTCATCGCGCCCACGACGCTTTTGGCGCGCCAGCATTACAAGACCTTTGCCGACCGGTTCCGGGGCTTCCCGATCAATGTGCGCCCCCTGTCGCGTTTCGTGTCCGCGAAAGAGGCCACCGCCACCCGAGAGGGGATCAACAAGGGCACGGTCGATATTGTCATCGGCACCCATGCGCTTTTGGCGAAATCGGTGAAATTCGCCAATCTGGGCCTGTTGGTCATTGATGAAGAACAGCATTTCGGCGTGGGCCACAAGGAACGCCTGAAAGAGCTGCGGTCCGATATTCACGTCCTGACGCTGACCGCCACGCCCATCCCGCGCACGCTGCAATTGTCGCTGACGGGCGTGCGCGACCTGTCCATCATCCAGACACCGCCTGTCGACCGTCTGGCAATCCGCACCTATGTGTCAGAATTCGACACGCTGACCCTGCGCGAAGCGATCCTGCGCGAGCATTACCGGGGCGGGCAAAGCTTCTTCGTCGTGCCGCGCATCTCTGACTTGCCGGAAATAGAGGAATTCCTGCGCACCCATGTCCCCGAGGTCAGTTTCGTCACCGCTAATGGCCAGATGGCCGCGGGCGATCTGGATGAGCGGATGAACGCTTTCTACGATGGCAAGTATGACGTGCTTCTGGCCACCAGCATCGTCGAATCCGGCCTCGATATTCCGCGCGCGAATACCATGATCGTGCACCGTGCCGACATGTTCGGGCTGGCGCAGCTTTACCAGATACGCGGTCGAGTGGGCCGATCGAAAACCCGTGCCTATTGCTTCCTGACAACTAAGCCGCGCCTGCCCCTGACCCCGCAGGCAGAGCGGCGGTTGAAGCTGCTTGCCTCGCTCGACAGCCTTGGCGCGGGCTTCAACCTGGCCAGCCATGACATGGACCTGCGCGGCGCGGGCAACATCTTGGGCGAAGAACAGTCGGGCCATATCAAGGAGGTCGGCTACGAGCTGTATCAGCAGATGCTAGAGGAAACGATTTCCAAGATCCGCGCGGGCGAGATCGCTTCGGTCGATGATCTGGACGGACAATGGGCCCCGCAGATCAATCTGGGCGTGCCGGTGCTGATCCCGGAACCTTATGTGCCCGATCTGGACGTGCGCCTTGGACTTTATCGTCGTTTGTCCGGCCTGACCAGCAAGGTCGAGCTGGAAGGCTTCGCTGCCGAACTGATCGACCGTTTCGGCAAGCTGCCGCGCGAGGTGAATACGCTTCTGGCGGTCATGCGCATCAAGGCCGAATGCAAACGCGGCTGCATTGCCAAGTTCGATTGCGGACCGAAGGGCGCGACGATCCAGTTCCACAATGACAAGTTTCCGAATCCCTCTGGCCTGGTCGAGTTCATCCAGGACCAGAAAGGGCTGGCCACGATCCGCGACAACAAGATCGTGGTGAAGCGCGATTGGGCGACAGAGAAGGACCGCGTGCGCGGTGCCTTCGCCATCGCGCGCGATCTGGCCGCGAAGGCAGCGGGCTAGGCCCTTTATTTATATGTAAATCATATGGATAGCAGAATGCTATCCGATAACATCGCCCCGTCATGGCCTAGCGGGGCGATGATATTGTGCGGCAAGCCTTGGCTCGGCCAGTTTGGTTTTGCGGATCACCGCTGTGCCCCGAAACGGGCGACCTGATCAACCAGACAACAAGGATATACGCCATGACCATCACCAAACTGACCGCCACCGCCACCGCGATCGTGCTGACGCTGGGCCTGCTGCCCGCCCATGCCGGGTCCAACCGGGTCATCGTTCAACAATGGGGCCACGACAATGCGGGTGCCTTGGCGCAAAGCGGCCATCACCAGCGCGTCACCATCACCCAGCGCGGGCGCTCCAACCTGTCGCTGAGCACGCAGGACGGCGCACGCAACCGCGTGGTCGTGGGGCAGGACGGGCGTGGCAACGTGGCCGACACGGCGCAATCTGGGCGTCGCAATATTGCCGGTGTCGCCCAGTTCGGCCGCCATCATGACGCGACAGTGGTGCAATCGGGCCATCGCAACGCGGTGGGCGTGATCCAGACGGGCCACGGCAACACCGCGACCACCACGCAGCACGGCACCGGGAATGTGACCGTCATCATTCAGGACTGATGCCTGTGCCAGATGCCGGGGGCGCTGTGCCCCCGGTCGTTCCCCTTATACCCGGAGGACCGGATATGCCCGCACTTCCCTACACTGCCGCCGCGATCGTGATTGCCGGCGTGGCCAGCAGCGCCACCCTTGCGCTGTCCACCGATCGCGCCAGCCCAGCCGTTCTCGTCTGCGAGCTGCACCTCAGCCAGCTTGGCCAGCGGGTCACATTGCGTGCCGAAGCGGCCGCGCCCGTTGCGCTGAGCGGCACCTATACGCTGGACATCGCCCAGTACTCTGCGTCGGGCGTGGCAAATGTGCAGCAAAGCGGCGATTTCAGCCTGCAACCGGGGCAACGCGTCCGTTTGACCGAAGCGCAATTCCAGGGCCGCGCGCAAGACCTGAGCGCCAGGATGACGCTTTGGGCGGGTGGTCAAAGCCAGACATGCAGCACGCTGAGCCTGTGATCCCGGATTTGGAAAAGGAGATACCGATGTTCAACCTTATCTCTGCCTTGCCCAGAAAGGTGGCTCTTGCGGCCTGTGTGGCGTCCCTGCCTTTGGCGGGTGCGCAGGCCGAAACCCTGTCTCTGTCGCTGAACGCGCGGAATGCGCAGGAAGCGCGGGTTTTGAATGCCGCGATTGCGCTCTATGCCATTCACCGCGACATCCGCTCGGGTGCGGATATCCGCCAGATCGGGCGCAACCATGCGGCCGGAGTGTATCAAAGCGGCGGAAACAACCGCGCAATCGTGCACCAAAGGGGCCGCAACCACCGTGCGACCCTGTCGCAAACCGGTGGCGGGAACGGGCAAATCATCGTGCAGGTCGGCAATGGTGCCCATGCCGATATTGTCCAGCGCGGTGGCGAAGCGGGGGTTCTGGTGCAGATCAGCCGTTAGAAGCGGGCTTGTCCCCGGGGGGGCATTGCCGATAAGGCTACGCCGATTGCAGCCAGAAGTGACCCGCCCGTGTCAGACACCCCCGTCCAAACCCGCAAGACCCAGTCGCGCAACGATCGTGTCGTTGCGCGCTGGCTGTGGGACGGGTTCATCCGCAAACGCCTGCATTTCATTGCGCTGGCCGTGCTGTTCATGGTCATAGAAGCGGCCATGATGGGCGCCTTCAGCTACCTTGTGCAGCCCATGTTCGACGATGTGCTGGTCGAGGGGGAACGCGCGCGGGTTGTGTTTGTGGCGCTTGCCATGGCGCTTGTCTTTTTCGGGCGCGCCTTGGCGCGGCTTGTGCACAAATCCATCATGGCATGGCAGGCCGAACGCGCCATGGCAGAGTTGCAAGGCGATTTGCTGGCGCATCTGTCGACCTTGGACCAAGCGTTTTTCAAGCTGCACGCGCCCGGTATCCTTATCGAGCGTGTGCGCGGCGACTCTATCGCCATGATCATGGTGTTCAACGGCCTGATTACCGGCGCGGGTCGCGACGGTGCGGCGGTGATCGTGCTGCTGGGTGTCGCGCTCTGGACCGATTGGCAATGGACCTTGGCCGCCATCGCCGCGATCCCGGTCGTCGTCGTGCCGATCCTTGCGCTGCAACGCTTCATCCGCCGCCGCTCGCGCGAGGCGCGGCTGGCAGCGGCGGACAGCTCGAACCGGCTGGACGAGGCGTTTCATGGCATCGCCACGATCCAGCTGACGGGCACCGAGCGCCAAGAGCTGGGCCGGTTTCGCCAGATCATGGAAACCTTTGCCCGCAAGGCCACCCGCGCTGCGGTCGGTCAGGCGTCGGTCAGCACGGTGATGGATTTCGCCGCGGCACTTGGCTTTGCGCTTGTGCTGATCGTGGGTGGCTTCCAGATCATTGAGGGCACGCGCACGGTCGGGCAGTTCATGTCCTTCTTCACCGCGCTGGGCCTGTTGTTCGACCCGATGCGCCGCCTCTCGGCACTGTCGGCGGAATGGCAGAATATCCTTGCTTCGCTGGAGCGCACGCATGGGCTGTTGCAGGTTGTGCCCAAGGTCGTCAGCCCGCCCATGCCAGCCGCAACGCCGCCCGCCCGCGATGCCGCGCGTGTCGAATTGCGCGATGTGTCCTTCGGCTATGATGACACGCCGGTGTTACGGGGGCTTTCGCTGGTGGCCGAAGCGGGCCAGACCACGGCCATCGTCGGGCCTTCCGGCGCGGGCAAAACCACCATCTTCACGCTGCTGACCCGTTTGGCCGATGTGCAGTCGGGGCAGGTGCTGATCGGCGATCAGGATGTGCGCGACTATGATCTGGCAGAGCTGCGCGCGCTGTTTTCCGTGGTCAGCCAGGACACGGCGCTGTTTGATGAGACCATCCGCGACAACGTCACCCTTGGCGCGGGCGAGGTCAGCGAGGCCGCGCTGCAAGCCGCGCTGGACGATGCCCATGTGACCGATTTCCTGCCCAACCTGCCCGATGGGCTGGACACGCTGGCAGGTCCGCGCGGATCATCCTTGTCGGGCGGGCAGCGTCAGCGCGTGGCGATTGCGCGGGCGCTGTTGCGCAACGCGCCGATCCTTCTGCTGGACGAGGCGACCAGCGCGCTCGACGCGAAATCCGAATTGCTAGTGCAAGATGCGCTGGACCGTCTGGCGCAGGGCCGCACCACGCTGGTAATCGCACACAGGCTGTCGACGGTGAGGCGCGCCGACAAGATCGTGGTCATGGACCGGGGCCGCGTGGTCGAGCAGGGCACGCATGACGAATTGCTGGCGCAAGGCGGGGCTTATGCGCGGCTATATGCCATCCAGTTCGGCCAGGACGAACAGGAAGATCAGGCGAATTCGCCCTGAACACACCAGCCATCGCGCTGGGGCGTGTGAAACAGCCACAGCCGTGCGCCCCGATCCGTCTGCACCCGCCAATAGTCGCGCATCCCCGAGCGCCAGTTCGGGTCATCCAGCCACCATTCGGGGGTCAGGCGCTCTGGCCCGCTGGCGGCCACCACCTGCCATGTCTGCCCCCGCCACTTGAACCGACGCGGCAATGCGCGCCCGCTGCCCGCGATGGGTTCGGGCGGGAACATCACCAAGGGGCGCTGTGTGCGCGCGGGCGGCCAATCGGGGGCAGGGTCGCTATAGGCGGCGGCCGCAACGGTGAACGCCTTTTCCGGAATATGGCTATCGGCGGGCAACAGGCGCTGGACATGGTCAAACCCCAGCCGGTTGCCGAGCCGCGAGATCAGGTCGGCCAGATCGTCTTGCGCCTGTGCGCCGCCGGTCGTGACCTGCTGCAAGGGCAGGGGGCTTGTGTCGGGCGCGCATAGCCGCATCGCGTCTATGCCAAAGCCCGCATCCACCCCATCCAGCGCGCGGTCGAATAGCGGTGCTATATCGCCCGCGTCGCGCATGGGCCGCGCCAGCCGGATTTCCAGCCGCACCGCTTGCCCATCGACACGCGACAGGTCCAGCACCAGCCGTCGCGCGCCCATTTCGGCCCGGTGCAAATGCTGGCACAGCCGCTCCAGCAAACGCGTAAGGGCCGCTTGCAGGTCGCCCAGCAGGCCGATCGGGTCAGGCAGCGACAGGCGCACCGCCATCACGGGCGGCGCGGGCGGGGGGGCTACGGGTTCGGGCAGGTCGCCCATGGCCTGATCCAGCCGTTGCAGCAACGTGGCCCCGAAGCGCCGTGCCAAGGGCGCGCGCGGCATCTGCGCCAGGTCGCGCACCCGGCGCAGGCCCAGCCGTTCCAGTGCGGCCAGCATCTTCGCATCCAGCCGCAGCGCCGCCAAGGGCAGCGGGCCAAGGGCCGCGCGGGTGCTGCCCGGCGCGATAATCCCACCGCCCGCCACATGCGCCATGGCCCAGGCCGCGCCGCGCGTATCGGCCAGACCCGCGCGCGCGGTAAAGCCCATGCGCGCCAACCGCGCCAGCAGGTCGTCGCGCAGCGCCGCTTCCCCGCCCATCAGATGCGCGGCACCCGTGATGTCCAGCGCCAGCCCGTCCGCGCCATCGCACGCGGCCCATGGGCAGTAGCGCAGCGCCCAGCGGCGTAAAGACTCCAGCGTCTGCGCGGTGCGGTGCGGGTCGGCGGGCCGGGTCAGCAGATCGGGGCAAATGGCGCGCGCATCCGCCAGCCCCATGCCCCGCGAAAGCCCCAACCCTTCGGCCTGCGCGTTCAGGCAGACCAGCCGCTCCGCGCCGCGCTGCCGCTCGATCATGGCAAAGGGCGCGTCCAGCCCCAACCGGCGCAGGGCCAGTTCCGATTGCAGGCGGGGCAGCCAGATCACGATGATACGGCGTTGGGCGGGCATGGCGATTCCAGATGTTCCGCATTTGTTCTATCGCATTCCCGCGTTCCGGTCGAGCGTCAGGTGCATTGCAAATCGCGCCCCGATGCCGCATATCCCAACAAACTGCGTTGGAGTGGGTGATGAACTACCTCGAATTCGAAAAGCCCTTGGCCGAGATCGAAGGCAAGGCCGCAGAATTGCGCGCCATGGCCGAAGCCAACCCCGATGTGCAGATCGAGAAAGAGGCCGCCGCCCTTGATGCCAAGGCGCAGAAGATGCTGGTGGACATGTATAAATCCCTGTCGCCCTGGCGCAAATGCCAGGTCGCGCGCCACCCGGACCGGCCCCATTGCAAGCGCTATATCGACACGCTGTTCGACGAATTCACGCCGCTGGCCGGCGACCGGGGCTTTGCCGAGGACGAGGCCATCATCGGCGGGCTGGCGCGGTTGAACGATCGCCCGGTCATGGTTATCGGGCAGGAAAAGGGGCATGACACGCAAAGCCGCATCCGCCGCAATTTCGGCATGGCGCGCCCCGAAGGCTACCGCAAGGCGATCCGGCTGATGGACATGGCCGACCGCTTCGGCCTGCCCGTGGTGGCGCTGGTCGATACGCCCGGCGCTTACCCCGGCAAGGGCGCGGAAGAGCGCGGGCAAGCCGAGGCCATCGCGCGCTGCACCCAGAAATGCCTGTCGCTGGGCGTGCCGATGGTATCGGTCATCATCGGCGAAGGCGGATCGGGCGGTGCCGTGGCACTGGCCACCGCGAACCGTATCGCGATGCTGGAGCATTCGGTTTACTCGGTCATCAGCCCCGAGGGCTGCGCGTCGATCCTGTGGAAAGACGCCGAGAAAATGCGCGAAGCCGCCGAGGCGCTGCGCCTGACCGCGCAAGACCTGCTGAAACTGGCCGTGATAGACAGGGTCATTCCCGAGCCGATGGGCGGCGCGCAGCGTGATCCCGACACAACCGTGCGCGCCGTGGGCAGCGCCATTGCGGCCATGCTGGCCGAGATGGATGGCAAAAGCCCCGACAAGCTGCGCCGCGACCGCCGCCGCAAGTTTCTGGATATGGGCAGCAAGGGGCTGGCGGCTTAACCGTCGCCCATTTCGCTGTCATCGGTATGGCCCAGCAGGTGTTCGGGCATCACCTTGCGGCTGCGCGCGCCCAACTGGCGCAATTCATCTGCCTGCCGCAACACATTGCCTGCCCCGGTAGACATGCGCTTCATCGCCTCTGCCTGACTGTCGCTTGCCCGTTGCAGATGCTTGCCGATATCGTCGATGCTTTCCACCACCGACACGAACTTGTCATGCAGCTTGCCCGCTCGGTCCACGATCACCTCGACATTCTTGTTGCGTGTGTCGATGGTCCAGAGGTGATCGACGATCTTCAGGATCGGCATCAGCGTGCTGGGCGTCAGGATATGGATCCGCTTTTCGGCTGCTTCCAGCACCAGATCGGGCGCGCGTGACAGGGCGGCGGTCAAGGCGCCCTCGATCGGCAGGAACATCAGGACGGAATCGATATTGTCGAAGCCCAACTGGTCGTAAGACTTGCGCGAAAGCGTTGCCATATGCGCGCGCACGGCGGCGACATGGCGTTTGAGTGCCTCTTCCTCTGCGACCGGGTCATCGGCGGCCATCATCATGTCCTGATAGGCCACCAGCGTGACCTTGGAATCGATCACCACGTCACGCGCGCCGGGCAGATGCACGACAATATCGGGCACAAGGCGCTGGCCATCCTCGTTGATCTTGGTGGCCTGCTTGGTGAAATGCGTGCCCTCGACAAGGCCCGCGGATTCGAGCACACGCTCCAGGATCGTCTCGCCCCAATTGCCTTGGCGTTTGCGGTCGCCGCGCAGGGCCAGCGTCAGGCTGTGGGCCTCTTCCGACAATTCCTTGGCTTTCGCCTGCATCAGTTGAATCTGCTGCCCAAGGCTTTGGCGTTCGCGCTCGGCCTTTTCAGTCATGTCCTTCAGGCCGGATTTCAGGAAACCCAATTCCTGCTTGAAGGGCGAAAGCAGCTTTTCCAGCTCGTCCTTCTGCGCCTGTGTCGTCGCCCGGCCTTGGTTTTGCAAAATCTCGGACGAGATGGCCTTGAACTGGTTGACGAATTGCGCGCGGTTCTGCTCGATCTCGGCGCTCAGCTCGGCATGTTTGCGGCGTTGGGTGTCCAGCGTTTCCTCCAGCACCCGCTTGTCGGTCGTCAGCGCCGCATTGGTATCGCGCAGGGCTGTGATCTGCTCTTGCGCGCGGGCAAGATCCGCTTCCAGCCGAGTGATCTGGTCCTTGAAGCTGCTCTCGGCGCGTTCCAGCGCCGTGGCGTGGCGGTGCTTCGCGGCTTCAAGCTGGTCGCTGATATTGTCGCATTGCGTGCCAAGCCGCGCGGTCGTGATCTGCTCTGCCGACAGTGCCGCGCGCAGGCTGTCGCGTTCCCCTGTCGCTTGCGCCAGCGCGCCTTGCAGATGCGTGACTTCGGTCTTGGCGCGGGCCAGATCGGCAGCCAGTTGCGGGTCGATCACGGGCTTGGGCGGCTTGCGAAAGACAAGGAACAAGATGGCCAGCACCGCCAAGGCCAGCAGGATCAGGATCACCTGCTCGGAATTGGCGAGGATGTCTTGCCAAAGCTGTTCCAGACTGGCTTGCACGCGTGCACCTTTCGGATTGGGCTGTCGCCCCGACCTCGCCCGTCCGGCGGGCGAAAGTCAAGGCGCAGGACGCACCAGAATCGTCTTGTGGCAGGGCGGCGAATAGTGTTATTCGGCAGCCCAGAGCGGGTATGGTGTAGTGGTAGCGCGCCGGCTTCCCAAGCCTGAAGTGCGGGTTCGATTCCCGCTACCCGCTCCAGCAATTCCGAAAATCTTGTCTTTCTGTGGCCGGGCATTTGCGGCATCTTCACCTGTGCAGGCAATAGGTGAGCGTGACGTGGCAAGGCTTTCACAGGCGGAACAGGGGTTTCTGGAGGACATCCTGTCCATGTCGCGCGCGCGCCCCGGACCGATGGGGCAGGGCAGTTTCGCACAAGGCTCTGTCCTGTTCCAAAGCGCGGATTTCGACGGCGGCACGACCCGCGACCGCACCGGCGGCGTTGGGGCGTTTCGGCGCGACGCGGGCCAATGGGTGCAAACCGCAGAGGCGCATAAACCCTTGCGAAACCTTGGAACCTTGCAGGCGCTGCAAACCATGGGGGCGCAGGGCGTCGTGCATATGGACCTGCAAGACGCGCGCATTCTGGGCACGCCGCAGCGCCCCGTGCCCGCGCCGCTTCTGTGCTATTGCCGCCTGCCGCAGGCGCAGAATGTCGCGCTTTGGCCCTTGCCGCGCTACCACGACTTTGGCACCCAACGCTTCCTTGGCAAAACGCCGCCCGATCACATTGCGTTTGAGGACAAGCAGGATGCGGTTGTCTGGCGCGGTGCCTTGTCGGGGAAAACCCGGCCTACGGGCGGGGGCGGGAAGAACTGCATGGTCCTGATCTCCACGCTGGAAGCGGCCAAGAGCGCCGAGGAAGCGCCCCCGATCATCGCGGAGCTACGCCTGAACCCGCGTTTCGGGGTGGTGTTCGATCGCACCGGCCAGCCCGGTTTCGACCTGGGCCTGACCTGCGACGAGCGGTTGACCGCGATCCTGACCCGCCACGGCCTGGGCCATATCGCGGCCCCGTGGAAGCCCATGTCCTATCAGCGTCAGTTTCGCTACATCCTCAGCATACGCGGGAATGACACGGGGTCGAACTTCATCCCGGCGCTGGACAGCAATTCGGTGGTCCTGCGCGAAGAGGACGGGTGGGAGTTGTTCTATTCCGCCGCTATCCGCCCGTGGGAGCATTACATCCCGCTCGCACCCTTGCTAACGGATCTGGACGAAAAGCTGGATTGGGCGCGCGCTAACCCTGCCGAATGCAAGGCCATCGCCGCCCGCGCGAAAGCGCTTTGCGCTTTGCTGGGCGATGCGCGGTTGCGCGACCTGCATCTGCGCGCCGTCTATGACGATTACCGCGCCTTGGCAGGGTAGATATATGGGGGCAGGGTAGCGACACGGGCTGCCCCGCCGCCACAGAGATAGGCCGCTGACGCTGCGGAAAGAGGCTTTTGGTTGCAAAAGCGACAAACCCCCCTCGACTTGCGGCACCAGTGCTGGCAACCTGTGGCAATTCCGCGCGGCCTGTCGGGCCGTGCAGGGACCGAAAAAAAACGACCAATAAACGACATGGGAGATACGACATGACTGCCATTTCCTTCCGCGGAGGGCTTGCCGGCGCGTTGCGTTTGGCCTCTGTTTCGGCGCTTGCGCTGAGCTTGGGGGCCGCTGCTGTCAGCGCCGAAACCATCCGCTGGGCGCGCGTCGGCGACTCGCTGACGCTGGACCCGCACAGCCAGAACGAAGGCCCGACGCACACGCTGGCGCATCACATTTATGAAACGCTGGTGGGCCGCGCGACCGATGGCTCTCTGACGCCGCGTCTGGCGACCGAATGGGGCATTCACCCCGATGACAACACGGTCTGGGTGTTCACCCTGCGCGACGGCGTGACCTTCCATGACGGCACGCCTCTGATCGCCGATGACGTGGTCTTTTCGCTGAACCGCGCGCGGGGCGAGACGTCGGACATGAAAGGCCTGCATGCCGGTGTGGTCGAAGTGACCGCGCCCGATGCGATGACCGTGCATATCAAGATGGAAGGTCCGGCACCGCTTTATGTGCAGAACCTGACCAACACCTTCATCATGTCCAAGGCCTGGGCCGAAGCGAATGGCGCGGTCGAGGCGCAGGATTTCGCGGCGGGTGAGGAAAGCTATGCCGTGCGCAACGCCAATGGCACCGGCCCCTACATGCTGGTCGAGCGTGAGCCGGAAGTGCGTACCGTGCTGCAAGCGTTCGAGGGCCATTGGGACGAAGCGCCCCAAGTGACCGAGATCATCTACACCCCCATCGCCGAAGCCGCGACCCGTGTTGCCGCGCTCTTGTCGGGCGAAGTGGACATCGTGCAGGACGTGCCGGTGCAAGACATCCAGCGGCTGGAGCAGACGGACGGCATCAAGGTCGAATTCGGCCCGGAAAACCGCGTCATCTTCTTTGCCTATGACATGGGGTCCGAAGACCTGCTGACCGCAAGCGTCGAGGGCAACCCCTTCGCCAACCCGCTGGTGCGCGAGGCGATGCATCTGGCCGTGGACCGCGACGCGATCCGTCAGGTCGTGATGCGCGGCCAGTCGCTGCCCACGGGCGTGGCCATGCCGCCCTTCGTGAACGGCTGGACCGAAGAGCTGGATGCCTATCCCGCGCCCGATCTGGAACGCGCGCAGGCGCTGATGGCCGAAGCGGGCTATGCCGATGGTTTCTCGGTCGATCTGCACACGCCGAATGACCGCTACCTGAACGACGAGGCGATCAGCCAGGCGCTGGTGGGTATGCTGGCCCGGATCGGGATCAACGCGAACCTTGTGTCGCAGACCCGCTCCATGCATTTCCCGCTGATCCAGAACCGCGAGACGGATTTCTACCTGCTGGGTTGGGGCGTGCCGACCTTCGACAGCCAGTATGTGTTCGACTTCCTTGTGCACAGCACCGAAGACGCACGCGGCGGCTGGAACGGCTCGCGCTATTCCAACCCCGAGGTGGATGCGCTGGTCAAGGCCATGGCGACAGAAACCGATCTGGACGCGCGCGACGCGATGATCGCGCAGGTCTGGGAACAGGTGCAGGCGGATCGCGTCTTCCTGCCGATCCACAACCAGACGCTGGCCTATGCCATGCGCGAGGGGATCAACCTGCCGGTGCACCCGGAAAACCAGCCGTCCATGGCAGATGTCACCTTTGACTGATCGCTAGACGACACAGACGCGCGCGAGGCCGTAACGCCCCGCGCGCGTTTCCATTTTTCGGTGCAGGGAACACATCATGCTGGCCTTTGTCCTTCGCAGGGTGGCGCAATCGCTGGTCGTCATGCTGGTCGTGGCGCTGGTGTCATTCGCGCTGTTTCGCTATGTGGGCGACCCGATTTCGACCATGATGGGGCAGGAAGCCACCATCGCCGACCGCGAAGCCTTGCGCGAACGGTTGGGCCTGAACGACCCGTTCGTGGTGCAGTTCTTCAACTTCGTCACCCGCGCCGCGCAGGGCGATTTCGGCATTTCCTACCGCCTGCAACAGCCGGTGATGGAGCTGATCCTGTCACGCTTGCCCGCCACGCTGGAGCTTGCGCTGGTGTCGGGCCTGCTGGCCTTTGTGTTTGGCGTGGGCTTTGGCGTCTATACCGCGCTGAACCGCCGGGGGTGGCTGTCGACCACCATCATGAGCGTGTCGCTGATCGGTGTGTCATTGCCGACATTCCTGATCGGGGTGTTGCTGATCTGGCTGTTCGCGGTGGAACTGCAATGGCTGCCCAGTTTCGGGCGCGGCGATGTGGTGGCGCTGGGTGATTGGTGGACGACAGGCTTTCTGACGGATTCGGGTCGCGCGTCGCTTATCCTGCCCGCGATCACGCTGGGTCTGTACCAGATGACGCTCATCATGCGACTTGTCCGGGCCGAGATGCTGGAAGTGCTACGCACCGATTACATCAAATTCGCCCGCGCGCGCGGGCTGTCGAACCGCGCCATCCATTTCGGCCACGCGCTGAAGAACACGATGGTGCCGGTGATTACCATCACCGGGCTTCAGCTTGGCGCGATCATCGCCTTCGCCATCATCACCGAAACCGTGTTTCAATGGCCGGGTGTGGGGGCGCTGTTCATCAACTCGGTCCGCTTTGTCGATGTGCCGGTCATGGCCGCTTACCTGATGCTGATCGCCGTCATCTTCGTGGTGATCAACCTGATCGTGGACCTTTTGTATTACGCCGTTGACCCGCGCTTGCGCGTAGAGCGCGCGGGCGGCGGGCATTGAGGGGGGCATGGCCATGACAACCGACACGCAATCCCGCTTCGCCCGTGTCTGGGACAGCGATGTGATGTGGTCCTTCCGCCATAGCCCGGTGGCGATTGTCGCGGGGCTGGTTGTGTTGCTGATCGCGCTGGCGGCGATTTTCGCGCCGTGGATCGCACCCACCAACCCCTATGACCCGTCGCAACTGAACCTGATGGACGGCTTCACCCCGCCGATGGAACCCAACGCCTTCACCGGCAACAGCTACATCCTTGGCACGGACAACCAAGGGCGCGATGTGCTGTCGACCATCCTTTACGGCACGCGGATTTCGCTGTTCGTCGGCATCTCCGCGGTGCTGTTCGCCATGCTGTTGGGTATCACGGCGGGCCTGATCGCGGGCTATCGCGGCGGCTGGGTGGATGGGCTTTTGATGCGCATTGCCGATGTGCAGCTTTCCTTTCCGTCCATCCTGATCGCGCTTCTGATCTTCGGCGTCGCGCGTGGCCTGATCCCGCCCGCCTACCGCGAGACCATGGCCATCTGGGTGCTGATCGTGGCGATTGGCCTGTCCGACTGGGTTCAATTCGCCCGCGTGGTGCGCGGCGCGACGATGGTCGAGAAATCGAAGGAATACGTGCAAGCCGCCCGCGTGGTTGGCGCGCATCCGGCGAAGATCCTCATCAAGCATATCCTGCCCAATGTCATGGGGCCGGTGCTGGTGATTGCCACGATCGGGCTGGCGTTGGCGATCATCGCGGAAGCGACGCTCAGTTTCCTTGGCGTCGGTGTGCCGCCCACGCAGCCCTCGCTCGGGACGCTCATCCGCATCGGTCAGCAATACCTGTTCTCTGGCGAATGGTGGATCTTGCTGTTCCCGTCTATCGCACTTCTGGCGCTGGCATTGTCGGTCAACCTGCTGGGCGACTGGTTGCGCGATGCGCTGAACCCGAGGCTGCGCTGATGACCGGGGGAAAGATGCAAGAACCGCTACTCTCCGTCCGCGATCTGGTGGTCGAATTTCCGACCCGGCGCGGCACGCTGCGCGCGCTTGACCAAGTGTCTTTCGACATCGCTCCCGGCGAGGTCTTGGGCATGGTCGGCGAGTCTGGCGCGGGTAAATCGCTGACCGGGGCCGCGATCATCGGGCTGTTAGAGCCGCCGGGGCGCATTGCCGGCGGTGAAATCCGGCTGCGGGGCGAACGGATCGACACGCTCGCCCCTGAAGCGATGCGCCGCATCCGGGGCCGGCGCATCGGCATGGTGTTCCAAGACCCGCTGACCAGCCTGAACCCGCTTTACACCGTGGCGCGGCAGCTGATCCAAACCATCCGCACGCATATGGACGTGTCCGAGGCCGAGGCGCGCGCCCGCGCCGTGGCGCTTCTGGACCGCGTGGGAATTCCCGCTGCCGCGCGCCGGATAGACGACTACCCGCACCATTTCTCTGGCGGGATGCGGCAACGCGTGGTGATCGCGCTCGCCTTGGCGGCAGAGCCGGAACTCGTGATCGCGGATGAGCCGACAACGGCGCTCGACGTGTCGGTGCAAGCCCAGATCATCGACGTTCTGAAAGAGATTTGTGCCGAGCGTGGTGCATCCGTCATGCTGATTACCCATGATATGGGCGTGATCGCGGAAACCGCCGACCGGGTTGCCGTGCTTTATGCCGGGCGCATGGCCGAAATCGGCCCGGTGCGCGAGGTGATCCAGCACGCCCGCCACCCTTATACGCGCGGGCTGATGGGGGCGATCCCGACGCTGGAACAGACCAGCGACCGCTTGGTGCAAATCCCCGGTGCCATGCCGCGGCTGAACGCCATTCCCGCAGGCTGCGCGTTCAACCCGCGTTGCGATCAGGTGTTTGACCGCTGCCGGGCCGAACGGCCGCATCTGCGCGCGGCGGCCCCAGATCATCAGGTGGCCTGCTGGCTGACAGAGGAGGGGGGCGCATGACGCATCCGCTTGTTCAGGTCGAAGGGCTGACACGGCGCTTCGACATTTCGAAACCGTGGCTGAACCGGGTGCTGGAACGCGAAACCCGCCAATTCCTGACCGCCAATGCCGATGTGAATTTCAGCATTAACAAGGGCGAGACCTTTGCCCTTGTGGGCGAATCCGGCTCTGGCAAATCGACCATCGCCAAGATGATCGTGGGGCTGCTGGCCCCATCCGAAGGGCGCATCCTGTTCGACGGGAAGCCGATGGATTTCGCCAGCGGTGCCGACATGCGCGCGCTGCGCCGCCGCTTCCAGATGATCTTTCAAGACCCGTTCGCCAGTCTGAACCCGCGCTGGCGGGTGCGTGACATCGTGGCTGAACCCATCGTGACCTTCGGGTTGATGCAGGGCGCCGATGTCGCGCGCGAGGTGGACCGCCTGCTGGAAGTGGTGGGCCTGTCCGCCGCCGATGCCGCGAAATTCCCGCATGAATTTTCCGGCGGTCAGCGCCAGCGCATCGCCATCGCGCGGGCACTGTCCTCGAAGCCCGAATTCATTGTCTGCGACGAGCCGACCTCGGCGCTGGACGTTTCGGTTCAGGCGCAGATCCTGAACCTGATGCGCGATTTGCAGGATGAGTTCGGCCTGACCTACCTGCTGATTAGTCATGACCTGTCGGTCGTTCGGCATATGGCGAACCGCATCGGGGTGCTCTACCTGGGCCGCCTTGTCGAAGTGGCCGATGCCAAGCGCCTGTTTCTGGAACCGCAGCACCCCTATACGCGCATGTTGCTCGATGCCGTGCCGGACCTTGCCTTGTCGGGGCGGCGGCGCAAGCCTGTGCTGGGCGAGATCCCCAACCCCATCAACCCGCCATCGGGCTGCGCGTTTCACCCGCGCTGTCCGCTGGCCGCCGATATTTGCAAGGCTGACATCCCGAAACCGCGTGTCACCCCGACTGGACAGGCGGCATGTCATTTCGCAGGCCAAGCCGAGAGTGTGGCCTAAACATGTATCCTAGCTACATTTTTTCTTGCCCAGAATCCCTTCTGCCCCTAGCTTCATCTACGCAGGCAGGAAGATAACCCTGTCTCGGAAGACTTACTCCTCGTTCCCTCCTTTCGGCGGGGTCTTCCTGTCTGCACCTGTCGCGCGGGCTTGCAAAATCGGGTCCAAGGCGTGATAACAAGCCCAGCTTGAGATAGGGTTCACACCATGCGTGCACGTATTTACCGCCCCGCCCGCAACGCCATGCAGTCGGGCACGGCCAAGACAAAGCAATGGGTTCTGTCCTTTGCGCCGTCGCAGGCCCGCAAGATCGACCCGCTGATGGGCTGGACCAGTTCGGGCGACATGGACAGCCAGGTGACGCTGCGCTTTGATGATCGCGACAGCGCCGAAGCCTATGCCAAGGCACATGGCATCGACTACACCGTGGTCGAACCCAAGACCCGCCGCCCGAATATTCGCCCCACGGGCTATGCCGAGAATTTCGCGACCAACCGTCGGCAGGTCTGGACGCACTGACCCATCCATTGAGGGCATCGGCCATGCGCATCGGGTATCTGATGAACACCTACCCGGTGACAAGCGCCACCTTCATCCGCCGCGAGATCGCAGCGGTCGAAGCCTTGGGCGTCGAGGTGAAGCGTTTCGCGATAAGGCCTTGGCAAGAGCCGCTGATTGAAGCCGCCGACCGCGCAGAGGCCGCGAAAACCCATTACCTGCTGACCGCCGGTTCCCTGCGGCTTGTGGGCTACCTGCTGGCCGAGTTGCTGCGCAACCCGCGCGGTGTGCTGCACGCGCTTGGGGCGATGTGGGCCATGGCGCGCGCGGCGGGTCCGGGGGCATTTGTGCGGCATATGGCCTATCTTCTCGAAGCGGTGCATCTGAAACGCGCGGCCAAGGGCTGCGATCATATCCACGCGCATTTCACCACCAATACCGCCGCTGTTGCACTGCTGTGTCATCGTTTGGGCGGGCCGGGCTATTCCTTTACCGCGCATGGTCCCGATGAATTCGACGACCCCAAGGCATCTTCGCTGGCGCTGAAACTGGCAGAGGCGCGCTTTGCTGTCGCCATCACCCAATTCGCGCGCACGCGTCTGGCCTTGGCCGGGGGTGCGGCGATCTGGGACAAACTGCATGTCGTACATTGCGGGGTCGATGTCAGCGACCTGACGCCGACACCCCCGCCAGAGGGCGACGCGCCCTTTGTCTGCATAGGCCGTCTATGCCCGCAAAAGGCGCAGGTCTTGTTGGTGCAGGCCATGGCCGATGTGCTGGAAACCCATCCGCAGGCGCGGCTGGTCCTGATCGGCGATGGCGAAACCCGGTCCGAGATAGAGGCGCTGATCGCGCGCCATGGCTTGGCGCAGGCGGTCGAGTTGCGCGGTTGGGCCGATGGCGACGCGGTGAAAGCGGCGCTGAAGGCGTCGCGCGCGATGGTCTTGCCCAGCTTTGCCGAGGGGCTGCCCATCGTCATCATGGAAGCCTTCGCGCTGGGGCGGCCCGTGATCTCGACCTATATCGCGGGCATTCCCGAACTGGTGGACCGCGAAGCAGGATGGCTGGTGCCCGCGGGCGATGTGGCGGCCTTGGCAGACAGCTTGCGCAAATGTCTTGAAACGCCCATGCACCGGCTGGAAGCGATGGGCGAAAACGCCCGCGCCCGCGTGGAAGAGCGCCACGACCTGCGCGACAGCGCGCGCAGGCTGAAAGCATTGTTCAACGAGGCGACCAGCTAGGCGCGCCCCGCCGAGGCTGCTTAGTCGCGCAGCAATTCGTTTATCCCGGTTTTCGACCGAGTCTGTGCATCCACCCGCTTCACGATCACCGCGCAATACAGGTTCACGCCGTTCTTCGACGGCATCGACCCGGCCACGACCACCGAATAGGGCGGCACTTCGCCATACATCACTTCGCCGGTTTCGCGGTCCACGATCTTGGTGGATTTGCCGATGAAGACGCCCATGCCCAAGACCGAGCCTTCGCGCACGATGCAGCCTTCGACCACTTCGGACCGCGCGCCGATGAAGCAATTGTCCTCGATGATGGTCGGACCTGCCTGCATCGGCTCCAGCACGCCGCCGATGCCCACGCCGCCCGACAGGTGCACATTCTTGCCGATCTGCGCGCAGCTTCCCACGGTTGCCCAAGTGTCGACCATGGTGCCGCTATCGACATAGGCGCCAAGGTTCACGAAAGACGGCATCAGCACCACGCCGGGCGCGATATAGGCCGATTTGCGCACGATGCAGTTCGGCACGGCACGGAAGCCCGCGTCCTTCCAATCGGCCTTTTTCCAGTCGGCGAATTTGCTGTCGACCTTGTCCCACCAAGTGCCGCCCTGCGGGCCACCTTCGTGCTTTTCCATGTCTTTCAGCCGGAACCCCAACAGCACGGCCTTCTTGGCCCATTGGTTCACATGCCAGTCGCCATTCTCCTGACGCTCGGCCACGCGCAGCTTGCCGCTGTCCAAGGCGTCCAGCGTGGCCTCAATCGCGTCGCGGGCTTCGCCCTTGGTGTCGGGGGTAATCGTATCGCGGGCGTCCCACGCGGCTTCAATGGCGGACTCGAGGGCGGCGTTGTCGGTCATAGGGGCGCTCCATGGCTCTGGTCATCAGGGTGTGACGCATATAGCCTTAGTGCCAGACAACCGCAATTCCCGCATAACCCGCCCCGGAGGCCCATTTGAAAGACCGCGACATGCGCCACCCGTTCCCCGATGCCCGTCAGGATATGGACCTGTGGGATGGTGTGCCCGACACCCCTCAGACCCGGCACCCGGCCTATCGTCTGGCCTTTGCGGACCCTGATTTCCTTGTGCGCGACGAATTGCGGCCCGTGCGCTTGCAGCTGGAATTGCTCAAGCCCGAATTGCTGATGGCGGAGCGCGGCATTCAGTCCACCATCGTCATGTTCGGCGGTGCGCGCATTCCCCGGCCAGAGGATGCGGCAAAAGCCCGCACGCCCGTTTTGGCGGACCTGTCGCGCTTCTACGAGGAAGCGCGCAAATTCGCCTATGAGATGACGCTGCGGTCCGTGCAGGCCTATGGGCGCGAGGATGTGATTATCACCGGCGGTGGCCCGGGTGTGATGGAGGCGGGCAATCTGGGCGCAGAGCAGGCGGGCGGTGTCTCGATTGGTCTGAATATCGTGCTGCCGCATGAGCAGGCGCCAAATCCATATGTGACGCCCGACCTGACCTTCAACTTCCATTATTTCGCCATTCGCAAAATGCACTTCCTGATGCGCGCGAAGGCGATCACAGTGTTTCCGGGCGGCTTTGGCACGCTCGATGAAACCTTCGAGGCGCTGACGCTGATCCAGACCAAGCGCATGGCTAAGCTGCCCTTCATCCTGTTCGGGCGCGATTTCTGGTCCAAGGTCGTGAATTGGGACATGCTGGCAGAGGCCGGCACGATCAGCCCAGAGGATCTGAACCTGTTTCACATGGTCGATACCGCCGAAGAGGCGATTGCCGTGATCGACGGGTTTTCAGCGGATTAATCGCGTGGCGCGGCGGCGCGGCGCAAACGGTCGTTGATGGCCGCGCCTATGCCATGCTCTGGCACGGGCGCGATGGCGATGGGTTGGCCGGTTGCATCGGCATGGTGCAGCATCGCAAACAGGGCGCTAGCCGCTTCTTCCAGATCGCCCGTGGGCGAGAGCGACAGCGCAGCACCCGCGCAGTCCGGACCGAACCCGATCCAGATTTCATCGTCCTTCGGTTCGGTCACGTTCAACCGTACCCGCGCGGCGGGCGCGTAATGCGACAGCATTTGCCCCGGCGCGGCGATCTTGGTGTCGCTTCGGGCGCTGGGGGGCGGGCCCAAAATGCCCGCGATCTGTTCCGCGCTTATCCCGCCTTCGCGCAGCAGCACGGCCTCTTCGCCCTCAAAGCCCAAAATGGTCGATTCCACACCGACAGGGCAGGGGCCGCCGTCCAGCACCGCCGCGATCCGCCCGGCCAAGCCCGCCATGACATGCGCCGCTGTTGTCGGGCTGATCCGGCCAGACGGATTGGCCGAAGGGGCCGCGACTGGCCCGCCAAATTCCGCCAGCAGTGCGCGGGCCAGCGGGTGCGCAGGCACCCGCAGCGCGACCGTTGGCAAGCCCGCCGTCACGGCATCTGCCAGCCCATGACCCTCGCGCAAGGGCGCGACCAGTGTCAGCGCACCGGGCCAAAACGCGTGCGCGAGTTTGCGCGCAGCGTCGGGCAGGTTGGCAAACTGCGTCGCCCTGCCCAGACTGTCCACATGCACGATCAGCGGGTTATGCGCGGGCCGCCCCTTTGCCGCGAAGATCGCCGCGACAGAATCAGGGTTCCGCGCATCGCCCGCCAACCCGTAGACCGTTTCCGTGGGCATGGCGACAAGCTGCCCTGCACGCAGAAGTTGTGCTGCTCGCGCAACATCCGCGGGGCCAAGAAGCTCTGTTTGCGGCGATTTTTCCATAGCGTGACGTGGCGTTGGGGTTCTGCAAGGGCCAGCAACCCGCTATCAGTAGGGCAACATCCTGTCCAGCCTGACGGAGCGGCCCATGCCCTACACGCCCCCTTTGCGCGATTTCGACTTCATCCTTGAGCAGATCGTGGCTTTCGATCAGGTCCGCGCGACCGATCGCTTTGTAGAAGCGACGCCGGACATGGTTCAAGCCATCCTCTCCGAAGGCGGGCGGCTGTGTTCCGAGGTCATCGCCCCTCTGCGCCGCCCCGGCGACGTGACCCCCACGCGGCTGGAAAATGGTGCCGTCGTCAGCCCGCCCGGCTATGCCGAGGGCTTTGCTGCGCTGGCCGAGGGGGGCTGGATCGGGATTTCCGCCGATCCGGAGTTTGGCGGGATGGGAATGCCGCAAACCGTCTCGACCGCGTTTTATGAAATGATGTCGGCAGCTTGCCTGTCCTTGCAGATGAACCCGCTTCTGACCCAAGGCCAGATCGAGGCGCTGGAGCATCACGCATCCGACGACATAAAGGCGCTGTATCTGCCCAAGCTGATTTCCGGCGAATGGTCGGGCACGATGAACCTGACGGAACCGCAGGCGGGCACCGATCTGGCCGCGCTGCGGTCCAAGGCCGAACCGCAAGAGGACGGCACTTACCGCGTGTCGGGTCAGAAGATCTACATCTCTTGGGGCGATTGCGACTTTACGCAGAACATCTGCCACCTGGTGCTGGCGCGGCTGCCCGATGCGCCCGCCGGGTCCAAAGGGATCAGCCTGTTTCTGGTCCCAAAGATCATCCCGAACGCGGATGGCAGCCTTGGCGCGCCCAACAGCCTGCGCGTGGTCAGCCTGGAGCATAAGCTGGGTATTCACGGCTCTCCGACCTGCGTGATGGAGTATGAGGGCGCGACAGGCTGGTTGGTCGGCGCGCCGCATAAGGGGCTCGCCGCGATGTTTACCATGATGAACAACGCGCGTGTGGGCGTGGGCGTGCAGGGCATTGGCGCGGCCGAGGGGGCGTATCAGCACGCGCTGGCCTATGCGCAGGACCGCAAGCAAGGGCCAACGCCCAAGGGCGCGACCGCGATCATCGACCACCCCGATATTCGCCGCCAACTGGCGATCATGCGCGCCGAGGTCTTCGCGGCCCGTGCCATCGCGCTCGCGAATTGCGTGGCCATCGACATGGCCACGGCCACCGGGGGCGCGGGTTGGGCCGCGCGCGCGGGCTGGCTGACACCGATCACCAAGGCCTATGGCACCGATACCGGGATCGCCGTGTCGGACATGGGCATCCAGATCCATGGCGGGATGGGCTTCATCGAGGAAACGGGTGCGGCCCAATTCCTGCGCGATGTGCGCGTGACCGCGATTTACGAGGGCACGAACGCCATTCAGGCGCTGGACCTTGTGGGCCGCAAACTGGGCGATGGCGGCACGGCGGCCTTTGCACTGCTGGATGACATGGCGGACACGGCGCGCGCGTCCGATATGGGCGCGCCTGTGGCGGAGGCCGTGCAGGCGCTGCGCGTGGCGACCGAGTGGATGCTGTCGCAAGACATGCTGGCGCGCGCGGGCGGTGCGACCGCCTATCTGCGCGCCTTTGCGCGTGTGTTGGGCGCGCATATGCACCTGAAGGCGGCGCAGTCTGGCGAAGCGCCGCGGATTGCGTTGGCCCGCGTCTATCTGGACCACCTGCTGCCGGAACACAGCGCCCATCTGGCCGCGATGCGCGCCGACCCCGCCACCTATCTGAGCCTTGCGCCAGAGGATCTGACCGCGTGACACGCACGATCCGTTACCCGTTCGATGCCCCGCCCGACGAGGGCACGGCGCAAGAAATTGCGCCCGGCATCTTCTGGGCGCGGATGCCGCTGCCGATGGCGCTGGATCATGTCAATGTCTACGCGCTGGACGATGGCGATGGCTGGACCGTGTTCGACACGGGCTTCGACACCAAGCGCACGCGCGGTGCATGGGTCAAGCTTTTGGCCGGACCGCTGCGCGGCAAACCCGTAACGCGCGTGATCGTCAGCCACCACCACCCAGACCATATCGGGCTCGCTGGCTGGTTTCAGGCAGGGGGGGCCGAGCTTGCCACCTCGCGCACCGCATGGCTGTTCGCGCGGATGCTGACGCTGGACGATCAAGACCGCCCGCCGCCGGAAACGCTGGCCTTTTGGCGGGGCGCGGGAATGGACCCGGATATTCTGGCCAAGCGCGCCGGTGAGCGCCCGTTCAACTTCGCCGATGTTGTCGCGCCGCTGCCCTTGGGCTTCAAGCGCCTGTCAGAGGGCGATGTGCTGCGCGCGGGCGGGCGCGACTGGGACGTGCGGCTGGGCCAAGGCCACGCGCCCGACCAGATCACGCTTTGGAGTCGCGACTGCAACCTTGTGCTTGGGGCCGACCAGCTTTTGCCGTCGATCTCGCCCAATCTGGGGGTCTACGCGACCGAACCCATGGCCGACCCGGTGGCGGAATGGATGGACAGTTGCGCCCGGTTCCAGAGTGTCGCGCGACCGGACCATCTTGTGCTGCCCGGCCACAAGCTGCCCTTCACCGGGTTGCCCTTGCGGCTGCGCCAAAAAATCGACAACCACCATGGTGCGCTTGCCCGGCTGGAGGACTGCCTGTCGCAGCCCCGCCGCGCCAGCGAGTGCTTTGCACCGCTGTTCAAGCGTCAGATTACCGAAGGCACCTATGGGCTGGCCTTGGTCGAAGCGGTTGCGCATCTGAACCATTTGGAGCGCCAAGGCCGCGCCCGGCGCGAGATGGGGCCAGATGGCGCGTGGCTGTGGCGCAGGGTCTAACCGTCAGGCGCGGTGCCGGTTCGACAGACGTGCGTGCAAGGCGTGCACCATCCGGCTGGCGGTGGTTTCACACAACGCCGGGATTACAGCGTGCAGCAAGGCCGCACCGGCGGCCAATGCCAGCGTCCCGGAAAACCCCAGCGCGAAGCGCATATGCTGGAAATAGCTCTCGTCGACACTGGCCGGGTGGTCGGTGAAAAGCCGTGCAAAGGCAGAACTGGCGGGCGCTTGCGGGTCGGTGCTGGACATGGGAACTCCTATGGGTTGATGGCGACGACTTTATCGTGGCGCGACCAAAGCTGATCCCAAAGAGTGCTTTCTTTCGAGTAATTTTGGGATTACATCCCAAACTATGACAGATGCTCTGGATGAAATTGATCGCAGGCTGCTGCGTGCCCTGCAAGCCGATGCCACCTTGTCGATGGACGCGCTGGCGGAACTGGCGGGCCTGTCGCGCAATGCTTGCTGGCGGCGCGTCAAACACCTGGAGCAGACCGGCGTGATCCGCGCGCGCCCAGCCGTGCTGGACCCAGAGGCGCTGGGCTGCCCGTTGATGGCGGTCGTCCTGATCCGCACCAATGCGCACGACACCCAGTGGCGCGACCGGTTCGAGCGGGCGGTGAATGCCATGCCGCAGGTGGTCAGCGCCTACCGGATGACCGGCGATCTGGATTACATGCTGCGGGTGCGGGTGGCCGACATGGCTGCCTATGACCAATTCTACAAGGCGTTGACCGCGCGCGTGCCTGTCTCTGACATTTCCGCCAGCTTCGTGATGGAGTTTCTGAAGGAAACCACGGCCTTGCCGCTTTAGGGCGTTGCAAAAGGGATGACAGCTTCGTGCTGATGGGGTAATCACCAAGAAACGCACGCGAACACGGAGAGTTTGACATGGCCGAACACGAGCATGGCAAAATGGACATCACCACCCAGCAAAAGACCTTTGACGGGTTCATGCGCATGGTGACATGGGGTGCTGCGATCAGCATCGGCACCTTGATCTTCATCGCCCTCGTCAACGGCTGACGCGTCACGCCTTTCAAGCAGGATCGGTCATGCAAGCAATGATTCCCCGGCAAAGCCTGCCGTGGCTGCGCGCCTTCGTGCTTATGGTGGTGGCCGCCTTCACGCTGGCGGCTTGTGCCGGCGAACGCGTCTGGGCGCCTGATGCGGCAGTTCAGGCGGCGCGTTACGTGCATGGCGGGCGGCCAGAGCTGACGGTCGTGACGATCATGAACTATCGCTCCAAGCGGGGGGACCATACGGCTTTGTTCATCAATGCCGATGAGCGCGTGCTGTTTGACCCCGCCGGTAGCTGGAAACTGCCCGAGGTGCCCGAGCGCAACGATCTGCATTACGGGATGACCCCACGCATTGGCGCGTCGTTCTACCTGAGCCACACGCGAGAGACCCATTACTCGGTCATCCAGCGTATTCCGGTGTCCATGGAAACGGCCCTGCGCGCCAAGGCACTGGCTGCCGCGGCGGGTCCGGTGCCGCCCGCGCAATGTGCCGTGTCGACAATACGTATCTTGCGTGAATTGCCGGGGTTCGAGAACCTGCGCTCCAGCTATTACCCGCACAAGCTGATGGAACAGATCGCGCAGATGCCGGGTGTCATCACGCATGAGCTGCATTACGACGCCCCCGACCTGCAACGGCAGGTTTACGGTGTGCAGGCACCGCTTTAGGGGCGGCACCTGCCTTTGCCAAAGCGCACGCGTCAGGCCGCGACCATCATCCCTTCGCGGTGCAGATGTGCGAGTGTCTGGTCCAGCGTCTTGGTGGCGCGGGCGATCAGTTCGTCAATATCGGTCGGGCTAATTACCAAGGGCGGCGCGATAATCATGCGGTCGCCGACATGGCGCATGACCAGATTGTTGCCGAAAGAATATTCGCGGCAGATATAGCCCGCCGTCCCCGCGTCGGCCTTGAACGCCGCGCGGCGGGTCTTGTCTGGCGTCAGGGCAAGGCTTGCCATCATGCCGCGGCTGACGGCCTCGCCCACCAGAGGGTGATCGGCCAATCGCGCCCAGGCCTGCGCCAGATAGGGCGCAGTTTCATTGCGAACGCGGGTGATGATTGCTTCCTCGTCCAGAATGCGCAGGTTTTCAAGCGCTACCGCCGCAGCAACCGGGTGGCCTGAATAGGTATAGCCGTGGTTGAATTCATCCTGTGCGATGGTGTTGGCCACTTCATCGCAGACGATCGACCCGCCGATGGGCTGGTAGCCCGACGACAGCCCCTTGGCGATGGTCATCACATGCGGGCGGATGCCGTAGCTTTGCGACCCGAACCAATGGCCTAGGCGGCCAAAGCCGGTGATGACCTCATCCGCGATCAGAAGAATGCCGTATTGGTCGACGATCCGCTGCACTTCGGGCCAATAGCTGTCGGGAGGAATAATCACGCCGCCCGCGCCTTGCACTGGCTCTGCGATGAAGGCCGCGACGTTTTCCGGCCCCAGTTCAAGGATCTTTTTTTCCAGCAGACGCGCGCGGGTGATGCCGAATTCCTCCGGCGTCATCTCGCCACCTTCGCCCCACCAATAGGGCTGGTCGATATGCACGATGCCGGGAATGGGCAGCCCGCCCTGCGCGTGCATCGCCGCCATACCGCCAAGCGACCCGCCACCCATGGTGGACCCGTGATAGCCATTGCGCCGCGCGATGATGGTGGTGCGCTTTGGCTGGCCCTTCAGCGCCCAATATTGGCGCACAAGGCGAATATTGGTGTCGTTGGCCTCTGACCCGGAGCCTGCGAAGAATACATGGTTCAGATCGCCCGGCGCCAGTTCGGCCAGCCGCGCGGCCAAGGTCAGGGCCGGCACATGGCTGGTCTGGAAAAACGTGTTGTAGAAGGGCAATTCGCGCATCTGGCGCGCGGCGGCTTCGGCCAGTTCCTCGCGCCCGTAGCCGATATTGACGCACCACAGCCCTGCCATGCCGTCGATCAGTTCCTCGCCATTGCTGTCGGTCAGGCGCACGCCCTGCGCGCGGGTGATGATCCGCGCGCCCTTTTTGCCCAAGGCGCCATTGGCGGTAAACGGGTGCATGTGATGGGCCGCGTCCAGCGCCTGCAACTCGGCGGTGGGCAGCGTGTTTGTCAGCGACATGTCGTGCTCCGTGAAATCAGTCTGGCGCAGCATAGAAGCGGCGTTTGCGGGGTCAAGCGATGGCGTGCTGCTTCGCCGTGACCCAAGCGCTTGCACCGCTGGGCCCATGCCCGGCGGTGCGCCATCTTGGCCCTTGGCCGCGTCAGAAAAACGCCTGAAGCCCGGTTTGCGCCCGGCCCAGGATCAGCGCGTGCACGTCATGCGTGCCTTCATATGTGTTGACCGTTTCAAGGTTCACCATGTGGCGCATGACTTGGTAGTCCTCGGAAATGCCGTTGCCGCCATGCATATCGCGGGCGTGGCGCGCGACGTCCAGCGCCTTGCCGCAGTTGTTGCGCTTGATGAGCGAGATCATCTCGGGCGCGGCATCGGCTGCGTCCATCAGGCGGCCCACTTGCAGCGCGGCTTGCAGGCCAAGCGCGATTTCCGTTTGCATATCGGCCAGTTTCTTCTGGAACAGTTGCGTGCCCGCGAGCGGCTTGTCGAATTGCTTGCGGTCCAGACCGTATTGGCGCGCGGCGTGCCAGCAGAATTCGGCAGCCCCCATCACGCCCCATGCAATGCCATAGCGCGCGCGGTTCAAACAGCCGAACGGGCCTTTCAAGCCCTCGACATATGGCAGAAGCGCGTCTTCGCCCACCTCGACCCCGTCCATCACGATCTCGCCGGTGGTCGAGGCGCGCAAGCTCAGCTTGCCCGCGATCTTGGGCGCGCTCAGCCCCTTCATACCTTTTTCCAGCACGAAACCGCGAATGCGCCCGCCATGCGCGTCGGACTTGGCCCAGATGACGAACACATCGGCAAAAGGCGCGTTCGAGATCCACATCTTGGACCCGGTCAGCTTGTAGCCGTTGGCGGTCTTCTCGGCGCGGGTTTTCATGCCGGCGGGGTCAGACCCGGCATCGGGTTCGGTCAGCCCGAAACACCCAATCAGCTTGCCCGAACACAGGCCCGGCAGGTATTTCTGGCGCTGCTCTTCGCTGCCATAGGCATAGATCGGATAGATCACGAGCGAGGATTGCACCGACATCATGCTGCGATAGCCCGAATCGACGCGCTCGATTTCGCGCGCGATCAGCCCGTAGGTCACGTAATTCGCGCCCAAGCCGCCATATTCCTCGGGAAGGGTCGCGCCTAGCAGACCCGCGTCGCCCATCAGCGGGAACAGCTCTGGCGCGGCAGTCTCTTCGCGGTAGGCGTCGATCACGCGTGGTTGCAGCGTGGATTGTGCGAATTCCTGCGCGGCATCGCGCAACATGCGCTCGTCCTCGGACAATTGGCGCTCCAGCCGCAAGGGGTCATCCCAGCTAAAGCTGCCAAGTTCGGCGGCGTCTTTGGCTTTCAGGGCGGGCTTGTCCAAGGGCATCATGTCCTCCAGTATCAGGCGATTTCCGCATGTCTTAGCTTGCATGGGCACAATGATAAAAGGATAATTCTGAAAACGCTCATTCCAAAATGGAATACATATGTCCCTGCCGCGTCGCGACCTGCCCAGCACCGCCAGCCTGCAAGCCTATGAGGCCGTGGCACGCCTTGGCAGCTTTACCGCCGCCGCGCAGGAATTGGCACTGACGCAATCGGCGGTGTCGCGCCAAGTGGCGGCGCTGGAGCGGCAGTTGGGCGTCACGCTGTTACAACGCGGCCCAAGAGAGGTCGTGCCGACCCCGGAAGGGGCCGAATACGCCACCGCCGCGCGCGCGGCATTGGGGCAGTTGCAGCGCGCGGGCTTGGCCTTGCAGGCCAGCCCGAACCAGTTGACGCTTGCCATTCTGCCCACTTTCGGCACCCGTTGGCTGATGCCGCGCCTACCGCGCTTCTTGCGCAACCACCCCGACATTACCGTGCATTTCACCACGCGCATCGGCCAGTTCGACCTGGCCGCCGAGGGGCTGGCCGCCGCCATCCATGCCGGCCGCGCCGGTTGGCCGGGGACAAAAGCCACGCTCTTGTTCGAGGACCGGGTGCAGCCTTGCGCCGCGCCCGCACTCGCGCCGCTCAGCCTCTTGCAGATTGCTCGAAGCCCGCGCTTGTCACTGGCCAGCCGTCCGCGCGAATGGGCGGATTGGTGCGCGGCACAAGGCTTGCCCGACCCCGGCCCGGCGCAGATGGTGTTCGAACATGTCTCGACCATGGCGCAGGCCTGTATCGCGGGGCTTGGCGTGGCGCTTCTGCCGGGGTTCCTGTTCCAGCCCGAACTCGCGCGCGGCGAAGTTGTGCCGCTTGGTGCGCCATGGGCCAATGGCGGCGGCTACTGGCTGATGACGCCGGACACCGCGCGCCCCAACCCCGCGACCGATGCCTTTCGCGACTGGCTGCTGACAGAGGTTGCGCGCGGTGACGGGGCTTTCGCCTGACCCCTGGGCTTGGTAAGCTGGTGCATTCCCGTCCCAAGGTAGCCCAGATGACCGCGCCCTTGCTTCCCGCGTCAAAGGATCATGCGAAAACCCGCGTCACCCTTGTGGGCGCGCTGGTCAACGTGGTGCTGTCCGCAGCGAAAATCGCGGCCGGGCTTGTTCTGGCCAGCCCGGCGCTGGTGGCGGATGGGGTGCATTCGCTGTCGGACCTTGTGTCGGATGTGCTGGTCCTGTGGGCATTGCGGCATTCGCACCTTGCCCCGGACGAAGACCACCCCTACGGCCATGGCCGGTTTGAAACTCTGGCCACGCTGGCGCTGTCGGCGGTTCTGTTGCTGACGGGACTTGGCATTGCATGGGATGCGGCGGTGCGCCTTGTCACGGGCGCGGTCAGCGCGCCCGGTGTCTGGGCTTTGGGCGTGATCGCCCTGTCCATCGTCGGGAAAGAGGCGCTTTATCACTACACCCGCGCGGTGGGCGCGCGCGAAGGGTCGCGGATGATTATCGCCAATGCGTGGCACCACCGGACCGATGCGCTGTCGTCCGTCGTGGCACTCGTGGGGGTTGGGGCTGCACAACTTGGTTTTGCGTGGGGCGATCCGGTCGCGGCCATCGTCATCGCTGCCATGCTGGGCCGGGTCGCGTGGGAATTCGGCAAGGGTGCCGTCGATGAACTGGTCGATACCCAAGCCCCCGACGGGTTGCGCGCCGACCTGCAAGACAGCCTGTCACGCACGCCGGGTGTGCAAGGGCTGCGCGATCTGCGGATGCGCCAGCACGGCGCGCGGGCCGTGGCAGATGTGTCGATCATGGTGGACCCGCATATCACCGTGACCGAAGGCCACCGCATTGCCGAAGCCGCCCGCGCCGACGCCTTGGGCCGCATAGACGCGCTGGAAGACCTGATTATCCATGTCGAACCGGCGGGTCATTTCGATGGCTTTGGCGCGACCGAAGCCCCCTTGCGCGGCGAGATAGAGGGGCTGATCCTGACGCTTGCCCAAGCGCATCCGATGGTGGCCAGTGTCGCCCGCGTGCAGCTTGGCTATTTCGAAGACGGGCTGCATGTCGAACTTCTGGCCAGCCTGCACGCGAATGCCGACCATGCCGCGACAGAGGCCGATCTGACCGACTCTCTGCGCCAGACCTTGCCGGAATTGCGCGCCCTCAGCCTGCACCGCCAAGCGGACGAGCAGAGCGGCTTGCAAGCCTAGCGCCCGCGCGTCATAACCGGCGCCATGGCCAAGGCATCGCCCCAGTTTACCTGCACCGCCTGTGGTGCGACCCACCGTAAATGGGCGGGTCAATGCGATGCCTGCGGTGGCTGGAACACCATCGTCGAAGAAGCGCCCTTATCGGTCGGCCCCGGCGCGCGGGCACTGAAGGGCAAGACCATCGCGCTCGGATCATTGGCCGATGCCGAAGCCCCGCCGCCGCGCCAACGATCCGGCATGGAAGAGTTGGACCGCGTTCTGGGCGGCGGGCTGGTCGCGGCAAGCGCCATTCTTGTGGGTGGCGATCCCGGCATCGGCAAATCCACGCTTTTGTTGCAGGCCACGGCGGCCTTTGCCCGCGCCGGTGCGCGCTGCATGTATATCTCTGGCGAGGAAGCGGCGGCGCAGGTGCGCCTGCGCGCGGCGCGTCTGGGCCTGTCGGATGCGCCGGTGCAACTGGGTGCCGAAACCCATCTGCGAGACATCCTGACCACGCTCGATGCAGAGCGCCCCGATCTTGTGGTGATCGATTCGATCCAGACCATGTGGCTCGACACAGTGGACAGCGCGCCGGGGTCCGTCGCCCAAGTGCGCGCGGCGGCGCATGAATTGGTCAGCTTTGCCAAGCGGCGCGGCGTGTCGGTCATCATCGTCGGCCATGTCACCAAGGAGGGGCAGATCGCAGGTCCGCGCGTGGTCGAGCATATGGTCGACACGGTGCTTTATTTTGAGGGCGAGCGCGGCCACCAGTTCCGCATCCTGCGAGCGGTCAAGAACCGCTTCGGCCCGGCGGATGAAATCGGCGTGTTCGAGATGACGGGCACGGGCCTGTCAGAAGTGGCCAACCCCTCGGCCCTGTTCCTGTCCGAACGCGGCACGCCCGCGCCGGGGTCCGTGGTCTTCGCAGGCATGGAAGGCACGCGGCCCGTCCTGACCGAAATTCAGGCGCTCGTCGCGCCCTCGCCCTTGGGCACGCCGCGCCGCACCGTGGTGGGGCTGGACAGCGCGCGGCTGTCCACCGTTCTGGCCGTGCTGGAAGCCCGCTGCGGCATTCCCTTTGCAGGCATGGACGTGTTCCTGAACGTCGCGGGCGGGATGCGTGTCATGGAACCCGCCGCCGATCTGGCACTGGCCTGCGCGCTTCTCTCTGCGCGCGAAGATCATGCACTTCCGCCCGAAACAGTGGTTTTTGGCGAAATCAGCCTGTCTGGCGCGCTTCGCCCGGTGGTGCAGACCGAAAACAGGTTGAAAGAAGCCCAAAAACTTGGTTTTAGCGCTGCTATCGGCCCAAGCCTTGCAAAACCCATCGACATGGGCGGGATGCGGCTGAACCAGATGCCCGATCTGGCACAGGTGGTAGGACAGGTTTTCGGCGCGGGGTAAGCCGCGACAGCAGGAGTTAGGTCATGGACACGTTCACACTGGTCGATGCAGGTGTCGCCGTTATCATCATCGTGTCGGGCATTCTGGCCTATTCGCGCGGCTTCGTGCGCGAAACTCTGGCGATCATCGGCTGGATCGTGGCCGCGGTTCTGGCCTTCATGCTGGCCCCCGCCGCACAACCCCTTGTGCGTGAAATCCCCTACCTTGGCGATTTCTTGGGCGATAGCTGCGAACTGACCGTGATCGCAGCCTTTGCGGCGGTCTTCGCGCTGGCGCTGGTGCTGGCGTCCTTGTTCACGCCGCTGTTTTCCTCGTTCATCCGCAATTCGGCGCTGGGCGGGATCGACCAGGGCATGGGCTTTTTCTTTGGCGTGGTGCGCGGCATCTTGCTGGTCGCCGTGGCGCTTCTTGTCTTTGACCGCGCCGTTCCCCCCGGTTCGGTCGAGATGGTGGAAAACTCGCGTTCCGCGGCTGTCTTCGGGCAGCTTTCGGGCAACCTGAACAATGCCGTTCCGTCCGATGCCCCGAACTGGCTGGTCGCCCGCTATGAGCAACTGACCGTCGGCTGCCGCTAAGCGCGTGGCATGACCCCGGCCGCCCGGCTGCAAGCCGCCACAGAGATTCTGGATACCATCCTTGACGGCAAACCTGCCGAGCAGGTCTTGACGAACTGGGCGCGCGCCAACCGCTTTGCCGGGTCCAAGGACCGCGCCGCGATCCGCGATCATGTGTTCGACTGTATCCGCTGCAAACGCTCCTTCGCCCATCTTGGCGGGCGGGCGGATGGGCGCGGGCTGGTTCTGGGGTTGCTGCGCGACGCGGGCCGCGACCCGGCAGAGCTGTTCACGGGCGAAGGCTATGCGCCGCAGCCGCTGACGGACGCGGACGCGCCCAACCCGGCCCGCATGCCGCGCGCCGTGGCGCTGGATTGTCCCGACTGGATATTGCCCAAGCTTGACGCAGGCTTGGGTGACGAGTGTGACGCGGTGCTGGGGGCCATGCGCCAGCGCGCGCCGGTCTTCGTGCGGGTGAATATCGCCCGCATCACGGTCGAGAAAGCCGCCGACAGCCTGCGCGAGGACGGGATCGAATCCCACCCGGCCCCATTGGCCCAGACGGGTCTGGTCCTGACCGAAAACGCCCGCCGCCTGCGCCAGTCGAATACCTTTCAGACGGGGCTTGTGGAATTGCAAGACGCCGCTTCGCAAGCCGTGGTCGCGGCGCTGCCCGACCTGACTGGCCTGCGCGTTCTGGATTTTTGCGCGGGCGGTGGTGGCAAGGCGCTGGCCATGGCCGCGCGCGGCGCCGATGTCACAGCGCATGATGCAGATCCGGCCCGGATGCGGGATCTGCCCGAGCGCGCGGCCCGCGCGGAAGCGCGAATCGCGGTGCAAACGACGCCCAAGGGACTGTTCGACCTTGTGCTGACCGATGTGCCTTGTTCCGGCAGCGGCGCGTGGCGGCGCGCGCCCGAAGGCAAATGGACCCTCTCAGAGTCGCGGCTGAAACAGTTGCAGTCGCTTCAGTCCGAAATCCTGTCGCGGGCTTGGGACCATGTGCGACCGGGCGGGCATCTGGCCTATGCCACCTGTTCGCTGCTTCTGGAAGAGAATGCGCACCAAGTGGACGCGTTCGTTGCAAAAAACGCGCAGGCATCCTGCCTGTGGCAGCGCAGCTTCACGCCGCTCGATGGTGGCGACGGGTTCTTCGCGGCGCTCATTTCAAAGGCGAGTTAATAACACCTTTAGGTTGCATGACTATCGGCTCCGGTTAAAGTGAAATTAACTTTTTGCCGGCAAAGCTTGTCGCAGCAACTTCAGAGGATCGCGTGGCCGCTTCCAGTTCGGGAACTTCAATCGACTTCAACGTCGTCGGTCCGTTTCGCGGGCGGCGTCGGCTGCTGGGCCTTGTTGTGGCGCTGGGCCTCGGTCTGCTTGGTGCCGGTGTCTGGGCGCATGGCGGCGGAATCTGGCCGCTTTTGCTGGATGTCGCAGGTATGTCCATGGTCTGTTCGGGTACCCTGATCTGGCTTTGGGCCAGCATCTCACGGTGGCGGCTTGGACGCGACATCGCAACGATCGAAGCGCTCTATGGCGGGTCGCAAGAGGGTGTCTTTTTGGTTGGCGACGGGTCTCGGCATATCCTCTGGATGAACGCCAGCGCCACCGCCTTGGGCCATGCGACGGCGGGTGAAAATGTTGCCCGGCTGCTGGCCGACATTACCGCTCAACCGGCCACGCTGGCCGAACGCCTGCACGAAATGGCCCATGCCTCTGGTGTAGCGCGCCACAATGTTCCGCTGGATGAAGGCGACTGGCAGGCATCTGTTCGGCCCGCAGGCCATGGCAAAATGCTATGGCAAATCACCTTGCAAGAACGGGCCGACACGCGCGATGACCTGCCGTTCCAACTCGTTCAGGCGGATCGCACCGGCGCGATCCGATATGTCTCGCCTTCGCTGGTGAAGCCCGACAGGCTGCGCCCGCGTCGGTTGTCCGACCTGTTCGACCTGCCTTTGCCGCAGCCGGGGGTTTTGACCAGCCTCTCCGACCGGCTGAACGGGCTGCGCCATCAGGCCATGCGCTTGGTCGCAGAGGATGGGACCGAAACGATCGCGCTTTTGGGGCGGGCCGAGGATGTGGTGCTGGAAGGCAGCGATCTTGACGCCTTGCAAACGCTTCCCGTTGCGATCGCCCTGATAGATTCCGATGCGCGGCTATCCTGGTTCAATGACGAAACACAGCGTTTGCTGCGACTGCGTGGTAACAGCCACCCCAGTTTTTGCGAGCTGCTGGAAGGGCTTGGGCGCCCGGTCGAGGAATGGTTGGCGGATTTGCGCGCGGGCCGACTGGGCACGGCGACCGAAGTGCTGCGCACTGTTAGCCCGGCGGGCGAACGCTTTTTGCAAGTCACCCTGCGCCCTTACGGCGCGACCGGCGATCTGCTGGCGATCATGCATGACGCGACCGAATTCAAGGCGCTGGAAGCCAAGTTCACCCAAAGCCAGAAGATGCAGGCAATCGGTCAGCTTGCGGGCGGGGTCGCGCATGATTTCAACAACCTGCTGACCGCGATCTCGGGGCATTGCGACCTGATCCTGCTGCGCCATGACCGCAGCGACACGGACTACCCTGACCTGATGCAGATCCAGCAAAACACCAACCGCGCGGCGGCTCTGGTGCGGCAATTGCTGGCGTTCTCCCGCAAGCAAACGCTCCAGTTCGAAACGCTGGACCTGCATGACCTGCTAGCGGATACGATCCACCTTTTGAACCGCCTTGTCGGCGAACGCGTTACGCTAACGCTGCGCTACGGCGCCGATATGCCGCTGATCCGCTCTGACAAGCGGCAATTCGAACAAGTGCTGATGAACCTTGTCGTCAACGCGCGCGATGCGATGCCGATGGGCGGCGAGGTCGTGATCGAAACTGAACGCTGTCATCTTGCGAACGGGCTTGCCCGCGACCGGGCCACTGTGCCGCCGGGCGATTATGCCGTGATCCGGGTGCGCGATGAGGGCATGGGCATGTCGCCAAGTGTCAAGGCGAAAGCCTTTGATCCGTTCTTCAGCACCAAACGTCAGGGCGAGGGCACGGGGCTGGGGCTGTCAACGGTCTACGGCATTATCAAGCAATCGGGCGGTTTCATCTTTGTCGACAGCGAAGAAGGTGAGGGCACGACCTTCTCGATCTATTTCGCGGCGCAGGCACCGGTTGCACAGCCGCAGAACACGGCACCTGCGGCAAAGCAGCCCGCAGTCGCAAGCGTTGCCCGCAGCACCGTGTTGCTGGTCGAGGATGAAGCGCCGGTCCGGTCTTTCGCGGCGCGCGCGCTGCAATTGCAGGGCCACCGTGTGCTGGAAGCCGATTGCGGCGAAGCGGCACTCGAGATCTTGCAAGAGCCCGGCCAGCGCCCCGATGTCATCGTGACCGATGTCATCATGCCGGGGCTGGACGGGCCGGCATGGGTCTCTCAGATACGCGACAGCTTTCCCGACACGCCCATCGTGTTCATGTCTGGCTATGCCGAGGACAGCCGCGTGGCGGCACAAGCGGCTTTTGGCAAGGCCGTCTTCATCGGCAAGCCGTTTTCGCTGGCAGAGTTCACCCAGATCGTGAACGATCAGCTGCGATCCGTGACCGAAGCGGCATAACTTGCGCCGCGGCGCGCCGCGTGCAAACTGTTACACATGATAAACACTGCGCCCGACTCGCGCCCTATCATGGGCATGCTCTGGATGTTCCTGACGGGCCTGTGCTTTGTCGCGGTGACGGCCCTTGTCAAATACCTGGGCGACGATCTTCCCGCCGCGCAGCAAGCCTTTTTGCGCTACCTGCTTGGGTTGGTTTTTCTTGTGCCGATGTGGCCCGCGCTGCGCGACAGCCGGTTCAGCCGCATGGTGTTGGGCGTGTTCGCGCTGCGCGGCGCCATACATGCGTTGGGCGTGGCGCTTTGGTTCTATGCCATGACCCAGATCCCGATCGCCGAGGTAACGGCGATGAATTACCTGACGCCCGTCTATGTCACCCTCGGCGCGGCGTTGTTCCTAGGGGAACGCTTGGCCCTGCGCCGCCTGCTCGCCGTGCTCGTGGCGTTTCTGGGTGCGCTCGTCATCCTGCGGCCGGGGTTGCGCGAGGTGTCAAGCGGTCACTTGGCCATGCTGGGCACCGCGATCTTCTTCGCCGCGTCCTACCTGATGGCAAAGCGTCTCAGCGGGCAGGTTTCGGCCAGCATGGTGGTTGCGATGCTGTCGGTGGCCGTGACGGTCGCGCTTTCGCCCTTGGCCTATGCCGTCTGGGTGCCGCCGACGGCTGCGCAGCTTTTGGGGTTGCTGGCGGTCGCGGCCTTTGCCACGGCGGGGCATTACAGCATGACCCGCGCCTTCGCCGCCGCGCCCGTCACCGTCACGCAGCCCGTCACTTTCCTGCAACTGGTCTGGGCCGTGGCCATCGGTGCCATGTTCTTTGCCGAACCCGTGGACCTGTTCGTGGTCTTGGGCGGCATGGTCATCATGGCGTCGGTGCTGTTCATCACCTGGCGCGAGGCCATGTTGCGCAAGCAGGCGAAGCGCGCGGTGCCGGCCCCCTGACCGGCACCGCAGGTATTTACAGCTCTGCCATTACCTCGTCAGAGACCTCGAAATTCGCGGTCACGTTCTGGACGTCGTCATCATCTTCCAGCGCGTCGATCAGCTTCATCAACGCGCGCGCACCCTCCAGGTCCAGCTCTGTCGTGGTTTGCGGCTTCCAGACCAGCTTGGTGCTTTCGGCCTCGCCCAGCGCGGCTTCGAGCGCGGTGGACACCGCGTTCAGGTCGGTATCGGCGCACCAGATGACATGCTCTTCCTCGCCGCTTTCCACGTCTTCCGCCCCGGCATCAATCGCGGCCAGCATGACGCTGTCGGCATCGCCCGCGCTTGCGGGATAGACGATCCGGCCCATGCGGTCGAACATGAAGGCCACCGACCCTGTTTCGCCCAGATTGCCGCCATTCTTCGAGAAGGTCGAGCGCACGTTCGAAGCGGTGCGGTTGCGGTTGTCGGTCATCGCCTCGACAATCACGGCCACGCCGCCAGGGCCATAGCCCTCGTAGCGGATTTCATCGTAGCTTTCGGCATCGCCGCCCTGCGATTTCTTGATCGCGCGCTCGATATTGTCCTTGGGCATGGACACCGATTTCGCCTCTTTCACCGCAAGACGCAGGCGCGGGTTCTTGTCGGGGTCCGGATCGCCCATTTTGGCGGCGACCGTAATTTCCTTGGAAAGCTTGGAAAACAGCTTCGCACGGACCGCGTCCTGACGGCCCTTGCGGTGTTGGATATTGGCCCATTTGGAATGGCCTGCCATAGCAATCTCCGAGAGTTTGATTGTCTTGCGCGTGTTTAGTCCAGACGGGCTGCCCAAGACAAGCCCGCCCGGCCAAGCAAAACGCCCGCACGGGGGCCGTGCGGGCGTTCGCCAGTCGTGTTTACCGGGTCTTACGCGGCGCGCGAGACCAGAACGTCATTCACCTGCTTCTGCGCAACCACTTCGTCACCACCGGCCACGGCGGCGACTTCGCGGGTCAGACGCTCGAGCGCGGCTTCATAAAGCTGACGTTCCGAATAGGATTGCTCGCGCTGGTCGTCGCTGCGGTGCAGGTCGCGCACCACTTCGGCAATCGCCAGCAGGTCGCCGGAATTGATCTTCTGCTCGTATTCCTGCGCCCGGCGCGACCACATCGCCCGCTTCACGCGCGCCTTGCCTTTCAGCGTGGCAAGCGCCTTGTCGACGATTTCGGGCGAAGAGAGCGAGCGCATCCCCACGGTGACGGCCTTGTTGGTCGGCACGCGCAGCGTCATCTTCTCTTTCTCGAACGAGATAACGAAAAGTTCGAGTTTCAGGCCCGCGATTTCCTGTTCTTCGATCGACACGATCTGGCCGACACCATGGGCCGGATAGACCACGTATTCATTCGCGCGAAACTCGGATTTTTTCGTTTTTGTCATACTGGTTTTCCCCACTAGGCCCCGGACGCATGGCGCAAAATTTGGCAACAGGAACGCGGGTTCCTGAAGCACTTAAGCGTTGGCGACAAAAAAACGGCAGTTGGCAAGACCACCGATGCAGAGCGTGTTCATATTGCCCGATTCTATAACACAAAAATGCCGCAAAACCAAGCGGCTTGGCGACGATCGGATGACAGCTCTGTTTTCAGGGGCGGGATCAGCCGCCTTCGCCGGGGGCTTCCGAGAAATACTTTTCGCGCTTTCCGGTCTCGCCGTCGCGCGCCTCTGCCTCGGGCAGCGGATCTTTCTTGGTGATAATCACCGGCCATTTTTCCGAGTATTTGCGGTTGAATTCGACCCACTCATCCATATCCGGCTCTGTATCCGGGCGGATGGCGTCGGCGGGGCATTCGGGTTCGCACACGCCGCAATCAATGCATTCATCGGGGTGAATGACCAGCATGTTCTCGCCCTCGTAGAAGCAATCTACCGGGCATACTTCGACGCAATCGGTGTATTTGCAGGCGATGCAATTGTCGATCACCACATAGGTCATGGGGGCGAAACCTTCTGTTTGTCATCCGCGCGATGCTGTCATCTGCGGCTGACATAAACCCGTGACCGGGATCAATCAAGCCGATCCGGCGCAGGTGCGGCAAATCGGCGGCGGTCGCGTTTGTCGGGGCGCGGGCCAGAGGCTTTGGGCGCCGACAAATCGGGCGGTGGCGGGGGTGGCGACAGGTCGTCATAGAGCGCCTGGGCCTCGGGGGCCGGGCCGCGCCGCGTGCCAAGCGCAAGCACCTTGACCACCCGCACCCGTGGACCGATGGCGAAGGTCAGCACATCGCCGGGGCCGACCTGGGCGGCGGGCTTGGCGATGCGCGTGCCATTCAGGCGCAGCCCCGCCTTGACCAGCCCCGCGGCTATGCTGCGGGTTTTGGCAAAGCGCGCGTGCCACAGCCATTTGTCCACGCGCATGGTCTGGGGCGCGGGAGCGTCAGGCACGCGTCAGTCCTTGGCCTTGAACCCCGCAAGGGCGGCGGCAAAGGGGTTGTCGGGGTCGATGCGCTGGGGCTTTGCTTCGCTGCGCGCCGGGCGCTTGTCGCGCTCTGGCTTGCGGCCATCGCCTTTGCGCCCCTCCCCCTTGGGCTTGCCGCCCTTCGCGCCCTTGCGCGGGCTGCGTGCGTCGCCCTCGGCCTTGCGTGGGCCACGGGCTGCGTCGCGGCGCGGGCGCGGGGCCCATGTGAAGGTATAGAACACCTCGACCGTGTCGGCCTCGGGCGGTGTCGGGGCGTCCGCCTCTGGGGCCGCGGGGTCGGCGGCGGCATCTGCCGGTGCCTCGGCGGTTTCGTCCGCTGCCGTATCGGGTGCGGGGTCCGCCACGGGTTTCGCCTTGTCGCGCTCACCACGTTCCGCCGCGTAGCCAAGCCCCTGCATGAGGTCGGCGAATTGCTCGAGCGTGGTGCCCGTGATCGACAGCATGTCCGGCGTCGCTTCGAAACCCGACCGGCTGTCGCAGGCGCGCAAGAGGTCGGCCAACCGTTCCAGCATGTCGATCCGGATCGCGCGCGCACCCGCCGGGTGATAGCCCGCCATGGTATAATGCGCGCCGGGCACTTCGGTCACATGGGGGATGGTCACAAGACCGGGCGGCGGGCTTTCGGGGAATTCGTCCAACCCCTCATGCAGCGAGCGCAGCACAAGCCGCAGCCGGGTCGGCGCGGGCTTCAGCAGTAGCGGCAGGAAGATGGTGAACTGGCCAAACCGCACGCCATGCTTGCGCAACATGCCGCGCGCGTCTTGGTCCAGCGCCTTGATGTCATTCGCGATCTGGGCGCGCGGGATCACGCCCATCGCCTCGACCAGCTGAAACGCGACGCCGCGCGCCAGGCCCGACAGGGTTTCGTCCCGCGACATGTTCAGAAGCGGCTCGAACAGGGCCGCGATCTTGCGGTCGATGAAATGTTGCAGGCGGCGGCGCACCTTGTCGGCCACATCCGGGCCGGCCTCGTCATCGACAAAAGCCTCTACCTGCGGGCGCAGCGCTTCGTCAGAGCGCACCAGCTTGCCCACGGCGGAGTTGCCCCACATCAGCCCGCCCTGTTCGGTGAAATCGAACTCTGTATCGGGGGCGTTGTAGAACGTGTCCGCGCGCAGATGGAACAGCGGCACAAGCGCGGCAATCGACGCTTGGCGCAGGGTTTTCGCCTCGTCGGGGCTGGCGGTCTTGTCCTGCTTGAAGCGGAACCCTTCCAGACGGCCGATCAGCTCGCCTTCTACCGTCACTTCGCCCTTGTCGTTCACATCGGCCACAAGGCTCTCCTTCTGCTTCAACCGGCGCAACAACACGGATGTGCGCCGGTCAACAAATCTTTGCGTCAACCGCGCGTGCAGCGCGTCCGACAGGCGGTCTTCTACAGCGCGCGTCGCCTCGCGCCAATGCTTTTCATCATCGACCCACGCCTTGCGCTGCGCGATATAGGTCCATGTGCGGATATACGCCAAGCGTTTCGACAGCGCGTCTATATCGCCCTCGGTGCGGTCGATGCGCTGGATGTTGCGCGCCAGCCAATCCGTGTCGATGCGGCCCGCTCCATGCAAGAAGTCGAACACGCGGCCCAGAAGGCCCGCGTGCTCCATGGGTGAAATGCCGCGAAAATCGGGGATGCGGCAGACGTCCCACAACAGCCGCAAGTCGCGCGGGTCGCGCAAGCGGTCCAGCACTTCGGGCAGGGCGAGCAGGCTTTTCAGTGCAACCACGTCATCTGCATCGCGCGCGCGGGTCAGCCAGTCGTTGTTGGTATGCAATTCAAGCGAATCTAGCAGCCGTTTCGCAGACCCGAATTCCAGCCGCGCATTGCGCCATTGCAATTTGCGCACGGGCAGGAATTGATGGTTCTCGATGGCCTCGATCACCTCGTCGGCCAAGGGGCTGGCTTCGCCGGTCACGCCGAAAGACCCGTCATTCTGATAGCGCCCGGCGCGGCCCGCGATCTGGGCCAGCTCGTCGGGGTTGAGCGTGCGCATCCGCCGCCCGTCGAATTTGCGGGTGGCCGAGAAAGCGACATGCTTGATGTCCAGGTTCAGGCCCATGCCGATGGCATCGGTCGCGACCAGGTAATCCACATCGCCATTCTGATAGAGTTCCACCTGCGCATTGCGCGTGCGCGGGCTGAGCGCGCCCATCACCACCGCGCAGCCGCCTTTCTGGCGGCGGATCAGTTCGGCGATGGCATAGACATTTTCAACACTGAAGCCCACGATTGCGCTGCGCGCGGGCATCCGGCTTAGCTTTTTCGAACCTGTATAGCTGAGCTTCGACATGCGTTCGCGGCGGTTGAACTGCACGCCCGGTACCAATGCCGCAATCGCGCTGCGCATCGTGTCCGACCCCATGAACAGGGTTTCATGCAAGCCCCGCGCATGAAGCAGCCGGTCGGTAAAGACATGGCCGCGGTCGGGGTCGGCGCATAGCTGGATCTCGTCGATGGCGACGAAATCGGCGCCAATTTCCAGCGGCATCGCTTCGACCGTGCAGACCCAATACTGGGTGCGGTCGGGCACGATGCGTTCTTCGCCCGTCACCAGTGCCACGCAATCGGGGCCGCGCAAGGCCTTGATGCGGTCGTAAACCTCGCGCGCCAGCAGGCGCAGGGGCAGGCCGATGACGCCGGTGCGATGCGCCAGCATCCGCTCTATCGCGTAATGGGTCTTGCCGGTGTTCGTCGGTCCCAGAACCGCCACCACCCGCGCATTCGCGCGCATGTTCATGGGCCTTGCCCCTTCGCGATGTCAGAGCCTGACGCCCTGCACAGCCTTGTCCAATCGTTCCACGGCGGCTTTTACGTCGTCCCGGTGCGGATGTATAGCTTGCACACGCCGCATCACTTCGAGCGCCTGTTCGGGGTGGCCAAAATCTTCAAGGATGCGCCCCAACCCCATCATGGCAAGGAAATGCTGAGGGTTCAGCGCTAGCGCATATTCCAGATCGGCCAGCGCAAGACCAAGCTTCCCGGCCATGAACCACGCGGTCGCGCGGGCGTGCCAGCCTTCGGCAAAGTCGGGCGCGTGGTCTATGACGGCAGAGAAATGCTCGATCGCGGCCTCTGTCTGGCCCTCGCGCATCGCCTCGCGCCCGCGTTGCAGCAGATAGTCCACGCTGGCAGAGCCAGAGCGCGACCAGATGCGGGTGATCTGGCGCTCTATCCGTTGCCAGCGTTCTTGTGTCGGGTCAGCCAGCCGGTCCAGCAAGACCTGCGGGTCATCGCTGGGCGCGTCTTGCGCGACCACGGGGGCAGACCACGCAAGCGCTGCCGCCACGACAAGATTGAGAATGGACCTGCGAACCGTCATAGTGAAAGTGTAACGCAACGGCGCTGCGAATCCAGCGCGCAACGATCACAAATTCGGAGTATTCCCCATGAGCGACATTCTCGACCACGCCATCAAAGCCCTGAGCGAAAAGCTGGGGGATGGCTATGACGGAACGGCGAAATTCCAGATCGAGGGTGAGGGGTCGATCATGGTCGACAGTGACGGCGTGCGCGAAGGCGATGACGAGGCTGATGTGACCATGATCGCCAGTGTCGACACCTTTCGCGGCATTCTGGACGGCAGCGTGAACCCGACCATGGCCTTCATGTCGGGCAATCTGAAGATCGAGGGCAGCATGGGCGCGGCGATGAAACTGGGCAGCGCGCTGAGTTGAACCCGCCCTTTCACGCCGAAGTTGCGGGCGCGCCACCGCCTGCTTGCGTGGACTGGCTGACGGCCAGCGACGGTGTGCGCTTGCGCGCGGCGCGCTGGGGGGTGGGGCATTTGCCTTGTGTGGCCATCTTCCCCGGCCGCACCGAGATGATCGAGAAATACGGGGCTACCGTGACCGAACTGGTCGCGCGTGGGCATGATGTGGCCGTGATCGACTGGCGCGGGCAAGGGCTGTCGGATCGGTTATGCGACCCGCCCCTGCGCGGCGATGTGCCCGATTTCGCCGATTACCAGAGGGATGTCCACGCCTACTGGGCCTGGCTGGAGGGGCAGGGGCGCGCGCAGCCGCGTTTCGTTCTGGCGCATTCCATGGGCGGGTGCATCGCGCTCAGGGCGCTGACCGACGGGCTGGCCGCCCGCGCGGTGGCGTTCAGCGCGCCGATGTGGGGCTTGCCGCTGTCGCGCGCCACCCGCGCGGCGGTCGCTCCCTTGGCCGCGTTCCTGCGCGCCTTTGGTCAGGATACGGCAGAGGTGCCCGGTGCTGGCGAGGAATTCGCCTTGTGGAACTTCCCGTTTGACCGCAACGAACTAACCCGCGACCCGGATGCCTATGCCACGGCGCAGGCGCAGTTGCGCGCGCATCCGGAGTTGCGGCTTGGCGCACCCTCTATCCGGTGGCTCGCCGCCGCGCTGCGCGAGATGGCGGCGCTGCAAGCCTTGCCCGCGCCCGCTATCCCGGCCTTTTGCGGGATAGGCACGGGCGACAAGATCGTCAGTCAGGACGCCATTCGCCGCCGCATGGCTGACTGGCCACAAGGCAGCCTGACCGAATATGACGCCGCCTTGCACGAGTTGCTGATAGAGCGGGCCGAGGTCCGGCAGGATTTCTTGTCGAAAACCATCGCGCTTTTTGCCCGAAACGGGTAATGCTCCCGCGCCAATAAAATACATTCGATTATTGCAATGTATTTTTCTTGCCCTATATTTTCGGTCAATCGCTACTGGAGATGTCAGCATGAAACCCGAAGTCACGTCTTTCTTTGATGAAGCCACCAACACCATCACCTATGTCGTGCGCGATCCTGCCGGGTCTTCTTGTGCGATCATCGATTCGGTGCTGGATTTCGACTATGCCTCTGGCCGGACCGATACGTCCTCTGCCGATGCCGTGATCGCCTTTGTTCAAGAAAAGGGCTACCGCGTCGAGTGGCTGCTGGAAACGCATGTCCATGCCGACCACCTGTCCGCCGCACCCTATTTGCAGGAAAAGCTGGGCGGCAAGATCGGGATCGGCCGCAACATCACCATCGTGCAGGACACGTTCGGCAAGGTCTTTAACGAGGGCACCGAGTTCCAGCGCGACGGCAGCCAGTTCGACCAGCTGTTCAGCGATGGCGACAGCATCCATATCGGCCAGTTGCGGGTCGATGTGCTGCACACGCCCGGCCATACGCCCGCCTGCCTGACCTATGTCATCGGCGACGCGGCCTTCGTTGGCGATACGCTGTTCATGCCCGATTTCGGCACCGCGCGCTGCGATTTCCCCGGCGGTTCTGCGGAAACCATGTGGGACAGCGTGCAGAAAATCCTGTCGCTTCCCGATGACACCCGCATCTTCGTCGGCCATGACTACAAGGCCGAAGGACGCGACCACTACGCATGGGAAACCACTGTTGGCGCGCAGAAGGCGGCGAATGTCCATGTCGGCGGCGGCAAGTCGCGCGAGGATTTCATTTCCATGCGCACCACGCGCGATGCAAAGCTGGGGATGCCCAAGCTGATCGTGCCGTCCTTGCAGGTGAATATGCGCGCGGGCCAGATGCCCGAAGCGGAAGATAACGGAACCGTCTACCTGAAGGTGCCGGTCAACAAGCTCTGACCCGGAAGGGTTATCAACCGGCGTGCGGGCCTTGCTCGCACGCCCCTGAAGTCGCGAACAGGAAACACAATGATTGAAATGGATTGGGTATGGGGCCTCGTCGGAGGCCTTATGATCGGTTTGGCCGGTGCCGTGTTCTTGCTGGGCAATGGCCGGATCATGGGCGCAAGCGGCATTATCGGCGGGCTTGTGGACCGCAGCGGTCTGTCGAACTGGCAAGAACGCACGGCCTTTCTGGCCGCGCTGGTGGTCGTGCCGGCGCTGATGCTGCCGATTTACAATGTCGAGGTTCAGACCAACATCACCGATAATATGGTGCTGGTCGTGGCCGCGGGCCTGCTGGTCGGCATAGGCACCCGGCTGGCGAATGGCTGCACCTCTGGCCACGGGGTTTGCGGGATTTCGCGCTTCTCTCTGCGGGGCATGGTTGCCACCGTGTTCTATCTGCTGGCCGGTGGCATCGCGATGGTGCTGTTCCGTCATGTTCTGGGGGTGATCTGATGTTGCGCACAATTCTTGCCGCCGTGTCTGGCGGGCTGTTCGGGGCCGGGCTGCTTGTGTCGGGGATGACCGACACGACCAAGGTGCAAGGCTGGTTGGACGTGTTCGGTGACTGGGATCCGACGCTGGCCTTCGTGCTGGGCGGGGCGATCTTGCCAATGGCGCTGGCGTGGTATGTCACGACGCTGCGCACGAAATCGGTGGTTGGCACGGAATTTCCGGCCCGGCCCGACCCCAAGCTTAGCCACAACCTTGTCATCGGGTCTGTGCTGTTCGGCGCGGGTTGGGGTCTTGTTGGCCTGTGCCCCGGTCCGGCGATTGCCTCGCTTAGCTGGGGGGGCACCGGCGGGATCGTCTTTATCCTTGCCATGGTTGCGGGTATGTTGGCCGCCAACCCCATTCGCGCGCGCATCGACCAGGTCGCTGCCGCCTGAGCTTAAGGAGTAAGCCATGGACATCCGTCCTTTGACCGACGGCTATGCCGTGTCGCCCCAGATTGCCGCGGAAGAGGCGGCCGAGATTGCGGCAGCCGGGTTCAAGACCGTGATCTGCAACCGCCCCGATGGCGAAGTGCCGCCCGAATTTCAGGCCGATGCCATTCGCGCGGCGGTCGAAGCGGCGGGGATGACCTTCGTGGTCAATCCCGTTGTGGGCGGGGCCATCACGCAAGACAACGTGACCGAGCAGGGCCGCGCGATCGCAGAGCAGCCCGGCCCGATCCTGGCCTATTGCGCGTCTGGAAACCGGTCGTCCATTGTCTGGGCCATGTCGCAAGCGGCAGCCCGGCCGGTGGACGAGCTGATCGCAACACCCGCGCAATACGGCTACAACCTGGAGCCGTTCCGCCCCATGCTGGAGCAACTTAGCAAGGGCTGACACCGGGCGTAAATCGGGACGGGTTCGAACAGAGGGGCCGCGCTATTTGGCGCGGCCTTTAGCGTTCGGGCAGGTCGTGGGCGGGGTCGTCATCCGCATGTGCGTAGGTCGCGGCGCGTTCTGGTATTGGCGCAGAGGTCGGGGCGGGCGCCGCTTTAGACAGGCGGAGCGTGGGCAAGGTTGCCGCGCCGGGCGGTTGATGCGGCGTCGGATCGGCAATCAGACGAACCGCGCGGAACCCGCGCGCCTGCCCAAGCCGCCCTGTCGCGATCTGGGCCGCACTGATCGTGGTCAGCCCAAGGGTTTCCAGCGCCGAATCCGGCACGCGCAACACATCGCCCACCGACAGGTCCAACGCCTCTTTCAAGGTCAGCTTGAAGCGGCACAGCACCGCGTTCAATGTGACCGGGCTGTTCTCGACCGCGCCGGCCATGCGGGTCTGCCACTCTTCAGCCTCTGCCATCGGGGCAGGCGTGTCTTGCGTGGGGGCAGGGCGGGGCAGTGCCAAGGTCCATGTGCCGGAAACGCGGCCCTGTGCCAGGTCCAGATCAAGGCTAAACAGGTCATAGTCGACATCATCCATCACGACGCCGACGGGGCGTCGGTCATCCAGAAAAGAGCCGTAGACGAAGCCGCTGACCGCCTCTGCCTCTGGCAACTCGGCGCAGCGCTGCGAAATCTGGTGCAGGAACGAATCGATCATCGGGGCCAGAAGCGCCGCGTCGGTGCGCGTGGGCAAACGGGGCGGGGCGGAAGCCGCCGCGCCGGGCGTGACCTGCCCGGTAGTTTGTGCTTCGATCAGCGCGGCCAGCGTTGCCGGGCAGAGCCATGCCATGCCCATCGCGTCGCCCGGCCCTTCCAGAAGGGCGAGGAACATGCCCGGTTCGGTCAGGTCCACCAATTCGGCAAGGGAAACCCGGCGCCGGGCGACATGTGTCACCGCGCCGGTCAGCCCCGGATAGCCCGCGCACATCCGGCCAAAGGCTTGCGACAGCGCTGCCTGAAATGCAGCCCCCTGTTGCGCAGCCTTTGCCCGATTGCGTCGCGTCATCCGCAAAAGCGGATCGGTTCCATCCTCGCCCTGTTGCACCTTTGCCTGTTCCATATTGCCAGAATCCACCCGTTCCGGGCCATCTTGGCAAAGATGGGTTAGCAAAGGGTGAACGCGGCTCAGCCTTGGCAGGCGGGCAGGGAGCGGGTGTAGGCGGCAATGTCGCGGCGCTTTGACCCATCGCGCAGCGGCGGCCAATCGGCGGCCACGCCGCCCCAATTGCCCGGATTGCCCGCAACGACGCCGTCACGCTCGACCGCTTGGGCGGCAATGCGCACGGCGCAGCGCAGGTTCGTCGCGCCGTCATACAGCCCCTTGGGGTGCGACAGGTCGCAGCCGTAAAACTCGGCAGAGGTCGGCCAGATTTGCAGCAGACCGCGATAGCGCCCGCCCGCGCCCGCCGCTTCGGGCCGCCATGTGCTTTCATAAAAGGCCAGACCAGAGAACAGCCCGATCCAGAACGCCTTGCGCTCGCTCTCTGACGCATCGACATAGCCGGGGCAGAACCTGTCGATATCGGCGGGCACCGTTTCGATCAGGGCGCGGCCTTCGCCGCCAAGGGCGGTGTATTGCGCCGCCGTCCAGCGCGCGGCCTCTGGCCGGTGGTCCCAACGCGCGGCGATCTCGGGCGCGGCTTGGGTGGTCGCGGTGGTTGTGCAGCCAGCGGCAAGGGCAATCGCCACGAAGGCGGCAAGGGCAGGGAAACGCATTCTGGTGTCCGAAGGTAACGAGGCCGGACTTGCGGCCACGCGCGCCCTATGCGCCTGCGCCCGCCCCCTTGGCAAGCCTGCCAAAAATCGGGTGGCGGCATTCCGCCGACGCCCAAATGCCGCGAAAACCCGTTTCCCCTTGCCGCGCATTTGCACTAGAACGCAGCAAAGACAGACGATGCAAGAGTGTGGCCCATGCTAGACCTGACCTACGACTCCCCCAAACCCAAGGTAATCTCGGGCGCGACCGGCGATTGGGAGCTGGTCATCGGGATGGAAATTCACGCCCAGGTGGCGAGCGAAGCGAAGCTGTTTTCCGGCGCATCCACCCGCTTCGGGGCAGAGCCGAATTCGAACGTGGCCTTCGTCGATGCCGCCATGCCCGGCATGTTGCCGGTGGTGAACGAATATTGCATCGAACAAGCGGTGCGCACCGGCTTGGGGCTGAAGGCGCAGATCAACCTTGTCAGCGCCTTCGACCGCAAGAACTATTTTTACCCCGACCTGCCGCAGGGCTACCAGATCAGCCAGCTGTATCATCCGCTGGTGGGCGAGGGCGAGGTGCTGGTCGATATGGCGCCGGGCGTGGCGCGGCTGGTGCGGATCGAGCGCATCCATGTCGAGCAGGATGCCGGCAAATCCATCCATGACATGGACCCGAACATGTCCTTCGTGGACCTGAACCGCACGGGCGTGGCACTAATGGAAATCGTCAGCCGCCCCGACATTCGCGGGCCAGAAGAAGCCGCCGCCTATGTCGGCAAGCTGCGCCAGATCCTGCGCTATCTGGGCACCTGTGACGGCAATATGCAGAACGGCAACCTGCGGGCGGATGTGAACGTATCGGTCTGTCGCCCCGGCCAGTATGAGAAGTACCAGGAAACGCAGGATTTCAGCCATCTGGGCACGCGCTGCGAGATCAAGAACATGAACTCCATGCGGTTCATTCAGGCGGCGATCGAGTATGAAGCGCGCCGCCAGATCGCGATTCTGGAAGATGGCGGCAAGGTCGATCAGGAAACGCGGCTCTATGATCCGGACAAGAACGAAACCCGGTCCATGCGCAGCAAGGAAGAGGCGCATGATTACCGCTATTTCCCCTGCCCCGACCTGCTGCCGCTTGAAATAGAGCAGGCTTGGGTCGATGACATTGCGGCCAAGCTGCCGGAACTGCCCGATGCCAAGAAGGCCCGCTTCATGGGCGATTTCGAGCTGACGGATTACGATGCCTCGGTTTTGACCGCCGATCTGGCCGATGCCGCTTATTTCGAGGCCGTGGTCGCCGGTGCGGGCGACGGCAAGCTGGCTGCGAACTGGGTGATTAACGAACTTTTCGGCCGTCTGAAAAAGGACGGGCGCGAGATCGGCGACAGCCCGGTTTCCGCCGAGCAACTGGCGGGGATCATCCGGCTTATCAAATCGGGCGATATTTCCGGCAAGATCGCCAAGGATTTGTTCGAAATTGTCTATACCGAAGGCGGCGACCCGGCGGCTATTGTTGAAGAACGCGGCATGAAGCAGGTCACGGATACCGGCGCGATCGAGAAAGCGGTGGACGAGATTATCGCCGCCAACCCAGCGCAGGTGGAGAAAGCCAAGGAAAATCCGAAGCTGATCGGATGGTTCGTGGGGCAGGTGATGAAAGCCACCGGCGGCAAGGCCAATCCAGCCGCGGTGAACGAGATCGTGGCCAAGAAATTGGCATCTTAGTCTGCTAGCGTGAAGACATTTGGTGCTTCACGCTAGGCAAAATGAAACCGAAGCAGTTGTTTGGAGGGAAAACAATGCGTCGTTTGTTGGTAGCTGTTGTTTTCTTGTTGAGTGCTTTTAGCAGCAGTGTTGTTGCCGACGAAGCACGCGTTGTCATGGGTCTTGGGAACCAGATGGGACCGGGCAGCCCGGAGCTTTCAGCCCGTTACATCGCCGCAGAACCTGTTTTTGGCCATCTGCACCCGACGGTCGGTATGTCCGTTGCGGGAAATGGGTCTGCTTTTGTCGGTCTTGGGGCAGCAATTACCTTTGGCAAACACAGCGAAGGTATTTTTGCGAGGTTCACGTCCATGGTTGGTGCCCACCGTCAGGGAAATGGCCGCAACCTTGGGGGCCCGCTTCAATTCCGAAACGCTCTGGACATCGGGTATCGTTGGGCTTCGGGCGTAGAGGCAGGCTTGGGCGCGGATCACCGTTCCAACGCTGGCCTAGACAGACCGAATCCGGGTTTGAACACGATCTACCTTTTTGCGTCTATCCCGCTGGACTGACCGAAGCCTCTTGCACGAAACAAGGAAACGAGCATGGAACGTTACGAGTATCTGGCTGTCCCGGCACCCGGCAAAGGGATGAAGGTCAAAGGGTTGAAAACGGCCTCTGATCGCTATGCGCATCAGTTGACACTTCTCTTGAACGATCTGGCAGCCGAGGGTTGGGAATACTGGCGCGCCGACACTCTTGCCAGCGAAGAGCGCAAGGGGCTGACCGGAACCACGCGTGTGAGCCATGAACTGCTGATTTTCCGTCGCCTGAACGCCGACGCCCTTGCCGCGCAGATGCCGCAAGAGAGCTATGACGACAGTCAGGATGCGCCAGAGCAGGCCTATGCCACCACTGGCGAGCGGACAGAGCCGCAGCTTGGCAGTTCCGAGCGTTACTATGAGGATACCGGCCCGCGGCTGAGCGCCCCCAGCCGGGACTGACGCGCCTTAGCGCGACAGGCCCGCGGGCAGCGACGGCTGGTCGAGGGCTGCAAAGCCGTAATGGCGCAGCCAGCGCAGGTCGGATTCGAAGAAGGCGCGCAGATCCGGGATGCCGTATTTCAGCATCGCGATGCGGTCGATCCCCATGCCGAAGGCAAAGCCTTGCCATTGGTCAGGGTCGATCCCGCCCGCGCGCAGCACGTTCGGGTGCACCATGCCAGAGCCGAGGATTTCCAGCCAGTCTTTGCCCTCGCCCAGTTTCAACTGCCCATTGTCCCAAGAGCAACGGATGTCCACCTCTGCCGACGGCTCGGTAAAGGGGAAGTGGCTGGCGCGGAAGCGCAGCTCGACCTCGTCCAGCTCGAAAAAGGCGCGGCAGAATTCCTCCAGCACCCATTTCAGCTGTGCCATGTTGATGTCGCGGTCGATCGCAAGCCCTTCGACCTGATGGAACATGGGCGTGTGGGTCTGGTCCATGTCCATGCGGTAGACACGGCCCGGCGCGATCACGCGGATGGGCGCGCCCTGCGCCTGCATGGCGCGGATCTGCACCGGGCTGGTATGGGTGCGCAGCACATGCGGCGGGCGGTCGTCGCCTGCATCGCGGTGCATGAAGAAAGTGTCATGTTCCTGTCGCGCCGGGTGTTCGGGCGCGATATTGAGCGCGTCGAAATTGTACCAGTCGGATTCGACTTGCGGGCCCTCGGCGACGGCAAAACCCATATCGGCGAAAATAGCGGTCAGCTCGTCCATCACCTGGCTGATCGGGTGGATCGTGCCCATCGGGCGCGGGCGGCCCGGCAGGGTGACGTCCAGCCATTCGGTTTTCAGCCGCGCATCCAGCGCCGCATCGTCCAGCGCGACCTTGCGCGCTTTCAGCGCCGCGTCGATCTCTGATTTCAGGCTGTTCAGCACCGGGCCGGCGGCTTGGCGCTCCTCGGGGCTCATCTGGCCCAATTCGCGCATTTTCAGCGCGATCTCGCCCTTCTTGCCCAAGGCGGCCAAGCGCACGGCTTCCAGCGCGCCGGCATCGGCGGCCGTGCCGATCTGTTCGAGGTATTTCGCGCGAAGCTCTGAAATTCCGTCCATGGTCCGCCCTTGGCTAAACTGTATCGCGCCCGTGGCATAGGCAATGCCGCCACCGGATGCAAGCATACGCTGGACCGCGCCGACGCTTGGGCGGTGTGAATCGCATCGCGGCAGCTAGTCGGGCGCAAGGGGGGTGTTTGTGACGGTGCAATTGCGCCCGCTCTCCTTGGCCTTGTAAAGCGCGCGATCGGCGCTTTTCATCAGCGGATCGAGCGCGCGGGCATCTTGCGGGTAGCTGGCGATGCCGCAGGAAACCGTCACCGTCGGAAGCGTCACGCCGCCCGCGTCCAGCTGTAGCCCCGCCACCTGTTGGCGCAGGGTTTCGGCAATGTCGCGGGCGCGCGCGGTGCCAAGGCCGGGGCAGAGAAGCGTGAATTCCTCGCCACCCATGCGGCACGGGTAGATGTTCTGCTCGGTCAAGGGGGTCATCAGCTTGGCCACCTCGCGCAGCACAAGGTCGCCCGCATCATGGCCGAACTGGTCATTGAACCGTTTGAAATGGTCCACATCCAACGCGATCAGCGACAGGTCTGCATCGTCGCGTTCGGCATTCGCCAAATCGCGGGTTGCCTGTTCGCCGAACCAGCGGCGGTTCCAAAGCCCGGTCAGCGCGTCGCGCAAGGAACGTTCCTGCAATTCGTGGCGCAGGCGCACATTGGCCACGGCAAGGCTGATCTGCTCGGCGCAGATCAGCGAGATGTCCCAGCGATTGCCCAACACCTCTGCCCGCATGTGGCGCATCAGCCCGTCCTCTTCGAACCCGTCGAAGATGATGTGCATCAGTCCGATGGTTTCGCCATGCGCAATGATCGGCAGGCAGAAATAGGGTGTGTCCGCCTTGTGGACATGGTCGCACGGAAACTGGATCGGTTTCAGCCCATAGGCATAGGCGCGGCCACGCCGCAGCGCCCAGCAATCATCGGGCAGGATATGGTCGGGGAAATCGGGAATGGTGCCCCAGCTTGCGACAAGGTCCAGCGTCATGCGTTGCGCGCCGTAAATATAAAGCGCGCCATCCGCTTCCGGGATAAGTGTGTGCATCGCGCGGCGCACGACCATCAACAGCTCGTCAAAGGATTTCGCGGAATAGAGCCACTCGCTGGTCAGCGCCAGAAGCTGGCGTTCGGACTGGCGCAGCGCTTCAGCCTGGCGCATTTCCTCATTCTGCTCTTCCAGCGCCTTGCGTTCGGAAATGTCGCGCATGGTCGAGATGAAATGCGTATGCAGCCCGCCCGCGTCGTAGACCGGCGTAATCTTCAGATCGACCCAAAAGGGCGTGCCGTCGCGGCGGTAATTCAGAATATCCAGCCGCAATTCGCGCCGCTGGGCGCAGGCCTGGTTTATCATGCGCGCGGCCACCGGGTCAGTGTCTGGGCCTTGCAACACGGATCCCGGTTCGCGGCCAAGAATATCGTCCAGCGCGAAGCCGGTTTCGATGCTGAAGGCGGCGTTTACCCAAAGCGCCTTGCGATCCGGGCCGCTGATGACAACTGCGTCGGACGAATGGCGCGCGACCAGCGCCGCGAAGAAATTTTCATTTTGCTCATCCGGACCAGAGCAATCTTTTGCGCACATTGCCAACCTCTACCTGCACCCGGGCAGCATGGCGCAGGCGGGTTAAGAAATCGTGACGCAGGCCCGCCGGTCACAGACCGTGACATCAGCGCTTTGCCGCGTTAGCCTGCGCGCAAACGGGGCTGTCCCCGTGCTCGCTGAAATCCCGATTCAAGGAGAGACCATGCGCGATTCCGTGACCGATCTGAAATCCCTGCTGAACGACCCCGGCTTGCTGCAAACCCAAGCCTATCTGGCGGGCGATTGGGCAGACGCAGATGACGGCGCGACCTTCGAGGTGACGAACCCCGCGCGCGGCGACGTGATTGCGACGGTGGCCGACCTGTCGCGCACAGAGGTGGCCCGCGCCATAAACGCAGCCGAATCCGCCCGTCACGCCTGGGCTGCGCGCACCGCCAAGGACCGCGCCGGCATCTTGCGCCGGATGTATGAGCTGATGATGGAGAATGCCGATGATCTGGCAATCATCCTGACCGCCGAAATGGGCAAGCCCTTGGCAGAGGCGCGGGGCGAAATCGCCTATGGCGCCAGCTATTTCGAATGGTTCGCCGAGGAAGCCAAGCGCATCTATGGCGAAATCCTGCCCGGCCACCAGCCCGACAAGCGCCTGTCGGTGCTGAAACAGCCTATCGGTGTGGCTGCGGCGATTACGCCGTGGAACTTCCCGAATGCCATGATCGCGCGCAAGATCGCGCCCGCGCTGGCCGCCGGATGCAGCTTTGTCGGGCGTCCGGCGTCGGAAACGCCGCTCTCGGCGCTGGCGATTGGTGTGATCGCGGACCGGGCGGGGCTGCCGAAAGGGTTGATGTCCATCCTGCCCTCGTCGCGCGCGTCCGACATTGGCAAGGAATTCTGCGAGAATCCCAAGGTGCGCAAGCTCAGCTTCACCGGCTCGACCGAGGTGGGGCGCATCCTGATGCGGCAGGCGGCCGATCAGGTCATGAAATGCTCTATGGAGCTGGGCGGCAATGCGCCTTTCATCGTGTTCGATGACGCCGATCTGGATGCCGCCGTGGAAGGTGCAATTGCCTGCAAGTATCGCAATAACGGGCAGACCTGCGTCTGTGCGAACCGCATCTATGTGCAGGACGGTGTCTATGACGCCTTCGCCGAGAAGCTGGCCAAGGCTGCGTCGGAATTGCGCGTGGGCGATGGGCTGGAGGATGGCATCCAGCTTGGCCCGCTGATCCACGACGAAGCGTTGACCAAGGTCGAATCCCATGTCGAGGATGTGCTGGCGCATGGCGGTTCCGTTCTGACCGGCGGCGCGCGGCACAATATGGGCAGCAACTACTACCAGCCCACGGTTCTGACCGGCGTCACCCAGCAGATGAAGGTGGCCAAGGAAGAAACCTTTGGCCCGGTCGCCCCCCTGTTCCGCTTCAAGACAGAGGAAGAGGCAATCGCCATGGCCAATGACACGATCTTCGGCTTGGCCAGCTATTTCTACAGCCGCGACATTGGCCGCATCACCCGCGTGCAAGAGGCGCTGGAATACGGGATTGTCGGGGTCAATACCGGCATCATCTCGACCGAGATGGCACCCTTTGGCGGGGTCAAGCAGTCGGGTATCGGGCGCGAGGGCTCGCGCCACGGGATCGAGGATTACCTGGAAATGAAATATGTCTGCCTGAGCGTCTGACGCCGCGGGGCCGACAGATGCCCCGCGTTGTCCTCAAGCCTGACAGGTCATAGCCCATGAAAAAAGCCCCCGCGATCTGCGGGGGCTTTCGTTTTCGTCCAACTGCTTAGCAGCTGTAATACATGCTGTATTCGATCGGATGCGGGGTGTGCTCGTAGGCGTAAACTTCTTCCCACTTCAGGTCGATATAGGCCATGATCTGGTCCTTGGTGAACACGTCGCCAGCCAGCAGGAAGTCATGGTCCGCAGCAAGGCTTTCCAGCGCTTCACGCAAGGATGCGCAAACGGTGGGGATGCCTTCCAGCTCTTCCGGCGGCAGGTCGTACAGGTCTTTGTCCGACGCTGGGCCCGGATCGATCTTGTTCTTGATCCCGTCGATACCGGCCATCAGCAGCGCTGCAAAGCACAGGTAGGGGTTCGACGAGGGATCGGGGAAACGAGCTTCGACGCGCTTGGCTTTCGGGCTTTCCGTCCACGGGATACGCACACAGCCAGATCGGTTGCGCGCGGAATAGGCGCGCAGAACCGGGGCTTCGAAGCCGGGGATCAGGCGCTTGTAGCTGTTGGTCGACGGGTTGGTGAACGCGTTCAGCGTTTTCGCGTGCTTCAGGATGCCACCGATGAAATACAGCGCTTCCTGGCTCAGATCGGCGTATTTGTCGCCTGCGAACAAGGGTTTGCCGTCTTTCCAGATCGACATGTTGACATGCATCCCGGTGCCGTTGTCGCCCTTGACGGGCTTGGGCATGAAGGTTGCGGTCTTGCCATAGGCGTCAGCCACGTTCTTGATGACATACTTGTATTTCATCAGCTCGTCGGCCTGCTTGGTCAGCGAGTCGAAGATCAGGCCAAGTTCGTGCTGGGCCGATGCAACCTCGGTGTGGTGCTTGTCGACCTTCATCCCCATGTCTTTCATGGTGGTCAGCATTTCCGAGCGCATGTCCTGGTTGGCATCGGTCGGGTTCATCGCGAAGTAATGACCCTTCACGCCCGGACGATGGCCGCTATTGCCATGCTCGTAATCGGTGTCGCTGTTCCAGGCCGCTTCTTCTGCGTCCACTTCGTAGCCGACCTTGTTGATCTTGTCGCTGAACTTGACGCTGTCGAAGACGAAGAACTCGGCTTCCGGGCCAAAATAGGACACGTCACCGATACCGGTCGATTTCAGATAGGCCTCGGCTTTTTGCGCGGTGCCGCGCGGGTCGCGCTCATAGGGCTCGTTGGTGTCGGGCTCGACAATCGAGGCGTGGATGGCGAGGGTCTTTTCCGCGTAGAACGGGTCGATATAGACGCTCTCGGTGTCCAGAACCAGTTTCATGTCGGATGCTTCGATGCCCTTCCAGCCGGGAACCGAAGAGCCGTCGAACATGAAGCCTTCTTCGAGGAAGTCTTCATCAACCATGTCGTTGATGATGGTCACGTGCAGCATACGGCCGCGCGGGTCGACGAAGCGGATGTCGAGATAAGCGACATCTTCCTCTTTCATTAGTTTGAGAACGTCAGCAGCACTCATGTGTTTTCCCTTTGCTTTTGAAACATGTGATGGGAGCGGGTCGCGGCACGAAGATGCGCTTACAGCGCGTCGTCGCCGCTTTCGCCGGTGCGAATCCGGATCGCCTGTTCCACCGGAGAGACGAAAATCTTGCCATCGCCGATCTTGTCGGTGCGGGCCGCAGCCACGATGGCCTCGATCGCGCTTTCAACCTGCTCGTCGGGTAAGACCACTTCGATCTTCACCTTCGGCAGGAAGTCGACCACGTATTCTGCCCCGCGATACAGTTCAGTATGGCCCTTCTGACGGCCAAAACCCTTGACCTCCAGCACCGACAGACCTTGAACGCCCACGTCTTGCAGGGCTTCTTTCACCTCATCCAGCTTGAAGGGCTTGATGATGGCTTCGATCTTTTTCATACGGATGCCTCCTCGGGTCTCGCAGGCGACTGCGCTGGCTTGCCACTGACAGATCATGTTCAGCTAAGGGCCACAATCTGATAAGGCGTTGGACTTGACCGGCTTTGGGCCGAAAGCGACGCGTGCGGTCAAAAAAAAGACAATACGCACAAAAAATAAGCTATTTGAAAATTATTGGTGCAGGAAAGTGACTGAAATTCTGACATCTGCCCAAATGCGCGCCATTGAGGGGGCGGTAATTGATTCTGGCGCGGTCACGGGACTGGCGCTGATGGAGCGCGCGGGTCAATCCGTTCTGGATGCGATCTTCGGACAATGGCCCGATATGGCCCGTCAGCCGGGCTTGGCGCTGGTGCTGTGTGGTCCCGGCAATAATGGTGGCGACGGGTTTGTCATCGCGCGACTGCTGGCGGGGCAGGGGTGGCGGGTGCGCGTGGCCCTGCTGGGCGATCCCTCTCGTCTGAGTCCGGACGCGCAGATAAACCATGACCGTTGGGTGCAGGGCGGTGGGGTCGTGCAGGCCTGGGCCGAGGCTGTCGCGCAAGGCAAGGCCGGTAGTCGCGATGTCACGCTATTGATTGACGCGCTGTTCGGCACGGGCCTGACCCGTCCGTTGGGGGTGTTGCACGATGACCTGTCGCGGCTTCTGGCCCCCGACATGGCCCCGCGACCCAAGATCATTGCCGTGGATGTGCCGTCGGGCCTGTGCGCCGATAGCGGCCGCGTGCTTGGCCCCATGGCTCCTTTCGCCCTGCGCGCGGATCTGACCGTCAGCTTTCACCGTATGAAACTGGGGCATGTGCTGGCAGATGGGCCGGAACTGTGCGGCAAGGTGGTGGTTGCCGATATCGGCCTGTCATCCGGGCAGGTGCCGGGGATCGTGCAGGCCGTGACCCGGCCCGAGGGCGCGCGTCTGGACAAGCACATGGGCCACAAATTCAACCATGGGCACGCGCTGGTTCTGTCCGGTGGGGCCGGTCGCACTGGCGCTGCCCGGCTGGCGGCGCGCGGTGCCTTGCGCATGGGTGCGGGGCTGGTGACGCTGGGCGTGCCGGGGGCGGCCCTGTTCGAGGTCGCCGCCCAGATCACCGCGCTGATGCTGACGCGCATCGACACGGCCGAATCCCTTGCGCAGGTGCTACAGGATACACGCATCAACGCGCTGTGCCTTGGGCCGGGGCTTGGGGTCGAGGCAGAGCAAACCGCGCTGATAGAGGTCGCGCTGGACGCGCGCCGCCCGACCGTGCTGGACGCCGATGCGTTGACCTGCCTGGCGCAGACGCCAGAGCTCTTTGCGAAGTTGCATGACACTTGTGTTCTAACCCCGCATATGGGCGAGTTTGCGCGGCTCTTTCCCGATATCGCGGCCAAGCTATCCGCCCCGCCGCTGCATGGCCCTGCCTATTCAAAGGTCGACGCCACGCGTGCCGCTGCCGCGCGGGTTGGTTGCGTGGTGCTGCTGAAAGGGCCGGATACCGTGATCGCGGCGCCGGATGGCCAGTGTCGTATTCACGCGGCGGCCTATGATCGCGCGGCCCCTTGGCTTGCGACGGCGGGGGCAGGCGATGCGTTGGCCGGGTTCATCATCGGCTTGCTGGCGCGCGGGCAGACGCCACTGGAAGCGGCCTGCACGGCAGCATGGCTGCATGTCGACTGCGCCCGCGCGTTTGGGCCGGGCCTGATAGCAGAGGATTTGCCAGAGGTGTTGCCAAGGGTCTTGGCCCAGATCACCGGGCAGGCGTGAGCACAACCTGCGCGCCGTCCAGATCCAGCGTGACGGGCGTGTCAAATTCCAGTTGAAACAGCACCGCGGCACGCGGCTGGCCGCGGCGCAGCTTTGCCCCATCGACCAAGCGCGCGGCGGGGCTGGCCGTGGGCTGGCCAAAGATAACCTGCGCGCGCCAATCATCCGCGATCATGGATTGCCCGGCACCCAGCACCAAGGGCGCGCGGCCTTTGCGGGCCATGCGGACAATATCGGCCCCATCCACGCGCTTTTGCCGGATTGCGCGCAATTCGTGCAGGTTGCCCACGCTGTCCAGAACCAGGTCGCCCGCCATCAACCGATCGACCGGCTGCCAGCCCATCAGCGTGCGCACCCGCGTCGTGGGGCCAAACCCGTTAGGCTCGGTCTTGACGGGGCGTGCATCAATCGTGCGGGCCGCGCGAAGAGGAGGAGCAAGCGAAATGGTCGTCATGGTCTTAATCCTTTGGGGCAGGCTATCGTCGAAATGTGACGAAAGGGTAAATGCCGAAATCTTTGTTCACTGTTTCAGTTCCGGCGACAATCGCGGCCAAATGCGGCCAGAATCGGGCGCGCCCGTGTCGGTTCTTTGGCCGGCTGTGCTTTTTCCCCTCGCGCCCGCGCCACGGCTTTGCTACATCGCCCCTATGCGGGTGTGGCGAAATTGGTAGACGCACCAGATTTAGGTTCTGGCGCCGCAAGGCGTGGGGGTTCAAGTCCCTCCACCCGCACCATTGAAGCAGTTCGAAAACGCAAAAAGCGCGCCCAAGTGGCGCGCTTTTGCCTCTCCAGCGGTCGCTTAGCCTAGCCGCATTTACTGTGCCCGCAGGCGCGGCAGGTCATGCAGCCTTCGATCATCACCATCTCGAACGCACCGCAAGACGGACAGGCGGCGGGCGTGCCCCCGACAGCCATTTTCAGCGCCTGCGGGTCGGTTTTCAGGCCCAGCCCGGCCCCACCGATAAACCCGATTCGCACAAGGTGCTGTTCGATCACCCCGCCGATCGCGGCCAGAATAGAGGGGATGTATTGCCCCTGCACCCAAGCCCCGCCGCGCGGGTCGAACACCGCTTTCAGCTCTTCCACCACGAAGGACACATCGCCCCCGCGCCGGAACACGGCCGAGATCATGCGCGTCAGCGCGACCGTCCACGCATAATGTTCCATGTTCTTGGAGTTGATGAAAATCTCGAACGGGCGGCGGTGCCCCGCGATCACCGTGTCGTTGATGGTGACATAGATCGCATGTTCGGAGCCGGGCCATTTCAGCTTGTAGGTCTGGCCGTCCAAGGTCTCTGGCCGGTCAAAGGGTTCGGCCAGATAGACCACATCGCCCGCAGCCGGTGCCTTGGGCGCGCTGTCGCTTTCAGACACCGACAGGACCGACCCGGTCACATCATTCGGACGGTAGGTGGTGCAGCCTTTGCAGCCCATGTCCCAAGCGGCCAGATACACGTCCTTGAACGCGTCGAAGGAAATATCCTCGGGGCAGTTGATGGTTTTCGAGATGCTGCTATCGACCCATTTCTGCGCCGCAGCCTGCATCTTCACATGGTCGATGGGCGCAAGGTTCTGCGCCGTGACCACATGCTCGGGCAGGGGTGTGTCGCCATGCAGCTTCCGCCACAGAGAGACGGCATAATCCTCGACCACTTCCTCGGTGCGCGAGCCGTCCTTTTGTAGCACCTTGCGGGTGTAACTGGTGGCGAAAATGGGTTCGATCCCGGAGCTGACATTGCCTGCATAGAGGCTGATCGTCCCGGTCGGCGCGATAGAGGTCAGAAGCGCGTTGCGGATGCCATGCTTGCCAACGGCGTCGCGCACATCGGCATCCATGGCCTGCATCGTGCCAGAGGCGAGGTAGGCGTCGCGGTCGAACAGCGGGAACGCGCCCTTTTCGCGCGCAAGGTCGACGCTCGCCAGATAGGCGGCGCGGGCGACTGCGCGCATCCACGCATCGGTTTGCGCCACGGCCTCGTCAGAGCCGTAGCGCTGCCCCGTCAGCACCAGCGCATCCGCCAGCCCCGTCACGCCCAGCCCGATGCGGCGTTTCGCCTGCGCCTCTTGCGCCTGCGCGTCCAGCGGGAAGCGGCTGGCGTCCACGACATTATCCATCATCCGCACCGCCACGCGCACCAGGTCGTCCAGCGCGGCCATGTCCAGGCTGGCCTTTGCGGTGAACGGGTCACGCACCAGCCGGGCAAGGTTGATCGACCCCAGCAGACACGCACCATAGGGCGGCAAAGGCTGCTCGCCGCAAGGGTTGGTGGCGGCAATCGTCTCGCAATAGGCAAGGTTGTTGGCCTTGTTGATCCGGTCGATGAAGATCACGCCCGGTTCGGCGTAATCATAGGTCGCGCGCATGATGCGGTTCCACAGATCGCGCGCCTGCACGGTGCGGTAAACCCGCCCGCCAAAGACCAGATCCCAAGAGGCATCGGCCTTGACCGCATCCATGAACGGGTCTGTCACCAGCACCGACAGGTTGAACATGCGCAGGCGGGCCGCGTCTTGTTTGGCGGTGATGAAATCCTCGATGTCGGGATGGTCGCAGCGCATGGTGGCCATCATCGCGCCGCGGCGGCTGCCTGCCGACATGATGGTGCGGCACATCGCATCCCATACATCCATGAACGAGAGCGGCCCCGACGCATCTGCGGCGACCCCATGCACCGCCGCGCCCTTGGGGCGGATGGTGCTGAAATCGTAACCTATGCCGCCACCTTGCTGCATGGTCAGCGCGGCCTCTTTCAGCATGTCGAAAATGCCGCCCATGCTGTCGGGGATCGTGCCCATGACAAAACAGTTGAACAGCGTCACGCTGCGCCCGGTGCCGGCGCCTGCCGTAATACGGCCTGCGGGCAGGAATTTGAAATCCTCCAGCGCTGTGTAGAACCGGTCTTCCCAAAGGACAGGATCTTTTTCCACCTGCGCCAGCGCGCGGGCGATCCGGCGCCATGTATCTTCCACCGTCTTGTCCTGAACCGTGCCATCCGCCGCTTTCAGGCGGTATTTCATGTCCCAGATCTGCTCTGCAATCGGGGCTTCGAAACGGCTCATGAGGGGCATCCTTTGGGGGTCGTGCGCGGGAAGGGACAAAATAGGCCGTGGCGCGGCAGCGGTCAACGCTTTGCCGCCGATGCTGGTGTTTAGGTGGCCTTGGGCCGGGATCGCATTTTGCAACAGGTTTCCCGACTTCTGTGATAGGCTGGCGACAGGCGCATAAAAACGAGGGGGCACAGGAATGCGGTTCTTTACTGTTTTCATGGCGGGATTGCTGGCCGCTGGGACGGCGGCGGCCGATAGTTGTTGGTGGCATAACGGCTCGCTCATGCGCTTGGCCGACCGCGGCAACCAGCGCGCCTTTTACTACGAAGAACCGCGCTCTGGCCTGCGCAGCGTTGGCGTGCGCCGGGGCACGTTGTTGTTCAACGGCACCAAGGACGGCAACTGGTATTCGGGCTGGGCCTCGGTCTTTTCGCCGGGCTGCGAGCCGTTGCAATACTGGGTCGAAGGTCCGGTTGCATCCAGCCAGCGCGAGGTCACGATGCGCGGCACCCGCGAGGTGCATCGCGACTGCCGCTGGACAGGCGATTACGCCACCGATGTGCTGGTCTTCACCTATTCGCATCAGTGCTAGGCGGTGCCAGCGCTGACAAGCGCCCTTTGAAAGCGATCTGAAGGAGGGTCATTTCACTCCGCCACGCTGTGTTGGCTGGTGCGCGCCGCGAAAATGCCTTTAGCTGCCCGGATCAGGGGCAAGATCCAAGCGAGAGCGGCCCTTGTTCGGAACCTGTTGCGGGGCGTGGCTGGGCATGGCCGAGTTGTCAAAAGGATGGGCGGGCGTCGTGGCCGCGTTGGGGGTGACGACCATCCTTGGCTATGGCGCGATTTTCTACGCGTTTCCCATCCTTGTGCCCCATGTCGCTGCCGAATTCGCCGTTGCACCGGCAACCTTGTTCGGGATGTTTTCCATCGGGTTGTTCCTTGGCGGACTTTTGTCCAGCCGGTTCGGTGGCTGGCTGGACCGCTTCGGCGCGCCGCGTGTGATGACCGTTTGCAGCGCCGCCGTGGCCGCCCTATTCGCGGCGATGTCCGTCGCGCCGAACCTTTGGGTCTATGGGGCGCTGGTCATTCCACTGGAAGCGATCAGCTTCATGGTGCTCTACGACGCGGCTTTCGCGGCGCTGGCGTTGCGGGTGCCCAAGGGCACACGGCAGGCAATCACCCGGCTGACATTGATCGGCGGCTTCGCCTCTACCCTGTTCTGGCCGCTGACCGGCTGGCTGGCAGAGGCGTTCGGCTGGCGGATGACCTACCTGGTTTTCGCCGGTCTTCACCTGCTGGTCGCGCTGCCGCTGCATGGCTGGATCGCGGCACTGGGGCGCAAGCCCGGTATCGCTGCGGAAGAAGCGCCACCCGCGCCAGACTGGCCCCCCGTGCCACCTGCCCAAACGCGGCGGGCATTCTGGCTGCTGGGTGCTAGCTTCGCGCTGACGGGCATCGTGATCGCGGCGCTGGGCGTGCATCTGGTGCCCGTGCTGCTGGAACGGGGCCTTGGCCAGACAGCCTACCTGATCGGCATGGCGATGGGGCCGACACAGGTTCTGGTGCGTATTGTCGATGCAACGCTCTGGCGCGGGCTCCACCCGCTGGGCGTGGCCATAATCTCTGGCAGCGCGGTGGTCTGCGCGGTTCTGGCGCTGCTCTTGCCCGGAAGCGTGGCGCTTGCCTTGGCCTTTGCGGTGCTGTTCGGCGCGGGGCAGGGCTTGGCCAGCATCGTGCGCGGTGCGGTGCCCCTCGCGCTGTTCGGAACGCCCGGCCTTGGGCGGCGCTTGGGGCAATTGGCGGGATTGCGCAATGTCAGCGCGGCTGCGGCGCCCGTTCTGTTCGCGGTGGCGCAGCAGGCGATCGGGCTGGCGGCAACGCTCTGGTTGTCCTTGGTCATAGCGCTTGCGGGGCTGGCCCTTCTCTGGCCCTTGCGCAAACTGGCCATGCCGCGTTGATCGCGCTTGAAGCCACGGTCGCAAAGGTTAATTTGGCCCGCATGGCGAAGCTGCATCTCATCAAACTCTGTGTCGGGGCCGAAACGGTCGAGGACTTGCTGGACTGGCAGCGCAACCCGCGCGCCAAGGGGCCGGACGGATTGCCGCGCCACATCACCCGCATGTGGCCGAAACGCGCCGAGGAATTGCTGGATGGCGGCTCGCTCTACTGGGTGTTCAAGGGCGCGATCCTCGCACGCCAGCGCATCTTGCGGCTGGACGAGGTGACAGGTGTCGACGGGATTGCCCGCTGCGCCATCGTTCTTGACCCGGAGGTGGTGCGCACAACCGCAGCGACACGCCGACCCTTTCAGGGCTGGCGCTATCTGAAAGCCGAAGATGCCCCGCGCGACCTGCCCAAGGCGCGCAAGGGCGATGACAGCCTGCCGCCGGAACTGGACGCAATGCTGGCCGAAATCGGCCTGCGCTAACCGATCTGCGACAGGGCCGGGAAGGTTTCCAGAAGCCACCAGCTGAACCGGGTAAACGCGCCCGTGACCATGGCGATGCCGACAAGCAGCAGCAGACCGCCCATCACTTTCTCGATCACGCTCATATGCCGCTTGATGCGGTTCATCACGGTGATCGAGCGTTGCACGAAAATCGCGGCCAACAGGAAAGGCAGCCCCAGCCCCAGCGCATAGACGCCCAGCATGACCGTGCCGCGCGTGGCGTCAGCTTCGGTTGCGGCCATGGACAGGATCGCGCCCAGAACCGGGCCGATGCAGGGCGTCCAGCCAAAGGCGAAGGCCAGCCCAAGGACATAGGCGCCAAAGGCTGACCCGCCTTGGTCGCCGGCATCTATCCGCGCCTCTCGCATCAGGAAGGGGATGCGGAACACGCCCAGAAAATGCAGGCCGAATATGATGACCACCGCGCCCGCGATCTGGCCGAACAATTCGGCATTGCGCAGGAACAGGTTGCCCATGGTGGACGCGGTGAAGCCCAGGATCAGGAACACCGTCGACAGGCCCATCACGAAGAACAACGCCGGCACGATGGTGCGGCGGCGCTGCGCACCCGATGTCATTTCCTGCATCGAGACGCCACCCATATAGGCCAAATAGGGCGGCACGATGGGCAAGACGCAAGGCGACAGGAACGACAAAAGGCCGCCTGCAAAGGCGATCAGCAAAGCGGGCAGCAGGGCTGCGTCGAACAGGTCTATCCCGAACATGGGTCGCTTTCACTCACGGACGTATGGCTTTGGCATAAAGCATCGCGTGCCCAAGATCACCAGCCTGCGCCCTCACATTCCCGTGGACCGGGGCGAGGGCGCAAGCCGGTCGCTGTCAGCGCGACCACCATCCCCGGCGGCGTGGCTTTTCTGCGACCACGTCAGCGCTCTCGCTGTCAGCGGTTTCCGCCGCCTGTGGCTCTGCGATGGGTGTTTCCACGATGGCCGCTTCGGGCACCGTGGTTTCCACGATCTCTGGCTGCGGGGCAGGCTCTGGCGCGTCCTGCGGCGCGGCCTCTGCCGCAACCTTGGTTACCGGTGCATCTGACGTCGCGTCTGGTGCAGGCGTGGGTTCTGCGTCCGGTGCAGCGGTTTCAGACACGGCTGCCTCGTTGGCCGCAGGCTTGCGACGGCTGCGGCTGCGCCGCGCCGGCTTCTTGGCGGGGGCGTCCTCGGTAGCTGCGGTGTCGGATGCTGCCGCATCTGTCGGCTCTGCTGGTGTCGCGTCCGCGTCGTCTGCCGGAGAGGCGGCTTTTTTCGATCGCGAAGCCCGCTTGCGCTTGGGTTTCTCGGCCGGTGTTGCCTCGGCATCAGGCACGTCGGACCCGTTCGCATCATCCTCGGATGTGGCTGCGGAATCCGCTTCGGATTCCGCACCGGATTCCGATTCGGAATCCGGGCCCGCGTCCTCTGACGTGGTCTCGCCATCCTTGCCGCCGCGCCGCCGCCGACGACGCCGGCGCTTCTTGCGCGGCTGCTCCTCGGTATCGGTGCCCGTCTCTTCGACAGGGGCGTCGGCTTCTTCCGGCTCTTCCTCCAGCTCGGGCATGAGCTTCGCGTCCATCGACACCACCGCCGCTTGCGGGGTGGGCACGCGCGTTGCCGTTTTAAACTTCTCGACCGTGAAATCGGGGCTGACGAGCGAAGGATCAGCTTCCAGACGCACCGCCATGTTGAAGCGCGCCTCGATCATCGCCAGATGTTCGCGCTTGTAGTTGAACAGGAAATTCACCACGGCGGCAGGGGCGCGCACCAGCACTTCGCGCGATTTCCCGCGTGTGCCCTCTTCCTCGATCTGGCGCAGCACCGTCAGCGCCATGCTGTCATCCGAGCGGATCAGACCCGTGCCATGGCAATGCGGGCAGGGCTGCGTGGTCGCTTCCAGCATCCCCGGACGCAGGCGCTGGCGGCTCATTTCCAGCAGACCAAAGCCCGAGATGCGGCCCACCTGAATGCGCGCGCGGTCGGATTTCAGCTTGTCTTTCAGCATCTTCTCGACAGCGGCGTTGTTCTTGCGCTCTTCCATGTCGATGAAGTCGATCACGATCAGCCCGGCCAGATCGCGCAGGCGCAACTGGCGGGCAATCTCTGCCGCGGCTTCAAGGTTGGTCTTGAGCGCGGTTTCCTCGATAGAGCCTTCGCGCGTGGCCCGGCCAGAGTTGATGTCGATGGCGACAAGCGCCTCGGTAATCCCGATCACGATATACCCGCCCGAGGGCAGTTGCACCGTGGGGTTGAACATCGCGGTCAGCGTGGTTTCAACTTGGTAGCGCGAGAAGAGCGGCAAGCCCTCGTCATAGAGCTTCACGTTCTTGGCGTGGGACGGCATGATCATCTTCATGAAGTCCTTGGCCACGCGATAGCCCGCCTCGCCCTCGACCAAGACCTCGTCGATGTCCTTGTTATACAGGTCGCGGATCGAGCGTTTGATGAGGTTGCCTTCCTCGTAGATCGGGGTCGGCGCGATGGATTTCAGCGTCAACTCGCGGATCTGCTCCCACAGCCGCAACAGGTATTCGTAATCGCGCTTGATCTCTGCCTTGGTGCGGTTCGCACCGGCGGTGCGAATAATCAGCCCCGCGCCTTCGGGCACGGTGATCTCGGACGCGATGGCCTTTAGTTTCTGGCGGTCGGTGGCGTTGGTGATCTTGCGGCTGATGCCACCGCCACGCGCGGTGTTCGGCATCAGCACGCAATAGCGACCCGCCAGCGACAGGTAGGTGGTCAGCGCGGCACCCTTGTTGCCGCGTTCTTCTTTCACCACCTGCACCAGCATGATCTGGCGCACCTTGATGACTTCCTGGATCTTGTAGCGGCGCATCCGCGGCTTCTGGCGCGGGCGCGCCTCTTCCATCGGGTCGCCTTCAGAGACGGCCTCGATACGGTCGTCGATCTCGGTCGCGTGTTCGGCGGCGACATAGGTTTCTTCTTCGCCGGATGCGTCGGTATCCTGCACGGCGGGCGTTGCGTCGTCGTTGGCATCGTCTAGCGAAGCTTTTTCCGCTGCGGCGTCATCAGCTGAGGAGGCCGTTTCGTCAGGTGCCTCGGCGGCATCGGTGTTGCCTTCGTCGGCACTGACCTGATCCGCGTCCGAAACTTGCTCAGACGTCGCACCCTCTGCGGGTTCCGACACCCGCTCGTCGCCGTCGCCCAACGGCTCGACAATGTCCATGCCGGACACGGATGCGGTCTGGACCTGGTCCTCGGCCTCTACGGTTTCGGCCTTGCTGGACGACCGGCGCCGATTGCTGGACCGGCGCGGCTTGCGCGCGGGTTTCTCGGCCTTGGGTGCGTCGTCCTCGTCACCGTCGCCGGCCAGCGCACGCTCTTCTTCCAGAAGCGCCGCGCGGTCTGCCGCCGGGATCTGGTAGTAATCCGGGTGGATTTCGTTGAAGGCAAGGAAACCGTGACGGTTGCCGCCATAATCGACGAAGGCCGCCTGAAGCGACGGTTCGACCCGTGTGACCTTTGCGAGGTAGATATTGCCGGCTAGCTGACGGCGGCTTGCAGTTTCAAAGTCGAATTCCTCGACCTTGTTTCCGTCCACCACCACGACGCGGGTTTCCTCCGCGTGGGTGGCATCGATGAGCATTTTCTGTGCCATGAAGTTCCGTTGCATCCGGGCCCATGCAAATCGGGCCGCGCGGGCCATTGGCCGGGCGGTGCGCTTGACAGGGGCGGATGGCTTGTCTGAGCGATGCACAGGGCCGGTGCGGCGCATTGGTCTATCAACAACGCGGCAGGTGCCCTGCTGCGGGATAGGTTCATGATGCGCCTCGGTCCGGTCATCGCGGTTCCAAAAATGCCACGCGAAGGTGGCTGTTCAGTTCAAGCCCGGCATTTGTGAAAATGACATGGGCTGTAAAAGCCTTGCGGCCTATCCATCTGCCAAGACGAGGCGGCGAAACTGCCGGTCCTTGCCGCCAAGGCAGCGAAATCTGTCGGGGTTTGCAGTCGATATGCAGACCGTAACCCCGTTAGCATATCTATGATCCACCGGAAAATACAATGCTTATTCCGTCCGGCGTGCGAATTGACGGCATTTCACACGTAATCAGAGCGCACCAGCCCGTATTTGGCCATCTTTTCGTTCAGTGTTCGGCGCGGCAGGCGCAATTCCTCCATCACCGCGGTGATAGAGCCCTTGTGCCGGCGCATGGTGTTGTCGATGAGGATGCGCTCGAACGCTTCGACATGTTCTTTCAGAGGCTTGCCCTCGGTCGTCATGGCCTCGCCCGAGGCCTCGTTATCGGCCATGATAAGCGACATGAGCGCCCCATCCTCGCGGCGGCTTTGCAAAACGCAGCGCTCTGCGATGGTGACAAGCTGGCGGACATTGCCGGGCCATGGCGCTTGCAGAAGCTGCGCGGCCTCTGGCATCGAGACCTCGGGCACGGCGCAGCCGTAATCCTCTGCGAACTGACCAAGGTATTCGTTGAAAAGCGCGAGAATGTCTTCCTCGCGGGCGCGCAGGGGCGGCAGCACGATCTGATGCGCGCCAAGGCGGAAGAACAGGTCCGGGCGCAGCGCGTCTTCCAGCGTCTGGTCCTGCTTATGCGCGTTACAAACCGCGATGATCCGGGTTTCGGGTGGCGTGCCTTGTGCGTTGATGAAGGCCAGAAGCCGGGCTTGCACGGCTTCGGACAGTGCCTCGACATCTTCCAGCACCAAGGTTCCGCCGCGTGCCTGATCGGTCAGCGGACGTTCGGCGCTGTCGGCGGGCGAGGGGCCGAAGAGGCGGGAAATCAGCTCTGCCTCGTCCAGCCCTGCGCAATTGACAGAGACCAGCTTGCGGCCCGCGCGGCTGCTGACCGCGTGCAGCGCATGGGCGACAAGGGTCTTGCCGGTGCCGGTTTCACCGTCGATCAGCACATGCCCGTCGGCTTGGCCAATATCCAGAATATCCTCGCGCAGGCGCTGCATCACGGCCGATTCGCCGATCAGGCGGCGCATCATTGTCGCGCCATCGGCCAGTTCGGTGCGCAGCGCGCGCGCTTCCATGGCCTGCGCGCGTGCCTTCGCGGCGCGTTCCGCCAGCGCCATCATCTTTTCGGGGTCGAAGGGCTTTTCCAGGAAGTCGAACGCGCCCAAGCGCATGGCTTCGACCGCCATGGGCACGTCGCCATGTCCGGTAATCAGGATCACCGGGATCGTGCTGTCCAGCGCATTCAGCCGTTTCAGCAAGCCCATTCCGTCCAGACCCGGCATCCGTATATCGGTGATGACCACGCCCGGAAAATCGCTGCCGATGGCGGCGATGGCGTCCATCCCGTCGCTGTAGGTTTCGGTCGTAAACCCCGACAGCGCCAGCCATTGGCTGATGGATTGGCGCATATCCTGTTCATCATCGACAATGGCGACATGCATGGCGCGGCTCATGGGCGGTGTCCTTCTGATAGCGGCGGCCAGATGGCCGGGAAGCCCGGCAAAGGGCAAATCACGTCAGACCACATTCGCGTGACGATCATGGCGTCTTGTCCTCGGGGGCGATGTAGCGGGGGAACTCGGCTTCGAACACCGCGCCACCGTCGCCGGGGTTCATGGCGGTCAGGCGCCCGCCGTGATCTTGCACAATGCCCGATGAAATGGCCAGCCCAAGCCCCACACCCTGCCCGGCGGGCTTGGTGGTGTAGAACGGTTCAAACAGGCTGTCGATGTCGGCAATCCCCGCACCATTGTCGCGGATGGTCAGCTTGGCGGTTTCGCCCTGGCTGAGGATGATGTCGATCTGCGGCGCATTGATGCCGCGCGTGGCATCGACCGCGTTGCGCACAAGGTTGACGATCACCTGCTCTACCCGAACGCTGTCGCCCATGATCATGACCGGATCGGGCGGCACGGTGCGCACCAACAGCACGCGGCTGTCGCGCAGCAGGGGTTCGGTCATGGTCAGCGCATCTGCCACGCAGGTGCGCAGGTCGATGGGGGCAAAGGCCTCTCCGCCCTTGCGGGCAAAGGATTTCAGCGTGCGCGCAATAGCCCCCATGCGGTCGATCAGGTCGTCGATGCGCTGGAAAGAGGCCAGCGCTTCCTCGGTGCGCTTGCGCTTCAGCAGCAGGCGGGCACCGGCCAGGTAGGTTTTCATCGCGGCAAGGGGCTGGTTCAGCTCATGGCTGACAGAGGCCGACATTTCGCCAAGGCTGGCCAGTTTCGACGATTGCGCAAGTGTCTGCTCGGCCACGGCCAGATCCTTTTGCATCCGCACCCGTGCCGCGATTTCGCGCTGCAAACGGGCATTGAGCGCGCGCAATTCTTCCGATTCGCGCAGGAACACGGCCGATTGCGTATAGGCGCGGCGGCTGAGGATATAGAAGGTCAGCGCCAATAGCAGCGCGAAGCCGGTCAGCACCAGCGCCAGCGCCGCGTTCACCTGCTCGCGCACCGAATCGTAGCGCGTGAAGCTGACGATGCGCCAGCCCCGGAACGGCACGCGCACTTCGGAGCGCAGCACCGCTTCGCCGCGCAGAAACGCGTCGGGGGCGGGTTGGGTCCAGTCTGTGGTTGCACGGAAGGCGCGGGCGATGGCCGACGGGGCGTCGCGGATGGCCAGCGCTTCCTCCAGGCTGCGCCCGCGCCAGCGCGGCTCTGTCGCCAGCACGATCCGGCCAGAGGATTCGACCAGCGCCACCGCATCGGCGAACCCGGCCCAGCTGCGTTCGAACTTGGACAGATCGGCCGAGACGACCACCACGCCCAGCACATCGCGCCCGTCGCGCACGGCCCGCGAGAAGGTGAAGCTGAAGGCACCGCTGTCCAGCTCTTGTGTCTGGAACACCGTGTCGGGCGTGCGCCGTGCATCGACAAAAGCCGCGTCATTGGCGCGCATCGTGCCCAAGATATTGCGATCCGTTGCGCCGACCGTGCGGCCGCTGGCATCCAGCAATTCGATGGAAGCCGCGCCTATTTCGTTTTGCAGGTCGATCAGGCGTTGCGAGATGGTGGCGAAATTCATGTCGCGCAGCGCCGTCGCGATCACCGGGTCGCGCGCCAGCAGCAGCGGCACGACAGAGTTGCGCTGCAATTCCGACTGGATATTCCCGGAATACAGCACCAGCCGCAATTCGGCGCGGTTGCGGGTGCTTTCGGTAAAGTTCTGCGACAGCCAGCCGTTCAGAAACCACGTGCTGACGGCTGTGATGACCAGCAACCCAAGCACCGCCGCCCGCCCCCAGAGCGGTATGCCAAGAATGCTGGTGCGGCGGTTGTCCAGATCGGGCGGGCTAATCATGGGCCCAACGATATGGCGATTGCGAAAAGCGCTCAAGCGAGGCGTTTTCAGCCGGGCACGAAAGCGCCGATCAGCCCGGCAAACAGCGCGCGACCATCGGCGCTGCCATGCGCCGCTTCCATCGCGCGTTCGGGGTGGGGCATCATGCCCAGAACACGGCGGTTTTCCGACAGGATCCCGGCGATGTCCCCGTCAGAGCCGTTGGGGTTCTCGGCATAGGTAAAGGCCACGCGCCCCTCGCCTTGCAGGCGGGCGACGGTTTCGGCATCGGCGGTGAAATTGCCGTCATGATGCGCAATCGGGATGCGGATTTGCGCGCCTTGCGCATAGCCAGAAGTAAAGGCGCTGTCGGTCGTGGCCACGTTCAGCGTGACCGGCTTGCACAGGAATTTCAGACCCGCATTGCGCAACAGCGCGCCCGGCAGAAGCCCCATTTCCAGCAGAACCTGGAACCCGTTGCAAATGCCCAGCACATAGCCGCCCGCCTTGGCATGGGCCGCGATCGCGGTGCCGATGGGCGAGCGTGCGGCGATTGCGCCGCAGCGCAGGTAGTCGCCATAGGAAAACCCGCCGGGCAGGCCCACGACATCGGTGCCCGCGGGCAAGACGGTGTCCTTGTGCCAGACGCGCACGACCTTTGCCCCGGCCTGTTCAAAGGCCACGGCCAGATCGCGGTCGCAATTCGACCCCGGAAAGGTGATGATGGCGGCTTTCATGGCTTACCCTTCCAGCGGTTCCAGCGCGTAGCTTTCGATGACGGTGTTCGCCAGCAGCTTTTCACACATGGCGCGGGCCTGCTCTTCGGCGCGGGCCGGGTCTGTTTCGGCCAAATCCAGCTCGATCAACTTGCCTTGGCGCACTTTGTTGACCCCTTCAAACCCGAGCGAGCCAAGCGCGTGGCGCACGGCCTCGCCCTGCGGGTCCAGAACACCGGGTTTCAGGGTGACGATGACACGCATTTTCATGGAACAAACTACCTTTTAATTCATCAACTTGGGTTTGGTGATTGGGGTCGCGTTGCGGGGCATGACGCCAAGGCGGCGCGCAACCTCGGAATACGCATCGGTCAGGCTGCCAAGGTCGCGGCGGAACACGTCCTTGTCCAGCTTCTGGCCGGTCTTGTTGTCCCACAGGCGGCACGAATCGGGGCTGATTTCATCGGCGATGACCAGGCGCTGCATGTCGCCTTCGAACTGGCGGCCGATCTCTATCTTGAAATCCACCAGCGTGATGCCGACGGCCAGCATGATGCCCGACAGGAAATCATTCACCCGCACGGCTAGCGCGACCATGTCGTCCAGGTCCTGATGGCTGGCCCAGTTGAATGCAAGGATCTGGTCTTCGCTGACCAGCGGATCGCCCAGCTTGTCGTCCTTGTAATAGAATTCGATGATCGGGCGGGGCAGGCGGGTGCCTTCCTCGATCCCCAAACGCTTCGACATGGACCCGGCAGCAATGTTGCGGATCACCACTTCCAGCGGGATGATTTCCACGGCGCGGATCAACTGCTCGCGCATGTTGATGCGCTTGATGAAATGCGTGGGCACACCGATCTGGTTCAGCCCGGTCATGAAGAACTCGGACAGCATGTTGTTCAGCACGCCCTTGCCCTCGATCACGTCGCGCTTTTCGGCGTTGAAGGCGGTGGCGTCGTCCTTGAAATACTGCACCAGCGTGCCCGGTTCCGGGCCTTCATAGAGAATCTTGGCTTTGCCTTCGTAGACCTTGTTGCGGCGTGCCATGGGCATTCTCCAAATACGGGCAGCACCGCGCGATGCGGTGTTTCTGGCGTGCCTATACTCCAGCCCGGTCGCGCTCGCAAGCAAAGCCGTGCGCCTGTTTGCCCCGGTTTGACCTTGCAGCGTTGCGCCCTAGGGGGCATATGGTATCCAACGCCACACAAACCGACGAGGACCAGCCATGTCCACCTTCAACGACCGCGAGCGCGCATTCGAAAACAAATTCGCCCATGACGCGGAAATGCAGTTCAAGGCTTTCGCGCGCCGCAACAAGAAGCTGGGCCTTTGGGCGGCAGACCTGCTGGGAAAGACCGGCGCGGATGCGGAAAGCTACGCGATGGAAGTGATCCGCTCGGATTTCGAGGAAGAGGGCCACGAGGACGTGTTCCGCAAGGTCGCCGCCGATCTGGACGGCAAAGCCGACGAAGCGACGATCCGCGCGAAGATGGCCGAATTGCTGACCGAGGCCAAGGCAGAGCTGGCCGAGGGCTAAACCAACCGGCACGCCGTTCAGATTGCATTTGATCTGTGCGCGGCCTTTGCGCTATGCGCGCCCTCAACCGGGCGCCTGACAAGAGGGGCCAGCCGCCCCTCTTTCTTGATTGGACCTGACCCATGAGCGATGCGCTGAGCGATCTTCTGGCAACCCGCGACTGGCTGCTGGCCGATGGCGCGACCGGCACCAACCTGTTCAACATGGGCCTGCAATCGGGCGATGCGCCCGAATTGTGGAACGCGGATCAGCCGGACAAGATTCGCGCGCTCTATCGCGGCGCGGTCGAGGCCGGGTCCGACCTGTTCCTGACCAACACTTTCGGCGGCAATGCCAGCCGCCTGAAGCTGCACAATGCCGAAGCGCGGGTCCATGAATTGAACCGTCTGGGCGCAGAACTGGGTCGCGAGGTCGCAGATGCCAGCGGGCGCAAGGTGATCGTGGCCGGGTCCATTGGTCCAACGGGCGAGATCATGGCGCCTATGGGCAGCCTGACCCATGCGCTGGCGGTCGAGATGTTCCACGAACAGGCCGAAGGGCAGAAAGCGGGCGGGGCGGATGTGCTTTGGGTGGAAACGATTTCGGCGCCCGAGGAATACAAGGCCGCCGCAGAGGCCGCCGCCCTGGCCGGAATGCCATGGTGCGGCACGATGAGTTTCGACACCGCCGGGCGCACCATGATGGGGCTGACATCGGCAGCGATGGTGCAGATGGTCGACAAACTGAGACACAAACCGCTCGCTTTTGGTGCGAATTGCGGGGTGGGCGCGTCGGACCTGTTGCGCACGGTTTTGGGTTTTGTCGAGGCTGGCGCAAGCCTGCCGATCATCGCCAAGGGGAATGCCGGCATCCCGAAATATGTGCATGGGCATATCCATTACGACGGCACGCCAGAGCTGATGGCGGATTACGCCGTGCTGGCGCGCGACGCGGGCGCGCGCATCATCGGCGGGTGCTGTGGCACCATGCCCGTGCATCTGCGCGCCATGCGCGAGGCGCTGGAGACGCGCGCGCCCGGCCCGCGCCCTGATCTGGAGACGATCAAGACCCGGATCGGCGGGTTTTCGTCGGCGGTCGATGGCACCGAAGGCGATAGCGGCGAAGCGCCCGCGCGCCGGGGCAACCGCCGCCGCCGCGACGCATAAGCCGCCGCCGTGCCGCGCCGATTGGTCGCCAAGCCCCGCGCCCATGTCGCAAATGGACGCGTGGGGCGGTGCAAAATGTCCGAATGCTCGATCATGTTTATTTCCGACGCGCCTGTCGGCGTGTCACCTTGAAGGGCAACGTGAATGTCTGACGACGACGAAATCATCCTGGCCGACCTGTCCGACGACGAGCTTGTCGAGCAGATGATGGATGATCTGTATGATGGCTTGCGCGAAGAAATCGAAGAAGCCGTCCGTATCCTGCTGGACCGCGGCTGGACCCCTTACGATATCCTGACCAAGGCGCTGGTCGCGGGCATGACCATCGTGGGCCATGATTTCCGCGACGGTATCCTGTTCGTGCCCGAAGTGCTGCTGGCCGCGAATGCGATGAAGGGCGGCATGGCCATCCTGAAGCCGCTGCTGGTGGAAACCGGCGCGCCGCGCATGGGCAAGATGGTGATCGGCACGGTGAAGGGCGACATCCATGACATCGGCAAGAACCTTGTGTCGATGATGATGGAAGGCGCGGGTTTCGAAGTGGTCGATCTGGGCATCAACAACGCGGTCGAGGCGTATCTGGAAGCGCTGGAGCGTGAACAGCCCGATATTCTGGGCATGTCGGCACTTTTGACCACCACGATGCCCTATATGAAGGTCGTGATCGACACGATGGCCGCCAAGGGGCTGCGCGACGACTATATCGTTCTGGTCGGTGGCGCGCCGCTGAACGAGGAATTCGGTCGCGCCATCGGTGCGGACGCCTATTGCCGCGATGCCGCCGTCGCTGTCGAGACGGCGAAGGCGCTGGTCGCGCGCAAGCATAACCAGATGTCGGCGGGCTGAGCGCTGCGCACATCCCCGCGAAACCGTGGTTGACGGCGAGGCCCCGGATCAAGTCCGGGGCACGTTCGCTTGCGTCCGAAGCTTGGGCTCTCGTAGCCTATGGTTTTGCCTCGTTTTTTTACCGTAAGGGCAAATTCTGGCAATTCCGCGCTGGGTTTTTCGGCCTTGTCCGTGCAAACTGTTGCAAAAGACAAAGCCGGAGGGACCGATGACCAATTTCATGAAACTATGCGCTGTGGCGTGCCTTGGCGCGCTGCCATCGACCGGCATGGCCCAAAGCCTGTTGGATGCGAGCGACCCCGCCGCCATTGCCGAGATTGCGCGCGGCTACGGTGCGGTCGAGGTCACGACCGACGCCGTCGGCGACCCCATGCTGCGCGGACGTATGGACGGGGTGCAATACCTCGTTCTGTTCTACGGCTGCGACAATGGCCGCAACTGCACCACGATCCAGTTTCAGGCGGCCTGGGTCAACAATGGCCGCACCAGCGAGCAGGATCTGCACGCGTGGAACCGAGACAACCGGTTCGGCAAGGCGCATATGGATGCCGATTATGACCCGGTCATCCAATGGGATGTGAATCTGTTTGGTGGTGTCAGTCGCGCCAATTTGGACGACACATTCGACTGGTGGCGCGTCGTTCTCGACAATTTCGAGGATTACCTCGACTAACAACGCGGCCTAGAACGGCACCGGCGCGGTCACTGTCAGGCCGCGCCCGCCATCGGGATGGCGCAGGCGCAATTCGCGCGCGTGCAGCATCAGGCGCGGAAAATCGCGTGCCGCCCCTTCGGCATAGAACGGATCGCCCAAGATAGGGTGGCCCATGGCCAGCATATGCACGCGCAACTGGTGGCTGCGGCCCGTTACGGGGGACAGGCGTAGGCGCGAGCCGGTATCTTCGTGCCGCAACAAGGCCCAGTCGGTTTGTGCAGGACGCCCCGTGTCATGGCAAACCATCTGGCGCGGGCGGTTCGGCCAATCGACCGTCAGGGGCAGGTCGATGCGCCCGCTTTTCTCGGCAACCTGCCCCCAGACACGGGCGACATATTGCTTGCGGGTTTGGCGGTTCTCGAACTGCAGGCCCAGATGGCGCTGGGCCATGGGCGAGCGCGCGAAGACGATCACGCCCGAGGTGTCGCGGTCCAGACGATGCACCAGCAGAGCTTCGGGAAACACCGCCTGAACCCGCGCGATCAGGCAATCCGCCAGATGCGGGCCGCGACCGGGGACCGACAAAAGCCCCGCCGGTTTGTCCAGAAACAGCAATTCGTGATCCTCGTGCAGGATCACAAGATCGTCTTGCGGGGGATTATAGGCAGCGTTGTCCATGCGCGGGATGTGCCGGATGCAAAGGCGCGGCGCAAGGGCGTGCTTGGCAAAAGGGCGGGGTTTCCCCCGCCCTGATGGCTTTAGTTCAATGCCGCGTCGGTGATGGCATGGGTCCATGCCCCTTCGGGTTCGCGGGTGATGACCGGGTCAGAGCCGCCCGCCAGAAGCGAGGCGACCGTGCGCTCGTAATCGGCCGGGTCCAGCGCGCCGTTCGAGCCTGCGGTCAGCAGCGCCACTTCGCCCATCATGCGGATCTGATGCGCTTCGGTCTGCGCGCCGGTCTGGTCGTATTCCAGAACGATCATGGCGGCGTCTTCGGGGTTTTCCTCGGCCCATTTCCAGCCGCGCATGGATGCGCGCACGAAGCGGGTCATCTTGTCGACAAAGGCCGGGTCGGACAGGTTCTCTTCCAGCACATAGAGGCCGTCTTCCAGCGTGGCGACGCCCTGGTCCTCGTATTTGAACGTGACCAGATCCTCGGGCGTCAGGCCGCCGTCGATGACCTGCCAGTATTCGTTGTAGGTCATGGTCGAAATGCAGGCCGCCTGACCGTTCAAAAGCGGGTCCACGTTGAAGCCTTGGCGCAGAACCTCGACCCCGTTTTCGCCGCCCTCGGTGGGAATGCCGAGCTGGCTCATCCAGCTGAGGAAGGGGAATTCATTGCCGAAGAACCACACGCCCAGCGTTTTGCCAGTGAAGTCCTCGGTGGTCTCAATGCCCGCATCCTTGCGGCAGGTCAGCATCATGCCCGACGATTTGAAGGGCTGCGCGATATTGACCATGGGCAGGCCTTTCTCGCGCGCGGCCAATGCCGCGGGCATCCATTCCACGGTCACATCGGCACCGCCACCGGCCAGCACCTGCGTGGGCGCGATGTCGGGGCCGCCGGGCAGGATGGTGACGTTCAGGTCTTCTTCGCTGTAATAGCCGTTTTCCAGCGCCACATAGTAGCCTGCGAATTGCGCCTGCGTGACCCATTTCAGTTGCAAGGTCACGTCATCGGCAGCAAACGCCGTGCTGGCGGCCAGCGACAGGGCCGCTGCGGTGAATGTCGTCTTCAGTTTCATGGTCTTCCCCCGTGTTGGTTGGTGGTCTTATTTGCGGTGCGATGGGTGCCAGAATGTCACCCGCCGTTCGATCCAGGCTATCAGGCCGTATGCGCTGGTGCCGACCATCGCTGCCACGGCAATTTCAGCCCAAACCAAGTCTATCGACAAGCTGCCCACGGCGGTCGAGATGCGAAAACCCATCCCGCGCGTGGGAGAGCCGAAATATTCAGCAACTATAGCGCCGATCAGTGCCAGCGTGGTGGCAATTTTCAACCCGTTGAAGACAAAGGGCATCGCGGCGGGCAGGCGCAGTTTGAACAGGGTTTGCGCGTAGCTTGCGGCATAGGTGCGCATCAGGTCGCGCTGCATGGAATCGGTGGCCTTCAACCCTTGCACCGTGTTCACAAGGATGGGGAAGAACACCATCACCACCACGACAGCCGCCTTGGATTGCCAGTCGAAACCGAACCAGTTGACCATGATGGGCGCGACCCCCACGATGGGCAGCGCGGCGAAGAAATTGCCGATGGGCAGCAAGCCGCGCGTCAGAAAGCCCGAGCGGTCGATGGCAATCGCGCAAAGGAACGCCGCCGCTGCCCCGATGAGGAACCCGCGAAACGCGCCTTTCACCACGGTTTGCACGAAATCCGTCCAGAGAATGTCGAGCGAGGCGGCGAAGGTCTGGGCCACAAGGCTCGGGGCGGGCAAGATGACCTGGCTGACCTCCAGCCCCCGCACGATCCCCTCCCAGAGCACCAGAAGGGTGACACCGAACAACAGCGGCACCGTCAGGCGCACCAGCCCCGTGCTGCGCCAGCGCGAATTGGCCAGCCATATATTCGCACCCCATGCCGCGATCCAGAAACCAAGGCTTGCGACAAGGGCCATCATGCGCGCCCCTCCATCCGGCCAAGCGCCACGCGCTGGGTCAGGTCCAGAAGCGTGACCAGAAGGCCCGCAAGGATGGCGGCGGCAAAAAGCGCGGACCAGATGGCCAACGGCGCGCCGAACTGGTCGCCGATCAGGATGCGCGCGCCTAGGCCCGACACGGCCCCCGTTGGCAACTCACCCACGATGGTGCCCACGAGCGCCGCTGCAATGCCGATTTTCAGCGAAGTGAACAGGAACGGCAGCGACGCGGGCAACCGCAGCTTCAGGAAGCTTTGCAGCCCGCTTGCGTCATAGGTTTTCAACAGGTCTAACTGGCTGGGGTCGGGCGCTCGCAGCCCTTTGACCATACCCACCAGCACCGGGAAGAAGCAAAGATAGGCCGAGATGATCGCCTTCGGCACGCCGCGCCCCTCGATACCCAGTTGCGACGAGACGACGATAATCATCGGCGCCAGCGCCACGATGGGAATGGTCTGGCTGATGATCGCCCAAGGCATCAGGCTCATATCCGCCACGCGGCTATAGACAATCGCAACCGCGCCAAGGATGCCGACCGCCATGCCCAAGGCAAAGCCCCAGAGCGTGGATTGCAGCGTGATCCACGCGTGATAGATCAGCGAGCGATTGGAAAAAGCGCGGCCTTTCAAGGCCATGTCGCCTGTGGTTTTCCAAAGCTCTGCACCCACTTGCGCAGGCGTGGGCAGGCGTGGGCGGTCCAAGGCATAGGCCGCGCGTACATGCTCGGAATTGTCGGCCATCAGGCGAAAGACCGATACGGACCGCCGTTCGACCGAACCCTCGGGCGTGATCGTGGAGCCCGCGCGCTCTGCTTGGTCAAGTGCCACGCGGATATTCATGGGCGCGACGGCCAGATACCACAGCAGCACGATGCCGCCCAAAACAGTCAATATGGGCAAAAGGTTACGCATCGGCGACACCCGCCCCGGACTTGATCCGGGGCCTTGCCGTCGGCGCGGCCGGCCAGCGGCCCCGGATCAGGTCCGGGGCGCGGGGTGCTTCGCCCTTAGTCATAGCTATGCCCCGCCCGCAGCCCTTCGCGCACCCGGTGCGACAGCGCCAGGAATTCCGGCGTTTCCCGCAAATCGAGCGGCCGCTCGCGAGGCAGGGTGCTTTCAATGACATCGGTAATCCGCCCCGGTCGCGGGCTCATCACCACGATCTTGGTCGAAAGATACACCGCCTCGGGGATGGAATGCGTCACAAACCCCACCGTCTTGCCGGTTTTGGCCCATAATTTCAGAAGCTGTTCGTTCAGATGGTCGCGCACGATTTCGTCGAGTGCGCCGAAGGGTTCGTCCATCAGCAAGATATCGGCATCAAAGGCCAATGCCCGCGCGATAGAGGCGCGCTGCTGCATCCCGCCCGAGAGCTGCCACGGGAATTTCTTCTCGAACCCTTCCAGATCGACCAGCTTCAACACGTGCTGCACCCGGTCGGCCATGTCCGATTTCGCGTAGCCCATGATCTCCAGCGGCAGGCGAATATTGCCGCCGATGGTGCGCCACGGGTAAAGGCCTGCATGCTGGAACACATAGCCATAGGCACGGTTGCGCCGCGCCTCTTCCGGGGTCAGGCCGTTCACGGTCAAGCTGCCCGCCGTGGGCTTTTCCAAGGCCGCGATGCAGCGCAGAAAGGTCGTCTTGCCGCAGCCGGACGGGCCGATGAAGGACACGAAATCGCCCTTCTCGATGGTCAGGTCCACGTCTTTCAGCGCGTGGACCGGGCCATCGTTGGTCTGGAAGGTCAGGCTCAGGTTCTGGGCCTGGATTACAGGGTCTTGCACCAAGTCAGACCCCCGTCGCCGGAATGCCCGTGCGCTGCACCGGGCGCGGGGCGGTCAGGTCTTTCCACGTGCTCAGCGCTTGGTTCGTCACGCCATTTCCGGGGCGCTTGATGAATTGACCATGGCCCTCTTGGGTGCGCACCTCGCCGTCATGGATGGCCACTTGCCCGCGGGTCAGCGTGAAGCGCGGCAGGCCTTTCACTTCCTTGCCCTCGAACACGTTATAATCAATGGCCGATTGCTGGCTGGCGGCGCTGATCGTCTTGGTCTTGGCCGGATCCCAGACCACGATATCGGCATCCGCGCCCACAAGGATGGCCCCTTTGCGCGGGTAGCAGTTGAGGATCTTGGCGATATTGGTCGAGGTGACGGCGACGAATTCGTTCATCGTCAGCCGGCCTGTTTCGACGCCATGGGTCCAGAGCATGGGCATCCGATCTTCAAGGCCGCCGGTGCCGTTCGGGATCTTGGTGAAATCGCCCACGCCGTAGCGCTTCTGCTCGGTGGTAAAAGCGCAATGGTCTGTCGCCACGACCGACAGCGACCCCGATTGCAAGCCCGCCCAAAGGCTGTCCTGATGCTGCTTGTTGCGGAAGGGCGGCGACATGACACGGCGGGCGGCATGGTCCCAGTCGGGATGGGAGTATTCGCTGTCATCGAGCGTCAGGTGCTGGATCAGCGGCTCGCCCCAGACACGCTTGCCTTGGGCGCGGGCGCGGCGGATCGCTTCATGCGCTTCCTCGCAGGAGGTGTGCACGACATACAACGGAACCCCCGCCATATCGGCGATCATGATGGCGCGGTTGGTGGCCTCGCCCTCGACCTGAGAGGGCCGGGAATAGGCATGGGCTTCGGGGCCGGTATTGCCGGCGGCCAGAAGTTTCGCCGACAGCTCCGCGATCACATCGCCATTCTCGGCATGGACCATGGCAATGCCGCCAAGTTCCGCCAAGCGGTTGAAGGATGAATAGAGTTCGTCGTCATTCACCATCAGCGCACCCTTGTAGGCAAGGAAATGCTTGAAGGTGTTGATGCCGCGCTCTTCGATCACGGTTTTCATGTCGTTGAACACCTGCTCGCCCCACCATGTGACCGCCATGTGGAAGGAGTAATCGCAATTCGCGCGGGTGGATTTGTTGTCCCAACGCTTGATCGCGTCGAGCAGGCTTTCGCCTTGGTTCGGCAGGCAGAAATCCACCACCATCGTGGTGCCGCCCGCAAGGGCCGCGCGCGTGCCGGATTCGAAATCGTCGCTGGAATAGGTGCCCATGAAGGGCATTTCCAGATGTACATGCGGGTCAATGCCGCCGGGCATGACATAGGCGCCCGTGGCGTCAAGCTCAGTGTCGCCTTTCAGGTTCGGGCCGATTTCGACTATCTTGCCGCCCTCGATCAGCACATCGGCCTTGTAGGTCAGGTCATGCGTGACGATGGTGCCGTTCTTGATGACTGTGGTGGTCATGCGGTGCCTCCTTTTCCACTTATTGCATTGTGCAAACGCGTATTGTGCCTCTGCCTGACGCACCCGCGAGGCATTCGCATTGGGTTCTTCCGTTTGCATAGATCACGAGGTAACACCGAGAAGGGCACCCGTCCGCCTTGTCATAGCGATTGAGAGCAGCGGATAACTCATCTTCCGACATTCGTTCGATGCGTGCGATCTGGCCATCATTGGCCGCGTTCACGATTTCAAAGTAATCACTATCCGAGATGAGATCGGGATTGTCGTCTCTCAAAACAGGAACGAATATCACTTGCTTGGTTATGCGTTCGTCGGCAAGTGCCTGTTGTTTTACAACCTCAAGCGCTTTGGCCCTGTAGGCGGTTATCAGTTCACCATCCTCGCTGTTGAATTGCGCGAGCCACTCAACGATTGTGTCGGTCCCAACGCTCATTCCACAATCTCCGCCGTGTTCAGCACCGCGTGCAGCAGCACATCCGCGCCTGCCTTGGCCCAGTCCTTGGTGATCTCTTCCGCCTCGTTATGCGACAGGCCATCCACGCACGGGGTCATTATCATCGCCGTTGGGGCCACATCATTGATCCAGCACGCGTCATGCCCCGCGCCCGACACGATATCCATGTAGCTATAGCCCAGTTCTTCCGCCGCATCGCGCACGGCCTTCACGCACCCCTCGTCAAAGGCGGGCGGGTCGAATTGGCCGACGATGTGGCTCTCAAAACTGACGCCGATCTCTTCGCAAAGCCTGGGTGCGCGTTCCATGAATTCCGCGACCATTGCGTTCAGCTTGTCCAGCAGATGCGTGCGCATATCGACCGTGAAGACGACGCGGCCGGGGATGATGTTGCGCGAGTTTGGATAGACGTCGATATGCCCGATGGCACCCACCGCGTTCGGCTGGTTCTTCATCGCGATCTCGTGCACCAGTTCCGTCACCAGCGCCAGCCCGCGGCCTGCGTTCTTGCGCATATGCATGGGGGTGGAGCCGGTGTGCGATTCCTTGCCCGTCACCGTGCATTCGATCCAGCGCAGCCCTTGCCCGTGGGTGACGACGCCCACATCCTTGCCCTCGGCCTCTAGGATCGGGCCTTGTTCGATATGCAACTCGAACATGGCGTGCATCTTGCGCGCGCCGACCGGCTCATCACCCACCCAGCCGATGCGCTTCAACTCGTCCCCGAAGCGTTTGCCTTCAGCATCGACCCGGTCATACGCCCAATCCTGCGTGTGCCGCCCGGTAAAGACGCCAGAGGACAGCATGGCAGGCGCAAAGCGTGTGCCCTCTTCATTGGTCCAGTTCACCACCACGATGGGATGCTTGGTCTTGATGTCCAGATCGTTCAGCGTGCGCACCACTTCCAGACCGCCCAACACGCCGAGGACGCCGTCATACTTGCCGCCCGTGGGCTGTGTATCCAGGTGGCTGCCCATATAGACCGGCAGCGCATCGGGGTCTTGGCCTGCGCGGGTGGCGAACATGTTGCCCATCGTGTCCACGCCCATGCTCATGCCCGCATCTTCGCACCAGCGCTGGAACAGGGCGCGGCCCTCGGCATCGGCATCGGTCAGGGTCTGGCGGTTGTTGCCGCCCGCCACGCCGGGGCCGATCTTGGCCATCTCCATCAAGCTGTCCCAAAGCCTGTCGGGGTCGATGCGGAAATTTTCGGCGTTGCGCATGTCATGTCCTTCTTGGCAACTGAGAATCCGCCTTGCGGCGTCACTGGCTGGGCAGAGCGTGGGCCAGCACTTGGCCCTTGGTCAACAATTTTTGACCAAATGGACAGAAAAACATCGCAAGCTGCGCGGAACAGTTGAATCCTGCCCGCGCCTTGTGCAGCATAACCGGGAAAGGCGAGCAGTGCAGATGGACAGCCCCAGAAAAGCGACGCGGATTCAACGCGAGAAGCGCGAGATCATTCTGGCCGCGGCGCTGGATGCCTTCTCCGAGGATGGGCTGCGCGGTGCGACCTTGGAAAAGATCGCCGAGAAGGCGGGCATGTCGAAGCCGCATGTCGTCTATTACTTCGGCAGCAAGGACGCCATCTATACAGAATTGCTGCAAAGCCTGCTCGATGTCTGGGTGCAGCCCCTGCGTGACCTGTCCGAAGATGCCGACCCTTTGGCCGCGATCCTGACCTATATGCGCCGCAAGCTGCGGATGAGCCAGGACATGCCGCGCGAATCGAAGATGTTCGCGACAGAGATCCTGCACGGTGCCCCACGGATGCGCCCGCAGCTTTCGGGCGAGTTGAAGGCGCTGGTCGATGAAAAGGCGGCCCTCATCGCGGGCTGGAGCGCCGAAGGAAAGATCGCGCGGGTCGATCCGCATCACCTGATTTTTTCAATCTGGGCGATGACGCAGCACTACGCCGATTTCGACATCCAGGTCGAAGCGGTGTTGGGCGAAGAGCGCAAGCCGGGCCTTTACGACGAGGCGGATGCCTTCCTGACAGAGTTCTTTGTCAGGGCGCTTCGGCCCTGAGCAGCATGAGAAGCGCCGCGAGCGTGGCGGCGATTCCCAGCAGGATCAACGCGTTGGGCCAGCGCCCGATGCTGATGTCCCACAAGACCACCCATGACGGGACCAGGTAGGTATAGGCCATGACCTTGGCGGGCGGCAGGCGGCTGGATGCATATTGCAACAGGAAGAAGGTGAGCGCCGTCGTCACGATGGCCAGATACGCCAAGACCCACCACAGGCGCGCGGGCAGGTCCATGAAGGGCGTTCCCAAAGCCTCGGGCGCGGCATAGGCACATGTCACGACCAGCGCCCCCAAAGTGGTAGCGAAAGCGGATTGCAGGGGCGTCACATCTTGGCAAAAGCGACGCAGCACGGCCGGGACGGCGGCATGGGCCAGCGCGCCCAAGACGAAAATCGCCTCTCCGGTGCCGATCTCGAATCGCAAGAGCGCCGCAAGGTTGGCGCGGAAGATGACCCAGGTCGCCCCCAGCGCCCCGATCAGCAGGGCCGACAGAACCCAAGCGCCTGTGCGCTGGTGCAGGAGCAGCCAGCCATAGCCCGCGGCCATCAGGGGCGTCAGGGTAAACACGGCAGAGGTGGACACGGCGCTGGTGCGCGCCAGTGCCTCGAACATGGTGATGAAATAGAGGGCCATCAACGCACCCACCAGTGCGAAGCGCCAGAAGCGCGCCCAGACCGGGCGCACCCCCATCCATACCAGCACCGCCCCCAACACGACCGCGGCCAGCGCGAAACGCAGCGCCATCAGCACGCCGGGGTCTATATCGCCCGCGACAAGGTGGCCGAAGGAAAAGCTGAGCGAGACCAAGGCCGAGAAAAGCAGCATCGCCGCATGGCCTTGCCTGTCAGCTGTCAATCTATTCAGCCGCCTTGGCCATCGGGTTGTTGGGGTGGGTTGTCCAGTTGGCATAGGCCTCTTCCACCACCTTGCCCGTGCGTTCATCGGTCTGGCCGGGGGCAAGTGTTTCCATGGTGATGCAGTCTTCCACCGGGCAGACATTGACACATAGGTTGCAGGCGACGCATTCGTCATCCTGCACCTCGAAGACGCGGTCGGGCGACATGGAAATCGCCTGATGCGAGGTGTCTTCGCAGGCGGCATAACAGCGCCCGCATTTGATGCACAGATCCGGGTTGATGCGCGCCTTGGTGATGTGGTTGAGGTTCAGGTATTGCCAATCCGTGACATTCGGCACGGCGCGGCCCACGAAATCGCTGGTCGATTTGTAGCCTTTCTCATCCATCCATTGGCTGAGGCCAGAGATCATTTCCTGCACGATCTTGAACCCATAGGTCATGGCGGCGGTGCAGACCTGCACATTGCCCGCGCCAAGCGCCATGAATTCAGCGGCATCGCGCCATGTGGTCACGCCACCGATGCCGGAAATGGGCAGGCCCGCAGTCGCCGGGTCGCGCGCGATTTCGGCCACCATGTTCAGCGCGATGGGTTTGACCGCAGGGCCGCAATAGCCGCCATGCGTGCCGCGACCGTCGATCATCGGCTCCGGGCTCATGGCGTCCAGATTGACCGAGGTGATGGAATTGATCGTGTTGATAAGCGAGACGGCATCCGCACCGCCATTCTTGGCCGCGCGTGCGGGCACCCGAATATCGGCGATATTGGGCGTCAACTTCACGATCACGGGCTTGTCGTAATACATCTTGCACCAACGCGTGACCATTTCGACATATTCGGGCACTTGGCCCACAGCCGCGCCCATGCCGCGCTCGCTCATGCCATGCGGACAGCCGAAATTCAGCTCGATCCCGTCGGCGCCGGTCTCTGCCACGCGCGACAGGATGGCTTTCCACGATTCCTCGTCGCAGGGCACCATGATCGACACGATCATCGCCCGGTCGGGGTAATCGGCCTTGACGCGGGCGATTTCCTCTAGGTTGGTTTCCAGCGGCCGGTCGGTAATAAGTTCGATGTTGTTCAATCCCAGCAGACGGCGATCCGCGCCCCAGATCGCGCCGTAGCGCGGGCCGTTCACGTTGACGACGGGCGGGCCTTCGGCACCGAGCGTTTTCCAGACAACGCCGCCCCAGCCGGCCTCGAAGGCGCGGCGGACATTGTATTCCTTGTCGGTCGGCGGGGCAGAAGCCAGCCAGAACGGGTTGGGGCTTTTGATGCCCAGAAAGTCTGTCGTCAGGTCAGCCATGGCGGCAACTCCCTACCTGTGGTTTTCGCGCTGCGCGCCCCGGACCTGATCCGGGGCCGTGTGGTCCAAGAGTTCCCGGGTCAAGCCCGGAACGGGTGTCACGCCATGAGCGTGCGGTGAATGTCTTCGGCGGCGTCGCGGCCTTCGGCCACAGCCGTGACAGTCAGATCATCGCCGCCCGTGGCACAATCGCCGCCGGCCCAAACCCCGGCGACAGAGGTCGCGCCACTGTCGGAAACGGCGATCTTGCCCCGCTCCAGCGTCAGGCCATCGGGCGCACCGCTCAGCGTCTGGCCGATGGCCTTGAACACCTGGCCGGCGGGCAGGGTGAAAGTATCATCCGTGACCACCAGCTTGCCGTCGCGGGTTTCTGTATAGGCAAAGGTGACACCGGTCAGGCTGCCATTGCCCTCTATCCCCACGGGCGCGGCATTGCAGATCAGGCGCACGCCCTTGTGCTGCGCATGTTCTTGTTCATGCCCCGAGGCGGACATCGCGTCCTGCCCGCGCCGATAGACGATAGTCACCTCTTCGGCACCCAGAAGCTTGGCCTGCACGCCTGCGTCGATCGCGGTCATGCCGCCGCCGATGACAACCACGCGCCGCCCGATGGGCAGGGCGGCCAAATCCTCGGCCTGCCTCAGCTCGGCAATGAAATCGACCGCATCCTCGGCATGATCCTTGTCTTCGCCCGGAATGCCGAGCGCGTTCACCCCGCCAAGGCCCATGCCAAGGAAAACGGCGTCATACTCGGCCTGCAACGTCGCAAGACTTATCTGCGCGCCCAGCTTCTCGCCGTGACGAATCTCGATCCCGCCGATCTGCAACAGCCACTCCAGTTCGCGCTGGGCGAAATCATCGGCGGCCTTGTAGGCGGCGATGCCGTATTCGTTCAGGCCACCGGCCTTGGGCCGGGCTTCGAAAATCACGACATCATGCCCGTGCATCGCCAGCCTGTGCGCGCAAGCCAAGCCCGCCGGACCGGCGCCGACCACGGCCACACGCTTGCCGGTGCTGGCCGCGCGGGTGAACGGGTGGGTGCCCGCTGCCATCAGCGTGTCGGTGGCAAAGCGCTGCAATTGCCCGATTTCGACCGGCTTGCCCTCTGCGGCTTCACGCACACAAGCCTGTTCGCACAGCGTTTCGGTCGGGCAGACCCGCGCGCACATACCGCCGAGGATATTCTGGCTCAGGATCGTGCGCGCCGCAGCCTCTGGCGTGCCTGTCGCGATCTGCCGAATGAAGAGCGGAATGTCGATTTCGGTCGGGCAGGCGGTGATGCAAGGCGCGTCATGGCAGAAATAGCACCGGTCGGCGGCAACCGTCGCCTCATGCGCGTCCAGTGGCGGATAGGCGTCGCGGAAGTTCTGCTTCAGGGTTGCGGGGTCTAAGCGTGCTGGCTTCAGGCCGTCGCTTCGCTGCGGTGTGGTCATGGCTGATTCCCGTTGGCTACTGCACATAATGCAGCACACTTCTAGAATTCTGACCAGATGGTAAAAAATTCTGGATGCAAAAAACCATGATCGCATGATAGGGCGTTTTGCGCGCGCGCGACCCGTAAGGGTTTATCCTGAAAGGGGTTTTTGGGCTGTGAGCGTCTGGAGATGCAAATTTGGCGGGCCAAGTCTGTCCTGCCTGCAATTTGTGCAGTTTTGCAGTTTCGGCGCGCTCTGATCCGCGTCGCCCCGTGATTTCGGCCATGCAATTTGGCCAAGTCGAGCGTCAGAGGGACATCGGGCAACTCTTGGCCGCTGCGCGGCGCGCGGGCCGTCAAATTCCTTCAAAGGAATTTGCAAATCTCTTTAAAAGAGATTTGACCCCGCCCAAAGCAGCCTTGTCCCCGTCAGGAACGCCGGAGCGCTGGCGCTGGGCTAGCCGAAGGGCGAGCATTCGTGAACTTGGCTCTTGGCCCGATTGCGAATGCGTTTCGGAACAGGGGTTTTCAGTGGTTCAGGATCTTGCTCAGGAAGTCTTTTGCACGGTCGCTTTCCGGCGCGCTGAAAAACTGCTCCGTAGGTCGATCTTCGACGATTGCGCCCGCATCCATGAAAACCACGCGATCGGCCACTTTCCGGGCGAAGCCCATTTCATGCGTGACCACCATCATCGTCATGCCGTCGCTGGCCAGTTCCACCATGACATCCAGCACTTCGTTAATCATTTCGGGGTCCAAGGCCGATGTCGGTTCATCGAAGAGCATTGCAATCGGGTCCATCGCCAGCGCCCGAGAGATGGCGACCCGTTGCTGTTGACCGCCGGACAAGGCACCGGGGTGCTTGTCGATATGTTGTGTAAGGCCGACCCGGTTCAGAAGCGTTTCCGCTTTGGCGACGGCCTCGTCCCGGCTGCGATCGAGCACTTTCTGCTGGGCAAGGCATAGGTTTTCCCGAACCGTCATGTGCGGGTAAAGCTCGAAATGCTGAAAGACCATGCCGATCCGCGCCCGCAGCTTGGTCAGGTCGGCCCCGCGCGCCGTGACCTCGGTGCCATCCACCAAGATGCTGCCCTTCTGCGCGGGCTCCAACCCGTTCACGCATTTGATGAGCGTCGATTTCCCGGACCCGGACGGCCCGCAGACCACGACGACCTCGCCCTTCGCAACCTTGGTGCTGCAATCGGTCAGCACCTGAAAGTCGCCATACCATTTAGAGAGGTTTTCTATCTCGATCATGCTGTTTTTGCTTTCTGAAGGCGCCGCACGAAAAGCGATCCTGCGAAACAGATCACGAAATAGACGATGGCGGCGAAGATATACATTTCGACAAGGCGCCCTTCCGTGCGCGCGACGATGGACGAGACGGTCATGAAGTCCCGCAGCGAGACGACGAACACAAGGCTGGTATCCTGGAACAGGATGATGCCCTGCGTCACAAGGATCGGGATCATATTGCGAAAGGCTTGGGGCAGCACGATGTAACGCTGTATCTGCCAATAGTTCAGCCCGCTTGCCTGACCTGCCTGCGCCTGTCCTTTGCGCACGGACTGGATGCCGGCCCGGATGATTTCCGAGAAATAGGCCGCCTCGAACAGGGTGAACGCAATCAGGGCGGAGTAGAAATTGCCGATCGGGCGGCCCAAAGCCAGGGGCACAAGGAAATAGAACCAGAAGATCACAAGGATCAGCGGAACGGAGCGGATCAGGTTCACATAGGTCGCCGCGAACAGCGACAGCGGCAGGATGCCCGACAAGCGCATCAGGGCCAGCAATGTGCCAAGCACAATGCCCCCCATCATGGCAAGGAAGGTAAGCCAAAGGGACAGCTGCAAACCTTCCATCAGGAAGGGCAGATTGTTGGCGATGACTGCGAAATCGAAATCCGACATTATCGCGACCCCATATAGCCGGGAATGCGGGTGTAGCGCTCAGCGACCTGCATGATGATCGTGGCCAAGAGCGCGATGCAGACATAGATGACGGTCGCGGCCGTATAGGCTTCGAACCCGTTGAACGTGTATTCGGCGATCTGCTGGCTTTGCGCTGTCAGTTCCAAAAGCCCGATTGTCAGCGCCAGGGACGAATTCTTGAAGATTGTCAGGAACTCAGATGTCATTGGCGGAACGATCAACCGGAAAGAGATGGGTAGCAGAATGTAGCGATAGGTCTGCGCGACCGAGAACCCGTTGGCATAAGACGCGTTCGTCAGCCCTTGTCCGACGGCGCTGATGCCGGCGCGCACCTGCTCTGCAACCCGGCTGGCCGTGTAAAGGCCCAACGCGATGACGGCCGTGACATATTCCGGGTTGGGCATGTCACGCTTGATCCACCGGCCCATGTCGTCGGGCACCAGTTCGGGCATGACGAAATACCAAAGAAACATCTGCACAAGAAGCGGCACGTTTCGGAACAGCTCGACATAGGCCGTGCAAATGAAGGCGATCGGGCGCGACGGGAGGGTGCGGCCGACGCCGACAAGGATGCCCACGATAAGGGCCAGAACCCAGGCGGTCAATGCGACGGCGAAGGTCCATTGCACGCCCATGACAAGCCAGTCGAGATAGGGATCCGTGAACAGGACGCCCCAGTTCCAATTATAGTCCATTTTGGCCGATCCTTGCGCGCGGGACGAGGGGAGGAGGTTAAGGGGGACAAGCCGCCCCCCTTTTCATGCCGCAGGCGTTATTGCGGCAGTGCATTCAGCTGGAAAGCCGTGCGCAGCATGTCCGATTGCTCGACACCCAAGGGGCCAAACCAGCGCTCGTAGATTTCATTGATCTCGCCAGAGCGGAACAGGTCTGCCAGCGCCCGTTTGCCGACCAGTTCGAAATCGCTTTCGTTGCGCGGCACCATCAGGGCATAGGGGTCATAGGACAGAAAATCGCCCACAACAGCAAAGGCCTCGGGCGTGCGCGACTTGGCAACAAGGCCGTGCAACAGGATATGGTCGGTCGAATAGGCATCGACGCGGTCGGTTTCGAGCGCGAGCATCCCCTCTGCATGGTCGCGCACGGGCAGTATATCGATGTCCAGGCCGCGTGCTTCCATCTCGCGCAGGATGGCGCGTTCGTTCGTGGTGCCCTGCGCAAGGCCGATGCGCTTGCCAGCAAGGTCGTCGATCCCGTTGATGCCGCTGTCGGCGCGCGTCAGGATCTTCGTGCCGGTGATAAAGGTGATGGGCAGATATTCGACCTGTTCCTGCCGTGTCAGGTTGTTGGTGGTCGAGCCGCATTCCAGATCTATCGTGCCATTCGCCATCAGCGCGATGCGCGTTTGCGGCGTGACCGGCACGAACTGCACCTCAAGCTCTTTGCCAAGCGTTTCTTCAACGGCATCGACAACGGCCATGCACAGGTCGATGCTGTAGCCTACCGGTGTCTGGTTCTCATCAAGATAGGCAAAGGGGACAGAGCTTTCGCGGTGGCCCAGAACGATGCTGCCACGTTCCGCGATCGCGGCCAGCCGCCCTTGCGTGATGTCTTGCGCAACTGCCGCGCTGCCGAAGGCCGCCACGGTCGTCGTGATTGCCAGAAATTTCGTCAGATGTTTCATAACCAGTCTCCTGTCGGTGAGTTTGTTTTACTTGGACGAGAAAAGATCGGGGTATCCGAACAGTGCCGCGCTACCGCCGGTGTGAAGGAACACGATATTCCGCGCGCCGCTGAACTCTCCGCGCTGCACAAGGTCGATCAGCCCGGCCAGCCCCTTGCCGGAATAGACCGGGTCGAACAAAAGCCCTTCCAGCTCGGCCAGCAGGCGCACGGCGTTCCGCATTGCGTCGGTCGGCAACCCATAGCCGGGGCCGACATAGTCGCAATTGGCGCGCACGCGGTCGCGGTCGATGTCAAAGCCCGCGCCCAGGTGGTCCATGGTTCTGCACGCCAGATCGTAGACCATGGATTCCTGTTTCTCGCGGGGCGCGCGCACGCCGATCCCCAGCAGGTTCAGGTCCGATTGCGCGGCTGCAAGACCGGCGACCAGTCCCGCTTGCGTGCCAGAGCTGCCGGTTGCATGAACAAGATGGTCAATCTCGAGGGACATGTCACTGGCCTGCGACAGCAGTTCCACCGCGCAATTGACATAGCCAAGCGCCCCGACCGGGTTCGACCCGCCGCCGGGGATGATATACGGCGTCCGACCGTCCGCGCGCAGGCGCTCGGCAAGGATTTCCATCTCTTTCGCCATGTCGGCCCCGCCGGGCCGCCGACCGACCGTTGCACCGTGCAACCTGTCCAGCAGGACGTTGCCGCCGTCGGTATAGTCGGTGTTCGTGTAGCCCGTGCGGTCTTCCAGAAGGATATGGCATCCCAGTCCAAGCTTCGCCGCCGCTGCCGCGGTTTGCCGGGCGTGGTTGGACTGGGTTGCCCCTTGCGTGATGACGCAATCCGCCTTCTGCGCCAACGCATCGGCCATCAGGAATTCCAGTTTGCGGGTCTTGTTGCCACCTCCGGACAGCCCGGTGCAATCGTCGCGCTTCACCCATATTCGCGGTCCGCCCAAATGCGCGCTCAACCTGTCCATCGGTTCCAATGGCGTTGGAAGATGCGCCAGTGACACGCGCGGAAAGCTCTGAAGCTTTCGGCGTACGGAGTCGCAACTATCCTTAACAAGGGTTTGGGCGGAGGACGCGTCAACAACCACACTCATGGCGTTACAGCCTTTCATTTGTTTATTTTGTTTGGGTATCACTTCCTTTCGGCCGCACAAAATGCTTCTATCTTTGGGCACTCATAGAAAAAGTATGACTAAAGCATGGATACACGGTTGTTTGGCGATGTCTTGACCTTGCTTGAGGAAGGTAATCTCAGCAGGGCCGCAGAGCGGCGCAACATTACCCAGCCCGCCTTTTCACGGCGGATACGCGCTTTCGAGGACTGGGTCGGAATGCCCTTGCTGGATCGTGCGCCGAACCGGGTCGGCCTGCATCCAACGCTGGACGCGAATGCCGACGAAATACGAGCGACGATCCGGCGTATCGAAGAGCTTCGGGCCCGGTTGCGCAGCGCCGGCGCTGGAACCGCGCGGCTGGTCGTGGTCACGCAACATGCGCTCGCCGCACGTATTACGCCGGATGCATTGGGCGCGATCCACCGGGTGGAACCGACCATGACGATGCGTCTGCGAACCATGAACCGCGAAGACTGCGTGTCATTTTTCGTGCGTGGCGATGCCGATTTGCTGATGATCTACGAAGCGCGTGGCTTTCCGCCCTTGCCATTCGACGACAGCATCAGCCGACGTGTCTGGATGCCCGATACCCTGATCCCGGTATGCGGTGGCGCCATGCGCCATTCGCTTGCGTCAGATCAGAAACCAAAAGGGCGCTTCGCGATCATCCGCTACCCGGAAGACAGCCATTTCGGTCAGTTGGTCAGCCGCAGCGGGAATGAAACTGCCATGATGGCGGCCGGAGGGCATGTTGTGGTGGAAACGGCCTTCAGCGTTGCAGCGCTTGAACTGGCCTTGGCGGGGATCGGGGTGGCATGGATTCCGCACAGCATGTGCATTCGCAAGCTGGCATCGGGCGAACTGGTAAACCTGGGCGCCCATTTCGGTCTGATCCCTTTGGATGTAAGCCTGTTCCATGCCAAGAAAAACCGTCAAGCGCAGCAAATCGTCGCGCAGCTTTAGCTTGCGATCCAGCCAAATGGGGTCAATGGCACAAGGATGCCAGCTATCAAAACAGAGGGGTATTGGTAGCGGAGGAGGGACTTGAACCCCCGACACGCGGATTATGATTCCGCTGCTCTAACCAACTGAGCTACTCCGCCATTTCCGTGCACGCGTTTAAGTGAGCCGGCTCAGAGCGTCAAGCCCAGATGCGCCGCGAAACTCAAGAATTCGACCGGCTTTTCGCGGCAATGTCACCGATGCGCCGGGCCGCATCGGCAAGGGTGTCATCCGACAGGTTCGGCAGCGCCAGGCGCGCCAGCGGTGTCGTCTTTTTGGCCACGCGGGCATAGCGCGGATCGTAATGTTCGGAGATCAGCTCTCGCGCCAAGGCGACCGGTTCGGCGGCCATGTATTGCCAGTCGTGCACCCGCGCCGCCGGGTGATGCTTGCGCAAGCTGTCCAAGACTTGGGCCACCCTGTCTTTGTCCTGCGCAAGGTCGCGGTAGCGCGCGGCGATGTAGTTGGCGCGTGCGTCCAGCGGTGCCGTTATCTCTATGATCTCGGCACCGCGCATCGCGTCCCAAAGCCCCGGCGGCAATCGGATTGCGCCGATGCGGTTCGACTCTGCCTCGAGGATCACGGGGCGGGTCGGGTCCAGCGCGGCGGTGGCTTGCGCTAAGCGCGTCTCGAACAGCTTTTGCGAGGGCTGCGTGCCGATGCCGCCAAAGACCGATCCGCGATGACCGGCCAAGGCTTCAAGGTCGATCACCTGCGCACCCATCCCGGCCAGATGGGACAGGATGTCGGTCTTGCCGGTGCCGGTTCCGCCGTTCAGCAGGATCACTTGTGCCGGGAAGGGCGCGTCATAAAGTTCGGCAAGCACCAGGCGCCGCCAGCTTTTGTAGCCACCTTCCAGCACATGAACGCGCCAACCGATTTGCGACAGGATCGTCGCGAAAGACCCCGATCGCTGCCCGCCGCGCCAGCAATAGACCAGGGGCTGCCAGTTGCCCGGCTTGTCGGCCAGCGCGGTTTGCAGATGGTGCGCGGCATTCTGCGCGACCAGCGCCGCCCCCAGTTTGCGCGCCATGAACGGGCTGTCCTGCTTGTAGATCGTGCCGACCTGCGCGCGCTCTGCATCGGACAGCACCGGCAGGTTGATCGCGCCGGGGACATGGTCCTCGGCGAATTCCGAGGGCGCGCGCACGTCGATTACCGTGTCGAACGGGGCGTTTTGCAGGGTGCGGATGGCGTCCGGGGCGTAGCGTGTCAGGGTCATGGCGGAAGCTATAGGCGCTCTGCCCGTGGCTTTCACGCGGAAAAGCCGCGTCTAGTCCTGCGCACGCAAGATGCGGGCCGGTTTCGCCCCCAAGGGTCTGAGCGCGAACAATAGCCCCGCGACGAGCGTGGCGATGATCCCGCCCGCGATGATCCCCAGTGCCGAATAGGGTTCGAACCGGAAAGGGCTTTCCATCACGAAGCGCATGACCGCCCAACTGGCCAATGCCCCCGCGCCCAAGGCCACGACCCCCGCCGCTGCCCCCATCAGGGCCGCGCGCAGGGCAAAGCTGGTCAGGATCGCGCGGCGGCTTGCGCCGAGGGTTTTCATCACGGCGGATTCGAACACGCGTGCACGTTCACCTGCCGCCGCTGCCCCGATCAGCACCACGAAGCCCGTCAAGAGCGTGGCAAGGGCCGCGTAGCTCGTGGCGGTGGCCATGGTCGACAGCGCTTCCGTCACACGCTCTGCGGCTTCGCGCACGCGGATGGCGGTGATGTTGGGGAACATGTTTGACAGGTCGCGCAGGATCGCACCCTCGGCGGCCTCGGTCGCGTAGACCGTGGCGATATGCGTATGCGGCGCGGCAGAGATCGGCATGGGCGACATAACCATGACAAAGCCGATGCCCCCGGTCGAGAAATCGACCTCGCGCAGGCTGGCGATGGTTGCCGTGATCTCGCGGCCCAGCACGTTGACGGTGACGGTATCGCCCAAGGTCAGGCCCAGCTCGTCGGCCTCTTCTTGGGCAAAGCTGACCAGCGGCGGGCCGGCATAATCGGGTGCCCACCATTCACCCGCGGTGAGCGTTGTGCCCTCTGGCAGGGCGGCGGAATAAGATACGCCCCGATCCCCGCGCAGCACCCAATGGCCCGCGTTGGGATGCTCGCGCGAGGGGATGCCGTTCAGCGCCGTGACCACCCCGCGCAGCATGGGCGCGGTTTGCACATCTTCAACATCCGGGTCTTGGGCCAGCCGCTCCAAGAACCCGTCGAGTTGTGAATTCTGGATATCGAGGAAGAAATAGCTTGGCGCGCGCTCGGGCAGGTCGGTGGCGATGGCATTGCGCAGGTTGTGGTCGATCTGGCCCACGGCGGCCAGCACCGTCAGCCCAAGGCCCAACGACAGGATGACCGCGCCCGCACCCTCGCGCGGGTTGGAAATAGCGCCCATCGCCATGCGCAGCGCGGTCTTGCCGCGCAGCGCGCGCGCCCGCGCCAGCCGCCGTGCCATGGCCCGCACACCGACCGCCGCCAGCGCCAGCACCACGAGAGCGCCCAGCACCCCGCCTGCCGTGGCATAGGCCAAGCGCGGGACAGAGGCGAAGGCCGCAGAAATCAGCACCAGCGCCACCACGAGCGCCGCGATGACCAACAGGTAGGGCAGGCGCGGCCACGCGGCCGTGGCCTCTGACGCGCCGCGGAAGATGGCCGCCGCGCGCACATGTTCGGTGCGGGCCAAAGGCCAGAGCGCAAAGATCAGTGCGGTCAGCGCGCCGTAGATCGCGGCCTCTGCCAGCGCTGCGGGCGAGAGGGTAATCTGCAACGACACGGGCAGTTGATCGGCCACCAAGGGCGCGACGATAAACGGAACCAGCGCCCCCAGCGCCAGCCCCACGGCCAGCCCCAGCCCGGTCAGAACGCCGATTTGCATCAGGTAGATGGTAAAGATCGTGCGGCTTTGCGCGCCCAAGGTTTTCAGCGTGGCGATGGTGTTGGTCTTGCCGTCCAGATAGGTGCGCACGGCAGCGGACACACCGACGCCGCCCACCGCCAGACCTGCCAGCCCGACCAGCACAAGGAAGGATGACACCCGGTCGATGACCCGGCGCACCTGCGGCGCGGCGTTGCGGCTGTCGCGCCAGCGCACGCCTGCGCCCTCAAGCCCTGCCAAGGCGGCCTCGCGCGCTTGGTCCAGATCGGTATCTGGCAGAAGCAGGCGATAATTCACCTCATACAAAGTGCCCGGCCCCAGCAGTTCCGCATCGGCCAGATCGGCGGTGCGCACCAGCGTGCGCGGGCCAAGGCCGAAATTGCCGCCGAACCCGTCGGGTTCGCGCAGGATATGCGCGCTCAGCACGAAATCCTGCACGCCAAGGCGGAAGGTGTCGCCAATCGCCAGCCCAAGGCGGTCGGCCAAGATCGGCTCCATCACGCCGCCGGGCAGGCCATTCGCGCCCTCCAGCGCTTGCGCGAGCGGGATCGCCGGGTCCAGCCGCATCTCGCCCACCAGCGGATAGGCGCTGTCCACGGCTTTCACCTGCGTGATCGCGCGCTCGGCATCCTCGCCGCCCGTGCCCGCCACGGCCATGGACCGGAAATCGACCACTTCCGACACGGCGCTGGCGAACCCGTCGATAAAGGCGCGTTCCTCCGGGTTGGCCTCGCGGTAGGTGAAGCGCAATTCCGCGTCGCCACCCAGAAGCGCCGCGCCCTCGCGTTCCAACCCCGCATCAATCGCGCTGCGAATGGACCCGATGGCGGCAATCGCCCCCACACCCAACGCCAAGCAGGCGAGGAACACCCAGAACCCGCGCAAGCCGCCGCGCAATTCGCGGCGGGCGATGTTCCATGCCACCCGCATTATTCGGCGGCCTTGGCCAGTTGCGGCTTGTCATCTGCAATCCGCCCATCCGCCAGATGGATGACCCGGTCGCAGCGTGCGGCCAGTTCGGGCGCATGGGTGACAAGCACCAAGGTCGCGCCGTGGCGGTCGCGCAACCCGAACAGCAGATCCATGATCGCCTGACCGTTCGGGCCGTCCAGATTGCCTGTCGGCTCATCCGCCAGCAGAATATCGGGGCGGGGTGCTGCGGCACGGGCCAACGCCACGCGCTGTTGCTCGCCGCCCGACATTTGTGCCGGGTAATGGTCCATCCGGTGGCCAAGGCCCACGGCGCGCAATTCTTCCTCGGCGCGGTCGAACGCGTCGGCTTTTCCCGCCAGTTCCAAGGGTGTGGCCACATTTTCCAGTGCGGTCATGGTCGGGATCAGGTGGAAAGACTGGAACACCACCCCCATATGAGCCCTGCGGAAACGGGCAAGCGCGTCTTCGTTCAGGTTGGTCATGTCATGGCCAAGCGCGGTGATCCGGCCTTCGGTCGCGCGTTCCAAGCCCCCCATCAGCATAAGGAGCGATGATTTGCCCGACCCCGAAGGCCCAACCATGCCCACCGTTTGCCCGCGCACAATGTCGAGAGTGATGTCACGCAAGATAGTGACCGGCCCGGCATTTCCTGCAAGGGTCAGCCCGACATTCGACAAGGAAAGCACGGAATCAGCCATGAAATACGTCCTGCATCGCTTCGTTCCCTTGGCATATGGGGTTATGCGCGCCGCTGGCAACCGCGCGCGGGCCGCTGTCTGGGGTTTAACGGCTTTGTGTGCGCTTTCCGTTGCACCCGCCATGGCCGACACGGTGCGGCTGGTCGCGCTGGGCGACAGCCTGACCCAAGGCTACGGCCTGCCAGAGGAAGAGGGCTTTGTCCCCGTGCTGGAAGCTTGGCTGCAAGCGCAGGGCGCGGATGTGACCGTCATAAATGCGGGCGTGTCGGGCGACACCACGGCGGGCGGGCTTGCGCGCATGGACTGGACGCTGGCCGAACCCGTGGATGCGATGATCGTGGCTCTGGGCGGCAACGATTTGCTGCGCGGTCTAAGCCCGCGCACCAGCCGCGAGAATCTTGACGGCATTCTGGCCCGGCTGGAGCGCGAGGGCATTCCGTCGCTGCTCGTGGGCCTTCCCGCGCCGGGCAATTACGGCCCCGAATTCAAGAATGCGTTCGAGGCAATGTATGTCGACTTGGCCGCGAAATACGACGTGCCGCTTTACCCCGATTTCCTGCGCCCCCTGTCGGAAAAGGCCGAAGCGGGCATGTCGTTTCGTGACCTGATGCAGGATGACAATATCCACCCCAACGCCACCGGCGTGCAGGCCATTGTCGAGGCGATGGGGCCAGAGGTTCTGGCGCTGGTGCAATCGGTGGCAGGGGCCGAGGGTTAACCGGGGCAGGCGAAAGGCACAAAGGTGCTGGCCATCCCTTCGTTCATGGTCATGACGGTCAGCAGATCGGCCAGCGCACGTTCCTGATCAGACTTTGGGCAGATGCGCCCGCGTTCGGTGCAGCCCTGAGCGATGAAAGCCGCGTTTGCCGTCAGAAAGCCGTCGCTGATCCCGTCGCGCCCCACCAAGCCCAAAGCATCCTCCAACGCGGCGGCGTAAAGCGTGCATTTACGCTCGGTCCATGTTTGCGCGTCGGCAGCCATCGCGCCGCCAAGCGCAAGGCCCAACGCCATGACCGCGCGAAAGTTCATGCCTCGCGCACCGGAACCTTTTGCAGCAGCGGCATCAGCGCGCCCATGTCCGGGCCACGCTCTTGCCCGGTCAGGGCCAGCCGCAGCGGCATGAACAACCCTTTGCCCTTGCGCCCGGTTTCGGCCTTGACCGCGTCGGTCCAGTCCTTCCAGGCGGTGGGGCCATAGGGCGGGGGCGGCAGAAGCGTCATGGCCTGCGCGATGAAATCGCGGTCTTCCTCTGCGATCACCGGCTGCGCCCCATCGCGGCAAAGCGCCCACCACGCGCTCAGATCGTCCAGCTTGCCGATATTCTCGCGCGCCACGTCCCAGAATTGGGGCGCGATGTCATCGGGCACGCCAAGCGCGCGAATGGTGTCGGCCACCGCAGAATAGGGCCGCGCTTGCAGATCGCCACGGGTCAGCGGCCACAGGTCTTCGGCGTCGAACTTGGTTGGGGCCGCGCCGAATTGCGACAGGTCGAACCCGTCCGCAATCTCGTCCAGCGACATGCGCAGATCGACCGGCTGGCTGGACCCAAGCCGCGCCATCAGCGACAAAAGCGCGTTCGGCGTCACGCCCTGCGCGCGCAGGTCGCGCAACGAGAGCACGCCCAGACGCTTCGACAGCGCCTCTCCCTGCGGGCCGGTCAGAAGCGAGTGGTGCGCGAAACTCGGGACGGTGCCGCCTAAGGCCTCGATTATCTGGATCTGGGTCGCGGTATTCGTGACATGGTCCGACCCGCGCACGACATGGGTGATGCCCATTTCGGTATCATCCACCACGGACGCGAGCGTATAGAGCACCTGCCCATCCGCGCGGATCAGCACAGGGTCTGACACGCTTGCGGCATCAATCGAGAGCGGCCCCAGAATGCCATCTTCCCAGTCGATCCGCGTCTGGTTCAGCAGGAATCGCCAGTAGCCCGCACGCTCCGCGCGCAAAGCGTCGCGCTGGGCTTCGGTCAGGGACAGTGCCGCGCGGTCATAGACGGGCGGGCGGCCCATGTTCAGCTGCTTCTTGCGCTTCAGGTCCAGCTCTGTCGGGGTCTCGAAGCATTCGTAGAACCGGCCATCGGCCCGCAGCTTCTCGGCGGCGTCGCGGTAGCGGTCCAGCCGTTTGGACTGCTGCTCGATCCGGTCCCAGGTCAGCCCCAGCCATTCCAGATCGAACTTGATCGCGTCGATATATTCCTGCTTCGACCGTTCCTGATCGGTGTCATCCAGCCGCAGGATGAAGGTGCCCCCCTGCTTGCGCGCGATCAGGTAGTTGAAGAGCGCCGTGCGCAGGTTGCCGATATGCAGATAGCCCGTGGGCGACGGAGCGAAGCGGGTAACGATGCTGGCCATGAATGGACCCCTTTTTGCTGCGCTTTCCTCTTTCACAAGGGGCGCGCTCATGCAAGACCAAGCGCATGAGTGACCAAGCCCCCTTCGCCGACAGCCTGCCCCCGGATGATGCCGATTTCCTTGCACTGGTAGAGGCAGCGATCGCCGATCTGCCCGAGCCATTTGCCGCCCATGCGCGCAGCATCGCTGTGCAGATCGTGGATTTCGCCCCCGATGCAATGCTGGACGAGATGGGGATCGACGACCCGTTCGAGTTGACGGGCCTTTATGACGGCACGCCCTTGCCTGAAAAGCTGGGCGGGCAGGCATTGGGGCCGGACACGATCTGGCTGTTTCGCCGCCCCATTCTGGACGAGTGGGTGGCGCGCGGCGACGTTCCCTTGGGGCATCTGGTGGCGCATGTCTACCTGCACGAGTTGGGGCATCATTTCGGCTGGTCCGACGACGACATCGCCCAAGTTGCCCCGTGGATGGATTAGGCGCGCGGCATGTGCTTGTCAGCGTCTTGGCTTGGCCCTAACGTGCCCGTGCAGCTTTGGGAGGGCAGATGCACAAGCTCTGGGTTTTGATCGCGGTTCAGGCGACCGTCGCCGCCGCCAGCCTTGTGGTGGAAATTGTCGCGGGGCGGATGCTGGCACCCTATGTGGGCATGTCGCTTTACACATGGACCTCGATTATCGCGGTGGTGCTGGCGGGGTTCTCTGCGGGCCATTGGGTCGGCGGGCGGTTGGCGGAACTGCCGCCGGATCAGGCCCTGCGGGCGAATGGCTGGGCGCTGCTGGCCGCCGCGCTGACCACCGGGGGCGCGCTTTATCTGCTGCGTGGCGTGGCCGGGCCGGTCATCACCAATCTGGAACACCCTGTCGTCGTCATCGTGGTGCTGACAACGCTGGTGTTCTTCCTGCCGTCCTTCTTTGCTGGCATTCCCGCGCCCATCCTTAGTCATGTCGCGGTTCTGCGCCATCCCGACCACGCGGGCCGCGCGCTGGGTGCAATGTTCGCGGCGGGCGCATGGGGGGCAATCCTTGGCACGCTGGCGGCCGGGTTCATTTTCATCTCTTGGCTGGGCAGCACCGGCACGCTGGTTGTCGTCACGGTGGTTTACGTCGCCTTGGCGCTACACAGCCTATGGGCCGCGCGCGGCTTTGGCGCTTGGGTCAAGCAAGGGGCGCTGGCGGCGCTTTTGCCCTTGGTTCTGGCGGGCACGACCCTGACCCGCCCTGACCCGTGCCTTGTCGAAAGCAGTTATTTCTGCATCCGCGTGGTGGACCAGCCCGGCACGCCCTTGGTGCGGTTCATGGTGCTGGATCATCTGGTGCATGGTGTCTCGGACGAGGAAGACGCCCGCGCGATGATTCCTTCGCACGGGATCATGCTGGACGGGCTGGCCCGCCTGCGCATGGAGGACCGCGACGCATGGTCGGCCTTTCTGATCGGTGGTGGCAATTACGCCCTGCCACGCGCATGGGCCGCGCATGAGGAACCCGTCGATGTGACCGTGGCCGAAATGGACCCCGAGGTGACGCGCATCGCGTCAGAGTATTTCTGGTTCGACCGCGACACCGCCAATGTCATCCATGCCGATGCGCGCCGCGTTCTGACGCTGTCGGATACGCAGTATGACATCGTGATCGGTGACGCCTTCACCGACATCGCGGTGCCCGAACACCTGATTACGCAGGAATTCTTCAGCCTTGTGAATGATCGGCTGAACCCCGGCGGGGCCTATATCATGAATGTTATCGACCATATGGACCGGCTGGAAGCGCTGGCCTCTGTCGTGGCCACCGCCAAACAGGTCTTTGACGTGGTCGAGGTCTGGGCCGACCCGCTGCATGATCCAAACGAGGACCGCCGCGTGTTCATCATGGTCGCGGGCGACGCGCCCACGCCCGTCAGCCGTTTTACGCACCTGCACCCGGAACCCCGCCAAGTGGTGCGCGTGGGCGCCCAGTCGATCAACGATCTGGTCGCGCGCGATACGACCGTGGTGATGACGGATGATTACGTGCCCATCGCGCGGCTGATGGGCGCGCGCAGCTAGGCGAAACCACGGTTCCCGGCGCTGATCGGGCTTTGCTTTCGGAGGTGCGTTCGCCATGATCTATTTCGCTATCCGACCCGATTACCAGGATGATCGCTGGCTGCGCCCGAACCTGTCCGCGTCAGAAACCGAGATGACGGATTGGGACGCAAAGCAATGGTCACTGTTCCGAAACATCAAGACAGGTTTCACCGGCAAGCTGACATCGTCGTCGGTTGACCTGCTTCAGTCACAGACGGTTCATATCAACAATGTCAAAAACCGTCCCCTCACGGTGCTGGGCGCGCATGGCATGGCTCCGGACGATATCGTTCTGGTATCTGGTGCGATCAAATCGGTCATCGAAGAACTGGCCCCCAAAGCGTTCGAATTCGTCCGAATGCCCAAGCTGAAGGATCACGCGACTGGCCGGTTCGCGGCAGAGGCGGACCTGTATTTCGCGCGCGCAAGATACGAGGCCGATGCGGTCGATACGTCCGAGGCACCACTGAAAGAGCTGCGGGCGGTGTCCCCCGGCTGGCGCAAATCCAAGTTTCGCGGGAAATACGCATTGCGCGGCCGCAAATTGCCCAAGACGGATTATTTTCGCGAGGCGAAGACCGGGATCGGTTTTTGCACGGAAAGCTTCAAGACACAGCTCGAAATAGCCGGCGCAACCGGTTGGGTGTTCTTTCCCTGCGCCGTTTCAGGCCGATAGACCGCAAAGGGTGACTGCCCGATAGCGACAAAACTGCGCGACCCATCCTGACATCCGGCAAGCGCCGATCACCAGTCCTTTCGCGCATTCGCCCAAGAATTACCCGAGCGCTCTCACGACAGAAGCGACCAGACCGTGCAACTGACGGCATGACTTCGAGTGTCGCTTTCGAGTGCATAGGCTCGCTTTGAGCATTTACCTGTTTTCTTTAAAGCGACCAGATTCGTCCCTCTCTAAAACGGGAAGAAGCGCGGGATCACCAATATTGCCATCACCGCATACAGCAAGTTCAGCGGCAGGCCCACGCGCAGGAAGTCGGTGAATTTGTAGCCCCCCGCACTGTAGACGAAGGTGTTCGTCTGGTAGCCGATGGGCGTTGCAAAACTTGCCGAGGCCGCCAGCATGACTGCCATGATGAAGGGGCGCGGATCGTAGCCCAGTTCCAGCGCCAGCGCGATCACGATCGGGCCGACCAGCACCGCGACTGCGTTGTTCGACAGCATCTCGGTCAAGGTGGTGGTCAGCAGATAGACCGCGATCAGCACCGCAAGCGGACCCAAGCCGCCCACCAGGTTGACAAGTTGGCTGACGATCAGTTGCGCGGCCCCCGTTTCGGTCAGCCCCATGCTCAGCCCCAGCATCCCGAAAATCAGGAACAGGATGCGCCAGTCGATGGCGTCGAACGCCTCTTCCGGGTCCACGCAGCGGGTGAGCATGACAACCACCGCGCCGATCACGGCTAGCCCTTCGATGGGCATGATGTTCAGCGCCGCCAGCACCACCACACCCAGAACGGCGGCGATCGCAATGGGCGCCTTGCCCCGCCGCACCGGCTGCTCCGAGGGTTGGGTCAGGTTGACGATGCCGCCATCCTCGATCATCCGCTGGATGCCTTCGGGCGGCCCTTCCAACAGCAGAGTGTCGGCGAATTGCAGACGCAGGTCTTGCACGTCTTCCGAGATGTTGCGCTCTTGGCGGTGTACCGCCATCAGGTAGACCCCGTAGCGCCGCCGCAGCTTCAGCGCCTTGATGGGCCGGCCGCGCAGGTGCGAATTTGGGCCGATACTGGCCTCCATCGTGATTGTGCGGTCGGCGGTTACTGGCGCAAAGCCGCTATCTGCCATGTCGCGGAATTCGATTTCGCCATTGTCTTTCAGTCCCAGAATCTCGCCCGTGTCCGTCTTGATCACGACGCGGTCGCCGGCCTCCAGCACCACATCGTCCATCGTGCGCCGGAGCGAGACTTCACCGCGCACCACGTCCAGAACACGCGCCGATCTGCCATGAAAAGGCAGGTCCGACAGCGTTTTGCCAATATAGGCCGACCCCGCCGGGATCAGCAGGCGCGCCATGAACTTGCGCTTGCTGTCATTGCCCAGCATCGACGCCATCGAAGTGCGGTCGGGCAGCAGGTAGCGTCCCGCGAAAACCATGTAGCAAATCCCCACGGTGGCGATTATCAGCGCGGGCAGCGTCATCTCGAACATGGTCAGGGGCGGCTGGCCCGCGTCGGTGGCGACCCCGCTCATCAGGATATTGGTCGAGGTGCCGACCAGCGTCAGTGTGCCCCCGAAGATGGCGGCATAAGACAGCGGGATCAGCAGGCGCGAGGGGGCAACCCCCACGGAACTGGCGACAGAGATCATCACCGGGGTCAGCAGGATCACCACCGGCGTGTTGTTCATGAAAGCAGACGCCACCATCGCGCCGCCCATCATCAGGAACATCGCCCGCAGGTAAGACCCGCGCGCATGGCGACGCAGCCAGATGCCCAACAGTTCCAGCACGCCCGTGCGCTCCAGCGCCGCCGACAGGATGAACATCATCGCGATCGTGATCGGCGCGGGCGAGGCGAAGACTTGCAGGAAATCCGCGCTGGGCAAGATGCCCGTGACCAGAAGCGCCGCCGACGCCCCCAGCGCGGTCACTTCGGGGGGGTAAATCTCTTTGACGAAGCTGAACAGCACGAGGGCCAGCAGCATCAAGATGAAGATTTGCTCAAGCGTCATTCAAGGCCTTCGGCATGGCAGGGCGTTGTCGCGCAGTTAAGTCTGAAATCCGGCCATCTCTCAATGGCGAATCGGGGCATGGTCCGCGCATCGGGCGCAACCGCTGCGAAATACCGCAGTCCGGCATGGTCAAACAGCCTTGGCTGAATTACCGTGCCCCCAAATATCAGGATGAGGGGAACCCAATGACATTCAAAGCACTTGTGGTCGAGAAACTGGAAGACGGCAGCACCTCGGCTTCGGTTCGGGAGTTGACCGAGGACCGCCTGCCAGCGGGCGAAGTTCTGGTGCGGGTGTCGCATTCCACAGTCAATTACAAGGATGGGCTGTGCATCGGCCCCGGCGGCGGGCTGGTGCGCAGCTATCCGCATGTGCCGGGCATTGATTTCGCCGGCACGGTCGAGGCGTCGGATGATCCGCGCTACAAGCCCGGCGATGCGGTCGTCCTGACAGGCTGGCGCGTGGGCGAGGCGCATTGGGGCGGCTACGCGCAAAAGGCGCGCGTCAAGGCGGATTGGCTGGTGCCCTTGCCCGATGGGCTGAGCGCGCGGCAGGCCATGGCCGTGGGCACGGCGGGCTTCACGGCCATGCTGGCCGTCATGGCGCTGGAAGATCACGGGCTGAAACCGGGCCACGGGCCGGTTCTGGTCACGGGTGCCGCGGGCGGCGTCGGCTCTGTCGCCGTCGCGATCCTTGCGGCGCTGGGCCACGAGGTTGCCGCCGTCACCGGGCGTCCGGAAACCGAAGCCTATCTGCGTGATCTGGGCGCGACCCGGATCGTGCCGCGCGAAGAGCTGAACGAAACCGTCAAGCGCCCGCTTGAATCGGAAACATGGGCGGGCTGTGTCGATGCCGTGGGCGGCGCGATGCTGGCACGCGTTCTGGGGCAGATGAAATACCGCACCTCGGTCGCGGCGGTCGGTCTGGCGGGGGGCGCGGCACTTCCGGCGACCGTCATTCCCTTCCTGCTGCGCGGGGTGAACCTGCTGGGCATCGATTCCGTGCTGCAACCCTATGACAACCGCCTGCGCGCGTGGCAGCGCATTGCCAAGGATCTGCCGATGGACAAGCTGGAAGCCATGATCCAGCCCGCCACGCTGGCCGACCTGCCCCAGATTGGGGCGGACATCCTGAAAGGCAAGGTGCAGGGCCGGGTCGTGGTGGATGTGAACGCCTGACCGGGCGATAGACGCGGGGGCGGTGTTTACTTGGGGCTTTGGGCGATTAGGTCAGGAAGCGATGAGCTGACGAAATCCAAAGACCAGAGGTGAACATGTCCCCGCGTCCCGACCCGATAGAGAACATGCCCCCCGCCGACAAATTCCTGCGCTTGGGCGTCGTTGCCAGTTTCGCACTGTTGCTGCTGCTGGTGACTGCGCGCAGCTTCATGGATGGGCCAGAACCGTCTGCTGCGCCGCAAGTGGCCGAAGCCCCTGCCGTGGAAGAGCAGGGGACAGAGGTCGCGGTCGCCCCCAACGAACCGGAACCCGCTGCGCAAGAGGTCGCCGCCCAAGATGCGCCGGTCGAAGCCGACAGCACCGCAGTGGCGACAGAGCTTGCCGAAGCCCCGGAACCGGCCGCTGCCGACCCCGCCGCAGAGGACACAGCCGCAGAGGAGACCGGCACAACCGATTGGCTGGAAAGCTCTGCGCTGCTGGCCAGTGCCGATATCGACGCGGGCGAAAGCGCCTTTCGCCAATGCGCGACCTGCCACCAATACGCGACCGAGCGGAACGCGGGCGGTCCGCACCTGGTCGGCATCGTGGGCCGCGCAGTGGGTTCGGTTGAGAACTGGCGCTATTCCAGCGCCTTGCAAGACGCGGGCGGTATCTGGACGCCTGAACGCCTGAATGCCTGGCTGACCAATCCCGACGACTACCTGCCCGGCAACCGCATGGCCTATCCGGGCGTGCGGACGGAACAAGAGCGGATCAACATCATCGGCTTTCTTGCCGCGCAGGGGCAGGGCTGACCCGTTAGCCGCGCGGCAAAACGATCCGCGCGCACAGGCCTTGGGGGCGTTGCTCGAATTCCAGCTCGCCCCCGTGCTGCGCGGCAATCGTGGCGACAATGCTTAGCCCCATGCCGAAGCCGGAAATCGGCGTGCCATCGGCATCGGCAAGGTTCTCGCCGCGCTGAAACGGGTCGGTCAGGCGGCGCAGGGCATCGGCATCCAGCTCGCGCCCGGCATCCTGCACGTCCAGCAACACGCGTTCAGACGTGGCGCTCAGGGTGACATCGGCCCGCCGCCCGTATTTCAGAGCGTTCTCGATCAGGTTGCACAGCGCCCGCTCCAGCGCGAGCGGGCGGCCGGTGAACAGCAATCGGCGCGTTTCGGGCAGGTTCATGCGGCGACGCCTGCCAAGCGCAAAGACGGTTTGCGCGGTGTCCATGCTGGCGGGCGCGGTAAACGTCATCGTCACGGGGCGGCCGGTGTCGTGGTAATCATCGACCACGGCCTCGGTCAGCGCGGCAAGGCAAAACTCGCGCAGTGGCTCTGCGGCGATCTCGGCACGGGTGAAGGTCAGAACTTCTTCGATCATGGCGCCCATGCGGTCCAGATCGGCCTCGAACCGCGCGCGCAGGGTTTCATCCTCGATCAGCGCGGCGCGCAGGCGCAGGCGCGTGGCGGGCGTGCCAAGGTCATGGCTGACGCCCGACAGCACCATCGCACGCCGCGCGAGCCGCGCGCGTTCATCCGCAAGGTAGCCATTGACTGCGGAAATCGTGGCGCGCAATTCCTCGGGGCCGGTCAGGGCCATATCGGCGGTGTCGCCGGGGCGGCGGCGCTGCGCCAAGGCTTGGGCAAAGTCGCGAAAACCGCCGGTCATGTCGGCGGCATGACTGAGCAGCATCATCAGCGCCAGCGCCGCCAGCAAAAGCGCGCCGATGCGCCAGTCGCGCGGTTGCGCATCGCAAGACCAAAGCGGGCTTTCGGCGCGCCACCATGTGCCGCTATCGGCGCGCAGGAACAAAACCGGGTCAGAGCAAAGCTGCGCGAGGTTGCGCGACAAGGCTGCCATGCCATCATAGGCACCGGTCTGGCTGCCCAGGTTGGCCACGGGGTATTGCAGGCTCGGGCTGACCACCTGCACCTGCAACCGCGCGCCGCCGCCCTGTTCGGCCCCGTCCGGGCCGGGCTGGCGAAACGCGACCGAGGTTATGCGCGAGGACGCGGGCAGCCCCGCGTCATCCGCGCCGGGCGGGGGCGCGCCCGCAGCCGCGCGCCCCAGCGCGATCAGCCTGACCTCTGGCGGCAGCGGCGCGTCCAGCAGAACGGTTGCGGCCAGAGTGTGGCCCATCTGCGCCGCCCGGTCCAGATGGTCCTGCCACGCATGGGTCGAGGACAGCCACAGCCACGCAGCCGCCACACCTGTCGCCATGGCCGCAACGATCCAGATGCTGGCCCAAGCCCGCAGGGTGGTGGTCATGTTTCCGCCTCGACCGGGCAGGACAGAACATAGCCAATACCGCGCGCGGTTCGGATCAGAGTGGGATCCTTGGGCGCGTCTTCCAGCTTGCTGCGCAGCCGACCGACCAGCATGTCGATGGCGCGGCCCTCGGCGGGGTCGGACGCGCCTTCGCCCAGAACGTCCATGGCTTCTGCGATTTCCTCGCGAGAGAGCGGGATTTCCGGGTTCGCGAGGAACACCTGCAACAATTGCCGCTCGCGCGCTGAGAGCGCGACCTCGTAGCCGCCCGGTGCTTGGGCGCTCGGCTCGCGCGTGTCATAGCGCCAGCCTGCGAAGCGATAGACACGCGCCTGCCGCCGATAGGCCAGCGATGCCGCGCGCCGTGTGCGCCGCAGCACCGCGCGCACTCGGGCCACCAACAGATCGGGGTTGAAGGGTTTGGCGATATAGTCATCCGCCCCCGACCGATAGCCCGCCATGCGATGGTCATCCGCCGACAGCGCCGAGACCATGATGACCGGCACATCGTGATCCTTGCGCAATTGCTGGCAGATGCGCAGCCCGCTTTCATCCCCCAGCATGACATCCAGCAAGATCAGGTCCACGCGCCCCGAGTCCATCTGCTGCAACACGCCCGCGCCGTCATGCGCGCCAACCACGGCAAAGCCGTTGCGCTGCAACCAGCCCACCATCATGGCGCACATCTCCTTGTCGTCATCGACCACAAGCAGGCGGGAAATGGCCATCTTCGTTCTCCAAGACGCTGTGACTGGATCGGGTTTAGCACCAAGACGCGGGGTTTTGTAACAGCCTGTAACAAGCGGCCCGAAAATCCGCTCTGCCGCGGGTTCAAGCCTGTTGCACGCGGGCCGGGGGCTGCGCCAAACTTGCCGCGTGTGGCGGATGTCCCGCCTACCATCTGGGAGGATGACATGACTATGAAGATGATCCTTGCGACTTCGGTCGCGTCTTTCTGCATGGCTGGCGCTGCGCTGGCAGAGCCGCAGGCAGAAGTTCTGCATTGGTGGACCTCGGGCGGCGAAGCCCGCGCCGTGGCCGTGTTGCAGGAAGAATTTGCAAGCCGTGGCGGCAGCTGGACCGACATGCCCGTCGCGGGCGGTGGCGGCGATGCGGCAATGACCGCGCTGCGTGCCCGCGTGCTGGCAGGCAATGCGCCCACGGCCGTGCAACTGAAAGGCCCGGCCATTCAGGAATGGTATGAAGAGGGCGTTCTGGCCGACATCTCTGCGGTGGCGCAGGAACAAGGCTGGGCCGATATCCTGCCGGCATCCATCGCAGGCCATATGCAGTGTGAAGGCACCTGGTGTGCGGCCCCCGTGAACGTGCACCGCGTGGACTGGGTCTGGGCGAACAAGGCCATTCTGGACGAGCACGGCATCGCCATGCCCACCACCTGGGACGAATTCAACGCCGCCGCCGAAAAGCTGCAAGCGGCTGGCATCACGCCGCTCGCGCATGGCGGTCAGGCATGGCAGGACGCGACCGTGTTCGAAACCGTCGTGCTGGGCGTTGGCGGGCCAGAGTTCTTCCGCTCGGCGCTGATCGATCTGGACATGGACGCGCTGCAATCCGACACGATGAAAGCGGTGTTCGACCAGATGCGCACCATGCGCGGCTATGTGGACGCCAATTTCTCGGGCCGTGACTGGAACCTTGCCACCGCGATGGTCATGAATGGCGAAGCCGCCTTCCAGATCATGGGCGACTGGGCCAAGGGCGAATTCCTGGCCGCGGGCAAAGTGCCGGGCGAGGATTTCCTCTGCGCCTCGACCCCCGGTGACGGCTACCTGTATAACGTCGACAGCTTCGCGATGTTCGACGTCGAAGGCGAAGACGCGGTTGCAGGCCAGAACCTGCTGGCAGAGCTGATCGTGGGTCAGAACTTCCAGAAAGTGTTCAACCTGAACAAAGGCTCCATCCCGGTGCGTAGCGATGTCGCGCTGGACGAGTTCGACAGCTGCGCCGTTCTGTCGGCAAATGACATGGCGGCCACGTCGGAAGCAGGCTCTCTGCTGCCGTCCTATGCTCATGGCATGGCGCTGCGCGGTGCGCAGGCTGGCGCGATCACCGATGTCGTGACGGCGCATTTCAACAGCGACATGTCGTCGGAAGACGCGGTCGCCATGCTGGCTGACGCGGTCGCAAACTCGATGTAAGCCAACCGGGCCGGGGAACACGTATTTCCCGGCCCATCCCTTGCCGCGCCGCGTTGCGTCGCGCGCGCCGCACCCCTCACCCCGAAGGAGGCTTCCCATGCAATGGCTTGAACGCCATGTGCCGAAGCTTGTTCTGGCACCCAGCTTTATCGCGGCCCTTCTGTTCGTCTACGGCTTTATCGGCTGGACGGCCTGGGTCAGCTTCACCCGCTCGCGCCTGCTGCCGAATTACGACCTGGTCGGCACCATCCAGTATGAACGGCTTTTCGCCTCTCCCCGGTGGGAGGTCGCGCTCAACAACCTGTTCGTGTTTGGCGTGCTGTTTATCGGCATTTCCATGCTGCTGGGCCTGCTGCTGGCCATTTTCCTTGACCAGAAAATCCGCACCGAAGGCGTGCTGCGCACGATCTACCTGTATCCGATGGCGCTGTCGCTGATCGTGACGGGCACCGCGTGGAAATGGATGCTGAACCCCGGCCTTGGGCTGGAAGCGATGGTGCGCGGCTGGGGGTTCGAGGACTTCACCTTCGACTGGATTACCGATCCCGACATGGCCATCTATACCGTTGTCATCGCGGGCGTCTGGCAGGCGTCGGGCTTTGTCATGGCGCTGTTTCTGGCCGGTCTGCGCTCGGTCGATGGCGAGATCATCAAGGCCGCGCAGGTCGATGGTATCCCGACCCACCGCATCTATACCGCGATCATCATTCCCTCGATGGCGCCGATCTTCCTGTCGGCCTTCATCGTGCTGTCGCATCTGGCGATCAAAAGCTTCGATCTGGTCATCGCACTGACCGGCGGCGGCCCCGGCTACGCGACCGACCTGCCGGCCACCTACATGTATGCGATGGCGTTTTCGCGCGGAGACATCGGGCAGGCGGCGTCCAGCGCGATGGTCATGATGATGATCGTTTTCGCGATCGTCGTTCCTTACCTCTATTCCGAATTGAGGGCGAAAAATGACTGATGTTCCCTACGCCCCGCCCACCCAGTCGCGCGCGCTGAAAATCGCACTGCGCTGGGGGCTGTATCTGATGCTGACGGTCTTTGCGCTGTGGTATCTGCTGCCACTATTCGTGATGGTCACGACCTCGCTCAAAAGCCTTGAAGAAATCCGCACCGGCAGCCTGATCGCCCTGCCGCGCGAGGTGACGCTGGAGGCATGGCGCACCGCGTGGTCGGGTGCCTGCACCGGCATCCAATGCGAAGGGTTGCGGCCCTATTTCTGGAACTCGGTGCTGCTGGCGGTGCCGGCGGTTCTGATCTCGACCATCCTTGGGGCGATGAACGGTTATGTGGTCGCGCAATGGCGCTTTCGCGGTGCTAATATCATCTTCGCGCTGATGCTGTTTGGCTGCTTCATCCCGTTCCAGGTGGTGCTGCTGCCGATGGCGCGCACGCTCGGCATTCTGAATATCGCGGGCACCATTCCGGGGCTGATCTTCGTGCATGTGATCTACGGGATCGGCTTTACCACGCTGTTTTTCCGCAACTATTACGTGACGATCCCGGCGGAACTGACCAAGGCCGCGAAAATCGACGGCGCGGGCTTCTTCCGCATCTTCTGGTCCATCTTCCTGCCGCTGTCGCTGCCCATCATCGTGGTCACGGTCATCTGGCAATTCACCCAGATCTGGAACGATTTCCTGTTCGGGGTGTCCTTCAGCCAGGCTGGAACCCAGCCGATCACGGTCGCGCTGAACAACATCGTCAACTCCACCACCGGCGTCAAAGCCTACAATGTCGACATGGCCGCCGCGATCATCGCCGCGCTGCCGACCTTGCTGGTCTATGTCGTCGCCGGGAAATACTTCATCCGCGGGCTGACCGCCGGGTCTGTGAAAGGGTAATTCCATGTCTGCTATTCTAGAGGTCGACGGCCTGTTCAAAAGCTATGGCACGACCGAAATCCTGAAAGACATCAATGTTAGCATCGACAAGGGCGAATTCCTTGTACTGGTGGGGCCGTCGGGCTGCGGGAAATCGACCCTGCTGAACTGCATCGCGGGCCTGGAGCCGATCTCGGGCGGCTCGATCCGCATCGCGGGGCAAGACATGACAGAGGTCAGCCCCAAGGACCGCAACATCGCGATGGTGTTCCAAAGCTATGCGCTTTACCCGACCATGTCCGTTGCGCGCAACATCACCTTCGGGATGCAGGTGCGCGGCGTGGACAAGGCCACGCAGGCCGCGAAACTGGCCGAAGTGGCGCGGCAATTGCAGATAGAGCCGCTTCTGAACCGCCGTCCGGGGCAGTTGTCGGGCGGCCAGCGCCAGCGTGTCGCGATGGGGCGCGCCTTGGTCCGTGATCCCGCGCTGTTTTTGTTCGACGAGCCTCTCTCGAACCTAGATGCCAAGTTGCGCGTGGAAATGCGCACGGAGATCAAGCGCTTGCATCAGGATTTGGGTGCCAGCATGGTCTATGTGACGCATGACCAGATCGAAGCGATGACCCTTGCCACCAAGATCGTGGTCATGAAAGGCGGCATCATCCAGCAGATCGGCACCCCGCATGAGATCTATACACGCCCGGCCAATACCTTCGTGGCCGATTTCATGGGCAGCCCGGCGATGAACCTGATCCCGGCACGGGCGCAGCCCGATGGCACCGGCAGCATGATCGAGATCGCCCGCGATGGGGCCGATCCCTTGCGGCTGCATGACCCGCGCCCGTCGGGCGTGTCGGGCGATATCTTGCTGGGGTTGCGGCCCGAAGACATGCACGAAGCCAGCAAACGGCCGGGCGAGGCGTCGCAAGCCGGAGAGGTGCGGATCGAAGTGGTCGAACCCGCCGGGGCCGACACGTTCGTGGTGGCCCGGCTGGGTGGCAAGGAAGTCACCTCGCGGCTTTCGGCGGATACCTTGGCACGGGCGGGCGAGACTTTGGAATTCCGCTTCGATCTGTCGAAAGCGTCCTATTTCGCGCCGGAAACCGGCGAACGGTTGGGCTAAAACCCCGACCGTTTGCAAGCTACGGGTCGCGTGAGGCGGTGCCAATATCGCCGCGTCGCCTGCGACTGCGCTTTTTGAAAAATAGGCGGGCGCCTATGCTGCGATTTGGCTCTCGCCGTTGTGCGGTGCCGGTATCGGGCGGCTCTGTTCCCTGATCTGACTGTCAGTACGGCCATACTGCGCTCGCCTGTGCACCGCTTGGCCCGTGCTACCTGCCTTGTGCCGGTTGGCGCATGTCGCTTGGCGGCGACATCTTTCGGCAGGCTTACGGGGCGGTTTGGCTGCGCTGCCCTGCCTTCCCCGACGCGCGAGGCAGGGTTGGCACAACGCTTGCATTACCCGGCGCGCAGGTTCGACAAGAGCGTCAGGGCCACGGCGGCCCCACTCATCCCGGCCTGGGTCTCTCGCAGCTGGTCCATCAGCAGAAAGCGTTGCGTGATCTTTTCAACCATCTCGGGCGCCGCCAGTTCGCGCATATCATCGGTGCCGAACCTTTTGGACACAGCGCTTTGCAGACGTTTGACCTGCTCGTCGATGTCCAGCGCGGCAAACTCCTTCGGCAGGCCCAAGGCGGTTTCCATCACCCGCCGCGTCGGCGGGTCGCCCAGGACCTGATACCAGCGCGCCGTGTCGGAGCGCAGGCTGTCGGCGATTTCCGGCATCTTCCGGGCAAAGGCGAGCGAGAAGCGCATGGTCTCGTCGCTGTTGCCAACGGCCACTTCGAATTCCGACGCCTGGTAACGGCGCGCAAGGCTCTCGGCCAGACCGGCGGCGGGCGTGCCCGTGCCACCCGGAGCGAGATGCGCCATCTCTTGCGCGAGCGCGAGGTAGCGCTTGTCCGCCAGACGGTTGGCCAAGGCAGAGCGGTCACTCACGCCATCGGTGATAACCTTGCGGATAAAGGCCCGATTGTCGAGGTCATCCTGAAGCCCGAAAGCCCCCAAGACGACTGATAGTGCCCGCCTGTTTCCGACCAGGTCATCGGCGGTGTTGATCTTGCCGAAATCCCGAATGAACGAATTCGTGGCTTGTTCGACCGCGGGGCTGCGGGCAAAGCTCTCTTGCTGGCGGACCTGGGTGCGTTTCAGAAACTCCCAGCCAACGACCCCTCCGACCGGAATGATCGGCTGAAAGCTCATACCCGTTGCGCGGCCAGTAGCCGTGCCTCTCGTGGCAGCAAATTGCGCAGCGCCTTCAGCGTTTGGTAATATTCGCCCGCCAGCGCGGCATTTGTCGCGTCATTCAGGTGGCGGCTGCTGTCGATATCCAGGAAAACCTGGCTGAGCTGTTCGATCGCGCGCAGAAGCGGTTTCTGCAACTCCTCGGGCGCTCCATCGCCGGACAAGATAAGCTGCGCCAGATAGCAGGTTCGCTTTACGGGCGTCTTCGCGTCATCGGGATGGATTGCATCGCGCAAGCGCAGCACGTTCGCGTTGGGAGTCTTGATCGACAAGCTTGTGCGCTTGTCGCCGTTTTCGATAATCGCGCCATTCAGCAAAACGCGTTCGCGTGGGGCAAGACGAATGACAAGGCCGGTCATGATAGATCTCCTTGACCTTTCAGGCCGCGCATGATCGCGATGTTGAGGTCGATCAGAACCTCTGCATCGGCCATGCCCTTCACCACGGCATCGGTGTGATTGAGCGTGAATTGCGCAAGGCCCAACAATTGTGCCCGCAAGCCATCGGGAAGCTGGTTACCGGGATTGGCAAGGTCGAAGGCCAGCTCGCTCCATAATTTGCGGTTCTGATGAAGTGCCGAGACGAGCTGCGGGAAGCTTTTCGAGCCACCGGCCCGTGCATCGCGCAATCTGGCTGTGATCTGGGCGAAGACGTCATATTCGATCGAGCGTGGCGTCTTGTGAGCATTTGTCGGTGTGCCGTAGGCGGCAAGCGCCTTTGCATGGGCGTTCATTCGCTATCCCCTGAAATCTGTTCCAAAGTCACGAGCGGGTGGGCCCCCAAAGAAGGAGGCCCACGCCTGGTCTGTTAGCGGAACAGGGACAGGATGTTCTGCGGTTGCTGGTTCGCAATCGAGAGCGATTGGGTTGCCAGCTGCTGCTGAACCTGAAGCGCCTGCAGGCGGGCCGAGGTCGCCTCCATATCCGCATCCACAAGGCTGCCGATGCCCGAGGTCAGAGAGTCCGTCAGGTTGCTGACGAATTCCGCCTGGGTGTCGATGCGCATCTGCGCCGAGCCAAAACTTGCCGCGGCGTCGATGCTGGTTTCAATCAACGATTCGATTGTGGCCAAGGCACCGGCCGCATCGGTTTCAACGTCGATGGTGCTGAGCGTTGCCAGATCGCCGGAGCCTGCGTTCTTGAACTGGGCCGTCACTGACACATCGTCGGTGCCGTTATTGGTGAAAACCAGCTCGCCCGCGTTGCCGCTGTCGTAATCGACCTCCAGCCCGTCGATTCCAAGGCTGTCGATCGCGTTTTTCAGGCCCACGGCCACGATATCGGCGGTGGTGGTCGCGTCCACATCGGCCTGGCTGACAGTGTAGGACACGGTCTGATCGCCAATGCGCAGGCTGATCTTGTCGCCAGCTTCATAGGTCGGGTCTTCGATGGTCAGGGTTTCCGTGCCGCCGCCGCCATCCAGCGAGAAGGCCGCGCGGTCTTGGTTGGCCGAAGCGGTGCCGGTCGTCAGTGAGAAGGCCGCTTTGGCGGTGTATCCGCCGGTGGACATATCTTGGCCCACGACGTCAATTGTGCTGGTGCTCACGCCAGTGCTTGAGCGGTCAAGCGAAGACAGGACCGAAACGGTCGCGTTATTGGTCAGCAGGTTCAGGCCGTTGAATTGCGCAGCATTGACCACAGATTCGACTTGTTCGCTAAGTGCCGCGATGTCGGTCTGGATCTTGCCACGGTCGACGTTTTCTTCCTGCGCCGCGACGATCAGGCCTTTCATCTGCGTCAGCAGGTCAGTCACCGTTTCCGAAGCTTGGCGTGCAACGCCGATGGTCGAAGAACCAAGCGACAGGCTGTCAGAGATAGCCTTGAAGCCTTTCACATCGGATTCCATCGTTTTCGAGATGGACCAGACAGCGGCGTTGTCGCGGGCCGAGCCGACCGTTTTGCCGGTCGAGATTTCGGTCTGAGTCTGTGCCAGACCCTTGTTGATGCCGCGCAGGGTTTGCAGCGCGACCATTGCGCTGTTGTTCGTCAGAATGCTGGACATGATAGTTCCTTCATATCGGTGCGTTTTGCACATTGAGAGGATGCGCCGGATCCGGCGCGTATGAGTGCATTCTGCAGGCGACCTGATTTCGGGCCGATCGAGCTTTCTTTCGACAGGCCCATATTTGGCCGCCATAAGTTGAGAAGTCGTGAAGGAAATACGGCAATTTCGTGGCGGTGCCGCTTTTCTGCGCCCTTGGTTAACAAAGCGTGCGCTACGCCTTGTGCGCCAGCCTGCCTGGGCCCGTGTCAAGGCTTTCACGCGCCCCGTCGGCATTATAGGACCGTGTTTCCGGGGGGGTTTGCGCCTGTATGAGAAGCGATTTCGTGTCCTTCAAGGCTTGCATGACGGCCTGCAACAGGGCTGCGTTCGCGCGCGACAAGGCGATCAATCGTGATAAATCGGATGACACAAGGCGCGTCTTGCCCAGCCGCGTCACAAGGTCTTCTTTCGCGGTGGCGATGGTTTCGAGACCGGACAAATCGCCCGACAGAAGGGCCGTTTTCTCTGCTGCCAGAAGTGTTTCGATGTCCTGAATGGGGGTCGGGTCTTGCATCGTGGTTCAATCCTTTTGTGAGTAGTGACGAATGATCGTTTCCGCCAGCCCGATGCCGCCGCGCTGGGCGATTCGTTCGGCTTGTGCGTCCACCAGGAATGACGCGAATTGCGCCTCGCCGATGCCGCCGAAGGCTTCTGTTTTTCCGGCACCGGCAGCGGATAGCATTTGTGACAGGAACGCGGCCTCGAAGGCTTGCGCCGCGCTGGTCAGGCGCGCCTGCGGCACAGCGCGTGACATATTCGGGCTGATGGGGTCGATCATGGTTCTCTCCGTTAAGACTGCGGGCATGATCCCGCCTCTCGGTAAAGATTCGGTAAGCCCTTTGTGCCAAGCTCGGTGCAGGAGGTGCTGATGCAGAACACCGTTATACCTATGGACCGGGTGCCGATTCGGGCCGGTAAGGAAACGTCTGGAAACGCCGCCCCGGTCTTGGGCGACGGCGCGGCTTTCCTGCGACAGTTTCAGGACAGTGCGCTTCCCGCCAAGGGGCATGCCCCTTTGACGGATGTCGGGGCGCGGGCAGGCGGACGCGGCCGGGCCGAGGGTGATGAAAACCCGCCAGAGACTGCGGTTGCGTTGCCGACTGAAGACCTGCCCACGCAAGCGCCGCATTCGGTTGCGCCTACGTTACTGTCGGCGGAGGCTATCGAGGGCGATGCGTTGTCCGTTCAGGCCGCCGGGGAGGGGATTGTCATGGTTGCTCAAACGCTCCCGGCTGGCCCGGTTGCTGTGACGGATGACCAGCCTATCGCGCAAACGCCCGTGATCGCGGCGCGTTCTGACGGCTTTTCGCCTGTCAAAACAGTGCCCAGCGGCCCGATTGGAGCAATCCTCTCGCCGGTCGCTCCCGGATCGCCGGGGGCTTTTTCGGCGCACTCGTCGGGCGGCATGACGGTTGCCGCTCGGATAGAGTTGCCTGGCGGAATGGATGAGCGCGTCTCATCGCCAATGCTTACGCCTGTTCTTGCGGTAAAGGAGGGGAAGACTGCCACGCCGCCCGTCGGGCCGTCACAGGGCTTCGTTCAGCCGTTCCGCGCTCCGTTCGGTTGGCGTGATCTGGAAAAAGAACTCACGGCGCAAGAGGCGCGCGCGTCCCAAAGCAAGCTGCCCCAAGCCTCCGAGAATTTGCGCCCGTCACCCGCTTTGGCACTGCCCGTCCCCGGACCGATGGCGGAGCAAATGCTGCCTGGCGCTGCGATCGCCGGGGGCGAAGCCCTGCCCGCCGGCTTCGACGTTGGTGCGGATGGCATTCGTGTCGCACCGCCGCCCAGTGGCCCCGGCTCGATGACGGCCGCGACAGCGCTGCCCGTGGCGCAAAGCAGCGCGGCACAGGTGGCACAAGCTATTGCGACCGCACCCGGCGATCAGATCGAGATTACGCTCTCGCCAGATGAACTGGGCCGGGTGCGGATCCAGATGCATCAATCCGACATTGGCTTGCAGGTAGTCATCTCTGGCGAGCGGCCGGAAACGCTGGATCTGCTGCGCAAGAATATCACGCTGCTTGCGCGCGCCCTGTCCGAGCTTGGTTATGAGCAGGCCAGTTTCAGCTTTGGCGAGCAGGGCCGCGGGCAGAGCGACAGGCCGGGTCGCCCCGCTTCCGTCTTCGGAATGACTGCCGAAAACGCGGCCCTGGTCGAGATCGCCGCCCCGCCCAACGCAGCCCGAACCAGCGGCCTCGATTTGCGCATCTAGGCGCGAATTTCGTGAAACTTTTACTTCGAAAGATTGCCCATGCTTGACCCACTTGCCCCTGCAATGACCTCTCGCCCCAGCCCGTCGCAAACCGGGTCGGGCAGCGTGAATGCTGGTGATTTCCAGACGTTTCTTTCCATGCTGACCGCGCAGATCCAGAACCAGAATCCGCTGGAGCCGATCCAGTCATCCGATTTCGCGGCCCAGCTTGCAACCTTCTCCGGGGTCGAGCAGCAGGTGCAGACGAACCAGCTTCTGACACAGCTTGCCGGTCGGATGGGCCTGTCAGAGCTGGCCTCATGGGTCGGGCGCGACGTGCTGAGCGCGGCACCGCTTCGCTTCGATGGCAGCCCGCTTCAGCTTGTCCCGCCGGAAGTGGCCGGTGCAAACCGGGCCGAGCTTGTCGTCACCGATGCCAACGGCGCCGAGATCGGGCGCTACCCGGTCGATCCCGCGTCGTCCGAGATCCTGTTCGAAGTTCCGCCCGATAACGGCGTCATCCGCGAGGGAGAATACTATTCCTTCACCATGGTCAGCTACCAGGACGATACGGAATTGGGCGAGAACCCGGTTCTCGGATACTCCAACGTGCGAGAGGCCCGTTCGGATGCCGGGATGACGCTATTGGTGCTGGAAGGCGGCCATATCATCAGCAGCGACGATGTTATCGGCCTGCGCGACCCTGTCGCCATCAGCCCCGCGTGACCACGGGGCACCTAGCTCGAGGCGGTCAGCGCAGCCAGCGCCTGCGGCAGGGCCGTGGCGAATTCGTCCATTGCGGCGGGCGGCCCGGCGCTGACGCGGATGCAGCGGTTTTGCGGCGCGACGAAGGGCATACGCACGAACACGTCGCGCGCTATCAGCGCGTCGACCAACGCCTTGGCAAAGGCCCCGTCGCGCCCGGTATCGAGCGCCACGAAACTTGTGGCCGAGGGCAGCGCATACAGCCCGTTTTGCGCCGCGATCTGCGCAATGCGCGCCTTTGCACTCGCCAGTTCGCGCTGCACATGCGCCAACCAGTCCTGATCGGCCAGCGCCGCCAAGGCCCCGGCTTGTGCAATCCGTCCCATGCCGAAATGGTTTCGGATGCGGTCGAACATCGCGATCAGCGCAGGCGCGCCGATGGCATACCCAACCCGCAACCCCGCCAGCCCGTAAAGCTTCGAGAAGGTGCGCATCCGGATCACGCGCGGGTCATCCGGGTCGATCTGGGGCGCGGTGCCATCGGGGGCGGCATCAATATAGGCCTCGTCCAGCACCATAAGCGTGCCGTCGGGGACGGCTTTGGCCATACGCTCGACCACGCGGGCACTGTGCCATGTGCCCATCGGGTTGTCGGGGTTGCAGAAATACAGAAGTTTCGCCTGCACCGCTTCGGCGCGGGCCAGCAGCGCGCCGGGGTCTTCATGGTCGTCGCGGTAGGGCACCTTGTGCAACACCCCGCCAAACCCCGCCACATGGTAGTTGAAGGTCGGATACGCCCCGTCAGAAGTGACGACAGGGTCGCCCGGCGCCACCATCATCCGCACCAAAAGCCCCAAAAGCCCGTCAATCCCTTCGCCCACGGTAATATGCGCGGGCGTCACGCCATGATGCGCAGCCAGCGCCACGCGCAGGTCGTGCACCTCGGAATCGCCATACATCCACACCTCGGGAGCGGTGTCGCACATGGCCTGAACAGCCTTGGGCGATGGGCCGAACCCGCTTTCATTGGCCCCGATCCGGGCCTTGAAGGGGCGGCCATTGGCGCGGATATGCGCCTCTGGCCCGACAAAGGGCACGGTTGCGGGCAGGTCAGCAACAATCGGGTTGAAACGAGGCGTTTTCATAGCATTGGCATAGGTCACGGCGCGCAACAGGGCAAGCCCGCGCTACACGGTCGCGCCGCTGGCCAGCTTGTCGAGAAAGGCATCCGCCTCTGCCAGAACGGTGCGGCGCTTGTCATCGGCCATGCGGTCGAAGGTGCGATACATCTGCCCCATGCGCGGATTGCCCTCGAACCGGTCACGGTGGCGGATCAGGAAATGCCAGTAGAGCAAGTTGAACGGGCAAGCGCGCGGCCCGGTCTTGTCCTTCACCCGGTAGTGGCACGACCCGCAATAATCCGACATGCGGTCGATATAGGCGCCAGAACTGACATAGGGTTTCGACCCTACGACACCCCCATCGGCGAATTGCGACATGCCCACGGTGTTGGGCGCTTCGACCCATTCATAGGCATCGGCATAGACTGCCAGATACCACTCATGCACCTCTGTCGGGTTAATGCCCGCCAGAAGCGCGAAATTGCCGGTGACCATCAGGCGCTGGATATGATGCGCATAGGCCAGATCGCGGGTCTGGCCGACCGCGTGTTTCAGGCAATTCATATGGGTGTCTGCGCCCCAGTAAAGGGCGGGTAGCTTGCGCTGGTGGTTCAGCGCATTGCGACGCGGGTAGTCGCGCCCTTCAAGGAAATAGACACCACGGATGAATTCGCGCCAGCCGATGATCTGACGGATGAACCCTTCGACCGAATTGATCGGCGCGTGCCCGTCCGCATAGGCTTGTGCCGCGCGCTCGCATACCTTTAGCGGGGTCAGCAGCCCCGCGTTCAGATACAGCCCGATGACCGCGTGATAAAGATACGGGTCATCTTGCAGCATCGCGTCCTGATAGGTGCCGAAATCGGGCAAGGCATGGGTGATGAAATGATCGAGCGCGCGCAGGGCACCGGCACGGTCGGTTTGAAAGTGAAAGGGGCGCAGCGTGCCGAAATTGTCGGGAAAGCGCGCCTCGACCAGATCGAGCACCTTGTCCAGCACTTCATCGCCGCGCGCTTGGGGCGGGGCTTTGCGGAACAAATCGCCACTGGCGGGTTTGCGGTTGTCATGGTCGAAATTCCACTTGCCGCAGGCGGGCTTGTCACCGTCCATCAACAGCCCCGTTTTACGGCGCATCTCGCGGTAAAAATATTCCATCCGCAGGGCTTTGCGGCCCTCGGCCCAAGCCTCGAATTCGCGGTGCGAGCAGAGGAAGCGGGTATCTTCGAGCAGGGTAACTTTCAGCGGCAATTCTAGCATCGCGTCGATCAGCCGCCACTCGCCGGGTTCGGTCGCCAGCACCGTGTCGGTGCCGAATTCCTCGGCGCGGCGCAGCAGTTCCGCGGGAATGGAGCCTGCATTGCCCTCGTCCTCCAGCCGAGTATATGCCACGCGCCAGCCATCCGCCTGCAAAGCTGCCGCGAATTTGCGCATGGCGGTGAAGGTGAAGGCGATCTTCTTGGGGTGGTGGGGAACATAGCCCGCCTCGGATGCGACTTCGGCCATGACGACGACATCGCGGGTCGGGTCTGCCTCTGCCAGCGCCGACAGCCCTTTGGACAATTGGTCGCCCAGCACCAGAACCAGCTTCACCATGGCACGCTTGTCCCCGAATAGTCGTAGAATTGACCGGTCTGGTCGGGGCCAAGCCCATCCATCACATCGGCCAAGCGCCGGGCGGCGTGGTCGGGGGCAACCGCGGGATGTCGGCCCAGGTATTTCTCGGTGAATTTCGTCGCCACCGTGCCGGGATGAAGCGCCACGCAAGCCGCGTGTTTGTGGCTGCGCGCCAATTCGATCGCTGCCCCTCGGACGATCTGGTTCAGCGCCGCTTTCGACGCGCGGTAGCTGTGCCATCCGCCCGCGCGGTTATCGGCAATGGATCCGACGCGCGCCGAAAGTGCCGCGACGACCGACGCCTCATCGCGCGGCAAAAGGCGCGCGGCATGGGCCAGAACCAGTGCCGGGCCGGTCGCGTTCAGCGCGAATTGCGCGGCCATGCCTTCGGGGGTGATCTGTTTCAGGGCTTTCTCCGGGCCGTGTGCGCCGATTTCCAGCGCGCCCGTGGCGATGATGATGCGCTGAAACGGGCCATCCAGCGCCGACAGATGGGTGTTGACCGATGCCGCATCGGTCACGTCGAACCCGTGTTCGCTGCGTGACAGGCCCGTGACCTGCCAGCCCCGTGCCCGATATTCCGCGACCAAGGCGCGGCCAATCCCGCCCGATGCGCCGATGATAAGTGCCTGTTTCATATCGCCTCCTGCTTGAAGGGAGCAGCTAGGGCAGGGGGCGGCGCGGTCCAGAGCCGAGCGTCAGCCGGATCGGCCCGCGCGCGGCTAGCGGATGGACGGGGTGGCCTTTTTGCGTGGCTTGCAGCAGCCCCTCATCCTGCAACTGCGCTGCAACCTGTCGCAGCTGTGGCATCAGGGGCCGCCAATCGGCAGCAAGCATGCGGGCGGCTTCGGACGGGCAAAAGCTTTTGCCCGTCCCACGTTCCTGTGCAAGCGTCAGAAGCGCCGCGCGCAAGTCGCTCAGGCCAGTTTCTCGGCCCATTTGCGCGCATAGGGGCCAACCAGAACGGCCAAGGGCACCGCGATGACCCAAGCCACCGCCCAAGCATAGGCCCAACGCCCGATATAGCCGCTTCCCAGCCCCGTATTCACGGCCGTGATAAAACCCGACATGATGAAAGACATGATCGTGCCCATCAGCACGCCGGTCAGAATACGCAGTTTCATGGCTGTCCCTTTTTGCCCGATAACACAATCAATAGTGCGAATATGTTATCGGGCAAGGCTTGTCACCCAAGGGCAGCGCTGCATCGCGCGCATGTGTGCGGGTGGGCGTGGCTTCCGACATCGGGCGTGATTTTCCAGCAGCGTTGGCATTTTTCGCCGTCCGCGCGGGCAAAGACCACGGCCACGCCGGGGGCATCGTCCAGCGTGAACGCGCCTTCGGGGGCGGGGTCAGTGCTGAGGCTGATGCCAGAAGTGATGCACAGATCGGCAAATGCCTCTGGATCTGTGACGACCTGCGCTTGCGCATCAGGCAGGTGCAGCACCGGCGCGGCCTCCAGGCTTGCGCCGATGGTCTTGGCGCGGCGCTCTTCTTCCAGCGCGCCGGTCACGACACGGCGCAACATGCGCAGGGTCTTCATGCGCTGAGCCAGATCGGGGTCCAGCCAGTCTGTGGGCGTGGCCGGAATATCATGCAGGTGCACGCTGTCATCCTCGGACGGGAAGCGCGACAGCCACACATCTTCCATGGTGAAAGGCAGGATCGGGGCTAGCCATGTCACCAAGCGGTGGAACAGCAGGTCCAGCACGGTGCGCGCCGCGCGGCGGCGCAGGCTGCCCGGCGCATCGCAGTAAAGTGCATCTTTGCGCACGTCAAAGTAGAAGGCTGACAGGTCGGTTGTTGCAAAATTGAACAAGGCCTGGAACACGCCCTGGAAGTCATAGGCGTCGTAGCCCTTGCGGACCACTCCATCCAGCTCAGCCATGCGGTGCAGGATCAGGCGCTCCAACTCGGGCATGTCGGCGGGCGCGACGCGCTCGTCCTCGGACCAGCCCGACAGGTTGCCCAGCATGAAGCGCAGCGTGTTGCGCAGGCGGCGGTAGCTGTCGGCCACCCCTTTCAGGATTTCCTTGCCGATGCGCAAATCCGCCGTGTAGTCCGATTGCGCAACCCAAAGCCGCAGGATGTCCGCACCGTATTGGTCGATCACCTCTTGCGGGGCGACGGTGTTGCCCAGTGATTTGGACATTTTCATGCCCTTCTCGTCCAGCGTGAAGCCATGGGTCAGCACGCCGCGATAAGGCGCGCGGCCCTTGGTCGCGCAGGCTTGCAGCATCGACGAATGGAACCAGCCGCGGTGCTGGTCGGTCCCTTCCAGATAAAGGTCGGCAATCCCGTCGGGGCTGCCATCCGCGCGGTCACGCAGCACGAAAGCATGGGTAGAACCAGAGTCGAACCACACGTCCAGAATGTCAAAAACCTGCTCATAGGCTTCGGGGTCATGCAGGTTTCCAAGGACACGTTCCTTAAAACCTTTCACATACCAAACATCCGCCCCCTCTTTCTCGAACGCGGCCTTGATGCGGGCGTTGACCTGCGGGTCACGCAGCAGGAAGTCGGGGTCGGTCGGTTTCGCGCCCTTTTTCACGAAACAGGTCAGCGGCACACCCCATGCGCGCTGGCGCGACAGCACCCAGTCGGGGCGGTTCTCGATCATCGAATACAGACGGTTGCGCCCGGTCTGGGGCGTCCATTTCACCAGCCGGTCGATGGATTCCAGCGCGCGCTTGCGGATCGTGTCGCCATATTCACCCATCCCGTCATCGAGCGGTTTGTCGATGGCGGCGAACCATTGCGCGGTGTTGCGGTAGATCAGCGGCGCTTTCGAACGCCAGCTATGCGGGTAGCTATGGCGCAGCTTGCCCTTGGCAAAGAGCGCGCCGGCATAGGCCAGTTGCTTGATGACGGCCACGTTTGCGCCGCCTTCCTTGCCGTCGGGCTTGATGATGACCTCGCCGCCGAACAGCGGCAGATCGGCGCGGTAGCTGCCGTCTTCCAGCACGTTATAGGTCATCGGCAGGCCGTGTTTGAGGCCCACCTGATAGTCGTCATCGCCATGGCTGGGGGCGGTGTGGACGAACCCGGTGCCCGCGTCATCGGTGACATGGTCGCCGGGCAGCATGGGCACGTCGAAATCCCATTCGCCATTTGCGCCTTCGACACCCCGTAAGGGGTGGGCGAGGGTCAGCGCGGCGAGTTCATCCGCCGACACATCGCGCAGGCGTTGCGCCGTGACCTTGGCCGCCGCAAAGGCGCTTTCGGCCAGCGCATCGGCCAAGATGACCTTCTCGCCGGCATCCATCTTTGCGCCTTCGGGAACCTCGGTCACTTCATAAAGGCCATAGGCGATGCCGGGGCCGAAGCACACGGCGCGGTTTTGCGGGATGGTCCAGGGGGTGGTGGTCCAGATGACCACAGACGCGCCCTCAAGCGCGCCCGCGACGACCCCAAACCGCACCCAAATCGTATGCGACGTATGTTCGTGATACTCGACCTCGGCCTCTGCCAGCGCGGTTTTCTCGACCGGCGACCACATCACGGGCTTGGACCCCTGATAGAGCGAGCCGTTCATCACGAGCTTCATGAACTCGTCCGCGATCACGGCCTCGGCGTGGTAGTCCATGGTCAGGTAAGGGTCATCCCATTTCCCGGTGATGCCCAGACGCTTGAATTCCTCGCGCTGCACGTCGATCCAGCCGGCGGCGAAGCGGCGGCATTCCTGACGGAAATCGACCACGTCGACCGCGTCCTTGTCCAAGCCTTCGGCGCGGTATTTCTCTTCGATCTTCCACTCGATCGGCAGGCCGTGGCAATCCCAGCCCGGCACATAGCGCGCATCGCGGCCCAGCATTTGCTGGCTGCGGGTGATGAAGTCTTTCAGCACCTTGTTCAGCGCGTGGCCGATATGCAGATGGCCGTTCGCATAGGGGGGGCCGTCATGCAGGATGAAGGGCTTGCGGCCTTCGGCCGATCCGCGCAGGCGGTCATAGATGCCAAGGCGTTCCCACCGGGCCAGCCAGTCGGGTTCGCGGGCAGGCAGGCCCGCGCGCATCGGGAAGTCGGTTTCAGGCAGAAACAGGGTGTCTTTGTAGTCGGTCATATCAGCGATCTCTGGTTGGGAATTTGACGGGCAAGCGCAGTTTTGACCCGGCACTCCGGGCGCGTCAGAGTGCCGGGACGCTAATTCGCTGGATGATCGCTATGAAGAACATGCGCGCCTTATAGGGTCGGGCGCGCGCGGGGTCCAGAGGGGCGCTTGCCTGTTTTCGCCCGCTCCGCTAGCTCTGGGCCAAAACCGGAGGATGACCCATGCTGATGCCCTTTCACTTTGCCTATCATGTTCGTGACCTGACCGAAGCGCGTGCCTTCTACGGCGATGTGCTGGGCTGTGCCGAGGGGCGCAGCACCGAAACCTGGGTGGATTTCGACTTTTTCGGCCACCAGATCAGCCTGCATTTGGGCGAGCCTTTCGCCAACGCGCCCACGGGCAAGGTGGGCGAGCATATGGTGCCGATGCCGCATTTCGGGCTGGTGCTGGACGTGGACCGCTTTCGCGCGCTGGCCGACCGGCTGAAAGCGGCGGGTGTCGATTTCGTGATCCCGCCGACGCTGCGGTTCGAAGGGCAGCCGGGCGAGCAATGGACGATGTTTTTCCGCGACCCGTCGGGCAACCCGATAGAGGTGAAGGGCTATGCCAGCGCCGATCAGGTCTTTGCCAGCTGACATTCCTCTGCGATCCATTCCGCCACGCCGGGGCCAACAGCCGCGATGGGCAGGGCGGTGATCGCGGGCAGGCGGTAGATGTGATGCGTCGCGATCACCTCGCACAGCGCATCGAACAGCGCGGCGGGGGTTTTCAGGCGCAAGAGGACTTCACTCTCGGAATCGATCTGCCCCTGCCAATGGAACAGGCTTTCCACGCCGGGCAGGATATTGGCGCAGGCCACCAGCCGCGCCTTGAGCGCCGCGCGGGCAATCCTGCGCGCGCTGTCCTCGTCCGGGCAGGTGACTTCCACTTCCAGAAAATCGGTCATCGCACCCAATGCCCCGCATCCATGATTGCTGCCTTGCGAGCCAAATATTTCAGGGGCGTGGGCCGCGCGGCCATGATCTGGCGCAAAGCCGGGCCGTTTTCCTTGAAGATCATGCGCCGGAACGAAACATACTGGTTGAAGATGTCCCACAAATGCGGGGCGCGCGTGACCGCTTCGAGAGTCGCGACGGCTTGGTCGGAACCGTAGGCGTAGATCTCTGGCAAGGCGCGGTAATGCAGCGATTTCGCACCGTCGAGGCCCGTGTCACGCCGCCCGCCGCCCTCTGCCGCGATCGCCAAGGGCAGCACGATCTGGTCCAGCCACGGGAATAGCGCCTGTGTCGCCAGTTCCGGCGGCGGGTCGCGTTCGATCTGCGCGGCATAGTCCAGCAGGCGCGCGCCCAAGCTGTGCGGGCAGGTGCCGGTAAACCAGCCCGCGTTGAAATACAGGTAGCGCCGCCAGTCATCCGCGCCGAAGCGCGTGTCGAGCGTTTGCGCCATGTCCAGCCCGAAGCGGTCGTACAGCGCACCCCAGATCTGCGCGGTGCTGGGGCCATATAGCGGTTCGCGGGGCCATGTGGGTTCCACCCGTTGCGAGGCCGTGGGCGGCACCGCCACCACGTCAGCAAGCGGCCCGGTCACAAGCGTGTCGGTGTCGAAAAAGGCGAAAGGCTCGGCTTTGGGCAAGAGCGCGAGCGCCTCCAGCTTGTTGCCCTGCGGGTAACGCGCGCCGAAATGCTTGCTGTGCAGCGGCACGATATCCGCACCCAAGGCCCGCAATTCTCGGCGAATGGCGGGGCGGCTTATGCGCGGGTCGTCAGGCCAAAGCGGCCCCGGTTGCGGCTCTGCCACGACCAGCCGCAGATCGCGGTTTTCCGGGAAATGGCGCAGGCTGGCGGCGAATAGAAGCGCCTCGTATTGCAGCCGCCCGTCTTGCGCCACGATCAGGATATTGCGGATCGTTCCCATCTGCGCCCCTTCGACAACGCGCCTATGATAGGGGCAGACGCGGATCGGCGCAAAGCCATTTCATCTTGTCATAACGCTGCATGGCTGGGAGTTGGTCATAAGTGCAGGAATCCACGAATGAGCCTAATTTCAACAGTTTGGAATATTCACCGCAAGCCCGCCCAAGGCCGTTTCCTTGTATTTTTCCGACATGTCTGCCCCGGTCTGGCGCATCGCTTCGATACAATTGTCCAGCGGCATAAAATGCGTGCCGTCGCCGCGCAGCGCAAGCGACGCGGCGGACACCGCCTTGATCGCGCCCAAGCCATTGCGCTCGATGCAGGGCACCTGAACCAGCCCTTTGACCGGATCGCAGGTCATGCCCAGATGATGCTCCAGCGCGATTTCGGCGGCGTTTTCGATCTGTTCGGGCGTGCCGCCCAGCACGGCGGCAAGCCCTGCCGCCGCCATGGCCGAGGCCGCGCCGACCTCTGCCTGGCAGCCGCATTCCGCGCCAGAGATTGACGCATTATGCTTGACCAGCCCGCCAATGGCCGAAGCGGTCAGCAGGAATTCGCCGACGCGCGCCTCTGACGCGCCGGGCACATGGTCCAGCCAGTAGCGGATGGTCGCGGGCACAACACCCGCCGCGCCATTTGTCGGCGCGGTCACAACCTGTCCCCCGGCGGCGTTTTCCTCGTTCACCGCCATCGCGTAGGTGCTGATCCAGTCGTTGATGACATGGGGCGCGGTCAGGTTCAGGCCGCGCTCGCGCTCCAGCGCTTCGCGGATGGCTTTGGCACGGCGTTTCACCTTCAACCCGCCGGGCAGGGTGCCGTCGCTGTCCAGCCCCCGGTCGATACAGGCGCGCATCACGGCCCAGATGCGGCGCAAGCCTTCGTCCAGCGCATTCGGACCCATATGCGCCAGTTCATTCGCGCGTTTCATCTGCGCAATGCTCTTGCCAGAGGCATGGGCCATCTTCAGCATCTGGGCCGCGCTGGCGAACGGGTAGGGGATGGGCGTGACGGGGGCGGGTGGCTCTGCGCCCAGCTCTGTCTCTGTCACGACGAAGCCGCCGCCGATGGAATAGTAGGTTTCCTGCGCGATCACGTCGCCTTGGGCATCGGTCGCCATCAGCCGCAAGCCGTTGGCATGGCCGGGCAAGGCTGGGCCGTAGTCGAAGTGCAGATCTGTGGCCGGGTCGAAGCGCAGGGTGCCAAGCCCGTCGACCTCTACCGTGTGATCGGCCTGAATACGGGTCAGTTCCGCCTCTGCGCGGGTTGCGTCATAGGCCGAGGGGATGAAGCCCGCCAGCCCGAGGATGACGGCGCGGTCGGTGGCATGGCCCACGCCCGTGAAGGCCAATGATCCGTGCAGGCTGGCGCGCAGCCCCGCGACGGCAAAGGGCAGTCCGCGCAGATGGTCCAGAAAGCGCGCGGCCGCGACCATCGGCCCCATCGTATGCGACGAGGACGGGCCGATCCCCACCTTGAACATGTCGAAAACCGACAGAAACATCGCCCAACCCTCTCGCGCGTTATAGCGCCAGTGTTACAGGCCCATCGGGCGCGGTCAAATCCGGGAAGCGACAGTTTGGCGACCAAACAAGACCCCTTGGCAGATGCGCACGGCTCAGGCAGGGTTGTGGCATGAAACCGCTCCTCGCCCTTGCCCCGCTTCTGGCGCTTGTCGCCTGTTCACCCACCACCAGCCCGCAGGCCGGACGCAGCCTGTTCGCGCAGAATTGTGTGCAATGTCACGGGCAGGACGCGCGCGGTGGCGGCACGATCCCGGACCTGACCGGTCTTGCCTTGCGGGCGGGCGGCACCTATCCGCAGGCGATGGTGCTGGACAAGCTGGATGGCTATGCGCGTGGCCAGGCCGTTTATGCCGGGGTCGAGATGCCGCAATTCGGCTACCTGCTGACCGGGCCGCTGACCCGTGTGGAATTGCCGGGAGGCATGTCGCGCGAGATGCCCGAAAAGATAGCGGCGCTCGACAGCTACCTGCGCAGCATTCAAAGGGCGGGCGATTAGGCCTTAAACCTTGGCGGCGAAGCGCCTATAACCCTGCCAACAGCTTAACGAGGGCTTTGCATGACCGACCAGATGACCCCGATCGACCGCGCCAAATACGCGGCCGCCCATTGTGCCGCCGATTTCGTCAAGGACGGGATGCGCGTGGGGCTTGGAACCGGGTCCACGGCATCGTGGCTGGTACGCAGGCTGGGCGCGCGCGTGAAGCATGAGGGCTTGCGCATCATCGCGGTGCCGACATCGACGCGCACGGCAGAGCTTGCGCGCGAGGTGGGCATCAACGTGGTCACGCTGGACGAAGCGCGCTGGCTGGACCTGACGATTGACGGTGCCGACGAATTCGATGCCGAACTGACGCTTATCAAGGGCGGCGGCGGCGCGCTGTTGCATGAAAAGATCGTGGCCACCGCATCGGACCAGATGATCGTCATCACTGACCCCGCCAAGGAAGTCGCTGCGCTGGGTGCCTTTCCGCTGCCGGTAGAGGTGATTCCCTTCGGCTGGCAGGCGTCGAAAGCGCTGATCGAGGAAATTTTGGCCAGCATGGATGTGCTGGACCGCCGCACCGCGCTTCGCATGAATGGCGACGCGCCCTATACCACGGATGAAGGCAACTACATTCTGGACTTGAGCCTTGGGCGCATCGGCAACGCGCGCCAGTTGTCGCTGGTGTTGAACCAGGTACCGGGCGTGGTGGAAAACGGCCTGTTCGTGGACATCGCCGATCAGGTCATCATCGGCCATCCGGATGGGGCCTGCGAGTTGCGCGACCTGTCGGACGGGTCGGCGCAGGTCAGCCATCGTCAGGTCGAACTGGCCGAGGCCAGCAACATTTTCAACGACCTCTAGAACACGCAAGGAGGCATCATGCCTTTCGACTATGATCTGTTCGTCATTGGGGGCGGGTCTGGGGGCGTGCGCGCCGCACGTATTGCTGCAAGCGAGCATGGCGCGAAAGTCGCGCTGGCCGAGGAATACCGCATGGGCGGCACCTGCGTCATTCGTGGCTGCGTGCCCAAGAAGCTGATGGTTTTCGCCTCTGAATATCCGGGCCGCGTGGCCGATGCGCAGGCCTATGGCTGGGACGCGCAGATCGGCGCGTTCGACTGGGGCGCGTTCCGTGCCAAGCTGGATGCCGAGCTGGACCGGTTGGAAGGGATCTACCGCAAGGGTCTGGACGGTGCGGGCGTGACGGTCTTCGACTGCCGCGCTACGCTGGACGACCCGCATACGGTCGAACTGGCCGATGGCCGCAAGATCACGGCGCGGCACATCCTGATTGCCACGGGCGGCACGCCGGTTGTGCCAGAGAAATGGCAGGGGCAGGGGGTCATGACCTCGAACGAGGTGTTCCTGATGGACAGCCTGCCCAAATCGCTGCTGATCGTGGGCGGGGGCTATATTGCCAGCGAATTCGCCTGCATCTTCAACGGGATGGGCGTGAAAACGACGCAATTCTACCGCGGCGCGCAGATCTTGCGCGGCTTTGACGAGGAAGCGCGGGGCCATATCGCCGATGAAATGGCGGCAAACGGTGTCGATCTGCATCTGGGCACCGATGTGGTCGAGATGCGCAGCGAGGGCGGGCAGACCTTCGTCAAATCCTCGACCGGGCATGACACGAGCTATGACGCGGTCATGTTCGCGACCGGGCGCAAACCCGCGACGGATGGGCTGGGGCTGGACAAGCTGGGGCTGGAGCTTGCGCCCGGCGGTGCGATCCCGGTCGACCGCTACAGCCAGACCGCGATCCCGTCCATCTATGCCGTGGGCGATGTGACCAACCGCGCAAACCTGACGCCTGTTGCCATCCGCGAGGGCCACGCTTTTGCCGATACCGTTTTTGGTGGCACGCCGCGGTATTTCGACCACGGGCTGATTCCGACGGCGGTGTTCACCCGCCCCGAATTCGGCACCGTTGGCCTGACAGAGGAAGAGGCCCGCGCCCAAGGCCCGGTCGATGTGTATAGCGCGGCCTTTCGCCCCATGCACAGCCTGTTCGCGGGCCGCAACTCTCGCGCGATGATGAAGCTGATCGTCTGCGCCAAGACCGACCGCGTGCTGGGGTGTCACATCGTCGCGGATGGCGCGGGCGAGATGATCCAGCTTGCGGGCGTGGCCGTGTCGATGGGGGCCACGAAAGCACAGTTCGACGCAACCTTGGCGGTGCACCCGACCATGGCCGAGGAACTGGTCACAATGCGCAAACCCACGCGCAGCCATGCCGACTGAGGGTTGAATTCGCGGGCCGAAAACCCAAGTTTCAAACAAAGCTGTAAATCAGGAATGGAGTCCAGATGTCCGGAAATAACGGAGGGCCATGGGGAGGCGGCAATCGCGGCGGTGGCAACCGTGGTGGCGATGGCGGCAATAACGGCCCACGCGGCGGCGGTCAGCAAGTCCCCGAGATCGAAGAGATCGTGAAAAAGGGGCAAGAGCAGTTGCGCGTGCTGATGGGCGGGCGCGGCGGCACTGGCGGCGGCAATAACGGCGGCGGCGCGGGTGGCGGGTTCACCAAGCGCGGCGTGTTGCTGGGCGCGGTCGCGCTTGTTGCGGCTTGGGCGTTTGCCTCCTTCTACACCGTCCGCCCGGAAGAGCGTTCGGTCGAGCTGCTGTTCGGCCAGTATTACGCAACCGGCAATCCGGGTCTGAACTTCGCGCCTTGGCCCGTGGTCAGCGCCGAGGTGGTGCAGGTCACGACCGAACGCGTGACCGAAGTGGGCACCGGCCGATCCGCTCTGGACAGTGGCCTGATGCTGACCCGCGACGAGGCTGTTGTGGACATCGAATTCCAGGTTGTCTGGAACATCGCCGATCCCGCGCGCTTCCTGTTCAACCTTGCGGACCCCAGCGAAACCGTGCGCGCCAGCTCTGAATCGGCGATGCGCGACATTATCGCGCGCTCTGAACTGTCGCCCATTCTGAACCGCGACCGGGGTGCGATTGCGGCCGATCTTCAGGCGGCGGTGCAGAACCTGCTGGACAGCTACGACGCCGGGATCAACGTGATCCGGGTGAACTTCGACAAGGCCGACCCGCCCGAGCAGGTCATCAGCGCCTTCCGCGACGTGCAGACCGCGCGTCAGGAACGCGACCGGCTGGAGCGTGAGGCCGATGCCTACGCAAACCGCGTCTTGGCCGAAGCCCGTGGTCAGGCCGCGCAGCTGCGCGAGGAAGCCGAGGCCTATCGCGCGCAAGTGGTCAACAACGCGCAGGGTGAGGCGAGCCGCTTCATCTCTGTCTACAGCGAATACGTGAATGCGCCCGAAGTGACGCGCAAGCGGATGTATCTGGAAACCATGGAACAGGTGCTTGGCGACATGAACCTGACCATTCTGGACAACGTGACGGGGGGTGACACCGGCAGTGGCGTCTTGCCCTACTTGCCGCTGAACGACCTGAACCGTCAGAGGAGTGCAAACTGATGAAAAAAGCTGGTCTTTTGCTGCCCGCGCTTGCCGTGGCCGCGGTGGTTGCCTTCTCGTCGCTGTTCATCGTGGATGAACGTGAAAATGTTCTGGTGCTGCAATTCGGTCAGGTGAAGCAGGAAATCACCGAACCGGGTCTGGGCTTCAAAGTGCCCTTCATCCAGGAAGTGGTGCGCTATGACGCGCGCATTCTTGGCCTGCAAACGCAGCCCTTGGAAGTGACGCCGCTGGATGACCGCCGCCTTGTGGTCGACGCGTTCCTGCGCTGGCGCTTGCAAGACGTGACAGAGTTCCGTGAAGCCGTCGGTCTGGACGGTGTGCGCGGTGCCCAGGGCCGGATGGAGCGGATCATGAACGCCGCCATCCGCGAAGTGCTTGGCTCCGTGCCGTCGAACGCGGTGCTGTCCGAGGACCGCACGGGGCTGATGAACCGCATCCGCGATATTGCCAGCCGTCAGGCGCAATCGCTGGGGATCGAGGTGATTGACGTGCGTCTGACCCGCACCGACCTGCCGCAGGAAAACCTGGAAGCGACCTTCGCCCGGATGCGCGCCGAACGTGAACGCGAAGCCGCAGACGAGCGGGCGCGCGGGAATGAGGCGGCGCAGCGCGTGCGCGCGCTGGCCGACCGGACGGTGACAGAGCTTGTCTCGACCGCGCAGCGTGACGCCGAGATCGTGCGCGGTGAGGCTGATGCCGAACGCAACCGCATATATGCCGATGCGTATAATCTGGACCCGGAATTCTTCGCCTTCTCGCGCTCGATGCAAAGCTATGCAGCGGCGCTGCGGGGCGAAAACTCGACCATGGTTCTGCGCCCGGACAGCGAATTCTTCGCCTTCCTGCGCAGCGATGGCCTGAGCGGCGAAGCCTTGGCCGCCGCCGAAGCCTTCGCCCGCGAGTTGGAAGCCAATCCCGATGCCGGGCGCGAGCGTTTGCAGGAACCTAGCGAGCAAGAGCCCGATTCGGTGCGCGAGCTAGAAGACATGATCAGCAATTAAGGGTCGCAGGGCGTGACACTCTCGACGGTTGTCCTTGCCCTTGGATTGGTCCTTGTTCTGGAGGGGCTGGTGTTCGCACTGGCCCCTTCGCGCATCGAAGACCTGCTGCGCGCGCTGTCAGACCTACCAGAGGGCGCGCGCCGCCTGATCGGGGCGCTGGCGCTGGTGCTTGGCGGCGGGTTGATCGTGCTGTCGGGCGTGATCGCGGGCTCGTAACCCACTCTCACCTTTGGTTGAAATTCCATTTCACGAATTGCGTTTGTGCCGTTGTGCCATATCTATGGTGCAAGACGCGGGCCATCTGTCCGCCAATCATGACAGTGAAAGAGGAGTTCACATATGCCTTCCACCGTCGCGATCGCGCGCCAACAGGACAGCGCCGGGCTGATGCGCCTGGTCAAGCTGACAGTCGTGGCGCTTGTTTTCACCTTGGCGCAAGTCACGCTTCTTTCGGCGCAGGACCGCCCCGAGAGCTTTGCCGATCTGGCAGAACGTGTCAGCCCCGCCGTGGTGAATATTACCACCACGACCACGGTCGCCGCCCGGCTTGACGGCGCGCCGCAACTGCCCGAAGGGTCGCCCTTCGAGGATTTCTTCCGCGATTTCTTCGACGATCCGAACAACCCCGGCGGCCCGAACCGCCCGCAGCGCCCCCGTCAGGGTCAAGCGCTTGGGTCGGGTTTCGTCATCTCGCCCGATGGATACCTTGTGACGAATAACCACGTCATCGAAGGCGCGGACGAGATCATGATCGAGTTCTTCTCGGGTCTTGAATTGCAGGCGGAACTGGTCGGCACCGATCCGGCCACGGACATCGCACTTCTGAAGGTGGATCATGATGAAGACCTGCCCTTCGTGCCCTTCGGCGATGCCGAAGCCGCGCGCGTGGGCGATTGGGTTCTGGCCGTGGGCAACCCGCTGGGTCAGGGCTTTTCGGTCAGCGCGGGCATTATCTCTGCCCGTGGCCGCGCGCTGCAAGGCAATTACGACGACTACATCCAGACCGACGCCGCCATCAACCGCGGCAATTCGGGTGGCCCGCTGTTCAACATGGATGGCGAGGTGATCGGCGTGAATACCGCGATCCTGTCGCCCACGGGCGGGTCCATCGGGATCGGTTTCGCGATGTCGTCGAATGTCGTGACCGGGGTCGTCGACCAGCTGCGCGAATTCGGCAGCACCCGTCGCGGCTGGCTGGGCGTGCGCATCCAGAACATGACCGACGAAATGGCCGAAGCCGTGGGCCTTGATGAAGCGCGCGGCGCGATGGTCACAGAGGTGATGGATGGCCCCTCGCAAGAGGCCGGTATCTTGGCGGGCGATGTCATCCTTGAATTCGACGGCGGCGATGTGGCCGACAGCAACATGCTGGTGCGCCGCGTGGCGGATGCCGGCGTGGGCCGCGCGGTCGATGTGGTCGTCTTCCGCGATGGCGAGCCTTTGACCCTGTCGGTCACGCTGGGCCAGCGCGAACTGGCCGAAACCGCCAGCATGGCCGCCCCCGGTGCCCCCGCGCCAGAGCCGGAACCGTCCAGCTACATGGGCATGGAGCTGGCACCCCTGACCGACGCCTTGCGCGTCGAGATGGACCTGCCGGCGGGGCTGCGCGGCCTTGTCATCGGTTCGGTAGAGCCTGGTAGCGACGCGGCCGAGAAGGGTATTCTGCCGGGCGACCTGATTACAGAGGCGAACCAGCAGCCCGTGACCAGCGTGGCCGAACTGCGCGAGCGCGCCGATGCCGCGCGCGATGCCGGGCGCAAATCGCTTCTGGTGCTGCTGCGCCGTGGGGGCGATCCGCGCTTCGTGGCGCTGTCGCTGGAAGACTAAGCGCTTCCACCCTCTACAAATGCAAAACGCGCGCCCTGGCGGCGCGCGTTTTCATGTGTCAGGGCGAAATCTAGTTCTGCCCGAAATCGCGCGGCGACAGGCCAAGCCGTTGCGCGGTCTCCAACGTAAGGATGGGGCTGTCGAACCCGTTTGCCCGCTGGAACGCACGAACCGCGTCGCGTGTGGCGCTATCGGGCTGCCCGGTGATGGGACCGGCATAATAGTTCCGCGCTTGCAAGGCGCGCTGCAAACTGGCCACGAACACACTGTTCACGGTCTCTGGGCAGGGCACGCGAAAGGCGGTTTCCTCTATCACCCCGCTGGCCGGGGCAATGCCGCTGGTCGAATACCGCGCCCAGCACGCCCGGTTGGGGCTGGCGGGCAGGGACAGGCTGGCAGTTTCAACGCGGGCGCGCGTTGCGCCCACATCCGTGGCATGGGCCATTTCTGCACCGGCAAGCGCCGTGAACGCAAGAATCGCGCCCAGTTGCAGGACCATGGATCGGGTATGTCGGACTGACTGTTTCATGTTGGTTAAACTGCCCGCCGATTCGGGCACAATCTGGGCGCGAACGCGTCCATTTGTCGGTGCTTTCGCGCGGAAAACACGGCTGGCCAAACCGGGCGCGGTGGCTTATGTCGCTGCCTGAGATAGCGACGCAACGAGGGCGCAAATGGCGAAAATCACTTACGTCGAATTCAACGGCACCGAACATGTGGTCGATGTGGCCAATGGCATGACCGTCATGGAAGGCGCGCGTGACAACGGGATTCCCGGCATCGAGGCCGATTGCGGCGGTGCCTGCGCCTGTTCGACCTGCCATGTCTATGTCGATGCCGCCTGGGTCGAAAAACTGCCGCCCAAGGACGCGATGGAAGAGGACATGCTGGATTTCGCCTATCAGCCGGATGCCCAGCGCTCGCGCCTGACCTGCCAGTTGAAAGTGTCGGATGCGTTGGACGGGCTGAAGGTCTTCATGCCGGAAAAGCAAATCTGATCTTCTTAAGGTTGTCTGCAAGATTTTAACGCAGGCTTAACCAATCCGCGTCACTTTCCAGAGAACACGGTTTTTCTTGGGAAGGTGAACATGTCCGACGCGCTGTATCTGAGCCTTGCCATCGTTTCGACAAGTGCGTTGGTCTGTGGCGCGGTGGCCCTGCTGCTGATGGGGTTGCTGCCACGGCGGCGCTTGCGGCTGGACCCGCCCGATCTGTCCGAACAGGATGCGGTCTTCGTCTTTCGCGACGATGACCTTGTCGACTGCTCCGACCGTGGCCGCCAGCTTCTTGCCTCTGTCAGCGCCGCTTCTGACGGCTCGCGCCAAGAGTTGGAGCTGCTTCTGGGGTTCCTCGAACCCCGCTTTGCCGACTTGCGGCAGCAGCTTCGCCAATTGGTCACGCGTGGCACGCTGGAGTTGCAGGCCCATGACGGCAGTGGCCTTGTCCTGTCGGCTCTGCGCAAACAGGGGCTGACCCATATTCGCCTGACCGACACCCGCGCCGAAGGGGCGCTGGTCGCGCTGGACCGGCTGAGCTTCGAGGCGATGCGCGAAGAATTGTCGATCCTGCGCGATACCGTGGCCCATGTGCCGGTGCTGGCTTGGCGCTCTGACGCGGACGGCCGCGTGATCTGGGCGAACACAGCCTATATCGACGCCTTCCTTGCCAGCGACTCGGGGCGTGATGGTTTGACATGGCCCTTGCCGGACATCTTTCACGACCAAGACCCGGACGAGCATAAGCGCCTGTCGCTGGACCTGTCGGGCCGGATCGCGTGGTTCAGCCACATGCAGGCCGAGGCTGAAAGCGGCGCGCTGCATTTCGCCACGCCGATTGATCTGGCGGTGCAGACGGAAACCTCGCGCCGGGAAATCCTTCAGGTTCTGACGCGCACATTCGCGTCGCTGCCAACGGGGCTTGCGCTGTTCGACAAAGAGCGCCGGCTCCAGATATTCAACCCTGCGCTGGTTGACCTGATGGGGCTGGACCCGCTGTTCCTGGCCGCGCGCCCGAGCCTAGAGCAATTCCTCTATACATTGCGCGAATTGCGGATGCTGCCAGAGCCGAAGGATTTCGCCGCATGGCGCAGCGAGATTGCAGAGCTGGAGCAGGCGGCGCAGATGGGCACCTTCGATGACGAATGGTGCCTCGATACCGGGCGCGTGTTTCAGGTCACGGGGCGGCCACAACCCGGCGGTGCGCTGGCCTTCTTCTTCGAGGACGTGACCTCTGACGCGGCACTGGCCCGAAGCCTGCGCGCCGAGATCGAGATCGGGCAGGCGGTGTTCGACGGGTTGCAGGACGCCGTGATCGTCTTCAACACCGCGGGCGATACGCTGCTGGCGAACGCGCGCTACAGCCAGATCTGGGGCGAAAACCCGTGCGAGAATCTGGCCGATAGCGGGCTGCACCATGCGCTTGGGCTATGGGCGAAAAGTTCGGCGGCCTCTGCCTTTTGGGCGGAGCTGTCGCAATTCGCCGCCGTGGCGGGCGAGCGTCCGGTGCTCAAGGGCAGCGTTTGCCTGATGGACGGCACAAGCCTTGCGGTTCATGCCCGCTGGCTGCGGCCCGACTGCCTGATGATTACCTTCCGCCCGCTTGTGCAGGACGTCAGCACGCGGGACTTGCTTATCACCGCGCGTCATGCCCAAGCCCTGACGGCCCCCGACATCTTGGGTGGCCTGAGCGCGGCACGGCAGTCAAAGCCCCAGGCTGCGACACGCCCAAGTCAAGAGCGCAACGTGCTGCCAGAGCCGCCGGTGGACGCGATTGTCCCCCGCAAGACCCGGCTTGTGCAACACGCCGGCAGCCGCCCGCGCGCAAGGTAGCCACATAGCGCGCGCAAAGCTCTGGCGCGCGGGGCGGCGACATGGCACATCTTGGGCATGATGCCCGACCAAGCCCTGCACCTGACCAGCCCGACCCCGGACACGACCGCGAAGATCGCCGCCCGCCTTGGCCGCAGCCTGGGCGCGGGCGACGTGATCTTGCTGTCGGGGCCGGTCGGTGCGGGCAAAAGCCATTTCGCCCGCGCCCTGATCCAGTCGCGCCTTGCCGCGTTGGGGCGCCATGAAGATGTGCCCTCGCCGACCTACACCATCGTGCAAAGCTACGATCTGGACGGGCTGGAGCTTTGGCACGCCGACCTGTACCGGCTGGGCGATGCGTCGGAATGCGACGAGCTGGGCCTGATCGACGCGTTCGACAGCGCCGTTTGCCTTGTCGAATGGCCCGACCGTCTTGGTGCCCTGACCCCGAAGGACGCGCTGCACCTGACGCTTTCGGTGCAAGGCGAGGCGCGCGATCTGCGCTTCGAGGCACGCAGCCCACGTTGGCAGGCCCGCTTGACGGAGGCGTTGCAACCATGATCTTTCCGCCTTCGCACGCGCCGCGGGTGTTCGGTTTGCCCCCCGGTGCCGATTTTCCCGCCCTCTTTGCCGAGGGGCTGATGGCGCGCCTTACTGCGCACCCGCCAGAACTGCGCGCGCGGATAACGATCCTTGTCAATTCGGCGCGGATGCGCAGCCATATCCGCGACAGCCTTGCCGCCCTCGGGCCGGGCTTGTTGCCGCGCATTCGCCTTGTGACCGACCCGCTGGTCTTCGAGGGCGCGGCGGATGTGCCGCCCCCCGTCGCGCCGCTGCGCCGCCGGCTGGAACTGGCCCGGCTGGTGGGCAAGCTTCAGACCGCCGAACGCAGGCTTGCGCCGCGCGCGGCGGTCTACGATCTGGCCGAAAGCCTCGCGCGGCTCTTCTCAGAGATGCAGGCCGAAGGCGTTGCCTTTGACGCCTTCGACCGGCTGGACCTGAGCAATCATGCGGATCATTGGGTCAAGGCGCGCCAATTCCTCAGCCTTGCGACAGAGGTGATCGCGCAGGACAGTCCGGACGCCGAGGGCCGGATGCGCGCGCAGGTCGAGGCGCTGGCTGCCCGCTGGAAGATGGACCCGCCCACGGACCCGGTCCTTGTCGTGGGCTCTACCGGGTCGCGGGGGACGACGGCGCTGCTGATGCGCGCGGTCGCCCGCCTGCCCCAGGGCGCGGTCGTGGTGCCGGGGTTCGATTTCGACATGCCGCCCGGTGCATGGGCGCAACTGGCGACCGCGAATGCGGCAGAGGACCACCCACAATACCGCTTTCACGCCTTGCTTGATGACCTTGGTCTTGCGGCGGACAAGGTCCAGATCTGGCATGATGCCCCGGCCTTGCCGCGTGGCGCGCTGGTCTCTCTGGCGCTGCGCCCCGCTCCGCAGACCGACCAATGGTTGCGCGACGGGCCAGACTTGGGCGATCTGGCCCAAGCGACCGAGGGGCTGACCCTGATCGAAGCCCAATCGCCCCGCGCCGAAGCCACGGCCATCGCGCATTGCCTGTTCGACGCCGCGCGCAAGGGCCAGAGGGCCGCGCTGATTACGCCGGATCGCGACCTGACCCGCCGTGTCACTGCCGCGCTTCAGGTCTGGGGCATTACCCCCGATGACAGCGCGGGCCGCCCGCTGGCGCTGTCCGCGCCGGGGCGGTTCTTGCGGCAGGTGGCCGAGTTGTTCGTGCGGCGTCTGGATGTGCCCAAGCTCTTGGCCTTGTTGAAGCATCCGCTGGCGCATAGCGGCGCGGATCGCGGCACGCATCTGCTGCATACCCGCGATCTGGAACTGTTCCTGCGCGCGCGCTCGGTTCCGTTCCCGGACAGCGCGGTGCTCGATGCCTTCGCCCCGGATGATGGCCCCCGTCGCGACTGGGCGCGCTGGTTGACGGGTGTTCTGCCCGCGCGGCCCGATGCCTCTGCACGGCCATTGGGCCAGCTTGTCGCTGACCATCTGGCGCTGGCAGAGGCATTGGCCGCTGGCAGGGGCATAGACGGCGAAGTCGCAGAGGGCGCGGGCGGCCTGTGGGACGAAGCCGCCGGACAAGAAGCCCGCGCCGCCATGCAAGCCCTGAGCGCAGAGGCCGATGCCGGCGGCGATCTGACGCCCTTCGACTATGACGCGCTTCTGGCAAACCATTTCGCGGGCCGCGAGGTGCGCGAAACCGTCGCCGCCCATCCAGACATCATGATCTGGGGCACGCTGGAAGCGCGGGTGCAGGGGGCGGACCTGGTCATTGCCGCCGGGTTGAACGAAGGGATCTGGCCCAAGGTGCCAGAGCCTGACCCATGGCTGAACCGGGCGATGCGCGCGGAACTGGGCCTGTTGCTGCCTGACCGCCAGATCGGCCTGTCCGCGCATGATTTCCAACAGGCGATCTGTGCGCCGCGTGTGGTGCTCTCGCGCGCCATCCGCACGGCAGAGGCGCAGACCGTTCCCTCGCGTTGGTTGAACCGCTTGTGCAACCTGATGGAAGGCTTGCCCGAACAGGGCGGCCCGGCCGCTTTGCAGGCGATGCGCGACCGTGGCACAGCGTGGCTGGCAGAGGTGGAAGCGTTCGAGAGCGATCTGCGCAGAGTTCCCGACGGCCCGATCGCACGGACACCCGCCCCGCGACCCGCGCCCGCGCCGCCCGTGCGCCCCCACCGCTTGTCGGTCACGCAGGTCGAAGACCTGATCCGCGACCCTTACGCGGTTTATGCCCGTCACATCCTGGGGCTGGAAAAGCTGAAACCCTTGCTGCCCGCGCCCGATGCGCTGCTGCGCGGCACGCTGTTGCACAAGGTATTCGAACGCGCAACCGACGCGGATGCCCCGCCGCTGATGGATCTGGCCGAAACCATTCTGGCCGAAGCCGTGCCATGGCACAGCGCGCGGACCTTCTGGCTGGCGCGTTTGCGGCGTGTGGCACCGGCGCTGGAGGCGTTCTTTGCCGAGCAACCGGGCCGCATTGCCTTGCGAGAGGAGAAAGCCGCTTGGGTGCTGACCGACCCGCCCTTCACCCTGTCCGCCCAGCCCGACCGCATCGACGAATGGCCCGACGGGCGGGTCCATATCATCGACTACAAGACCGGCGCGCCGCCCTCGCCGGCAGAGCAGAAGGTCTTTGCAAAGCAGCTTTTGTTGCAAGCGGTCATGGCGCGAGAGGGGGCATTCGCCAAGCTTGGCCCCCGCGATGTGGCATGTGTGACCTATCTGGGTCTGAGCAGCGGTGAGCTCAAGCCCGATAAGACAAAGATAACCGAGGCGCTGCTGGACGAGATGCGCGAGAATTTCATCAAGCTGATCCGCGCGTATCAAGACCCCGGCCAAGGCTTCGCCTCGCGCCGCGCCGTCAAGCAAGAGCGGCGCTCGAATGATTATGACCATTTGGCGCGCTTCGGGGAATGGACGATGCAGGACAAGTCCGTGACGATCCGCGTGGGGTGGGACAATGACTGACGCCGCAACCCTTGCGCAGAACCGCGCGTCAGAACCGCTATCCTCGACATGGCTGTCGGCCAATGCCGGGTCGGGCAAGACCAAGGTGCTGACCGACCGGGTGGCGCGGCTGCTGTTGCAAGGCGTCGCGCCGCAGCACATCTTGTGCCTGACCTATACCAAGGCGGCCGCAAGCGAGATGCAGAACCGCTTGTTCAAACTGCTGGGCGCTTGGGCCATGCTGCCCGATGACAAGCTGCGCGACGCCCTTGCCGCGATTGGCGAGGCGGGCAGGACAGAGGCGCATCTGGCGCGCGCACGGCGGCTGTTCGCGGGCGCGATCGAAGCGCCGGGCGGGTTGAAGATCCAGACGATCCACTCATTCTGTGCCTCGCTTCTACGCCGCTTCCCGCTAGAGGCCGACCTGTCGCCCGCTTTCACCGAAATGGACGAACGCTCTGCCCGCGCGCTGCGCGCCGAGGTGTTGGAGGATCTGGCAGAGCAGTCGGATGTGGTCGCCCAGTTGGCACAGGTGTTTACCGGGCAGGATATCGAAACCCTGCTGGCCGAGATTTGCAACAAATCCGCCCTGTTCGACGGGCCCGCACCCATTGCCGAAGATTTCGGCCTGCCCGCGGGCATGGACGAGCAGCGCTTGCTGGCAGAGGTGTTTCTGGGCAGTGAAGCGGATCTGATCGCGCAGGCGCTGCCGTTTCTGGATGCAGGGGGGGCTAACGACATCAAGGCGGCGGCCAAGTTGCGTGCCGTTGACCTCACCCGGCCAAATTTGGGGCTATTGCCCAAGCTGGAAGCCGTCTTCCTGTTTGGCAGCGGTCAAAAGGTCAACACGGCCAGAATCGACAGTTTTCCCAACAAGGACACGCGCATTGCCATGGGCGCGTTGATCGAGCCGTTCAACCAGTTCATGGCGCGGGTAGAAGCCGCGCGCCCCTTGCGCCTTGGCCTTGCTGCATTGCGCCGCGCACAAGCCCTGCACGCTTTCGCCACGCCCTTCCTTGCCGAATACCGCGCCCGAAAGGACGCGCGCGGCTGGCTGGATTTCGACGATCTGATTATCCGCACAGGCCAGCTTCTGACCGATACATCCGTCGCGCAATGGGTGCTGTTCAAGCTGGAAGGCGGGGTCGATCATATTCTGGTCGACGAGGCGCAAGATACCAGCCCCGCGCAATGGCGTGTGATCGAATTGCTGACGCAGGAATTCACCTCTGGCCTTGGCGCGCGCGACGTGGCCCGCACGCTGTTCGTGGTCGGTGACAAGAAACAGTCGATCTATTCCTTCCAAGGGGCCGATCTGCGGGTGTTCGACAAGGTGCAAGCCGATTTCACCGAGCGCCTGACGAATGTCGGCCTGCATCTGACCCAAGCCGCGCTGGAGCATTCGTTCCGCTCGTCCGACGCGGTGCTGCGCGCGGTCGACATGACCTTTCAGACCGATGCCGAGGGTTTGGGCGGCCCGCCCACCCATATCGCCTTTCACGAGGCCATGCCGGGCCGGGTCGATCTGTGGCCTGCCATCCTGCCCGACAAGCCCGATGACAAGACCGAATGGTGTGAGCCCGTCGACACGATTTCGGACGAGCATCATACCCGCAAACTGGCCAAGACCATCGCCGCAGAGCTGCGCCGCATGATCGACGCGCGCACGCTGTTGCCACACAAGGACGGCCCCAAGGTGATGACCGAGGGCGATGTGCTGATTCTTGTGCGCAAACGATCTGGGCCGCTTTTCCACGAGATCATCACGGCCTGCAAAGCGGCCGGGTTGGCGATTGCGGGGGCGGACCGGTTGCGGCTGGGCGGCGAAATGGCGGTGCGCGACTTGACGGCGCTTCTGGCCTTTCTGGCCACGCCAGAGGACGACTTGTCGCTTGCGGCCTGCCTGCGCTCGCCCTTGTTCGGGTGGTCGGAAGATGCGCTGTATCGGCTGGCGCAGGGGCGCGCCAAGGGCGAATACCTGTGGACGCGGCTGCGCGGGCAGGGCGACACCCCCACGCTGGAAATCTTGCGCGACCTGCGCCGACAGACCGATTTCTTGCGCCCCTATGACCTGATCGAACGGATGCTGACCCGCCATGACGGCCGCCGCCGCCTGATCGCACGATTGGGGTCCGAGGCAGAGGACGGCATCGACGCCTTTCTTGCGCAGGCCTTGGCCTATGAGCAGGCGGAAATCCCGTCCTTGACCGGGTTCCTGACATGGCTGGAACGCGACGAGGTCGAACTGAAACGCGAATTGGACAGCGCCAGCCCCATGCTGCGGGTGATGACCGTGCATGGCGCGAAAGGTCTGGAAGCGCCGATCGTGATCCTGCCCGACACCGGGGATACGAGCTCGCCTGACAAAGACGATGTGGTCGATCTTGCAGGCCGCGCCGCATGGAAGGGCAAGGCAGGCGAGAACCCGGCCCCGCTGCAAGCCGCGCTCGACGCGCGCGCCTTGCGGCGCGCCGAAGAATCGGCGCGGCTTTTGTATGTTGCCATGACGCGCGCGGAAAGCTGGCTTATCGTGGCCGCGGCGGGCGAGGTGAAAAAGCCGGAAAGCTGGTATCTCCGTGTAGAGGCAGGCCTGCGCCTTGCCGGGGCCGAGCGGTTGGACACTCCGACCGGGCCGGACGGGCTACGACATGCCCATGGCGCTTGGCCGCAACAGGCCAAGGAAACCCCGCCAAAGACGCCCGCGCCCGTCGCCTTGGCCGACGCGCTTTGGCACCCCGCGCCACCGCCGCCCGAGCGCCCGCGCCCCTTACGTCCGTCCGATCTGGGCGGGGCCAAGGCGCTGCCGGGCGAGGCGGGACTGGATGAGGAAATGGCGCTGCGCCTTGGCACCGGGTTGCACCTGTTGCTGGAACACCTGCCACATTGGCCGCGCGACACATGGACCACGCGCGCCCCGCGCCTGTTGGCCTATCCCGAAGATGCCGAGCGCTTGCTGCCAGAGGCTGCGGCGGTGCTGGATGCGCCCGAGCTTGCCGCGCTTTTCGGCCCCGACAGCCTGGCCGAGGTCGAGATCGCGGGCCAGATCGGTGCGCGGCCCTTGTCGGGGGTGATCGACCGGCTGGTGGTCACGCCCGAGCATGTGCTGGCCGTGGATTACAAATCGAACCGCATGGTGCCCGAAACGGTCGCCGAGGTTCCTGAAGGTCTGCTGCGCCAGATGGGGGCGTATCTGGTGGCGCTGGAGCAGGCATTTCCGGGCCGCCGGGTCGAGATGGCGCTTCTGTGGACGGCCACAACGCGGCTGATGCGACTGCCCGACGCGGATCTGCGCGCGGCACTTGCCCGCGCGGGCGCTTGAATCCGCGCGCGCGGAGGCATAATTGAGAGATAACGAAGCCAACCCATGGAGGGGCCAATGCCCACAGTTGCTGTTACCGATGCCACGTTCGACGCCGAAGTGCGCCAGTCCGACATTCCCGTCGTGGTCGATTTCTGGGCCGAATGGTGCGGCCCCTGCAAGCAGATCGGCCCGGCTCTGGAAGAGCTCGCCGCCGAATATGACGGCCGCGTGAAGATCGCCAAGGTCAACGTGGACGAAAACCCCAACACCGCCGCCGCCATGGGCATTCGCGGCATTCCCGCGCTGTTCATGTTCAAGGACGGCAAACCCGTGTCGAACAAGGTCGGCGCGGCCCCGAAATCGGCGCTGCAATCCTGGATCGACGACGCCGTGTAAAAACCGGGGGCCGTTTGGCCCCCTGTTCTTTCCGGTCGCATCTGCCCGCGCGGCGGATGCCTTCGGCGGGAGTATGTGTTGCAAGATGAAGAGGGCGCGATGAGCGAGTTTCCCGGCTGGCATGGCACGACAATCGTAGCGGTCCGCCGAGGAGGCGAGGTCGTTGTCGCAGGCGACGGTCAGGTCTCGCTGGGCCAAACCGTCATCAAGGGCAGCGCGCGCAAGGTGCGCCGCCTTTCACCCGGCGGCTACGAGGTGGTCGCGGGCTTTGCCGGGTCCACCGCCGACGCGTTCACCCTGTTGGAGCGGCTAGAGGCGAAGCTGGAAGCAACGCCCAGCCAATTGGCCCGCGCGTCTGTCGAACTGGCGAAAGACTGGCGCACCGACAAATACCTGCAAAAGCTGGAAGCGATGCTCATCGTGACCGACGGGCGCGACCTGTTCGTCATCACCGGCGCGGGCGACGTGCTGGAGCCGGAGCATGACATCGCCGCGATCGGGTCGGGCGGGAATTTCGCGCTCGCCGCCGCGCGCGGGCTGATGGCGACCGATATGGGCGCCGAGGAGATTGCCCGCCGCGCCATGGCCATCGCGGCGGATATTTGCGTCTATACCAACGGTAACCTGACGGTGGAGAAGATCAGCGCATGACCGACCTGACCCCGCGCGAAATCGTGTCTGAACTGGACCGCTTCATCATCGGCCAAGCCGAGGCCAAGCGCGCGGTGGCTGTGGCGCTGCGGAGCCGTTGGCGGCGCAAGCAACTCAGCGCAGAATTGCGGGACGAGGTTTATCCCAAGAATATCCTGATGATCGGCCCGACCGGCGTGGGCAAGACAGAAATCAGCCGCCGCTTGGCGAAGCTTGCGAAAGCGCCCTTCATCAAGGTCGAGGCCACGAAATTTACCGAAGTCGGCTATGTCGGCCGCGATGTAGAGCAGATCATCCGCGATCTGGTCGATGCCGCGATTGCCCAGACACGCGAGCATATGCGCGAGGCCGTCAAGGCGCGCGCGCACAAGGCCGCGGAGGACCGGGTGATAGAGGCCATCGCGGGCAAGGACGCCCGCGACGCCACGCGAGAGATGTTCCGCCGCAAGCTGCTGGCGGGCGAGTTGGACGACACCGAGATCGAGATCGAGCTGGCCGATACCAGCAACCCGATGGGCGGCATGTTCGACATGCCGGGCCAGCCGCCGCAGATGATGAATATCGCCGACCTGTTCGGCAAGGCGCTGGGCGGGCGCACCACGCGCAAGAAGGTGACGGTGGCCGAAAGCCACGAGCTTTTGATCGCGGAGGAGGCCGACAAGCTGCTGGATGATGAGGCCGTGAAACTGGCCGCGCTAGAGGCTGTGCAGGAGAACGGCATTGTTTTCCTTGATGAAATCGACAAGGTCTGTGCCCGCGCCGATGCGCGCGGGGCCGATGTCAGCCGCGAAGGCGTGCAGCGCGACCTGCTGCCGCTGATCGAGGGCACGACCGTCAGCACCAAGCATGGGCCGGTCAAGACCGATCATATCCTGTTCATCGCCTCGGGGGCGTTCCATGTGGCAAAACCCTCTGACCTGCTGCCGGAATTGCAGGGCCGTCTGCCCATCCGGGTGGAACTGCGCCCGCTGACAGAGGGCGATTTCGTGCGCATCCTGACGGAAACCGACAATGCGCTGACCCGGCAATACACCGCGCTGATGGGCACCGAAGAAGTGGCCGTGACATTCGCCGAGGACGGGATTGCCGCGCTCGCCCGCATTGCCGCCGAGGTGAACCAATCGGTCGAGAATATCGGCGCGCGCCGCCTTTACACCGTCATGGAGCGCGTGTTCGAAGAACTGTCCTTCCACGCGCCGGATCGCGCCGGGCAAGAGGTTGTGGTCGATGCGGCCTTTGTCGAACGCAATATCGGCGATCTGGCCCGGTCCGCCGATCTTAGCCGCTACGTGCTCTGATCCGCTTGCAGCACTGGACGGGCGCGCAGATATTCTTATATAATCGCTCAGGAAATGACTTGTCCGAGGGAAGGGGTGGCCCATGCCACAAGACGAAGGCGATCTGCTGATCAAGCCCTCCAGCACCGAGCACGACCTGTACGAGCCAATCGTAGAGGCCTGCAAGACGGTCTATGACCCGGAAATCCCGGTGAATATCTTTGACCTTGGGCTGATCTACACGATCACCATATCCGACGCGGGAGAGGTCGAGGTCATCATGACCCTGACCGCACCGGGTTGCCCTGTCGCCGGGGAAATGCCGGGCTGGGTGGCCAATGCGGTCGAAGCCGTGCCCGGCGTGCAATCGGTGAATGTCGAGATGACCTTCGACCCGCAATGGGGCATGGACATGATGTCGGACGAAGCGCGGCTGGAATTGGGGTTCATGTGATGGAAACGCTCTTGTCCGAACGCGACAAGATGCTGTCGGGCGCGCCCTATGATCCGGGCTGTCCCGACCTGGTGGCGATCCGCAAACGTGCTCAGGCACTGATGCGGTCCTATAACCAGACCATATTGGGCGATCCGGAACGCGCAGAGCTGATGCAAGAGTTGCTGGGCACATGGAATGGCGCGGTGATCCGCCCGCCGTTTCATGTCGATTACGGCGTGAATATTCATTTTGGGCCGGGCTGTTTCGCGAATTTCAACCTTGTCGTGCTGGATGTCTGCGATGTGCGCATAGGCGCGCGCACCCAGATCGGGCCGAATGTGCAGATCCTGACCGCCGACCACCCGCGCGATGCCGCAAGCCGCGCCAAGGGGGTGGAATGGGGTGCGCCCATTGCCATCGGCGAAGATGTCTGGATCGGCGGCGGCGCGATCATTCTGCCCGGCGTCACCGTGGGTGACGGGGCAATCATCGCGGCAGGGGCCGTGGTCACGCGCGATGTGCCTGCGGGCGCGACCGCGCGGGGCAACCCGGCGCGATGCCATGACGGAAAAGAGGGCTGACATGTTTGGTATTCCCGGCAAATCCCCGGTCACGATGACCCCGGCTGCCGTGCGGCAGATCAAGCGCCTGATGGAGCGTGAGGGCGCGCAGGGCTTGCGCGTCGGCGTCAAGAAGGGCGGCTGCGCGGGCATGGAATACACCATGGAAACCGCGCAAGAGGTGGGTCAGCACGAAGAAGTTGTTGAGCAGGACGGTGCGCGCGTGCTGATCGCGCCGATGGCCCAGATGTTCCTGTTCGGCACAGAAATCGACTATGAAACCGGACTGATCGAAAGCGGTTTCAAGTTCCGCAACCCGAACGTGACCGAAGCTTGCGGTTGCGGGGAATCGATCAAGTTCGATGATGTCGACACCTTGACCGAACGCATGAACGCCGCCCGCGCCCAAGGCTGATTGCATCCTGCCCCGGTGGCGCGTATCCCTGTTGGTGCATAACAGGAGGATCGCCCATGCCCTGCAAACTCGCCGCCGGCAACTGGAAGATGAACGGCCTGCGCGCCGATCTGGTAGAGTTGCGCGCGCTTGTCGCGGTTCAGCCTGCGCCCGATTGCGGTGTCCTGATCTGCCCGCCCGCGACGCTTCTGGCCCCGATGGCCGAGATCGCGGCAGGCAGCCATGTGCAGCTTGGTGGACAGGATTGCCACACGGGTAAAAGCGGCGCGCATACAGGCGATATCTCGGCGGACATGCTCGCCGATGCGGGCGCGCGCTATGTCATTCTTGGCCATTCCGAGCGCCGCGCAGATCATGGCGAAAGCTCTGACCTGGTGGCGGAAAAAGCGCGCGCGGCCCATTCGGCGGGCCTGATCGCCATCATCTGCGTCGGAGAGACAGAGGCCGAGCGCGATGCAGGGGCCACGCTGGATGTGGTGCTGTCGCAGCTCAAAGCCTCTACCCCGGCGGGCGCAACGGCCGCGAACACGGTCATCGCCTACGAACCCGTCTGGGCCATCGGCACCGGCCGCACCCCCACGCTAGAACAGATTGCCGAAGTGCATGACGCGCTGCGCGCCACGGTGCCCGATGCGGATATGTCGCTGCTCTATGGCGGGTCGGTGAAGCCCGGCAATGCGGCAGAGATCTTTGGCTTGGCCAATGTCGATGGCGCGCTGGTCGGCGGCGCATCGCTGAAAGCGGCGGATTTCGGTGCGATCATCAGCGCGCTTGACGCGGCCTAAACCCGGTGGCCCAGCGACGGGGTGGCGATGGCGGCAAAGAGCACGCCGCCCACAAAGCCACCTAAGTGCGCTTCCCAAGCCAGCATCCCGGACATCAGCAGCCACAGAACCACGTTCAGAAGGGCCAGGCCCACCAATGAGCGCCAAAGCGGGCGCATCGGGCTGCCCAAGTGGTGACGCAACTGCCATTCCCAGAATTTCCACGCGCCGATCAGCCCGAACACGGCCCCTGACGCGCCCACCATCGGGGTTTCGGAATTCGACAGAAGCGCAAACCCCGCACCCCCGGCAAATGCACTGACGGCATAGAGCAGCAAAAACCCTTTTGGCCCGACCCGTGCCACCACGATGCCGCCCAAGGCCAGCACCGCAACCATGTTCCCCAGCAGGTGCAGCAGACTGCCGTGCAAGAAAGCATGGGTGAAGAACATGGCTATCGGCTGGCCGGGATAGACCGGCTCCCAACCCGACAGCAGGCCGTTCCAGAACGCGCCATACATCAGGAACACGCCACGCAGCCGCTCGAAGCCCAAAAGCCCGGTTTCGCCAAGTGTCAGCAGAATCTCGGGCACACAGGTCAGCGCCACCAGCCACAGAACGGCGGGGGTGTTTGTAACGGTCGGAAAGACGATGTTGCGTGGGGCCATAAGCGCGGCTTTGACATTCTCTTCCACCATATGCAAGTCATCCTGCGCGGGCCGCAAGGCGCGCGCTGTCCGACTCACCGTCGTGGAGGACCGAATGTGGGGGCGCATCTTCTGGTCAGTAACCCGTGCTGCGGATCAGGGTGCGAAGCGTTTCCCACACCAGGATAAGGTCGTTTTTCAGGCTGAGCGTGCGGGCATATTCCGCATCGATCTGGGCACGCCGCCGGAAATGGGCGTCATTGCGTTCCGACACCTGCCATTTGCCCGAAATGCCGGGGCGCAGTGACAGGTAGACGGGCAAGGTCGGGCCGTAGATCTCGACTTGGTCAAGCATCATGGGACGCGGGCCAAGCAGGCTCATATCGCCTTTCAAAACGTTGAAAAGCTGGGGAATTTCATCCATCGAGGTGCGGCGCAACACGGCGCCTACGCGCGTGACACGCGGGTCGTTCTTCAGCTTTTGGGTGGTTTCCCATTCCTGCCGGCGTTCCGGGTTTTCGCGCAACAGTTCCTCCAGCATCTGGTCGGCATTCTCGCGCATGCTGGAGAATTTCCAGATGCGGAACACGCGTCCATGCTGGCCAAGGCGCGCCTGGCTGTAGAAGACGGGATTGCCGGACATGGCATTCGCGATCGCGGCGACAAGCATGATCGGGATCACGAAGGGCAGGGCGGTCAGAACGATGGCAAGATCAAGCGCGCGCTTGCCGAACCGCGCGTAAAAACCGCGCGCCGCTTCCAGCTCCGCATTCTCGATACGGGACACGACTTCGGCGACCTTCATCTTTTGTTGCTGAAAAGGGATCGTCATCGGTTGCTCCCTGCCATCATCACGCACTCACACACACTGACGCCCCTGTTAGAGTCACTATCGACCAAGACCCGGTCACTACACCCGGCGTTCATGGCACCAATAAGGTGACAAAGAGACTTAAAACTAACTTACGCTTAACCATCCGGTAATTCACTAAAAAACCCCGAATGGGCGGCTTGCTGCCGAAGCAACGCGGGCGATTGTATGCCCGCCGGGGACAAACGCGCGCAGGTGCCGGTTCTGTTTCAAATTCACGGCAAACGCTTGTGCCACAGGCCTGTCAACAAGGCGCTCACGGCTGATTCGCAGGCTGCGATACCGGTCGCCATTTGGCGCGGACCCCCGGCGAGAATGTCACGCCCCTGCCGTCTTTGCGCTTGAATTTCGTCATTTCAAAGCGGTATCGCAGAAGCAGCGCGGGTCTGCGCAAATGGCAAAGGGCAGAATGGCACACGGGTTTTCCTCATATCTGGACCATTTCGGGTTCAAGCAAAGGCCGTTCTCGTTAACGCCCGATCCCGAATTCCTGTTCTGGTCCGATACCGCGCGCGGTGCCTATGCCATGTTGCAATACGGGCTTGCGACGCGTGCGCCGATCACGCTTCTGACAGGCGAAATCGGGGCGGGGAAAACGGTTCTGCTTCAGCATTTCATCGAGGAAGCGGATGACGACGACAGCCTGTCCATCGCGCTTGTGACCAACACCCGCCCCAACACGCGCGAGATTTTGCAATGGCTGCTGCCAGAGCTGACGCAAAGTGACCTGAGCGACGAATCCAAGTTTCTGAAGGTGCAGGAATTCCTGATCCAGGAGTTCAACGAGGGCCGCCGCGTGCTGTTGGTGATTGACGAGGCGCAGAACCTGTCCATGGAAGCGCTCGAAGAATTGCGAATGTTGACGAATATCAACCTGGGCAAGGAAGAGGTGCTTCAGCTGTTCCTGATCGGCCAGCCTGAGTTGCGCGACCATGTGCGCCGCAAGGAACTGGTGCAATTCGCGCAGCGCGTGGCCGCGAATTACCATCTACCCTACATGCAACCCGACACCGTGCTGCACTACATCTCGCACCGGTTGAAAGTGGCGGGCGGCAAGCCCAACATTTTCAGCAAGCAAGCGGCGCTGCTTATCCACGAGGTGACGGGCGGTGTTCCGCGCCTGATTAACCAACTTTGCGACATGTCACTGACCTACGCCTTCGCGCAGGGCGATCATGTCGTGAAGCGCGCCACCGTCCAGGCTGTGCTGGACGATGGCATTTTCTTTGCGCCGCTGCGCAACTAGACCTTACCAATGGCCGGTGTTTTCCATGCTGGCCCAAGGCTCTACCGGGTCGAGCGCCTTGCCCTTTTGCAACAATTCCACGCTGATATTGTCGGGCGAGCGCACGAAGGCCATGCGCCCGTCGCGGGGCGGACGGTTGATGGTCACACCATTGTCCATAAGGTGCTGGCAGGTGGCGTAGATGTCATCCACCTCGTATGCCAGATGCCCGAAATGGCGGCTGTCAGAGGGTAGGGCGTCATCGCCGTCCCAGTTCCAGGTCAGTTCTACCGGGCATTCCGGCTGTCCCGGCGGGGCCATGAAGATCAGCGAAAAGCGACCGCCTTCGCTGTCATGGCGGCGGATTTCTTCCAGCCCCAGCAGCTTGTAAAACGCCATAGAGGCATCGAGATCCTTGACCCGGACCATGGTGTGTAGATAGCGCATCCTGTCACTCCTTCTGTGTTGACTCGCAGGTATGTTCATTGCCGGGCGGATCAAGGCGCGGCGGGGGGTTTTCAAGACCAAAGAATCCGGGCATTGTCACGCTGAACACAGCATGATGTGGGTGGGGTGCGCGATGCAGCAATATCTGGACGGTTTGCGGTATATTCTGGACCATGGAACGCCCAGTGACGACCGCACGGGCACCGGCACCTTGTCGGTCTTTGGTTTGCAGATGCGCTATGATCTGGCCAAGGGCTTTCCGTTGGTGACAACAAAGCGCGTTCATCTGAAATCTATCATTCACGAGCTGCTTTGGTTCCTGTCCGGCGACACGAATATCGGATATTTGAAAGCCAATGGTGTTTCCATCTGGGACGAATGGGCCGATGAGGCTGGCGATCTTGGGCCTGTCTATGGCAAGCAATGGCGCGATTTCGGCGGGGTGGACCAGATCGAAACGCTGGTGTCGCAGATCAAGACCACCCCCGACAGCCGCCGCCTGATCGTCTCGGCATGGAACCCGGCCGATGTGCCCGACATGGCGCTCCCGCCCTGCCATACGCTGTGGCAAGTGCGCGTTCTGGACGGGAAACTGCATCTGCAACTCTACCAGCGGTCCGCCGACATGTTTTTGGGCGTGCCGTTCAACATAGCGTCGTATGCGCTGTTGCAGATGATGCTGGCGCGCGTCTGCGGGCTGGAGCCGGGGCATTTCGTGCATACGATGGGCGACGCGCATATCTATTCCAACCATATGGATCAGGTGAAAACCCAGCTCGCGCGCGACCCGCGTCCCTTGCCGCAGATGCGCATTCTGCGCACACCCCACAGCATTTTCGATTTCACCTATGACGATTTCCAGATCGAGGGCTACGATCCGCACCCCGCGATCAAAGCGCCGGTGGCGGTCTGATGCTGACCCTGATCGTGGCACGGGCCCGCAACGGGGCCATCGGGCGGGGCAACACCATCCCGTGGCACGCACCCGAAGACCTGGCGTTTTTCCAGCGGGAAACCTTGGGCGGCGCGGTCATCATGGGGCGCAACACATGGGACAGCCTGCCAAAGAAACCCTTGCCGCGGCGGATGAATATCGTTGTCACCTCGCGCCCGATCGCGGAAGAGGGCGCCCATGCCGCAACGCGCGACACGGCCCGCGACCTGGCCCGCGCGCATGGCTATGCGCGCCACTATGCCATTGGCGGCGCTGCGATTTACCAAGCGTTCCTGCCCGAAGCCGACCGTCTGCTGATTACAGAGGTGGCGCTGGATGTTCCCGACGCGGACACGTTTTTCGCCCCTCCCGACCTGTCTGGCTGGCGCAAGGTAACCACGATCCGATTGCGCGACGCCGGCCCGGCTTGCGAGGTCAGCGAATATCTTCGGATGTGACCCAGCCATGTGGCGCTTCGGCCACAAAGGTGGGCCGGTCAAATCGCGGGCACGAGCATACCACATCTAGCGGCTGACAGCTTTTCAGATCAACATGTAAGCCATACGGAAAAATCGTCTTCTACCATTGATGTATTCGCGTTTCGAAAATTGCGCGTCCCGCGTGAATTGGCGACAAATTCATGGCCCAGATGCCTTTCGATGGATGCAATGTTGCCACAACTCGGACAATTGGCTATTCTAAGTCCTAATAATTGATGCCCAAAATGGGCGCAGGCGGCGCAGGCAAGGCTTTGCCGGTCCGCAGAGGCAGAGGCAACTATGTGCAGGTCACTTGACCCAAATGTTTGCGCGTGTTCGCAGCGTTCCGCTTCCGGCGGTGGGTTTTCGCATGACCTTCACTTACATCGGGCGGGTTCATGCGGTCAGGAATTCTAGACAACGTCGCGGCTTTGGCCCGTATCCGCCGACGTGCGGGGGTGCTCGCCATACTGTTCGGCGCGGCTTTCCTGTCGGCCTGCGGGTTGCGTTTGCCCGGTGACAGCAGCAGCCCGACCGAACTGGCCGAGGCCACGACAGAGTTCCGCGTGGTCCCCGCGACCCGTGCCTTCATCAGCGTGCCGCAAGCGCTGCTGGTCATGGAGCGCGATCTGGGTGGCGCGGTCGAGCAGCGCGTGACGCTGCCCAACCAGACCACGCTGGCGGGCGAGAACATGATCATGCTGCGCGCCCAGCAGGCCGGCTACGCACGCGGCACACGTTTCGTGTTGAGTGAACAACTATCGCAATTTGGCGGTGCGCCGACCCCGTTCACGGGGGTGTCGGAAGGGGCGTTGACGGCCACGACCGACAGCTTTGGCGACATAACCTATACGACTATCCGTCCAGGTGGCGACATTGTCTGTGTGCTGGCATTCCGGCGCACGCAGACGGCCAGCCGCGCCTTGCCCAGCGGCACGCGCGCTTTGGACATCATGCTTAGAAATTGTGTGTCGGGCAGTGCCGAACAGGCGCTGGCCCCGATTGGTGCGAGTGCGTTCGGTCTTGGATTGCCGGGCTGATCCTTTTTTCAGGAGACTGATTTCATGAGCCTTCTTATTGCAACGCGGCGATTGAAGCCGGGCGAGATTGGCCTCGCCCTGCTTTGGTTTGCGATCGTCGTCCCCCTCGCATTTCTAGCCAGTATTCCCACATCGAACGCGGTGCAGGGCGCACTTGGCCTGTTCGCGGTTCTGTGCGTTGCCCTGCTCAAGCCGTTCACGATGAAAACCATCGTTGCACGTTTCGCGCTTCTGGCGATCGCGTCGGCCATCGTGATGCGCTACTGGTTCTGGCGCGTCACCTCGACCCTGCCGCCGGTGGAAGAGCCACTGTCTTTCGGGATTGCGGTGTCGCTCTTCGCGGTGGAAACCTACGCAATCTGGGTGTTCTTCGTCAGCTCTTTCATCACCGCTGACCCGATCGAACGTAAACTGCCGCCCAAGGTGGCTGCTGCAAGCCTTCCCACCGTGGACATATTGGTGCCCAGCTACAATGAGCCGATCGAAATGTTGTCGATTACGCTCTCGGCGGCCAAGAACATGCACTACCCGCAGAACAAGCGGACCGTGGTGCTGTGCGACGATGGCGGCACTGACGAGCGGTGCAACAGCGACGACCCGGTCAAGGCGCAGGCCGCGCGCAAGCGCCGCGCCGATTTGCAGGCGCTTTGCGCAGAATTGGGGATCGTCTACTCGACCCGCGAGCGGAACATCAACGCCAAGGCCGGCAACATGTCGGCCGCTCTGGAGCGGTTGAATGGTGATCTGGTCGTGGTGTTTGATGCCGACCACGTGCCCGCGCGCGATTTCCTGGCGCGCACCGTTGGCTATTTCGTGGTCGATCCCAAGCTGTTCCTTGTGCAGACGCCGCACTTCTTCCTGAACCCGGACCCGGTGGATCGCAATATCGGCCTGCGCGCCGATTGCCCGCCTGAAAACGAGATGTTCTACCATCAGGGCCACCGTGGTCTGGACCGCTGGGGCGGGGCGTTTTTCTGCGGCTCGGCCTCTGTCCTGCGCCGCGCGGCGCTCGATTCTGTGGGCGGCTTTGCAGGTGAAACCATTACCGAGGACGCCGAGACCGCCTTGGAAATCCATAGCCAAGGTTGGAAGAGCCTCTATGTCGATCACGCGATGATCGCGGGGCTTCAGCCGGAAACCTTCACCACTTTCATCGAACAGCGCGGGCGCTGGGCGACGGGCATGATGCAGCTTCTGCGCCTGAAAAACCCGCTGCGCCGCAAGGGCATGAGCTTGAGCCAACGCCTGTGCTACCTGAACTCGATGACCTTCTGGTTGTTCCCGCTGGTGCGGATGACCTTTATCCTGGCGCCCTTGGCCTACCTGTTCTTCGAATTGCAGATCTTCGTCGCGACCATCGAAGAGGTCGCGGTTTACATGTCCAGCTACATGGCGATCAGCTTCATGGTGCAGAACGGGCTGTATGCGCGCGTGCGCTGGCCCCTGATTTCGGAACTCTATGAAACCGCGCAGGCACCCTATCTGTCGGGCGTGGTCTTGCGCACGTTGTTCAAGCCGCGCGGCGCGAAATTCAACGTGACCGCCAAGGACGAGGTTCTGGAAGAGGATTTCCTTTCGCCGCTCTACAAGCCCCTGCTTATCCTGTGGGGGATCGCGCTTCTGGGCGTGCTGGCGGCTGCGGTGCGGTGGTTCCTCTATCCCGGCGACCACAACATCCTGATGATTGTGGGCGGCTGGGCCATCTTTAACTTCATCATCCTGTCGGCGGCACTGGGCGCGATTGGCGAGCGCCAGCAGCGCCGCGCCGTGCCGCGTGTGGACATGAACGTGCCCGCCGTCGCCGCCATCGGTGTGGGCGAGGATTACACCTTCACGGCTGCGACCGTGCTGGATTCCTCGACCAGCGGGGCCAAGCTGAAGCTGATCCCCGGCCCCGACACCGACCACGCCCATTTGGCAAGCCTCGACAAGGGGTCGGTTTTCTACTTCACGCCGGAATTCCCGAAATCGCCGCATCTGGAAAACGCGGTGCGGGTGCAGGTGGTCAATGTCCAGCGCACGCCGACCGGGCTTGTGCTGGGGGTTCGCTATGACCCCGATCAGCCCCTGATCGTGCGCGAAACGATTGCGCATCTGATTTTCGGCGACTCTTCGGTGTGGGAAGCGATCCGCGAAAGCCGTAACAAGCCCATGCCGCTGCTGAAGGGGATGGCTTATGTATTCTCGCTGGCCTTCACCTCTGTCGCGCATGTCATGAAAATGCTGGCCGCAGAGCCCGCGCGCCGCAAGCGGGCGCAAGAACGCGAGCGCGAAGTGGCCGTGGTCGCGGACGAGCCGGCGCATATCCTTGCGTTCGGCCAAGCTTTCGACCCGGTTCTGAGCGAGCCTGTCCACCCGATGCGGCAGATGCTGGCGCAAGGCCGTGGCGCCACCGATGGCCGGCTGCATTTCGATGCGCCCGGCACACATCCTGACCGGGGGCCGCGCGCATGACCAGATTGCCCTTCTCCGCTTCGGCCAAGGCGCTTGCGCTGTCGGCGATCATGTCGCTCTGCGCCGCCCCGCTTTTCGCGCAGGGCGGGCTGATCCTGTTGCCTGAACAGGATGCGGCGACGCCCGCGATGGATGCCGACATGGCCCCTTCGCCAGACCGCATCAACCTGCACCGGCAGTCGCAGGATACCACCGCCGGTGCACCGGCACCGCGCAAATGGGTGTCGCCGCTGCGCCTGACCGACCTGCAGGTGCGCCGCAACGGCGCGCTTGCGCGTGTCACGGGCGAGCGCGAGTTGGTGTCTTTCGATCTGTATGTCGCCGACCCCGCGCGCACGCAGCGGCTGCAACTTGTGACCGTGTCCAGCATCAACCTGCTGCCGGAGCGGTCATTCATGCGCGTCATGGTGAACGGGGTAGAGCTGGAAACCGTCCGTCTGGACAATTTCGAAACCCCCGGCGTCGATGAAATTGTGATCCCGCAAGGCACATTGCGGGCCGGGCGCAACGCCGTGCAGATAGAGTTCCGGCAGGGCCACCGCATCTATTGCGGGCCAGAGGCGTCGTTCGATCTGTGGACAGACGTGAACCTGGTCGACACCGGCATGGTCCTTGACCCCGCCGACCTTGGGTCCGGTCCCGATGCCTTTATGATGGGGCTGGCGGCGCAATCTGTCGCTTTCTCGCCGGTTGAAATTCGCGGCATCGACAGCCTTGGTGCTGAATCCGAGACTTGGCGCCGGGCGCTGGTGCGGCGGCTGAACCAGTCGCTGGTTGGCACGCCGGTTGTCTTTTCCTTCACCGATTACTGGACGACCGCGCTGGAAACCCCCGCCCGCGCGCGCATCACCATCCTGCCCGCGGCGCAGTCGACGATCAGCTTTCAGGTCGGGGGCGACGGTGCGCGTGTCATGGTGCTGGAAGTGGCCCAAGGCACCAACCCCGCCGACCTGCTGGACCAGATTCCGCAGCTAGAGCCGCAGGAACAAGCCGCGCGTGCACCGCTTCTGGTGGCCGATGCAGAGAACACCTTTGCGGATTTCGGCATCCAGACGGAACAATTCTCGCAGCGCTATGCGATCCGGCACCATCCTTTCCGTCTGCCCGATGACTGGCTGATCCTGACGGCCGAAAAGGCGCGCATCTTTCTGGATTACGCCTATGCGCCGGGCCTGCCTGACGAGGCGATGCTGCTCATCAGCGTCAACGGGCAATCCATCCGCCTGCTGCCCTTGCGCGACGAAGGCGGTGCGCCGATCACTCGTTTCCCGGTCGATTTCGAGGCGCGCATCATGCAGCCGGGCACCAATACGCTGACCTTCGAGATGATGGTTCCGGGCGATCCGGCCGACCTGCCATGCCAGGCCTATGACCAGCCGTTCCTGCAAATCGGCGGCAGCTCCAGCCTGTTCGTGCCCTATAGCCCGCCCATGTCCATCCCGGATATGGACCTCGCGTTCAGCGCGCTGACGCCCGACAGCCTGCGCCGCAATGAACTGAGCGGCCGGGCCTATTCCGATGCCGATGTGCTGACCCTTGCCGCCGCCTTGGCACGCTCGCGCGGGGATATCCGCCCTTCGACGTTGCATCTGATCTCGCTCGACGATCTGGGCGCGGTGCCGATGGCGCATCATCGGGCGGACCGCAAGCTTCTGGAAGATACCGTGCTGATAACCCCGGAATACGAGGCGCTGATGGCCGCGCAGCAAGCCGCGGATGATCCGTTCTCGGCCCGTTGGCAGCAAGAGCGCGGGCTGACGGCGGCCTTCAGCAATATCTGGTCGCTGCTTCTGGACCGGGTCTACTGGGTGCGTGACCGCATCTTCCCGTCGAATGGCGACCAGTTGAACGCTTGGCTGGCCGAACGGCGGGGGCAGGCAGTGCTGTTCCATCTGGACCCGGCCCGGCCGGACGAGATCTGGATGCTGCGCAGCGCAGACAGCGACATGACGCAGATCGCGCAATCCATCGCGGCGGCGCGTGAATATGGGCGCGGCCCGCGTGGACAGGTGTCCATCCTTGGCCATGACGGGCGCTGGGACAACTGGATCGCGCCCGACCGCAGGCCGGTGTTGCTGGAAGCGTGGTCCTTGCAGAATTTCCGCACCGCGATGGGTAATTTCGTGTCTGCGCGCCCAATTTTCTACACATTCCTGATGTTGTTCTTGGCGCTGGGCTCGGCGCTGGTCGCGCTGCGCCTCGTCATCTCAACCCGAGAGAAGCTATGAACAGACGGCATTTCCTATGCGGCACCGCCGCGCTTGCAATGGCTGGTCCCGGTCTGGCGCAGAGCATGACCGACCAGTTCGGCCAGGTCGCCCGCCCTTTATGGGAGGCTTGGAAAGAGCGCTTCCTGATGGCCGATGGCCGCGTGGTCGATACGCTGCAACGCGCCGCCAGCCATTCCGAGGGGCAGGGCTACGGAATGGTGCTGGCCACCTATTTCGACGATGCCGAAGCGTTCGCGCGGATGTACCAGTGGACCGAACGCAACCTTGCGGTGCGCGCCGATCCGCTTCTGGCGTGGCGCTGGCTGCCCGATCAGGTCAACGCCGTGCCAGACCGCAACAACGCGTCGGATGGCGATCTGTTCTATGCCTGGGCGTTGGTGCGGGCGTTTTCCCGATTTGGCGACCGCTCGCATCTGGCGCGCGCCCAAGAGATTGCCGAAGCGCTTGCCGCGACCTGCATCGTGCCCATGCCCGGCGCAGAGGGGCGCATCGTCATGTTGCCCGCGCAATTCGGCTTCAACCATGACACGCATCTGTCGATCAACCCGTCCTATTACATGCCGCTGGCCATGCGCGAAGTGGCTGCTGCGACCGGGGTTTCGGCGCTTGCAATCTGCGCGCAGCAGGGCGAGGCACTGATCGACCAACTGGCCCAGAACGGGCTTGTGCCCGATTGGGTCGACATCTCGGCAGAAGGGATGCGGGCTTCGGAAACGCTATCGCCCAATACCGGCTACGAGGCGCTGCGCGTGCCGCTTTTCATGGTCTGGTCGCGCATTCCGCGCCACTTGTCAGTGCGGCGCATGGCAGCGGTCTATGCCCGCACCGTCCAGCCCGGCGTGGGCGTGCCCACCGTTCTGGAACCTGTGTCGGGCACGGTGCTCGAAAGCTCTGGCGATGCGGGCTACCAGGCGATCGCGGGACTGATTACCTGCGCCGAGAACCTGACATCGGGGGCGCAGATCCCGCCCTTCACCAATGACCAGCCTTATTACCCGGCGACTTTGCACCTGTTTGCCATGATCGCCGCTTTCGAAACCTTGCCGGAATGTGTGCCGATATGATCCAGTTTCGCCTTCGCCACCGCCTTGTCTCTGTTGCGCTCGCCGCCTGCCTGACGGCCGGCGCGGTATCCGCGCAAACGGCCAGCTACGACGATCTGCGCGCGCTGCGATACTATGTGCAGCAGGGCGACACGGCGGCCATGAATGCCGAATTGCGCCGCCTGCGCGTGGCCTATCCCGACTGGACCCCGCCGTCGGACCTGAACCAGTTGCTGGTGCCGCAGGCCAGCGCCAGTGTCGATGAGGGGGCGATCTGGCGCCTGATCGAGCGGCGCGACTACGCCGGCGCACGGCGCGAGATCGACGCAAGCCGCCAAGCTGTCGCGGGCTGGACCCCGCCTGCCGATATGTTGCGCGTGCTGGAAACCAACGAGGCGCAGGACGCGTTCGACGCCGCCGCCGCCTCGCGCGATGCGGGCACCGCGATCGCGATTGCCCGCCGCTCGCCGCAGATCATGAGCTGCGAGCGGATCAACAATGCGTGGGTGCTGGCGGATATGTATGTGCTGTCAGGCCAGAACAGCGCAGCCGTGACCACATGGCGCAACACGGTGCAATCCTGCACCGCCTATAGCCAGATGGAACCTACGCTGGAAAAGGCCTCTGCCGTGGCCAGCCGGACAGAACTGGCCGGTATGTTCGATGTGGCCCGTGGCGCAAACCGTGCCGAAACGGAACGTCTGAACGCGCTCGAGCGGCGGTTGCTGGGCGGTGCGGCAGCCCCGGCTCCGCGCACGGCGGCCGCGCCTGCGCCGACCCCGCGCACGGCGGCCGCGCCTGCGCCGACCCCGCGCACGGCCCCAGCGCCGCAACCCGTGGCGACACCCGCACCCGCCCCGGCGGTCAGCCCGTCGCGGCTGCCTGCGCGCGGGGATAGCCGCATCGCAGAGGTGCGCGCGCTGAAAGAGCGTGAGCAATATGCGCGCTGCATCGCGGCCTCGAACAATCCGCGCTCGCTAGATGTTCTGTATGAACGGTCGTGGTGCCTGTTCAGCCATCAGCGCCCGACCGAGGCCCTGGTCGGGTTCCAGGCTACGGCCCCCGCTGGCGATGCGATTGGCCCCAATGTCGGGCGCGATGGCTATTACGGCCTGTCACTGGCCTATCTGGCCCTGAACATGACCGAGCAGGGTGCGCAGGTCGCCAGCAGCGCGCGCCTGACCGACACCCAGCGCGCAGAGGTCGAGGCGATCATTCTGGACCAGCGTGGCGTCAAGGCCTATCGCAAGGGCGACTACCGCCAGTCCATTGCCTATTTCAACGCGCTTGAACAGCTTCAGGGCGGGTTGCGGCGCGATCTGTCGATCTTGCGGGCCTATGCGCTGCTGAATTCTGGCCAGCGGGTTCAGGCGAAGGACGAATTCGAACGTCTGCACGCCCAGCTTGCCACTGCGGAAACGCGTCAGGGTTTGAACGCGGCGTTGGGCAACTGACCGAAATCTGGGATGACAATTGAAAACCCCCGCCAGTGGCGGGGGTCTTGTTTTAGCCGTTCGACACCGCGACCTTAAGCTGGCCCTTGCCGCTGCCACCATCGCCGGCATGGGTGTCCATGAACTCCATCACCAGCGGGCGGATATTGTTGCGCCAGGATTTGCCGGCGAAAATACCGTAATGCCCGGCACCGGGTTCGACATGGCTGGCCTTTTGCGCGTCGCTCAGGCCTGTCAGCAAGTCCAACGCGGCAAGGCATTGGCCGGGCGCACTGATGTCGTCTTTCTCGCCCTCGACGATCTTGACGGCAACATTCGTGACCTTGCCGATATCGACCTTGTGGCCATCGACCACGAATTCATTGCGCGCGATCTCGCGATCCTTGAAGATGCGTTCCACCGTCGAAAGGTAGAATTCCGCCGTCATGTCCATGACCGACAGGTATTCGTCGTAGAAGCGGTTGTGCTTGTCGCGCTCGCCGCCCGAGCCTTGGGCCTCAGCCGCGATCTTGTCGGTGAAGGCCTGCGCATGGCGTTCAAGGTTCATCGAGATGAAGCCGCCAAGCTGCAACAGGCCGGGATAGACCAGTCGGCCCACGCCTTTGTATTTGAAGCCCACGCGCTGGATGGCCAGATGCTCCAGTTGCCCCATGGTCACACGTTCACCGAAATCCGTTACCTCGGTGGGTGCGGCATCGGGGTCCACGGGGCCGCCGATCAGGGTCAGGGTGCGGGGCTGCGATTCGGGTTCCAGTTCCGCCAGGTAGGCGGTCGCGGCCAGCGCCAGCGGCACGGGTTGGCACACGGCAATCACATGCGTATCCGGGCCAAGATGGCGGATGAAATCGGTCAGGTAGAGGGTGTAATCCTCGATGTCGAACTTGCCCTCGGACACCGGGATGTCACGGGCATTGTGCCAGTCCGTGACCCAGACTTCGCAATCGGGCAACAGGCTTGCCACGGTCGAGCGCAGAAGCGTCGCGTAATGCCCCGACATGGGCGCGCACAGCAGAACGCGGCGCGGCTTGTCTGGGCGGCCATGCACTTTGAAGCGCAGCAGATCGCCAAAAGGGCGTGCAATTTCAACGACTTCTTCGACGATATGGTCGCGCCCGTCCTCTGCCACCACCGATGTGATGTTCCAGTCGGGTTTGATGACCATCCGCGCGAAGCTGCGTTCGGTCACGCGGCCCCAAGCCGACATGACCTTGAACATCGGGTGCGGCACCATGCCCCAAACCGGGTAGGATGCGAAGGCCCGCGCCGAGGCGCCCATCCATTCGTTCGTGTTGCGAATGGCTTCCATCAGGTCGTAGGTGGCCATGCCCTTCATGCAATCATCCTTTTCAGCGCTCGAACAGGTAACGCCAATCGTCCCTTTAACTCAAGTTGCGCGGCAGGTATCCTTGGCGAACGAATGCTGCGCATGCGAAGGGTAGGGGGAAATTCGCTGTATGACAACTTCTGAATATGATGATGGGAAAAAAGCCGAGCGCCTGAAAGAAAATATGGCCCGGATCGAGGCACTGACCGAACGCCTGACCAATGCCCTTGCCCATCGCACCCCTCCGCGCCCCAGCCTGCAAGCCCCCGATCCCGACCTGTTCCTGCACGGCGTGACCGCCTACTGGACCGAAATGGCCAAGAACCCGTCCAAGGCGCTGGAGCAGCAGCTGGAATTCTGGGGCAAATCGCTCAAGCACCATCTGGATGCGCAAAAGGCGCTGCAAAGCGGCAAGCTTCAGGCGCCCGAAGACAAGACGCCCGATGACCGCCGGTTCTCGAACCCGCTTTGGAAGACCCACCCCTATTTCAACTATATCAAGCAGCAATACCTGATCGCCTCTGAAAGCATGAAGGACGCGATCGAGAGCCTTGATTCGGTCGATCCGACCGAAAAGCGCCGCCTGCAATATTTCACCACCCAACTGGTCGACATGATGGCGCCGACCAATTTCCTGGCCACCAATCCCGACGCGCTTTTGAAAGCGGTCGAGACCGAGGGCGAAAGCCTTGTGAAAGGGCTGGAGAACCTTGTCCGCGATGTCGAGGCGAACCGGGGCGAGTTGCAGGTCACGCTGGCCGACAAGGAAGCGTTCAAGCTGGGCCAGAACCTTGCGACCACGCCGGGAAAGGTCGTGTTTCGCAACCACCTGTTCGAGCTGATCCAATACAGCCCCAGCACTGAAAATGTCTATCGCACGCCGCTTGTGATCTTCCCGCCATGGATCAACAAGTTCTACGTCATGGACCTGAAGCCGCAGAACAGCTTGGTCAAATGGATCGTGGATCAGGGCTATACGCTGTTCATGGTGTCATGGGTGAACCCGGATGCCAGCTATGCCGACACCAGCATGGATGACTACGTCGAGCAGGGCTATCTGGAAGCGATCCGGGTTGCACGCGAGATCACGGGCGAACCGCAGGTCAACGCGATCGGCTACTGCATCGCGGGCACCACGCTGTCGCTGACCTTGGCGCTGATGAACAAGCGCAAGGATAAATCGGTCCGCGCGGCGACGCTCTTCACCACCTTGACCGATTTCTCGAACCGGGGCGAGGTGGGCGTATTTCTGGAGGATGATTTCGTCGACGGGATCGAGGCCGAGTGCAACGAGAAGGGCTATCTGGACAGTTTCTTCATGTCGCGCACCTTTTCCTACCTGCGCTCGAACGACCTGATTTATGGCCCGGCCATTCGCAGCTACATGATGGGCGAAGCGCCGCCCGCGTTTGACCTGCTGTATTGGAATGGCGACGGCACCAACCTGCCGGGCAAGATGTGCGTCGAATACCTGCGCGGGCTGTGCCAGCAGGACAAGTTCGCCTCTGCCACGTTCCGCATCTGCGGCGAGGATGTGTCGCTGTCGGACGTGAAACACCCGATCTTCGCGGTGGGGTGCGAGACGGACCATATTGCTGCGTGGAAATCCAGCTTCCGGGGCGTGGCCAAGATGGGCAGCCGCGACAAGACATTCGTGCGCGCCCAGTCGGGCCATATCGCGGGCATCATCAATCCGCCGTCCAAGAAGAAGTACGGCCACCATGCCGGGCCAGAGGTCGCGGGCACGCCAGAAGACTGGCTGGAAGCGGCCGAGTTCCACGAAGGGTCTTGGTGGCATCTGTGGGAAGAGTGGCTGCGCAAGCGTTCCGGGGCCAAGGTTCCGGCGCGTATCCCCGGTGATTCGGGCTATCCGGCCCTTGCGGATGCGCCGGGCACCTATGTGGTCAGCACGAAAAACGAAGCCATGTCATAGGCTTGGTTCAGCGTGACCAGAAAAATGCTGCGGCGCAGAAAAAAACATTGAAATGCTGCGCTGCAGCGTGCATATTCTGTTCAGACGCAGGGAACATGTTGCGACCTGCCGGAAGTTACCGAACAGGAGAAGCACAATGGCTACCACCACCGACTACACCAAGATGATGAAAGACATGATGGGCGCAATGCCGATGGACACCACCGCGTTCACCGACATGTTCAAGACCCAGGCCGCTCTGACCGAGAAGATGAGCAAAGTTGCCCTGGAAGCTGCCGAAAAGTCGACCGAAGTTTCGACCAAGTGGACGAAGGCAACGCTGGCAAAAGCTGGTGAGCTGTCGACCGCCAAGGACGACCCCGCCGACTACACCAAAGCCATGACCGATTTCGCATCGGCTTCGGCTGAAACCGCTGCCGAGCATGTCGCTGCTTTCGCTGAAATCGCGAAAAAAGTGCAGATGGACACCGTCGAGCTGCTGATGGCTGCCGGCAAGGACATGCAGGAAGAAACCGCTGCTGCCGTCAAGAAAGCCACCGACACGGCAACCAAAGCGACGAAAGCTGCAACCGCCAAGTAAGGCGAGACAGTTCTCTCTCCAGCGGAACCGTTCCTCCCACGGTGACCCGCGACTAAAGGGTGCGCAGATGCTGCGCGCCCTTTTCTTTTGTTTCAACCTCCCCTAGGCTCTGCTGCACTGCAAAACCCAAGGGAGGGGGCCTCGTGTCACAAGACGCAAAACCGCTGCTGATAAAGCGCTATGCCAGTCGCAGGCTGTATAACACCGAAACCAGCGATTACGTGACGCTAGAGGACATCGCGGGCTTTATCCGCGACGGGCGCGAGGTGAAGATCGTCGATCTGAAATCGGGCGATGACCTGACGCGGCAATACCTGCTTCAGATCGTGGCCGAGCATGAAAGCCGGGGCGAAAGCGTACTGCCCATCGAAGTGCTGACCGATCTGGTGCGCAGCTACACGACGCAAGCGCAAAGCGTTGTGCCGCAGTTTTTGGCCATGTCGTTCGAAATGCTGCGCGAAGGTCAGTCCCAGATTGTCGAGAACATGGCCCGCGCCAACCCGATGGCCGCCATGCCGGGGTTCGAGGAAATGCAGCGCCAGCAGCAGGCTTTTATGAAAACCATGATGGCCGGGTGGCCGGGTCTGAAAGAGAGCGACAGCAAACCCGCTTCGGGCGATGATCTGGACGACATCAAGAAGCAATTGTCCGAATTGCAGGACAAGCTGTCGAAGCTGAACAAGTAAGCCCTAGACGCCCAACCGGTCACGCAGCGAAAACCACGTCATGGCCAGCGCCAGAAGCGGGCTGCGCAGGGCGGAACCGCCGGGAAAACTGGGCAGGGGCAGCTTGCTCATCAGGTCGAACCGTTCACTTTGACCGGTTATCGTGTCGGCCATGATGCGCCCCGCCAGCGTGGCCAAGGCAACGCCATGGCCGGAATAGCCCGATGCGGACAGCATGTTTGCACCGATCCGCATGAAACAGGGCAGGCGGGTCATGGTAATCGCCAGCGTGCCGCCCCAAGCATACTCGATGCGGGTATCGGCAAGCTGCGGAAAGACCTGCAACATCGGTTTGCGCACCGTGCGGATCAGGTCGGGAAAGCGGTAGCCATAGCTTTCGCCCCCGCCGAACAGCAGGCGGTTGTCTTCGGACAGGCGGAAGTAATTGATGACGAATTTGCTATCGGCCACGGCATGGTTTCGGGTCAGAACCGTGTCTTCGGGCAAGGGTTCGGTCGCCACGATGAAATTGTTGATGGGCATCACCTTGGCCGCCACTTGCGGCACCAGCCGACCCAAATAGCCATTCGCGGCCAGGATGACATGATCGGCCTGCACATGCCCGGTCTGGGTGCGCACAACGGGTTTCGCGCCGTCCTCTATCGCGACGACCAGCGCATTTTCATGGATGGTGGCCCCCGCCGCCAGCGCCGCGCGCGCCAAGCCCAAGGCAAAGCGCAACGGGTGCAGATGCCCCGCGCCATGGTCCAGCACACCGCCGCGATAGCCCGGTGCTTTCACCAGCGCCTGAATCTGCGTGCGGTCGAGCGGTTCCATATCGGTATAGCCGTAATCGCGCGCCAGTTTCTCGGCATAGGCGCGGGCATGGGGCAGGCCGCTGTCGTGCCAGTCGGCATGGATGACACCGGGCGCGATGGGGCAATCCATGCCGTGCCGCGCCACAAGATCATGCACCAGATCGCGCGCGTCCAGCCCGATCTGCCACAGGTGGCGCGCATCGTCGCGCCCGACCATGCGCTCGATCTCGTCCTGCTCTATGCGCTGGCCCGGTCCGATCTGCCCGCCATTGCGGCCCGATGCGCCAAAGCCGACCCGATGCGCCTCCAGCAGGCGCACCGAATAGCCACGCTCCGCCAGATGCAGCGCGGCAGACAGGCCTGTATAGCCGCCGCCGATGATGCAGACATCGGCCGTCACGGCCCCCTTTAGCGCGGGCTGAACGGGCAGGGGTGTGGCGGTCGCGGCATAGTAGCTGTCCGGGTAGTGCCCCGCGCGGTCATTGGCAAACAGCAGGTTCATACGTTCAACAGCAGATGCTCGCGCTCCCACGGGCTAATGACCTGCAAGAACTCGTGGTATTCGTCGCGTTTCACGGCCGCATAGGTCTTGCAGAATTCCGGTCCCAGAATGTCGTGCAGCGCGGTGGCATCCTCGAACAGGGACACCGCGTCGCCAAGCGTGCGGGGCAGTTCGTCCTCGTCCATATAGGCGTTGGTGCGGCATTCCTCGCGCGGGCCCTGCTGTTCGATCAGCCCCAGATAGCCACAAGCCAGCGACGCCGCGATGCCCAGATAAGGGTTGCAATCCATGCCCGCCAAACGGTTTTCCACGCGCCGCGCTGCGGGCGACGAAATCGGCACGCGCAGCCCCGTGGTGCGGTTGTCATGGCCCCATTCCAGGTTGATCGGCGCCGCGAAATCCGGGACGTAGCGGCGATAGCTGTTCACATAGGGTGCAATCAGCGCCACGGCTGACGGCAAGTGCCGCTGCAAGCCGCCGATGAAATGCATGAAGGCGTCCGTGCTATCGCCTTCTTCGGTCGAGAACAGGTTCTGCCCGGTGCCCGTGTCCAGCACCGAATGGTGAATATGCATGGCGCTGCCCGGTTCACCCTCGATCGGTTTGGCCATGAAGGTGGCGAACATGTCATGGCGCAAGGCCGCTTCGCGGATCATGCGCTTGAAGTAAAAGACCTGATCGGCCAGCACCAAGGGGTCGCCATGGGCGAGGTTGATTTCCACCTGACCGGCCCCGCCTTCTTGCAGGATGCCGTCAATTTCCAGCCCCATGGCTTCGGCGAAATCATAGATGTCGTCGATCACCTTGCCGTATTCATCCACGGCGGACATGGAATAGGCCTGCCGCGCCGCCGCGCGCCGACCCGTCCGGCCCATGGGGGGGATGATGGGCATGTTGGGGTCCAGATTGCGGGCGACGAAGAAGAACTCCATCTCTGGCGCGATGACGGGTTGCCAGCCTTTCGCCTGGTAAAGCTCCAGCACGCGGCGCAACACGTTGCGGGGCGCGGTCGGGATCGGTTTGCCGTTCGCATCCTCTGCATCGTGAATGATCTGCAAGGTCCAGTCGGCGGTCCATGGCGCCGCGGTCACGGTCGAGAAATCGGGCCGCATGATCATGTCGGGTTCCAAATCGGCCCCGTCGCGGAAATCTGCCCAACCGCCGGTGATCGTCTGCAAAAAGATCGAGGTGGGCAGGTAGTATTTCGCCGTCTCGTCGAATTTGAATGCAGGCATGGCCTTGCCGCGCGCGACGCCGGCCATGTCCCCGATGATACATTCCACCTCGTCCAGGCGGCGGCCTTCCAGATAGTCGCGCGCGGCTTGAGGGATTTGATCGCGCCAGCTTGTCATGCCTGCACCTGTGCGTGTTCCTTGAAAAAAGCGGCAATGCGCGCGGCGATCACATCGCCCTGCGCACCGCCCAATTCGGTTTCGGCCCTGTCCAGCAGCGCGTCGGGGACAACCCCGCGCCCGCGATGGTCGATCAGCCCCTTGATGACCGCATCGGAATATTCCGGATGCGCCTGAACCGAAAAGCCATGACCGGGATAGAGCAGCGCGGCATGGGCGCAAAACGCGTTCCAGCCCACGGTCTGCGCGCCCTCGGGCGGGGTGATGACCTGATCCTGATGCCACGCGTTCAGCCGCAGCGGCCCGGTGTCGAAGCTGTAATCCTGCGCGCCCACGGCCCAGCCGCCTTGGTATTTCGCAACCGTGCCGCCAAGCGCCTGCGCCATGGCCTGATGCCCGAAGCACACGCCCACCACGGGCACATTCGCTGCGAAAGCGTCGCGGATGAACTGCTCCAGCCGCGCGATAAAGGGCAGATCGTCATAGACCCCGTGGCGCGAGCCGGTAATCAGCCAGCCATCGGCGTCATGCACGTTGCCGGGAAATTCCATCGCTTCGACATGCCAGCTTTGGAAGGTAAAGCCATTCCCGTCCAGCAATCGGATGAACATGGACGGGTATTGCCCCAGCTTCGCGCCAAGCACCTCGGGCGGACGCCCGCATTCTAGGATACCGATCTTCATGGTATGGGTCTTTCGGGGTTCTCTGCGCAAACGCTACAGCGCCCCAAGGGCACGCGCAAGGCCGCCGCACGCGTGGGCTACAGGCTGTCCAGGTAAAGGGTCGCCAGGTCTTGCGGGCTGAGCGCGGCAAGCTCTGCGATCTCTTGGCGCTTGGTGCGGGTGAAATTGTCGATCAGCCGGTCGGGAAAGATCCTTGGCATGAGGGTCGAGGTCGAAAAGCGGTCGACCGCCATTTCCCATGACTCCGGAATCTGCGGCAGGTCTTGCGCATAGGCATTGCCGACTAGGGGCGCGGGCGGGGCGATCTGGTCGGTCAGTCCCAGCTCCATCCCGCCAAGGATGGCGGCCAGTACCAGATAGGGGTTCGCATCGCCGCCGGGCACCCGATGCTCGAACCGCCGCGCGGCGTTTGGCCCGTTGGGCACCCGGATAGAGGCGGTGCGGTTTTCATAGGCCCAGCCAATCCCGGTGGGCGCATGTGCCCCCGGCACCAGCCGGTCATAGCTGCCCGCATGGGGCGCGAAGATCAGCGTGGCATCGGCCATCGTGGCCAGCACCCCGCCAATTGCGTGGCGCAAGGCGTCGGACCCCTGCGGGGTGCCATCGTCGAAGATGTTGCGCCCGTCGCGGTCCAAGAGCGAGGCATGGACATGCAGCCCGCTGCCCGACGCATCGGGGTAGGGCTTGGCCATGAAGCTGGCCGCGAACCCATGCGCCCGCGCCAGACGCCGGACCAGCAGCTTGAACAACCAAGTGTCGTCAGCCATCCGCAACGCGTCGGTGCCGTGGTTCAGGTTGATCTCGAACTGTCCCGGCCCGGCTTCGGATGTGGCGGTGTCGGCGTCAATGCCCAAGGCCTCGCAGCCCTCATAGAGCGCATCGAAAAAGGCGTTGAACGCATCCATGACCTGCATCGACAGGGTTGCCGCCCCCCAGCCGCGCCGCCCGGTGCTGGGGCTGACGGGTGGCTGGAACGGGCCTTCGCTGTCGTCGATCAGGTAGAATTCCAGCTCTGTCGCGGTGACGGCGGTCAGGCCACGCGCCGCCAGCCGGTTGACGACAGCTTCCAGCGCATGACGGGCATCGCCGCCGAAGGGCGTGCCATCCTCGCGGTGCATGGCCATCGGCAGCATCGCCGCTTCCGGCCCGATCCACGGCATGGGCAGCAGCCCGCGCGCGGTGGGGCGCAGGAAACCATCGGCATCGCCGGTGTCGAACAGAAGCGGGCTGTCTTCGATGTCATTGCCGCGAATATCAAGGTTCAGCGCCGAGAGTGGCATCTTGGCTTGCCCCGCCATCAGCTTGGGCAAGGCTTGCGGCGACATGCGCTTGGCGCGTGCCACCCCGTTCAGGTCAGGAATGACGATGCGGATCTGGCGCAGCAATTCGGGATCGGGATGCGTGGCGGCCATGGTCTACCGAATATATTGCGGGCGAAAGCGGAACCGCGCGCGCCGGGTTTGCGGCAAATGCCGGTTCAAGCGCCGCCCGACCAGCCCGTAGACCGCGACGATCACCAGCGTCAGGGCCACGAAATAGGCGGCCACCAGCGGATAGGCGACGAAGGGGTTGAAGGTCTGGTCCACGAAATAGCGCGCGTAATAGAACGCCTCGCCCACCTGCTGGCGCGCGGGGAAGGCCGACAGGAACACCAGCGTTGTGGAATGCGTCAGGAAAATCGCCTCATTCGTGTAGCTAGGCCATGCCAGCCGCAGCATGTTCGGAAAGATCACGCGCCGAAACTTGGTCCAGCCGCGCATCCCGTAGGCGTCGGCCGCTTCCAGATCGCCCTTGGGGATGGATTGCAACGCGCCGTGGAACAGCTCTGCCGAATAGGCGGTGGTGTTCAGCACCAGCACGAACAACCCGCCCACCTGCGCCGTGGTCAGCGCCGAGGTGTCGACCGTCAGCGTGACAAAGCCCAAGGGAATGTCGATGCCGCTGCGCGGCAACAGCACGAAGGCCGCGTAGAAAAAGAAGAACTGGATGAACAGGGGCGAGCCACGGAAGACGAAGATGAACCCGCTCGCAGGGCGCGACAGCCACGGGTTCTGGCTGAACCGCGCCATGGCCACGGCCACCGACAGGCCAAAGCCGATGGCGATGGCAAGGCCCGCGAAATAGATGTTCCACATCAGGCCCGACCCGATCAGGAAGACCTGATCGCAAAAGGTGATGTCCAGACCGCGCGGCAACAGCCGTTCGCCGAAATCGCGGCCCAAGGCGCGGAAGGCGTATGCCTCGAAGCTTTCCCAGCAGGTTCTCATGCGGCGGCCTTTCGCATCCGCTCACCCGCGGCGGTGGCTTGGCCATGCGACAGGCGACGACCCAGCCACGCGAAAACACGTTCGCTGATCCATGTCAGGAACAGGTAGAAGATCAGCAGCGCCAGAAAATACCACATGCGCCAGTCAGGGTGGGGGTAGGAAAACAGCGAGGTTTTCTGCCCGCCCAGTTCCCGCGCCCAATAAACGATGTCTTGCAGCCCCAGAAGGAACAGAAGCGGCGTGGCCTTTATCAGGATTTGCCAGATATTCGACAGGCCCGGCAGTGCGTAAACCCACATTTGCGGTAGCACAACGCGGCGAAAGGCTTGCGCGCGTGTCATACCATAGGCTTCGGCGGTTTCCACCTGCGCGCGGGGCACGGCCTGCATGGCCCCGTGCAACGTGTTGGCCACGAAAGCGCCGAAGACCAGCGCGAAGGCCAGCACCGCCATGCCGAAAGCATAAGCCGTATACAGCCATTGGGGCGAGCCGTTGGGCGGCACTTTCGCCTCTGGGCAGACAAGGAAATCGGTGCCTTGGCGGATCGGCTCTGTCCAGTCGGGGCAGCGGACCTGGTGCAGCATCCATTCAATGCCTTGGCCAAGCGCGATGGGCACGAACAGGAAGAACACGATATCGGGCACGCCGCGCACGATGTTCACATAGACCTTGCCGACCGCGACCAGCGGCAGAAAGCGCGCGCGCAGCGCCAATGCCCCAAGCATCCCCATGCCAAGCGCTGCCGGTGCGGTGACGGCCAGCAGGACCAGCACCAACAGGAACGCCCCGTAAAAGTTCAGATGGGTCGCCGATGTCAGGTAACAGGCGAACCAGTCGAAACCTTCAAGGACAGAGGGGTCAGAGCAAAAGCTGAACATGCGCGCGGGCGAGGGGGCAGGGCCAAGCGCTGGCCCCGCCCGTTTGCCTTACTCGAACAGCGGCTGGTCTTCGCCGAACCACTTGGTAATCATGGCATTCAACGAGCCGTCGGCCTTCATCTCGGTAATCACGCCGTCGAAGGTCGCGCGCAGTTCGTCGTCGCTTTGGCGGGTGCCGACACCGATCCCGTCGCCCAGCAGCACGTCATCGCCAAGGAAAACAAGCTCACCCGCCGAGTCGGTGACATAGGGGTCAAGAAAGGCCTTGTCGGCCAGAACCGCATCCACTTCGCCATTGCGCAGGGCAGCGATGGTTTCATCCGGCGTCGGGAATTCCAGCAGGTCTGCGTCCGACTCGGCGATATAGCCCGCCTGAATGGTGCCCGACTGCGCCGCCACGACGCCCGACATGGTCACGCTCGCATCGGTGCCTGCCAACGCGATGAAGGCCGAGGGTTCGGGTTGCAGGTAGTTCTGGCTGAACGAGATGACTTCCTTGCGGGCGTCGGTAATGCTCATGCCGGCCATAATGGTGTCATAGTTGCCGGACACCAGATTGGGGATGATCGTGTCCCAATCGTTAATGACCCATTCGCAGGTCAGACCGGCGCGGGCACAGATTTCGTCGCCCAGTTCGCGCTCGAACCCGTCCAGCTCGCCCGTGGCATCGTTGATGAAGTTATACGGAGGGTAAGCCCCTTCCGACCCCATGCGCACCACGTCTTGCGCCAGTGCGGCGCTTGCGCCAAAGGCCGCCAGCGACAGGCCAAGGATCAGTTTTTTCATTGTCATTCTCCCGGTTGGTTTTTGGTTAGTTGGGTTGGCTATGGCTGAGGAATTGCTTCAGCCGCTCGGATTGCGGATTGCCGAACAGGGTGTCGGGTGGACCCTCTTCCTCTATGCGGCCATCGTGCAGGAAAACCACATGGCTGGACACATCGGCGGCCATGCGCATGTCATGGGTCACGATCAACATGGTGCGCCCTTCCTGCGCCAGCGCCTTGATGACGCGCACCACTTCCTGCTCAAGCTCGGGGTCCAGCGCAGAGGTCGGTTCGTCGAACAACAGCGCGCGTGGCTCCATACACAAGGCGCGCGCGATGGCGGCGCGCTGTTGCTGCCCGCCCGACATCTGCGCGGGGTAGACATCGGCCTTGTCGCCGATGCCCACCTTGTCCAGCAGCGCGCGGGCGCGGGGTTCCACCGTTGCGGTGTCCTGTTTCAAGACATGCACCGGCGCTTCCATCACGTTTTGCAACACGCTCAGATGCGACCAAAGGTTGAAGCTTTGAAACACCATCGACAGGTTGGTGCGAATGCGCGTGACCTGCGCGCGGTCGGCGGGTTGGCGCGATGCACCCGTGCCGCGCCAGCGCACGGGTTCGCCCTCGAACAAGATCTCGCCTTGCTGGCTGTCTTCCAGTAGGTTGCAGCAGCGCAAAAGCGTGGATTTGCCCGACCCCGACGACCCGATCAGCGAAATCACGTCGCCTTTATGCGCCGCAAGGCTGACGCCTTTCAGCACTTCAAGCGGCCCATAGGCCTTGTGAAGCTCGCGGATCTCGATAACGGGCGTGTCGGGCATGTGACCTTGCTGGCGTAACCTTTGGGCCATTTCTGCCCAAAAACAGGGCAATGGCAAGGGTGCTCACGCCTCGTGCCCCTTGGTGACGCTGCGTCGCGCCGCCGTGCCTAGTTGTTGCGCAACCCTGGCCAGTTCGCATCGGCCCGCGCGATGAAGCCCGGAATGTCTCGCTCCCAGCGGCGTTGAATGCGGCGATTTGCGTTCAGGTAAAGCTTGCCATCGACGATGACCCAAGCCTCGGGGTCGACTGGGGCCAGGTAGCCCTCGGCCACGGCCCATGCACAATTGCCCCCATATTGCGGGGCGTAGGCAGCGGGGTCGGCGGCAAAGGCATCGCGGTTGGCCGCCGATGCGAAATGCCAGCGCTGCCCGTTCCAATCAAGGCTATAGGACGCATCACCGCGGCGCGGCGCACCTTCCGTGAAATAGGCCACCGGGTCATAGCCGTCGAGCGCGGGCGCGGCTTGCGCCAGAAGCGGCGTCGCAGGCAGGGCCAGCAGCGTGGCGACCAGTAGGGCGCGGCGAGAGATCATGGCATCCTCCATCGTGACTGCTTCACCCTACGCAGCACGCGCCCAAATCGTAACATCACCCTTGTGTGAATGGCTTGCGACAGCGCCGCGCGGGCTGTAGGTGTCTGGCCAAACAGATCAGGAGCAAGCTTCATGGCGTCGTATCAATATGTCTACCACATGGATGGCGTGTCCAAGACCTATCCGGGTGGCAAGAAATGCTTCGAGAATATCCGCCTGTCCTTCTTGCCGGGTGTGAAGATCGGCGTGGTGGGCGTGAACGGCGCGGGCAAATCGACGCTGTTGCGCATCATGTCCGGGGCCGACAAGGATTTCACCGGCGAGGCATGGGCCGCCAAGGGTGCCAAGGTCGGCTACCTGCCGCAAGAGCCGCATCTGGACCCGTCGCTGGACGTGCGCGGCAATGTCATGCTGGGCGTGGCGGAAAAGCAGGCGAAGCTTGACCGTTATAACGAACTGGCCATGAACTACTCGGACGAAACCGCCGAGGAAATGGCCAAGCTCCAAGACGAGATCGACGCCGAGAACCTTTGGGATCTGGACAGCCAGATCGACGTGGCACTAGAGGCGCTGCGCTGCCCGCCGGATCATGCCAATGTCGAAACCCTGTCGGGCGGTGAACGCCGCCGCGTGGCGCTATGCAAGCTGCTGCTGGAAGCGCCCGACATGTTGCTTCTGGACGAACCGACTAACCATCTGGACGCCGAAACGGTCGCGTGGCTGCAACAGCACCTGATCGACTACAAGGGCACGATCCTGATCGTCACGCATGACCGCTATTTCCTTGACGACATCACTGGCTGGATTCTGGAACTCGACCGCGGCCGCGGTATTCCTTACGAGGGGAATTATTCTTCGTGGCTGGAGCAGAAAGCCAAACGCCTCGCGCAGGAAGCGCGCGAGGACAAGTCGCGCCAGAAATCGCTGGAGCGTGAATTGGAATGGATCCGCGCCGGGGCCAAGGCGCGGCAGGCCAAATCCAAGGCCCGCATCGCGGCCTATGAAGAAAAGGCCAGCCAGTCCGAGCGCGAAAAGATCAGCCGCGCGCAGATCATCATCCCCAACGGCCCGCGTTTGGGCGGCAAGGTCATCGAAGTGACCGACCTGCGCAAAGGGTTCGAAGACAAGCTTCTGATCGAAAACCTGTCCTTCGCGCTGCCGCCCGGTGGCATCGTGGGCGTGATCGGGCCGAACGGGGCCGGGAAATCGACCTTGTTCCGTATGCTGACCGGGCAGGAACAGCCCGATGCGGGGACGGTCGAATTCGGGGACACGGTGCAACTGTCTTACGTCGACCAGTCGCGCGATGCTTTGGACGCCAACAAGACAGTGTGGGAAGAAATCTCGGACGGGTTGGACATTATCCAACTGGGCGACGCCGAGGTGAACAGCCGCGCCTATTGTTCTGCCTTCAACTTCAAGGGCGGCGACCAGCAGAAGAAGGTGGGCCTGCTGTCGGGCGGCGAGCGCAACCGCGTGCATATGGCGAAACTCTTGCGCGCGGGCGGGAACGTGCTTCTGCTCGACGAGCCGACCAACGATCTGGACGTGGAAACCCTGCAAGCGCTGGAAGCGGCGCTGGAAGATTTCGCGGGCTGCGCCGTTATCATCTCGCACGACCGCTTCTTCCTTGACCGGCTGTGCACGCATATTCTGGCCTTTGAAGGCGAGGCGCATGTCGAATGGTTCGAAGGCAACTTCGCGGCCTATGAGGAAGACAAGAAACGGCGGCTTGGTCCGGACGCGCTGGAGCCGAAGCGGGTGAAGTATAAGAAGTTTACCCGATAAGTTGTTAAAAACTGAATGAAAACCAAACGCGGGGACGCAAGGCTTCCCCGCGTTTTCTTTATGTTGACCAAGGCGAGCTATTTACAAGCAAGCATATCTTGCTTGGCTGCACATTTGTACATACATTATGATCGACTTCGATTGGGACAGCGGTAACAGTGCGAAATGCGAGAAGCATGGGCTGACCCGCGCCCAGATCGAAGCGATGTTTCGTTCGGGCTTGCATGTCGCGCCCGACCCGGAGCACTCCACTCTGGCCGAACAGCGCTTTATCGCGGTCGGCCTGACACGCGAAGGTCGACCGGCCTTCATTGCCTTTTGCTGGCGGGACGGCAGAATCCGGCCCATCAGTGCCCGTTACATGCACGCCCGAGAGGTGGCCCGCTATGCCCAAGCCTTCCCCGACATCCGTTCCCGTCCTGACCACTGACAGGGCCGCCGAGGAGTTTCTTGAGCAAGACCTCTCGACGCTCGATTTCGCGCAGTTCAAACCCATGCGGTTCGAAGCGTTGCCTAAATCTGCGCGCTTGACCATGCGCTTGCCCGAACCTCTGATCGCGGCATTGAAAGCGCGCGCGAAGGAACGCGGTATCCCTTACCAGCGCCTGATCCGCGAAGCGTTGGAACAAGCTCTCGACTAACCCCACCTTGCACCCGCCCCCGCAATCGGCGACAAGCCGCTGAACCATTCCAAGGGGCCAGACCATGCGACAGCCTCCGGCGTTGATCCGGGCCTATATGGCGTTTTCGCGCCTGTCCGCGCCGATCTGGCACGCGGCGCTGAACTGGCGTGCGAAGAAGGGCAAGGAAGACCCCGCGCGTTTGTCCGAGCGTTGGGGCCAGCCTGCGCAGGCGCGGCCAGAGGGGGAACTCCTGTGGCTCCACGGGGTCAGCGTGGGCGAGGTGACGGTGCTTCTGACGCTTTTGGAGCGCCTCTCGCAAACTCGCCCGCAGACACATTTCCTGCTGACCTCGATCACCCGCGCGGCGGCCGATGCGATGGCCAAGCGTCAATTGCCGCCCCGCGTCATACACCATTACGCGCCCGCCGATTACCCGGTGGCGGTCACGCGCTTTCTTGACCACTGGCGCCCCGATGCGTTTGTGCTGTCGGAAATGGACCTCTGGCCGCGCCTGCTGGCGGAAACGAAAAAGCGCGGCATTCCCATGGCCATCGTCAACGCCCATGTCACCCCCCGCCGCCTGCGCAACCGCAAGCGCGTGGCAAGCGCGAATGGCTGGCTGATGGACCTGTTCGACACCATCCATGTGCAGGATGCGCGCTCGGCGGAGTTGTTCGCCGAAATCAATGCGCCGATGGACAAGATCAAGGTCACGGGCCTGTTGAAAGCCGCGTCGAACCCGCCGCCGGACCACCCGGACGCCCGCAATGAAATCGCGGCGCAGATCGGCACGCGCCCGCGCTGGCTGGCCGCCTCTACCCGGACAGAGGAAGAGGCGCAGGTGATGCAGGTGCACCGCATGGCGCTAGAGACATGCCCTGACCTGCTGATGATTATCGCGCCCCGCCAGATGAAAGACGCCGACCGAACAGAGGCCGATGCGCGTGCCGTCTTCGACCCCGCGCGCATTGCGCGGCGGTCCAAGGGCCAGCCCATTACGCCGCAAACGCAGGTCTATATCGCTGACAGCATGGGCGAGATGGGGGTCTGGCTGCGGCTGGTGCCGGTGGCCTATCCCGGCCAGTCGCTGCCGCTGGATGGGCGCGTGATGACCGGCAAGAACCCGTTCGAGGCCGTGGGGCTTGGCGTGATGGTCGTCCATGGCCCGCATTTCGGGAATTTCCGTGCTGCCTACGAGTTGCTGGCGGCCGAGGGCGCGGCTTTGGCCGTGGCCGATGCGGGGGGCATGGCGCAGGCCGTGGTCGCCGCCCAAGACCCTTCCTTCCGCGCGCCCTATCTGGAGGGCGCGGCCCGCGTGCAGGCGCAGGTCATGGCCCCGCTGGAACAGGCCGCGCTTATGATCGGCACGATGCTGCCGCGGGATAAGGACAAATGAAATACTCGTTTTAACCGCCTGCAAGGCACGGTATGCACGGGCCGGAAACTGGACAACAGAACGGAAAGGTCTGGGACATGGACAAACTTCGCGTCTATATCGGTTGGGATTCTCGCGAGGATATCGCCTATCAGGTGGCCAAGCAGTCGCTGGAAAAGCACGCCACCATTCCGGTCGAGGTGATCCCGATCAAGCTGCAAGAGCTGGTCGATCAGGGGCTCTATACGCGCGAGATTGACCCGCTGGCCTCGACCGAGTTTACCTATTCGCGTTTCCTTGTGCCGTATCTGGCCGGATACGAGGGCTGGGCGATCTTCGTCGATTGCGACTTCCTCTTCTTCGGCGATGTGGCCGAGCTTCAGCAATACATGGACCCGTCCAAGGCGGTTTGCGTCGTGCAGCACGACTATAAGCCCAAGGAAACCACCAAGATGGACGGGGTGCCGCAATCGGCGTATCCGCGCAAGAACTGGTCGTCCTTCATGCTGATGAATTGCGCCCATCCCAGCACGAAGCAACTGACGCCCGAAGTGGTCAACAGCCAGACCGGCGCTTATCTGCACCGTCTGCAATGGGCGCAAGATGATGAAATCGGCGCGCTGCCCACCGGCTGGAACTGGCTGGAAGGCTGGTATGACAAACCGGCAGAGGGTTATCCGCAAGCCGTGCACCACACCCGCGGCGGTCCGTGGTTCAAGGAATGGCAGGACGTGGATTACGCCGCCGAATGGCTGGCCGAAGCCGCCGAGTATGAGGCCAAGGCCGGGTGACGTGGTCCGCGCTTGCTCAGATGGACGGCATCGTCGCGCCGCCGGGGCTGTTTCCGGCGCGCGACCTTCCGCCACTGTCGCGCTGGCGCACCGATGACCCCGTGCTGCGGGACCGCTATGACACCGACACGCTGATCTATGGCGCTGTCTGGAGCGCGCAGGCCAAGCGTCTGCGCGTCTTCGCGCCGCGCCCGCTGAACCTGTGGCCGATCTTGCGCGGTGCGCGGTGGCTGGCTGATGGTACGGCCTTGAGCAAGCCGAAGCTGCGCCGCTTCAAGCGCTACGCTACGCTGGAGTTTGACGCGCCGCAGCCGGTCGTGCAGCTTGGCTTCGAGAGCGAGGGCTGGCAGGCTTCGTGCCCCGTTCAGCGGGCCGACCTTGCCCCCTTCGCGGGGGGCAACGTGCTTTACACCATGTCGCAGAACAATGATCTGGATTGGGTCTGCGATTGGGTCATGTATCACCACCGCGCCCACGGGGCCGATGCGGTGCTGATCTCTGACAACCGCTCGACCGCCTACACGCCTGACGATCTGCGCGCGCGGCTGGTGGGGTTGGGTGTGCTCAAAGCGGTGCTGGTGCAGTCTGTGCCCTATCGCTACGGGCCAAGTTCGCAGATCTGCACGCGGGCGTCGGATGCGCGCTACTTGCAAAGTGCGACAGCGAATTTCGTGCGCGAGGCGTGGCTTGGCAGGGCCAGTGCCGTTCTGTCCTGCGATATTGACGAGATCGTCGCCAGCCAATCCGGGCGCAGCATTTTCGATGCGGTGCGCAACTCGCGGCTGGGGGTTGTGACCTTTCCCGGATACTGGCGCTTTTGCGACCCGGCGCAGGACAGCCCGACGCATTCGGACCATGTCTATACGCGGTCCGACCGGCTAAAGCCTTGTCCCACGAAATACGCGTGGCGGCCCGATGGCTGGCTGGGCAAGTGGTCATTGATGACCCACAGCCTTGAATCCGTGCCGCGCCGTTGGGCCAGCGGCGCGCCCGATTTCTGGTTTTTGCATTGCGACGGGATCACCACGCGCTGGAAAGCGGGCCGCGAAAAGGCGGATGCGGCATTGTCGCAAAGCTATGACAAGAACGCGAAAATGGCGCTCGCGCGGGGCGGGCTTTAGCGCTTGAAAAGCTTCGTTTCCAGCGTCCAGACCAGATGGGACAACCGGGTCGATTTCACATCCTGATAGACGAAGGGCCGTCGCACTTTGCGCGTGGTCGTAAGGTAATCCTCGGCGAAGGGCAGCGTGTTCGCAGGCCTGTTGCGCAGGCGCAGGACGCTGTCCGCGTCCATGTCGTGAAAGAACGCATTCTCGCGCACCCGCGCGGGCAAGATACGTTGCGCAAGGGATCGGCTGCGCGCGCGCCAGCGAAAGATCGGGACTTCGGGGCAATAAAAGCCCCAAGGCGCGTGCAGCCATTGCATGGGGCGGAAAAGGCTTTGCGCCTGTTGACCATTCGCGCCCTCGCTAGGTTGAAACCGCCAGCCCGCCGCGCGCAGGGCCTGCACATCGGCAATGCAGATATCAGCGTAGAAGTTCCACGGTCTGAGCGCATTGTCCCGCGTGCGGATCTGAAGCGACCCCGGCACATCGCTGGGGGTCGCGGTCCAGCCGGCCTTTTTCTTGATCGCCTTGATGAAAAACGGATAGACGAAGGCCGCGTCAGTTGGCGCAAGAGCCTGTTCGACATGGTCCATATCGGTGGCGTCGGGGCTGCGGACAAGCTGTGTGTCCTCTTGCAGATACAGCAGAAAGCGCGTGTCGCATTCGGCAAGCGCGCGTTGCATGTTGCCGTATAGCCCGCCATGAAACCCTTTATCGCCAGAGGCCACGATCACGCGCACGCCGTCCATGGTCCGGGCTTCTTCCAACAGCGCAAGCTGCGCGGGGTCGTCGCTGGCATCATCCATTACAAGCACGGGCGCACCGGGCAAATGCCGCCGCACCGACGCGAGGCAATTGCGCAGATGCGCCGGACGGTTATAGGTCATGATCGCGACCGTCAGCGTGGCCGGAGGGGCAAGCAGCATCCTCAGACAACGCCCGCGCGCAGGCAGTCATGCAGGCGGATCATGCCCTGCACCTGCTGCGCGTCATCGACCACGCAAAGCGCGTTCACCTTCTTGCCGTTCATGACTGCCACCGCTTCGGACACCAGCGCATCGGGGCCGATGGTCTTGGGGTTGCGGGTGGCCACGTCGCGGGCGCGGCGGGTCATCAGCCCGTCCATGTTGCGGCGCAAATCGCCGTCGGTGATGATACCTGTCAGCCGCTGCCCCTCGACAATGATCGCCACGCCATAGCCCGTGCCGGTCATGCGCATCAGCACATCTGGCATAGGCGTGTCTTCGGCGACCAAGGGCAGCACATCGCCCGTATACATCAGGTCGGCCACGCGCAGGAATTGCGCGCCCAGCTTGCCGCCGGGGTGGAAGACATGGAAGCTTTCAGGATCGAACCCGCGCCGCTTCATGACCGCGACCGCCAGCGCGTCGCCAAGCGCCATGCTGGCGGTGGTCGATGTCGTGGGGGCCATGCCGATCGCGCAGGCCTCTGGCACATCGGGCAGGCGCAGGACCGTATCCGCCGCGCGCCCTAGCGTGCTGTCGGGCGCGCGCGTGATCGCGATCAGCGGAATGCCGAAGCGGCGGGTGTAGCTGATGACATCACTCAACTCGCGCGACTCGCCGGAATTCGACAAGAGGATGCAGCAGTCTTCTTGCGTAATCATGCCCAGATCGCCATGGCTGGCCTCTGACGCATGGACGAAATGCGCGGGCGTTCCGGTCGAGGCGAAGGTCGCCGCCATCTTGCGCCCGACATGGCCCGATTTGCCAATGCCCACCACGATCAGCCGGCCCGAAAGCCCGGTCAGGCGTTCGACGGCCTCGGCGAATTCATGGCCCAGTGCGTCGCCCATCTGCAAAAGCGCCTGCGCCTCGGTGCGCAGAACCTCGCGGCCTGCCGCGATTGCATCTTCGATTGTCTTTTGCGGCACCGGCCTGACCTCTTGCATTTGGTGTGCGCGACTTAGCGCGCCGCCCATTGGCAAGTCAATTGCAGGGCGGCCGCTTTCAGATTGGGCCTTTGCGGCGAACTGCGCTAAAGCTGGCGCATGGACGTGACGATCACATCTTTGGGCGCTGTGTTCCTGGGCGGTGCCTTGGGCGGGCTGGCGCGGGCATGGCTGGCGACCCGGCTGACCGGGGCAGGCGGGCTATTGGCCGTCAACACCTCTGGCAGCTTCGCCTTGGGGTGGTTGGCTGCGACGGTTGCGCCTGAAAGCGCGGTCTGGCTGTTCTGGGCAACCGGCGTTCTGGGGGCTTACACGACCGTGTCCAGTTTCGCGTTGCAAAGCGTGCAGATGTGGCTGGAGGGCGCGCGCGGGCGGGCATCCGCCAATGTCATCGCCGCCGTTGTCTTGTCCGTGGCCGCCGTGGCGCTGGGCTATGGGCTGGGGGCCATGCCATGATCTGGGTCGCCCTTGGCGCGGGCTTGGGCGCGCTGGCGCGGGCGGGCCTGTCGCTGGCGCTGCCGCTATGGGGCACGCTTCTGGCCAATGCGCTGGGGTCTGTCCTGATCGGCCTTCTTGCCGCTTGGCCCATGTCGGCGCGGATGCGCGGCTTTGCCATGACTGGCTTTTGCGGCGGCTTCACCACGTTTTCGCTGTTCGGCCTTGAGACGTTCGCACTGCTGGCCGAGGCCCGCTACACGCCCGCCGCCGCCTATGTCGCGGCAACGCTTGCGCTGTCCTTGGGCGGGGTGGCATTGGGCCTGTCGGTCGGCAAGCGGTTGCGGAGTGACGGATAGACGGGGCGCGCCGCGCCGCGCCCTTTACAGATTGTCTACCTGCGGCAGGCCCATGATGTGATAGCCGCCATCGACATGCACGATCTCGCCCGTCGTATGTGCGCCGTAATCGCTGGCCAGAAACACCGCCGCACCGCCCACGCTTTCCAGCGTGGCGTTGCTGCGCAGGGGGGCGTTTGCTTCGGTGTGGCGGTAGGTCTTGCGCGCGCCACCGATGGCGGCCCCTGCCAGCGTCTTCATCGGGCCGGGGCTGATCGCGTTCACGCGAATGCCCTCTGGCCCCAGATCATTCGCCAAGTAGCGCGTGGCACTTTCCAGCGCGGCCTTGGCCACGCCCATGACGTTGTAAAACGGCGTCACCTTGTTCGAGCCTTGGAAGGTCACGGTCAGCAGGCAGCCGCCATTGGGCATGAGTTCGGCGGCGCGGCGGCCTGCGTCGATGAAGCTGAAGCAGCTGATGTCCAGAGAATGCGCGAAATTCGCGCGGCTGGTGTCACGGAAGCGGCCCGTCAGTTCCGCCTTGTCGGAAAAGGCAATGGCATGGACCAGGAAATCCATGCTGCCCCAACGGGTTTTGAGCGCGGCAAAAGCCGCGTCCATCGACGCGTCGTCACTGACATCGACATCCAGCAACAGGTCTGACCCGACGCTTGCGGCCAAGGGTTCCACGCGTTTGCCAAACGCCTCGCCCTGGTAGCTGAAGGCCAGCTCTGCGCCCTCTGCCGCCAGCGCTTGCGCGATACCCCACGCGATGGAGCGCTCATTGGCGACCCCCATCACCAGCCCGCGTTTGCCTTGCATCAGCCCTGTCATGGCGTGTCTCCTCAGTCGCGATAGGCGCTGAACACCAGCGTCGCATTGGTGCCGCCAAAGCCGAAGCTGTTGGACAGGACAGAGTCGAATTCGACATTCTCGACCAGCGAGGTGGCGATCTCTTCGGGGCGAATGGCCGGGTCCAGCTGCGTCACATTGGCAGAGGCGGCGATGAACTTGCCCTGCATCATCAGAAGCGAATAGATCGCCTCATGCACACCCGTCGCGCCAAGGCTATGGCCGGTCAGCGATTTGGTGGAGGAAATGGGCGGCACATTGCCTTCGCCCCAGATGCGGCGGATGGCTTCGACCTCTGTCACGTCGCCTGCCGGGGTCGAGGTGCCATGCGCGTTGATATAGCTGATAGCCCGGCCCTCTGGCAGCGTGCCAATTGCCAGCCGCATCGACCGCTCGCCACCTTCGCCCGAGGGTGCGACCATGTCCGCCCCGTCCGAGGTGGCGCCGTAGCCGGTGATCTCGGCATAGATCTTGGCACCGCGCGCTTTCGCGTGTTCCAGCTCTTCCAGCACCAACATGCCGCCGCCGCCTGCGATGACAAAGCCGTCGCGTGTGGCGTCGAACGCGCGCGCGGCGGTTTCTGGGGTGTCGTTATACTTGGACGACATGGCCCCCATCGCATCGAACAGGCAGGACAGGGTCCAGTCCAGTTCCTCGCCGCCGCCTGCAAAAACGATGTCCTGCTTGCCCATCTGGATCAGTTCGGCGGCGTTGCCGATGCAATGCGCCGAGGTCGAGCAGGCCGAGGTGATCGAATAGTTCACGCCCTTGATCTTGAAGGGCGTGGCCAAGCAGGCCGAATTGGTCGAGGACATGCAGCGCGTTACCATGAACGGCCCCATGCGCTTGGGGCTGCCTTTCTCGACCACGATCTTGTGCGCCTGAAACAGGTTCGAGGTGGACGGCCCGCCCGACCCGGTCACAAGCCCGGTGCGCGGGTTGGAAATGTCGCTGTCGTCCAGCCCGGCATCGGCGATCGCCTGCTGCATGGAGAGGAAGTTATAAGCCGCACCCGGCCCCATGAAGCGCAGGTCGCGCTTGTCGATATGGTCTTCGAGCACGATGTTGGGCTGGCCCTTGACCTGGCTGCGAAAGCCATGCTCGGCGTATTCGGGGGCAAAGACAATGCCCGAGCGGCCCTTGCGCAGGCTGTCCGACACCTCTTCGGCGCTGTTTCCGATGGGTGAGATGACACCCAGACCTGTAACGACTACGCGACGCATGACCGCCCCCCTTTTGCTTTTCTGCCGCCCGACTGTCTAGGGCAGGGCGGTCGTCAGGGCAAGCCGCAAGCGTGTGCCGTGGCCCTTGGGCTCAATGCAGGCTGGCGCAGCTTTCGGGGGTTTGCGGGGCCATGTCCAACAGCTCGCGCAAGCCGCAATTTCCGCGCACCAGGTCTTGCAGCGTTATCATGTCCAACTCGTGATAGAACGCATCCAGCGCACGCTTCAGGTAGTTGCGCAGCCGGCAGGCATGGACCAGCGGGCAGGTGTTGCCGTCGGGCGAGAAACATTCCGCGAAAGGTGTTCCGGCCTCGAAGACGCGAAACACCTCGCCAATGGAAATATCGGTGCTGTTGCGCGCCAGTTTCAGGCCGCCGCCCCGCCCGCGCAACGTGTCGACATAGCCGTGCTCTTGCAGCGTATGCACCACCTGCAACAGATGATGCACAGAGGCGTTGCACCGTTCGGCGATATCCGCGGTGCGCAGCTTCTCGCCGTCATTGATCCCGCAGGTCATGAGCACCCGCAGGGCCAGATTGGTTCGTGTTGTCAGGCGCATCGTTTCCAGCTTCCTTTTGGGCTTGTCTAGCGAGGTTGGCGGGAAAAATCCTGATCTGAATCAAGTTAGCGCAAAAACAAGCACGCGGCGTGCAAGAAAAATAAAGGCCTGTGTCTATTCCGCCGACAGCGCGACTTTCATGTCCTTCACCTGGTAGATCACTTCGCCATCGGCCTCGACGATGCCGTCGGCCACACCCATGGTCAGGCGGCGGGTCTGGATCGCCTTGGTGAAATCGACCTTGTAGGTCAGCATTTTACGGTCGGGGCGGACCATGCCGGTCAGCTTGACCTCTCCGACGCCAAGCGCATAGCCGCGCCCGGTCCAGCCGCGCCAGCCAAGGTTGAAGCCGGTCAGCTGCCACAACCCGTCCAGCCCAAGGCAGCCGGGCATGATGGGGTTGCCGGGGAAGTGGCATTCGAAAAACCACAAATCGGGAGTGATGTCGAATTCCGCCACGACGTGGCCCTTGCCGTGCAAACCGCCATCGCCGGAAATATCGGTGATGCGGTCCATCATCAGCATGGGCGGGGCGGGCAGTTGGGCATTGCCGGGGCCGAACAATTCGCCGCGGGCGCAGGCCAGCAGGCCTTCCTTGTCGAAGGATGTCGGGAATTGGGACATGGGAACCTCTTCTTGTTGCGGCCAGACGCGGGCCGGATGGGTCTATCACCCTCGTCCAAGCCACTGCAAGAGTGCCTGCGCCAAGCTGCGACCTGTTTTCATTTGAAATCTGCCGCAAGCGCGCGTATCTATACTGCCATGGATACGAGCTTTGCAGATATAACCGACCGCTCCATGGAAATGGGCGCAAACTGGCTGTCGCGCGCGCAGGTGCGCCCGACGCGGCAACGCCTGTCGCTGGCAAGCCTGCTGGTGGGCGATGGCTGCGACCGTCATGTGACCGCCGAAGGCTTGTTCATGGCGGCCAAGGAAAAGGGCGAAAGCGTTTCGCTGGCAACGGTTTACAACACTCTGCGCGCCTTCTGCGACGCGGGCCTGATGACCGAGATCACGGTCGATGGCCAGAAATCCTATTTCGATACCTGCACCGACGATCACCCCCATTTCTTCTGGGAGGATTCGCAGGAACTCAGCGATGCCCCCTCGGCAGAACTGGAGATTGCGCGCCTGCCAAAGGCACCGGAAGGTGCGGAAATCTCGCGCGTGGATGTCATTATCCGGGTGCGCCGCAGCTAAGCCACGCGTCCTGCGCGAAGGACAGCTTACAGCGTAATCAGACGCATTGCCTGAAACAGGAACGCCGACAGGATCGCGGCGGATGGCACGGTCACGACCCAAGCCGCGAGGATGGTGGTGAAATGCCCCCGGCGCACAACCTTCTTGCGCGTGCGCAGTTCCGGCGGAGAGGTCGTATCCAATCGGTTCTTCTTCAAAATCCGCTCGTGATACCATTCCCGAAAGAACCCGACCCCGAAGATCGCACCGATCGCGATATGGGTTGAACTGACGGGCAACCCCAGCCATGATGCGAAGATGACCGTGATCGCCGCCGCCAGCGAGACGCAATAGGCGCGCATCGCGTTCAGGCGGGTGATCTCGCTGCCGACGATGTTGATAAGCTTTGGCCCGAACAGCAGCAGGCCCATTGACAGGCCAACGGCCCCGATCAGCATCACCCAGAACGGAATGCCGACGCTGTCGGACGATCCGCCGATCTGCACCGCGTGCACGATCGCGGCGACTGGCCCGATGGCATTGGCCACGTCATTGGCCCCATGCGCGAAGGACAACAGCGCCGCCGAGAAGATCAACGGAATGTTGAACAGGATCTTCAAGGATTTCTTGCGGTTCTCCATGCCCTCGCTCTGGCGGCGGATGACCGGGCGCATCAGCACCGTCATCACCACACCGATGACCAGACCCGCCAGAAGCGCCGTGTCGAAGCCGACCTTGTAGATCTTGCTGAACCCTTTCAGCGCCAGATAGGTCGTGAAGCAGCCCGCCATGATCCCGATCAGGATAGGCACCCAGAAGCGCGCGGCTTCGATCATGTTGGGGCGATAGATGATCCGTGACTTGATGACGGCCAGAAACGCCGCCGCGAACAGACCGCCCAGCAGCGGCGAGATGACCCAGCTGGCCGCGATCTTGCCCATGGTCGCCCAATTGACCGCGCTGAAGCCTGCCGCCGCCACGCCCGCGCCCATCACACCGCCCACGATGGAATGCGTGGTAGAGACCGGCGCGCCGATCCATGTGGCCAGGTTGACCCAAAGCGCCCCGGCCAGAAGGGCGGCCAGCATGGCCCAGATAAAGGTCTGGGTTTCCGCCACCGCCGATGGCGCGATAATCCCCCGAGAGACGGTTCCCACCACATCGCCGCCCGCGATCAGCGCGCCCGCCGTTTCGCAGATGGCCGCGATGATAAGCGCCGTGCCGATGGTCAAGGCCCGCGCACCGACCGCCGGCCCCATGTTGTTGGCCACGTCATTCGCGCCGATATTCAGCGCCATATAGGCACCGATGATCGCGGCGGCGACAACGATCAGCCCCAGCGGGTCGAAACCGATCAGCGCGGCGGCGATGATGCCGGTCATCGCCATGAAGGCCAGCGCCACACCAGAGGCAACAAGCGGCCGCGCGGTATAGGCCATGGCCTGCTCGAGCGCGGAAATCCGGTCCAGATCCTTGTTCAGGGTCTTCCACGATTTTTCGAATTGTTCCGACACGCCGCGGACCCCTGTGTAACGGATTTGTGACGGCGCGGGGATAGCACCGCTTCCACGCGGCGGCAACACTCAAGGCGCGGGGGCGGTGCGGGTGTTACATGTCCTGAAAAAGCCGTGCGAGGCCGGGGGTCTTCACCATGCGCGCGGCTTCCGCCGGGCTGACCCAGCGGCGCGTGCGCTTCGCCGCTTCTGGGTAGGTGTCATGTGTCTCTGTCACGTCCAGCCGAAACACCTGCGCGCGGCATTGCACCGGCAGGCCGCTATTCTTGATCTTGGTGTAGTTGAACGACCCGAACGGCTCGCTGCAAATCTGCCCGCGCACGCCGGCCTCTTCCCAGGCTTCCTGTGCGGCGGCTTCGGCCAGCGTCAGCCCTTTCATGGGCCAGCCTTTCGGGATCATCCACAGTTTGCGTGTCAGGGTCTGGATCAGCAGCACTTCGGGACCAGCCGCGCCGGGGCGCAGGCACATGGCCGCGACCTGAATGAAAGACGGCCGCATGAATTCCAATGCGGCGGAAACAAGTTCCCTTGGTCGGCTGGGCGAATTCATCTGCTCTATTCCTTGTTGTCGGATGCGCCTGCCATGAATTTGTATCAGTTTTATGACGCGCCGGGCTGTTTCGTGACGCTTGCGGCTAGTCCGTCGGCGGTGTGGCGCGCCCGGCCTTGATATTGGCCCGATGCGCCTTTGCTTCAAGTCGGCGGCGCTTGCTGGCCAAGGTGGGCCGGGTGGCGATGCGCGGCTTGGGGCGCTGGGTGGCCTGACGGATCAGCTCTGCCATGCGGGTGCGCGCGATCTCTCGGTTGCGGGCTTGGCTGCGCGTGTCTTCCACCCGCAGCACGACCGCGCCGTCCTGTGTCCAGCGCCGCCCCGCCAAGCGTCTCAGTCGGTTTTTCACCGGCTCGGGCAAGTTCGGGCTGCGCGCGGCTTCAAAGCGCAATTCCACCGCAGAGGACACCTTGTTCACATTCTGCCCGCCCGGCCCTTGCGAGCGCGTGAAGCTTTCGGTGAATTCCCAGTCTTGCAGCGTGATTTCAGCGTTGATCTGCATCATTCCTCTGGCGGGCAATCGAAAGGGCCGCCCAATTTTTGGACGGCCCTAAACGAGCTTCAGGAGATGGAGCCGAATTAGAGCACGGCCCAATCAAAAGGGGTTCCCCATCGGGGCTGCCGTCAGGTTTTGCCCCCTCTGACTGTCTTCGCACCTCTCTCCAACATCACTCTAGACACTGGACCACCTCCTTTCTTTGCGTTGCTGTTAATAAGGATGGTGGCACATATTTTGTGTTTGTCAAAAGAAATTATGCGACAGGTTGCGTCATTCGCGCGACGATCAGGCGGAACGGCACCAGTGCCAGCAGCGCGAGCGACAGCTTTACGCCCCAATCCGCGACCGCCAGCGACACCCAGAGCGGCATTTCCGGCCCAAAACCCAGCAAAGGCAGGATTTCACCGGCCCAAGACACGTCATTGGCGGGTTCAAGGAAAGAAAACGCCGCCGAAAACGCGATGCTGAAAAATAAGGCAGTATCGAGCGTTGAGCCGACAAGCGTCGAGGCCAGGGGCGCGCGCCACCACGCGCCGCCATGCCTGTCTTCGCGCAGGCGGTCGAAAATGGCCACGTCGATCAGTTGCGCGGTCAGGAACGCGATCCCCGACCCCAGCGCGATCCGCAGCGTCACCAGCGGGCCGAATTCGCCCATGATCTGTGTGCCGATCAGCGAACAGACAACGCCCACGCCAAAGCCCACCCAGACCACGCGGCGGGCGGCGGCGGGGCCATAGACGCGGTTCATCACGTCATTGACAAGGAATGCCAGCGGATAAGTGAAGGCCCCCCATGTCAGCCAGTTGCCGAACAGGAATTGGACAAGGATATTCGAGGCGACGACAGTGGCCGCCATGGCCAGAATGCCGGGCAGATAGGTGCGGGTCATGGATATGGTCCGTTTTGGCAAGGTTGCGGAGACTTGTGTCCTGAAACAGGACAGGGCGCGCATAGTGCGCGCCCTGACGAAATGCAAGCGATGTGCCGGCGTCCTAGCGCGCTTTCAGTGTGTCACGGATTTCGGCCAGCAGCTCTTCGGTGGTTGGACCCTTGGGCGCTTCTTCGACCGGGGCTTCTTCCTTCTTGGCCATGCTGGCCACGCGGTTCACGCCTTTGACCAGCAAGAACACCACCCAGGCGATAATCACGAACTTGATGACCGCGTTGATGAAATTGCCGACCATGAATTGCGCATCACCCAGGCCGAAGCTGATGCCGCTGAAATCCACCCCGCCGATGACCAACCCGATCAGGGGATTGACCAGATCATCGACCAGCGAGGTGACGATGGCGGTAAAGGCCGCGCCGATGATGATGCCGACGGCCATGTCCATGACATTACCGCGCATGATGAAGGCCTTGAACTCGTTAATCATGGGATGCTCCCGGTTTGTGATAGCGATACCAAGATTAAGCGCGGCGCGGCTCGGTCTGTAAAGCCGGTTTTTAGCGGGGGAGGGTGCCGTCGATGACATAGCGCAGGATCTGGGCGACCTGCTCTGGGGTTTCCACCACGGCCAACGCGGCGGCATCGACCTCTTTCAGGGCGTGCTGATGATCGGCGCCATGCATCACGATCAGCGATTTGCCCAAGGCCGCCGCATAGCCCGCGTCAAAAGCCGCGTTCCACTGCTTGTATTTCTCGCCAAAGCGCACGACGACGATGTCGGCTTCCTCGATCGCCTTGCGGGTGCGGATTGCGTTCAGTTTCGCGCCCTTGTGGTCATGCCAGAACTTGTTGTCCTCTGCCCCCAGAATGGCCACGCCGCAATCGTCCGACGCCGCGTGATCCGTCACCGGCGCGCTGAAGCTGACTGGCAACCCGTCAGAGGCTGACACCAGCGCCTCGCGCCAGTCGGTGTGGATTTCGCCCGCAAGGTAAACGCTGTAATGCATGTCGTGATCCTTTCTTTTGCTGCGCCGTCATCTAGCACGATGCACGCAAAGCCAAAACCCGCGCGCGGCGCTCTATGTCATGTTGCGATGGGGGGCGTTCTGTGGCAAGCACGGGGCAAGCCGAAACTGAACCGGAGAGTTCACGTCATGCCCGATTTCGCCGCCCGCCGCACGATGATGGTCGACACGCAAGTGCGCCCTTCGGATGTCACCAAATTCCCGATCATCGACGCGATGCTGGCAATCCCGCGCGAACGCTTCACACCCGACCGCCTGGTCGAGGCCGCCTATATGGGCAACAATATCGAGCTGGGCGCAAACCGCGTCCTGCTGGAGCCGCGCACACTGGCCAAGATGCTGGACGGGTTGAACGTCTCTGACACCGACCTTGTTTTGGACGTGGCCTGCGGCACCGGGTATTCGTCGGCGGTCCTGTCGCGGATCGCGCAGGGCGTGATCGCGGTGGAAGAAGATGACACGCTGGCAGATGACGCAGAAGCGGCGCTTGCCGCCATCGGCTGTGACGCCGTGGTTCTGCATCGCGGCCCGCTGACCCAAGGGGCGACGGAATACGCGCCCTATGACGTTGTCATCGTGCAAGGCGCGGCAGAGGAGTTTCCCGACGCGCTGGCGGCACAGCTTGCCGACGGGGGCCGCGTGGCCTGCGTCTTCATGGAGGGGGCGCTGGGCGTGGTGCGTATTGGGGTGAAGCGCGGCGACCGCGTGGCGTGGCGCGATGCGTTCAACGCAAGCGCACCGGTGCTGCCCGGCTTTGAAAAGGCACGGGCGTTCAGCCTGTAAACGACTTGGACCAAGGAAGGTCGCACATATGATCCGTTCTCTCCATGCGCTTTGCATTACGGCGGTCTTGGCGGCCCCGGTGCCGGTAATGGCGCAATCCTTGGCCGATACTTTCGTCGCCGCTTACGAGAATTCGAACCTTCTCGAGCAGAACCGCGCATTGTTGCGTGCCGCCGATGAAGATGTGGCCATCGCCGTGGCCTCTATGCGGCCGGTGCTGAATTTCATCTCCGGCGTCGAGGCGCGGGCGGCTTCTGGTCCTGCGCCCATGTCGATTACCATGTCCTTCAACCTGAGCGCCGATGTCACGCTTATTGATTTCGGACGCGGGAAGCTCGCGAAAGAGGCCGCGAAAGCGCAGGTCTTGGCCACGCGTCAGGCGCTGGTCAATGTCGAGCAGCAGGTCTTGCTGGATGCGGTCGGCGCGTTCATGGATGTGCGCACCGCAATCGAGGCGGTGGCGCTGCAACAGGCCACGGTCCGCGTCATCACCCGCGAGCTGAGCGCGGCGCGCGAGCGGTTCGAGCTGGGCGAGGTCACGCGCACCGACGTGTCGCTGGCCGAAGCGCGGCTGGCAGCGGCGCGCTCGCAACTCGCGGCGTCCGAGGGTGATCTGGCGGCGGCGCGCGAAGGCTACAAGCTTGTGACCGGCAGCTACCCCGGCAATCTGCGGCAAGCCCCGGCGCTGCCGCAAACCGCGGCCTCGCTGCAACTGGCGCAAGACATCGCCCGGCGCACTCATCCCAGCATCTTGCAGGCGCAGTTCGAGGTGACGGCGGCGGAATTCAATGCCGAACGCATCGAGGCGCAGCGCCATGGTTCTGTCACCGGCAATGCCCGGCTTGGCCGCAGCTTTACCAATAACGGCGGCGACAGCACCACCGCCAGCGCCGGGCTGACCTATGCCCGCCCGATCTATCAGGGCGGTCAGATCCGTGCCTTGACCCGTCAGGCCATCGCGCGGCGCGACGCGACCCGTGCGGGCCTGCACCAGACCGTGGCGCAGGTGTTGCAGAACGTGGCCCTTGCCTGGGCCAATCTGGACGTGACCCGCGCGCGCATCGCTGCCAGTCGCCAACAAGTCGCCGCCTCGCAGGCCGCGTTCGAGGGCACCCGCGAAGAGGCCCGCTTGGGCGCGCGCACCACGCTCGATGTGCTGAACGCGGAAAACGATCTGCTCAACGCCCGCACGACCCTGCTTCAGGCAGAGGCCGGGTTGCAGACGGCAACCTACGCGCTTCTGGCCAGCATGGGGCTGCTGACGGTCGATCATTTGGGTCTTGGCATCACGACCTACGACCCCGAAGCCTATTACAACGCGGTCAAGGATGCGCCCGCGCTGTCCGCGCAGGGCGAGGCGCTGGATCGTGTGCTGCGTGCGCTGAACCGGGGCGAGTAACCTTTCGCGCGCATAGGTGATTGTCTGAACGCGCCGGACGCGCTACGTTAACATTTGTCAAGATCGAAGCCGGGCAGCAGACCCGGCGTAGTCGCGGCGTGTATGGGTAGGCGAAAGGGCAAGACATGACAGAGGCGATGTCGCGTCACGAAATTGAGGACGTGTTGTCATCCATCCGTCGGCTGGTCTCGCACGAGGACCGCAGCCCGCAGGTATCCGCGCCGCCCGCATCAGCGGCCCCCGCCAAGCTGGTCCTGACCTCTGCCCTGCGGGTCGATGGTCCTGATGCGCAAGACGACAGCACATCCAATCATGCCGAAGCGCCCGAAGCTTTACCCACTCCGTCACCGGCCTTTGCCGATGCGCCAGCGCGCGCGCCGCTTCTGACCCGGATCGCACAGGCCGGTCAGGCCATCGCTGCGACCAGCACAGAACAGACGCCCCCAAGCGATGCGTCCCAGCCCGCTAGCGCGGCCCCTGACCCGCAAGCGCCGATGGAAGACGCCGTTACCGACACCGTGCTGGAAGCCACGCTTGCGCGTCTGGAGGAAGCGCTGTCGATCACCCCGTCGAAGCCAGACAGCCCGGCCACGGCCGATGCCGTGATCGACGAAACCGCGCTCGCCCAGATCGTGTCGCAGATCGTCCGACAGGAATTGCAGGGCGAGCTGGGCGAGCGGATCACCCGCAATATCCGCAAGCTCGTCCGCGCCGAAGTGGCGCGCGAATTGCAGATGCGAAACCTCTGAGCGGGCTTGCATTCGGCTTTCGCCGCATATTACACATGATGCACGGAAACCCCGCGCTCTCCCTCGCTTTTCCGGCATAGCCCCGCGTCATGCGGGTTTTTTCTGAGGGAGAAAACACATGCATCGTCGTCTTTTTCTGCAATCGACCATCGCGGCCAGCTTGGCCGCGCAAGGCCTGTTGCCCCGCCGTGCCCGCGCCACCACCACGCTAGAGGCCGGGGGCGCGCGGCTGGACATGGTGTCGGATGGCAACCTTGTCCTGCCTTTCGATACCACGCTGGAATCTCTGCCTGCCGAATTTCTGGCCGAATTGCGCGACCGTTACGGGTTGACCGGCGACCAGATGACCCCGCCGTGCAACCACACGCTTCTGCGCGACGGCGACCGCACCGTTCTGTTCGATGTGGGCGCGGGGTTCGATTTCATGCCAAGCGCCGGGATGTTGCCCGACAGCTTGGCAGAGATGGGGATCGCACCGGAAGATGTGACCCATCTGGTCATCACCCACGGCCACCCCGACCATATCTGGGGCTTGCTGGATGATTTCGACGAACCTTTCCTTCCAAATGCCGAAATCATCATGGGCCGCGCGGAATGGGAATACTGGATGGACCCGACCACGATCGACACGATCGGGGCCGAGCGCCAGTCCTTCGCCGTGGGCGCGGCGCGGCGTCTGGAAATGATCGCCGACCAGGTCACGCTGATCGAGGACGGGGCCGAAGTGGTGCCGGGCGTGCTTGCCGTGGCCAGCCATGGGCATACGCCGGGCCATATGTCGTATCAGGTGCAGGTCGGCGGGCAGGGCGTGCTGGTCACGGGCGACGCCATTGGCAACGGGCATGTGGCGTTTGAACGTCCGACATTCGCCTCTGCCTCTGACCAAGATCCGGAAACCGGCGCGACCACGCGCGCGGCGCTTCTGGACCGCATCACCGCCGACGACCTGCTGGTCGCGGGCTTCCATGTCGGCGATGGCGGCCTTGGCCGTGCCGAAAAACTGGCCGATGGGGCCTATCGTTTCAATCCGGAGATTTAATATATGTTGCGTTCCATGCTGCTCGGGGCAACCGCACTGGTCTGGGCCGGTGCGGCCCTCGCCTCCGAGGATATTGCGGATAAATACCCGCAATCCGTGCTTTACAACAAACCGGTCGAGGTCATTCCCGGCGTCTGGTCGTCCATCGGGGCCACCGCGCCGCCCACCTATGAAAACGCGGGCCATAACAACAACCTCAGCTTCATCATCACCGGCGATGGCGTCGTGGTCATCAATTCGGGGGCGTCCTACAAGCTGGCCGAAGCGCTGCACGCTGAAATCCGCGAACGCACCGATCAGCCCGTGAAGCTGGTCATTGCCGAGAACGGTCAGGGCCATGCGATGCTGGGCAACAACTACTGGATTGACCAAGGCGTGCCGGTTCTGGCCCATGTCGATGCCGCGCATGAGTTCGAGAAGGACGCGGGGCAGGGGCTGGCCAGCTTGCAGAACTACGCCCGCGAGAACGCCGAGGGCACTGTGCCCATGGCACCCACGCTGACATTCGAGGACAGCTATGACGCCTCGATGGGCGATTTCCGCATCGAAGTGCTGCATCTTGGCCCGGCGCATAGCGCGGGCGACACGCAGGTCTGGCTGCCCGAGCAGTCGCTGATGATCGCGGGCGACATTGCGTTTCAGGAACGGATGCCGCCGATTTTCGAGGGCACCTGCACAAGCTGCTGGATCGAGACATGGGAAACCGCGTTCGAGCCGTTGAACCCGACCTATGTCATTCCGGGCCACGGCCACCCGACCAACCTTGCACAGGTGCGCCGCTATACGCATGACTATCTTGTCTACCTGCGCGAGCAGATCCGTGCGCATATCGACGAAGGCGGCGATCTTACATCGGCCTATTACGTCGACCAGTCGCCCTATACGCATCTGGATACGTTCGAAGAACTGGCGACGAAGAATGCGGGCGTCGTCTTTTCCGAGATGGAATGGGAGTGACCGGGCACCCCGGTTCCCCGTGACACGCTGCTACCAGATGGCCCGCATCACGCGGGCCATTTTTCTTGTTTGCGCGCAAGATGCGCCCGCTAAGCCAGGCCAAGGCACGCGGGCCGAACGAAAGCAGGTGCCGAAGCGCCGCCACCCGCGCGCCCAGATCGTCCAGGTCGGATTGTGTATGCTCTGGCAGCTTCAAGGCGCGAATAATCGGTTGCATCTTGGCCTCCATAGGTCATTTATGAAAGGATGGCTGATGAAAACCCGGAATTATACGCTCAAGATCGGATTGATCCTTTCGCTGGTGAAAAGCTAGGCTGGGGCGATCTGGAAGTGTTTTTCCATGTCGCGGCCTCTGGCGGGCTAAGCGCGGCAAGCCGCCATACGGGGCTTAGCCCGCCCACGCTTGGGCGGCGCATGGTGGCGTTGGAGCAGCGCGCCGGACAGGCCTTGTTCCAACGTGGGCCACGCGGCTACAGCCTGACCCCGGCAGGGCAGGCGCTGTTCGCGCGCGTCAGGGCGATGAATGCGGCGGCCCAACCGGTGAACGACCTGCTCGCGCCAGAGGCGAGCCGACCCTTGATCCGCGTCTCGGCAGGCACCTCGACCGCGCGGTTTCTGGGCGACAACCACCATGCGCTGTGCCGCCCCGATGACGGTTTTCGCCTGCACTACACCACCACAGAGGTGACGCTGGATGTCAGCCACCGCGAGTTGGATCTGGGGATTCGCAACTCCCGGCCCGAAAGCGGCGCGGTCGCGACCCGGCGGCTGGGGCAGGTCGCCTTTGCGCCCTATCGCAGCTGGTCGGCCCCGGCGTCAGGGATGTCGGGCTGGGTGGCGCTGGACCTTGCGAATGCCCGCCACCCGGCGGCCCGCTGGCTGCATGGCCAAGACCTGCCCATCGTGGCCATGGCCAGCTCGGTCGCGATGGTGCATGACCTTGTGCGCGCAGGTGTGGGGATCGGGTTGATGCCCTGCATGATCGGCGACCGCGACGACCGGCTGTGCCGGGCCGGTCCCGTCGTGGCAGACTTGACAGAGGATCAGTTCCTCGTTTTCCATGACGACGACCGCCACAGGCCGCCGCTGCGTCGGCTGATCGAGCGTCTGGTCAAGCTATACGCGGATCAGGCCGCGCTTCTGGCTGGCGAGCGCCCGCTGCGCTGAGCGCGGGCGCGGCGCTCAAAGCGTCAGACCGCCACGGGCAAGCTGCGTTGACCGCGCTGGTCGACCAGCAGATCGGTGATCCCTGCGCCGACCCACATGCTGAGCAGTGCAAGCCAAGCCGTCGCGGCGAAAACCGATGCACCGGTCAGCGAGCCGATGGCACAGCCGCCCGCCAGCATCCCGCCAAAGCCCATCAGGGCCGCGCCGAACAGCGAGCGGCGCATGGCGTTGGCGCCGTCATAGCCCTGCCATTTCAACTCTCCCGCGAACAGGGCGGCCAGGAATGCGCCCAGCACCACGCCAGGCACCAAGCCGATATCGAAGCGCAGCTGCGGGGCCGGTTCCAGGAAGAACATCAAGGTATTGGCCGACGGGCCGGTGAAGGTGGCCGAGGTGACGTTGACCGGGTCAAAGGCGATTTGGGCCAAAGTCCATGTCGCGATCCAGCCAAGCGCCACGGCAAAACCGACGCCAGAGGCGAAGATCAGCGAGCTCCATGTCAGTTTGTGCCGAAAGGCAAGAAAGAGCGCGAGCAATGCACTTGCCACACCAAGCTTCAAGCCAAGGTTCTGGCTTAGTCCGAGCAGATCCATCAGATGGACATTGCGCCCGCCCGAGGTTGTCCACAGACTGGCAAGCCAGGTGCGGAAGGGCGCAAGCCATCCGTGCAACGCCATCTGCGCGACCAGCGCGAAAACCAGACCGGCTATGACAGAGCGCAGGTTGCCCGTGGCCGCCAAGACCAGCAGCCGTCCCGAGCAGCCGCGCGCCAGAACCATGCCCGCGCCGAACATCAGCCCGCCGATGATCGCGCCCGACCAAGAGCCTGCAACCGCCATCAGCCGCGCATCTTCGGCGCGGAACAGGCCCAGCATTTGCGCGCCCTGCACCCAGACCACGGCGGTCGAGAATGTGAGAAGCCAGATCGCCATGCGAGGTCCAAGCTGGCCGCGCGCGAATTCGACGGTGGCGGCGCGCAGGCAAAAGCTGGAGCGTTGCGCGGCGATCCCGAACACCATGCCGACGAACAGGCCCATCAAGGCCTCGACAGTGTTTTCGCCCAAGGTTTCGACAATCGGAATCAGGTCCATTTCAGCGCGCCCCAGATAATACGAGTGTGGGGCACACTAAACCCATGCGGGCCATGTTACCTTGATCTGGATCAGCGTGCGGCCTAGCGGGTGCGGAACATGCGCTGCATCATCAACACCGCCTCGCGTACCCGGTCATCGGCCAGCGAATAGATGATCTGGTTGCCTTCGCGGCGCGTTGTGACCAGCTTTTCATGGCGCAAACGGGCCAATTGCTGGCTGACAGCGGCTTGGCGCGACAGGATCAGCTTCTCCAGCTCGGTGACGGAACAATCCCGTTCGCACAGGTGATAAAGCATCAACAAGCGCCCTTCATGCCCCATCGCTTTCAGGAAATCGGCGGCGGCGCGGGCCTCTGTCTGAAGGGTGTCATGGTCAATCTCGGAGGTGGGCGGAAGCGATGCCTCCGCCATCTGGCGGGTTGGCTGCGCCGATCCGCCGTGCTCCAATGATTGCCCGTCTGGCAAGGTATGCTTTCCGACCGTTACTGTCATGGCCGCGCCACTTTGGCGCCGTGTTGTTTGCCTGACTGTAGCAGATCGGAACGCGACTGGCGAGTTCGCAGCGCGCAAAAGCGTCACATTATTGGGCAGCGATGCTCAATTCACGGCAGCGTCCGACAGGGATTGCTGGGCCTCGTCGATCATCTGCGCGATGTAGGGCCAGAAGAAATCCTCGCCCGGAAAGCCGGTCATGCGCGAGATTTCAGTGCCGTCCGGCCCGATCAGGATGAAGGTCGGCGTCACGAAAGGGCGCGATGCCAGCGTGATCCCGTCGGGCATGTCATCGCGCAGGTCGGCATGGATTAGCGGCGCGGCCTCTCCTTGCGGGGTCTTTGCGTAGATCGGCGCGATGTCACGGTTGAACGCCACGCAATAGGCACAGCCTGCCTGCTCGATCATCAGCAGGCGCAACCCGGTGTCGGACTGGGCAGTTGCCAACCCCGGCAGCACCAGAAAAAGTGATGCCGCAAGCCAAACTGCACATTGACGAAAAGAATTTAACATACGAACAATCTAATATGTTGTTATGGCCCGTGCAACCAAGATACACGGCCTGTCTTCGGGAGGGGACTCACATGTTCGACATCAGTTACGCAGGGGCCGCGATTGCCGGGCTTCTGTCCTTTTTCACGCCCTGCATTTTGCCGATCGTGCCTTTTTATCTATGCTACATGGCCGGGCTTTCAATGGGTGAATTGCGCGACGAAGGCGGGCTTGCACCGGGTGCGCAGCGCCGTCTTGTCCTGTCGTCGATTGCCTTCGCGCTTGGCGTGACAAGCATCTTCGTGTTGCTGGGGATGGGGGCGACCGCATTGGGGCAGGCTTTCATTGCCTATCGCGATATTCTGAAATGGATTGCCGCAGCCGTTCTGCTGGGATTTGGGTTGCATTTTCTTGGCGTTATCAAGATCGGGTTCCTGTATCGGCAGGCCCGGATCGAGAATGTCGGCGCGCCGAAATCGGTGGTTGGGTCTTATGTGATGGGGCTTGCCTTCGGCTTTGGCTGGACCCCATGCGTCGGCCCCGCGCTGGCCGCCATCCTGATGGTTGCTTCCGGCATGGGCGAGGTCTGGCGCGGCGGCCTACTGTTGGCCGTCTACGGCATTGCCATGACCTTCCCCTTCGTCATCGCGGCACTTTTCGCGCGGCCCTTCCTGAACTGGGTCGGCAAGCATCGCTCGAAACTGGTGCATGTCGAAAAGGTGATGGGTGCTATGCTGGTTTTGTTCGCTATCCTGATCGCGACCGATTCGATTTCCTTGATCGCCGACTGGATGCTGCGCAACATGCCTTGGACAGCGACGCTGGGTTAAGCGCGCCTGACTTGAACCACACTGGGAGGACACCATGCTGAGACTTGTTTACGCCCTTGTCGCGGGCCTGATGCTGACCGGCCCCGCTACCGCCGTGCCGCTTGGCGAGGACGGGCTGCACAAGCCCGACTGGTTCGTCGAGACCTTCCGCGACCTGCGCGAGGATCTGGCCGACGCCAATGACCAGGGCAAGCGCCTGTTGCTGATCTTCGAACAGCGCGGCTGCATCTACTGCACGCGAATGCATGAAGAGGTCTATGTCGACCCGGAAATCGAGCGCCTGTTGAGCGAGGATTTCTATGTCATCCAGATGAACCTGTTCGGCAATCTGGAAGTGACCGATTTCGACGGCACCGTCATGGAAGAGCGCGACATGGCGCGGCACTGGGGCGTGGTTTTCACCCCCACCATGATCTTCGCCCCAGAGGTCGCGCCCGAATCGGGCGGCCTGCGCGATTCGGCCGTCATGGTCATGCCGGGCGCGTTCGAGCGTGGAAGCACGCGGCTGATGCTCGAATTCGTTCTGGAGAAGGGCTACGAGGGCGAAGAGCACTTCCAGAAATACGTGGCGCGCCGCCTGGAAGAAATTCGCGCGGCGCAGTAACTATTTGATCTAAATCAAACTCTCGGACCCCATCCTTCAGGCCGAAGGGTGGGGTCTCACATTGTCTGAAAAGAATATGCAAAAAATCGAATTTTCATTTGCGGCAACGGTATTCCTTGGTCTACAGTTGCGCCATGGTGAGCTTGGGAGAGCGCCACAAATACACCGCGTGTCTGGGAGGACATCCATGAATTCACGTTTCATCAGCGCAGCACTGGCCTCGGTCGTCGCCGTTGCAGCTGCGTCCGCATCGGCAGAAGTCAAACCGGCAGATGTTGTCTGGGAAGACGAGATCGCGATCCCGGCGTCGTTGACCGGCGTTCCGGGTGATCCCGCGAAAGGCGCAGAAGTTCTGTCGTCGCGCTCGCTTGGTAACTGTGTCGCCTGCCATGTCGTGTCGGCAATGCCCGACGTGGCATTCCAGGGCAATGTCGGCCCGGCGCTGGATGGCGTTGGTGCCCGTTGGTCCGAAGCGGAACTGCGCGGCATCGTTGCAGACGCGAAACGTGCTTTCCCCGAAAGCCGTATGCCGACCTTCTACGAGGGCGACCCGGCGGCTTTCATTCGCCCCGGCGACGCTTACACGGCGAAAGCCTACAACCCGGAAACCTTCTCGACCCTGCTGACCGCTCAGCAGATCGAGGATGTGGTGGCCTACCTGGTCACTCTGACCGAATACTGAGGCGGCTTCGCGCCCCCTCGGCTCCTGTCCAATTCGAAAGGATGAACTCATGATTACACGACGCGAAACTATGGCCATGGGTCTTGGTGTTGCGACCATCACCCTGCTGCCGATCAGCGCAAACGCTGCTGCTGACGAAGCGATCGCGGCTTACACCGGTGGTGCAGCCGTCTCTGAGGGTGGCGTGACCATCACCGCCCCGGAAATCGCGGAAAACGGCAACACCGTTCCGATCTCGGTCGAAGCACCGGGCGCTGCTGAAATCGCGATCTACGCCGACGGCAACCCGACCCCCGGCGTCGCCGTGTTCAAATTCGGCCCGGCTGCCGGTTCGCACCGCGCATCGACCCGCATCCGCCTGGGCGGCACGCAGGACGTGGTCGCCGTCGCGAAAATGCCCGATGGCAGCTTCCAGCAAGCGGCTGTTGAAGTGAAGGTTACCATTGGCGGTTGCGGCGGCTAATCCAGCCAGCCCTTCCTTCGCCAACGATATTCTTAGGAGAGACACATGTCTGACGTTAAACCCCGCATCCGCCTGCCGCGCTCTGTGAAGGCCGGCCAAGCCGCCGAAGTCAAGACGCTGGTGAGCCATGTCATGGAAACCGGCCTGCGCAAAGACGCCGACGGCAACACCATCCCGCGCATGATCATCAACCGCTTCACCTGCGAATATGGTGGCGAGATGGTGATCGACATGGCGCTGGAAGGTGCGATTTCCGCGAACCCCTATGTCGAATTCGACATCATGGTCGGTGAAGCCACCGACGTCGTCTTCACCTGGTACGAAGACGGCGGTGCGGTCTACACGCAAACTGAACAGTTGGCCTTCGGCTAACATATAATAACGGTCATGCGCCAGTCTGGGAGGAGACGTATGAAGACCTTTACCCTAAGCAAGCTGATGGCCTCTGCGGCAATCTGTGCGGTCGCGCTTACCGGCGCGGCCAATGCAGACCCGCATCCGGATGCAGAGCTTATCATCGAGGGCGAACTGCAACTGACCACGCGCGCCGAAGCACCGGCGCACTTGGACGGTGTTTTGCCCGGGATCTACTCGGGCTGGTTGTTCCGCACCGATGAAACCCGCGCCTTGCAGATGGACGATTTCGACAACCCGGCAATGCTGGCTGTCGAAGATGGCGAAGCCATGTGGTCGACTGCGGATGGTGCTGCGGGTCAGTCCTGCGCGGATTGCCATGGCGACGCGTCTGAAAGCATGAAGGGCGTGCGCGCTTCCATGCCCAAGGTCAACGAAAACGGCGACCTGTGGTCCATGGAAGACTACGTCAACAACTGCCGGACCACCCGGATGGAGGCTGACGCCTGGGGTTGGAACAGCGGTGACATGCGCAACATGACCTCTTATATCTCGATGCAGTCGCGCGGGATGCCGGTGAATGTTGCCATCGACGGCCCCGCGGCCCCGTTCTGGGAGCGCGGCAAGGAGATGTATTACACTCGCTATGGTCAGCTTGAGCTGTCCTGCGCCAACTGCCACGAAGACAGCTGGGGCCTGATGATCCGTGCGGACCACCTGAGCCAAGGCCAGATCAACGGCTTCCCGACCTACCGTCTGAAGAACGCCGGCATGGTGTCGATCCACAACCGCTTCCGCGGCTGTATCCGCGACACGCGCGCCGAGTCCTTCGCGATGGGCTCGCAGGAGTTCCGCGAGCTGGAGCTCTATGTCGCATCGCGCGGCAACGGCCTGTCGGTCGAAGGCGTGTCGGTTCGCCAGTAACCTAATCTGGGGCGCGCGGTTCATACCGTGCGCCCTTGTCCCCGGCAGAATTTTTTTCGGCCAACAATATTCACACCTATGAAGATTGGCATGTAGCGCGCCTCCCCGCGCTGTCTGTGTCACAGGAGAAACCTCTGATGATTTCCAGGCGCGAATTCCTGCAAGCCTCTGTCGCGGCTTCTGCGCTTTACGGCATTTCCGGTTATGGAAACTGGGGCAAGCTGGCTGCACAGCAGGCGCTGACCCAGGATGATCTGCTGAAATTCGACACGTTCGGAAATCTGTCGATCGTCCACATCACCGACATCCATGCGCATATGAAGCCGATCTGGTTCCGTGAACCGGAATGGAACGTGGGCGTGGGCGATGTGAAGGGCAAGCCGCCGCATGTGGTCGGCAAAGACTTCATCGAAATGTTCAACCTCAAGCCCGGCTCGCCCGAGGCCTATGCGCTGACCTACGAAGATTTCGTGTCGCTCGGCAAAGCCTATGGCCGCATGGGCGGCATGGACCGCGTGGCGACCGTTGTGAAAGCGATCAAGGCGGACCGTCCCGACGCGATCCTGCTGGATGGCGGCGATACGTGGCACGGCTCGATGACCAGCTATTTGACCAAGGGTCAGGACGTGGTCAACGTGATGAACGCGCTGGGTGTTGACGCGATGACCAGCCATTGGGAATGGACCTTCGGCACCGACCGCGTGATGGAAATCGTCGAAGGGCTGCCCTTCCCGTTCCTCGGTCAGAACATTTTCGATTCCGAGTGGGACGAGCCCGCCGAATTCCCCGATTACACCTGGTTCGAGCGCGGTGGCGCGAAGGTGGCCGTGATCGGTCAGGCCTTCCCCTACATGCCGATTGCGAACCCCGGTTGGATGTTCCCGGAATTCAGCTTCGGCATCCGTGACGAGCGGATGCAGGAAATGGTGGATGAAGTGCGCGCACAAGGGGCTGATCTGGTCGTCGTGCTGTCGCATAATGGCTTCGACGTGGACCGCCAAATGGCTGGTCGCGTTTCCGGCATCGACGTTATTCTGACCGGCCACACCCATGACGCGCTGCCAGAACCGGTGATCGTGGGTGAAACCCTGCTGATTGCCAGCGGCAGCCACGGCAAATTCGTGACGCGTCTGGACCTGGACGTGCGTGACGGCCGCATGATGGGCTTCCGCAGCAAGCTGATCCCGATCTTCTCGGATGTCATCACGCCCGATCCCGAGATGGCCAGCCTGATCGACGCAGAGCGCGCGCCGTTCAAGGACCAGCTGGAAGAGGTCATCGGCCATACCGACAGCCTGCTCTACCGTCGTGGCAACTTCAACGGCACCTGGGACGACCTGATCTGTGACGCGATCATGACCGAGCGCGACACCGAGATCGCCATGTCTCCGGGCGTGCGCTGGGGCGCCAGCCTGATGCCGGGCGATGCGATCACCCGCGAGGACATCCATTCGGTCACGACCATGACCTATGGCCAGTGCTACCGGACCGAGATGACGGGCGAGTTCCTGAAGGTCGTTCTGGAAGACGTGGCCGACAACCTGTTCAACCCGGACCCCTATTTCCAGCAGGGCGGGGACATGGTTCGCATGGGTGGCCTTGGCTACAAGATCGACATCTCCAAGCCGATTGGCGAGCGCATCTCGAACATGACGCTGCTGTCGACCGGCGATGCAATCGACCCGGCCCGCACTTACACCGTAGGCGGTTGGGCCAGCGTGAACGAGGGAACCGAAGGCCCGATGATCTGGGATGTGGTCGAAGCCCATATCCGCAAGATCGAACGTGTGTCCCTGACGCCGAACACTTCTGTCGAAGTGACGGGCCTCTAATACATCAACCCGGGTGGGCGCCAGCCCACCCAGTCCAGCAAAAGGAACTACGTCATGACCGACCAGTCGAATGACGCGCCCCGCAAGGCCGGTGGTGCCAGCCGCCGCGATTTCCTGCGCACCGCAGGGCTTGCTGCGGGGGGCGCTGCTCTTGCCGCCACGGGCGCACGGGCCAATACGCCCGACCCGTTGATTACCGAAATCCAGCCTTACGCGTCCTTCACCGGCGAAGCCGTGGATGCCACGCCCTATGGGATGCCGATCCATTTCGAGGAACATGTCGTTCGTCGCAACGTGGAATGGCTGACGGCTGACCCGATCAGCTCGATCAACTTCACGCCGATCCATGCGCTGGATGGCACGATCACGCCGCAGGGTTGCGCGTTCGAGCGTCACCATTCCGGCGCGATCGAGATGAGCAAGCAGGAATACCGCCTGATGATCAACGGCCTCGTTGATCGCCCGCTGGTCTTTACCTTTGCCGACCTGATGCGGATGCCGCGCGAAAGCCGCGTTGCGTTCTGTGAATGCGCTGCAAACAGTGGCATGGAATGGGGCGGCGCGCAGCTGAACGGCGCGCAGTTCACCCACGGCATGATCCACAACATGGAATATATCGGCGTCCCGCTGCGCGTGTTGCTGGAAGAGGCCGGTGTCCAGCCCGAAGGCAAATGGGTCTATGTCGAAGGCCATGATGCCAGCTCGAACGGTCGGTCTATCCCGCTGGAAAAAGCCATGGATGACTGCCTTGTCGCCTTCTACGCCAACGGCGAGGCGCTGCGCATGGAACATGGCTACCCGGTCCGCCTGATTGTGCCGGGTTGGGAAGGCAACATGTGGGTCAAGTGGCTGCGCCGCATCGCGGTCTACCACGCAGCCGTTGAAAGCCGCGAAGAGACCAGCAAATACACTGACCTGCTGGCCAACGGCACCGCGCGCAAGTGGACCTGGGAGATGGACGCGAAATCCGTCATCACCGCGCCCTCGCCGCAAGTGCCCGCCAGCCATGGCCCCGGCCCGATGGTCATCACCGGTCTGGCATGGTCCGGCCGCGGCAAGATCACCCGCGTGGACGTGTCCATGGACGGCGGTGTGAACTGGGTCGAAGCCCGCATCGCCGGCGAGCCTCAGTCGATGGCGCTGACCCGCTTCTATGTCGACCATGTCTGGGACGGCAAGCCGATGCTGCTGCAATCGCGCGCAGTCGATGAGACCGGCTATGTCCAGCCCACCAAGGACCAGCTGCGCGCTGTGCGCGGTCTGCAATCCGTCTACCACAACAACGGCATCCAGACCTGGCATGTCAACGAGAATGGGGAAGCTGAAAATGTCGAAGTGTCGTAATCTGATCGCTACCACGGCGCTTGCAACCTTGCTGGCCGCCCCCGGTTTCGCGCAGGAACTGGGCCTCGGCCGCCCGGCGCTGCCCGAAGAAATCGACGCGTGGGACGTGGCCGTCCTGCCCGATGGCACCGGCCTGCCGGTCGGCAGCGGCGACGTCTATGACGGCGAGGAAGCTTGGATCAACAACTGTGCGGCGTGCCACGGCGATTTCGCTGAAGGCGCTGGCGCATGGCCGGTAATCGCAGGCGGGCAGGGCACGCTGACCAACCCGCGCCCGGTCAAGACGGTTGGCTCTTACTGGCCCTATCTGTCGACGGTCTTCGATTATGTGCACCGCTCCATGCCTTTCGGCGCGGCACAGATCCTGACCTATGACGAGACCTATGCCATCGTCGCGTATATCCTCTACTCGAACCAGATCGTCGAAGATGATTTCGTGCTGAGCAACGAGAACTTCACCGAAGTTGTCATGCCCAACGCGGATGGTTTCATCGTCGATGACCGGGTCGAGACTGAGTTCCCGCTGTTCGTGACCGAGCCTTGCATGAGCAACTGCTCTGACCCGGTCGAGATCAGCAAGCGCGCGAGCGACATCGCCGTGACCCCGCCCTTCCCGCGTCTGCTGCTGGATGGCACTGTGGTCGAACCCGGCGAGATGGTCGAGGAAGCGTCGATGGATGCCGGCACCGCAACCGATGCCGCTCCGGTCGAGGAAGCTGCCGCCGAACCCGCTGCCGAAGAAGTGCAGGTCGCAAGCCTTGACCCCGCACTGGTCGAAGCTGGCGAAAGCGCCTTCCGTCAGTGCCGGTCCTGCCACCAGGTCGGCGACGGTGCCCGCAACGGTACCGGCCCGATGCTGAACGGCGTCGTCGGTCGTGCATCGGGGGCTGTCGAGGGCTTCCGCTACTCGCCCGCCTTCACCGAAAAGGCAGAATCGGGCCATGTCTGGACCCCGGAGTCGTTGGACGCATTCCTCGAGAACCCCTCGGACTACATCCCGCGCAACCGGATGGCATTCCGGGGCGTTCGGGACGCGGATGAGCGTGCGGCATTGATTGCCTACCTCACCTCGCACTCGAACTGAGCGGGATCTGATGAAGGGTTTTATCCTTTCCTCCACCCTCTGCATCGGGGCCATGCTGGCCCCGATCGCATCCTTCGCGCAGGCGATCGCCATCGGGGATCCCGAATCCGGCGCGGAAGTATACCGTCGTGAATGTGCCAGTTGTCACCAGATTGGCGAAGGGGCGGCGCATCGCATCGGCCCGCAACTGAACCACATTTTCGACCGCGGCGCGGCCAGCCACGACGATTTTCGGTACTCCGATGCCTTGGCTCGGCAGGGTCGCGATGGTCTGGTTTGGGATTTGGCGCGTCTGCACGCCTATATCGAGAACCCCCGCGCCCTGGTGTCGGGCACGCGCATGTCCTATCGTGGCCTTGGCGACGAAGACCGCCGCGCCGACCTGATCGCCTATCTGCGGGTATTTTCGGACCAACCGCAAAACATCCCCGAAGCCGCACCGACCGCCATCCGGCCAGAGGTCGAGCTTTCGCCAGAGATCCTCGCGATCGTGGGTGATGTCGAATACGGCGAATATCTCAGCCAGGAATGCACCACCTGCCACCAGCGCAGCGGTGCGAACGAGGGGATACCCGGCATTGTAGGCTGGCCTGAAGATGACTTCGTCGTCGCCATGCACGCCTACAAGGAAAAGCTACGCCCGCATGAGGTGATGCGCTCTGTCGCGTCGCGTCTGGGCGACGAAGAGATCGCGGCACTCGCGGCCTATTTTGCGGCGCTTGACGAATAAGGATAACGGTCCGCAATATCGGTTGCGGGCCGTTTGGCCGTTTCGAGGGAGACGCGCGGCCACCCAGACTTGTCCCACGCTCTACGCCCTGCGTGGGAACATGACCCGTCCGATAGTGCGCCATTGGCGTCGAGGAGGCTGGACGGCGGGGGAACTCGGGCGCAAATTCGCCTTCATCCAAGGCGAGACATGGGAGAGAGTATCAATGAAGCTTCAACGCAGAACATTTCTGGCCAGCGTTTCGGCAGCCAGCGCAATCATGGCGGCCCCCGCTGTCATGGGGCAGGCCCGTCCGCGCGTGGTCGTGATCGGCGGCGGCTCTGGTGGTGGCACGGTTGCCCGTTACATCGCGAAAGACAGCGACGGTGCTGTGGATGTAACGCTTATCGAGCCGACGAAGCGTTACTACACCTGTTACTTCTCGAACCTGTATCTGGGCGGGTTCTGGGACTATGACGCGCTTGGCCATGGCTATGAGGGCATTGCCGCGGCTGGTGTGAACGTGGTTCATGACTGGGCCATTGGCGTGGACCGTGACGCGAAGACCGTCACGCTCGCATCCGGCTCGTCCATCCCCTATGACCGTCTGGTCGTGGCACCCGGCATCGACTTTGTCGCCGATGCCGTGCCGGGCTGGGATGTGACCAAGCAAAGCCTGATGCCGCATGCCTACAAGTCGGGCACGCAGGTCCAGCTGCTGAAGAACCAGATCGAGAACATGCGCGAAGGTGGCACCTTCTGCATGGTCGCGCCTCCGAACCCCTATCGTTGCCCTCCGGGGCCGGGCGAGCGTGTGTCGATGATCGCGCATATGCTGTCCCAGTCGAACCCGACCGCGAAAATCCTGATCGTGGACCCGAAAGAGAACTTCTCGAAGCAGGCTTTGTTCGAGGAAGGCTGGAGCAAACACTATGCCGGCATGGTGTCGCGCATTGGCCCGGATTTCGGTGGCGCGAATGTCGAAGTGCGCCCCGACTCGATGGAAGTTGTCATCGACGGCAATGTCGAGAAGGTCGATGTCTGCAACGTGATCCCGGCCCAGAAAGCGGGCAAGATCGCAGAGCTGGCTGGCCTGACGAACGACGCAGGCTGGGCACCGGTCACGCCGTCCGACATGCGCTCGACCATGGACGAGAACATCTTCGTTCTGGGCGACGCGGCTCAGCAGGGCGCAATGCCCAAGTCGGGTTTCTCGGCCAACAGCCAGGCGAAGGTCGTGGCGAATGTGGTGCGCGGTGAATTGACCGGCAGCCGCATCTTCCCGGCACGCTACTCGAACACCTGCTGGTCGCTGATCGCAACCAATGACGGTGTGAAAGTGGGCGCCAGCTACGAGCCCGGTGCCGAGCAGATCGAGTCTGTGTCGAGCTTTATCAGCGCGACCGGCGAAACCGCCGAACTGCGTCAGCAGACCTACGAGGAAAGCATCGGCTGGTATAACGGGATCGTGGCCGACATTTTCGGCTGATCCGGTCCGACCCGAAAACAAAGGCGGTGCGAGCAATCGCGCCGCCTTTTTGCATGTGCTTGTGTTTAACGCCCTTCGCGCAGCCATGCCCCGAGCGCCAGACCAGCGGCCAGCAACAACCACGCCCAGCCCGGCAACAGCGCCGCCGTGGTGATGTCGGTCGTCACATAGGCGTTGCGCGGTGTAATCCCCAACCAGCCGCGCCCGGCGGCTGCGCGGCCCTCGCGCACCTCGCGCAGCTCTGGCAGCCCGTCCGACAGCAGTGCCACACCGCCGCGTGTCGGCTCGATCAGTGCCGCCAAACGGCCGCCGCTGGCGATAGTGCTCTCATACTCGCGCGGCGCTTGCGGGCCGACGGCCACCACGCTGTCCAGCCCGCCCTCTGCCAGCCGGTAAAGCCCGATTTCCGGCGCATCCCAATCGGCGCGGTATTCGCCGGGGGACTGTTCTGTCAGCGCAAGCGCCGTTTCGGTGCCGTCGGGGGCCGTGACAATTACCTCTCCCACGCCGTCGCTGAGGGTGCGGCGCGTGATGGTCAGTCGCTGACCCTCGGCGCTGGCCGTCAGGGTCTCTTCTTCCAGCTCCGGCTCGCCCATCATCCAATGGGCCAAGCGGCGCAGCAATTCCAGTTGTGGCCCTCCACCTTCAAAGCCGCGATCCCACAGCCATGTCTGGTCCGACGCGATCAGCGCCATGCGGCCTTGCTCTACCCGGTCCAGCATCAGAAGCGGGCGTCCGTCGATCCCTTCCATCACGATCTGACCCTCTTGCGGGATCATCTCTATCTGGCGGAACCACCGCCCCCAGCCTTCGGCAGAGGGCGCAAGCGCCTCCAGCCCAGATGTGACCGGGTGGCGTTGCCCAAGATCGGTGACGGTGGGACGATAGCCTTCATCCAGCACCCGCGCGGTCGGGCTGGCAGGGAACACCTCGCCCAAGGGCGAGCGCCAGATACTGTCGGCTCCGGCCAGTTCCGGGCCACCCACGACCAGAAGCGCGCCGCCATCCTGCACATAGCGGGCGATATTGGCGAAATAGGCCGCAGGCAGAATGCCGCGCCGCTTGTAGCGGTCGAAGATGATCAGGTCGAATTCGTCGATCTTCTCGATGAACAATTCGCGCGTCGGAAAGGCAATGAGCGACAGTTCATTGACCGGCACGCCGTCATGTCGGTCTGGCGGGCGCAGGATGGTGAAATGCACCAGATCCACCGCCGGGTCCGATTTCAGCAGGTTGCGCCATGTGCGCTGCCCTGCGTTCGGTTCGCCCGAGACCAAGAGCACCCGCAGCCGGTCGCGCACGCCGTTCATCTGCACGATCGCGGCGTTGTTGCGGTCAGTCAGCTCTCCGGGGGCTTGTTCCAGCTCGAATTGCAGCACGTTCATGCCGCCACGGTCCAGCGTGACGTCGATTTCCATGTCCTGCCCGATCGGCACCACCGCGCGCTGGCGCGGCCCACCGTCGATGGAATAGAACAGCGGCGCCATGCCGCCCGCACCTGGGGGCACCGCGCCTTCGTCTTCGACCCGCAGGGTCAGCGTGACAGGTTCCCCCACGATGGCGAAAGCGGGCGCGTTCGACACGATCAACCGGCGGTCCCAATCCTCTGGCGTGCCGGTTTGCAGCAGGTGCAGCGGCGCGGGCAGGTCGAGCGGGATGTCGGCATCATGGGCAAGTCCGTCGGACAGCAGGAACATGCCCGCCAAACGGTCGCGCGGGATTTCGGCCAAGGCTTCGGCCAATGTGCCCGCGATCAGGCTGCCTTGGTCGCGGGCCGCGTCCTCGACCGTCACCACACGGGTTTCCACGCCCGGAAGTGCCGCGAGTTCTGCTTCCAGATGCGCGCGGGCGCTCCCGGCTTGCGCCGCCCGGTCGCCCAGCCGGTTCGAGGCCGTATCATCGACCACCACCAGCGCGATGTCGCTGAGCGTGTCGCGCAATTCGGTTTGCAGCGCGGGGTTCGCAAGTGCGGCCAACAGCGCGAGCGCGGCCAGCCCGCGCAGCCACCAGCCGCGCAGGCCGCGCCATAGCGCAATGGCCACCATGACAAAGGCGACAGCCGCCACCGCGCCCAGAACCGGCCAAGGCAGCAGCGGTGCGAAAGCGATTTCGGTTCCGTTCATTGCCCCAGCCTCTCCAGAAGTGCTGGCACATGCACCTGGTCGGATTTGTAATTGCCCGTCAACACATGGGTAATCAGGTTCACCCCGAAGCGATATGCCATCTCGCGCTGCTCCTCTCCCGACAGGCCCATCCCGATGCGCACCATGGGTTGGCCCATCTCGTCCACCGCCCACGCGCTGGCCCAGTCATGGCTGCCGATGATGACCGGCGTGACCCCGTCATTGAGGTTGCGAAACGGCATCCCCTCGGCGCGTTCGGCATCGGCGGGCGCGGCTTCGACCCAGACATCACGGCCCGTGTAGCGGCCCGGAAAATCGCTCAGCAGGTAGAAGGTGCGGGTCAGGACATGGTCCTCTGGGACTGGTTCAAGCGGCGGTATGTCCAGCGGGCGGGCGATGGCCTGCAAGCGGCGCTGTTCTGGCGTGGTGCGTGTCAGGCCGGCCAGTTCCGCGTCGCGCGTGTCGAACAGGATCAGGCCGCCGCCGCGCAGGTAGCGGTTCAGCTTTGCGTAGGCCGCATCCGACGGGATGGGCGTGTTTTCTGTGATCGGCCAATAGAGGAACGGGAAAAAGGTCAGCTCGTCGCGTTCAATATCGACCCCGATGGGCGGATCGGGTTCGACCGAGGTGCGGGCAAACAGGATGCGCGACAGCCCGCGCAGGCCCGCCTGCGCCATCTCGTCCACGCGCTCGTCGCCGGTCAGGATATGGCCCAACACCACCGCGCTGGTGGCTTGCAGCGCAAGGCGGTCGTCGGTGTCTTGCGCGTGGCCATCCACGGGCAGGGCCAGCGCCAGCAGCACCGCCGCCACGGCCCCGCCGCGCAGGCGGCCCGACAGCCAGAGCGCGGCCAGAATATCGACCAGCAGCAGGGCCAGCCCGGCAAGCAGCACCGGCGCGCGCAGATCGCGAGTGACCGCGACCGTGTCGCGCTCGACCGGCACGGATGTGGGCCAAGTGGCGCCGCTAAGTGCTTGGTCCGGGTCGATCAGGTTCAGCGCAAGGCTGCCCGCCGCGCTGGAATAGACACCGGGGCGCAACTCGGGGCCGAACTGACGTGCGGCCAATATCTCGCCCTCGATCGCCGCCTGATCGCTGACATCTTGCACCTCGCCAAACCCGTCGAGGGCGCGCTGGGGTTGCCAAAGCTGGTCTGCAATGGCGCTCTCGTCCAGCGACGCGCCACGCGTGGACACGGCCAGTCGTTCCAGCATCTGCACGAACAGGCCCGACAGCGGCAGGGTGGACCAATCGGCATTGGCGGTGGTGTGCACCAGCACGATCTGCCCGTCGCCATCGAAGCGGCGCGTTACCAAGGGCGTGCCGTCGGCCAGCGTGGCAATCGTGCGCTCTGCCAGACCGGGATCGGGCTGCGCCAGAACCTGCGCCGCGATGGTCACATCTTGCGGAATGTCTAGGCCCGCGAAGGGGCTTTCGGGGGCGAATTCGCGCAACAGGCGGGGCGCGCCCCAGCTCATCGCGCCGCCAACGGTGCGCCCGCCGATGCGCAAGCGCACGGGCAAGAGCGGGTCTTCGGCATCGCGCGCCACTTCAGAGGCCGCCAAGCGCGGCCCGGCAAAACGCAAGAGCATTCCACCACCGCGCACGAAATCAAGGATCTGGCCGGTCTCGACCTCTCCCAAGGCAGCCACGTCGACCAGGATCAGCACATCGGGCGCGGTCAGCAGCAGGTCGTCGATCGAAGGGCTCTCGATCAGTTCCGACACCGGCCCAAGCGCTTGGCGCAGGTAAAAGAAGGGCGACAGCAGATCGGCCCCTTCATCGCCCTCGCGCCCGGTTAGCAACGCGACCTTGCGCCGTTGCAGCGCGTCATCGGTCAGGGCCACGGCCCCCGCGCTGCGCTGTCCTTCGATCTGGAACCGGGTGATGCGGTTGCGCAATTCGGGTTGCAGGACAAGCTCGGCCCGTGCCAGCTCAGAGCCTGCTTCAAATGTCGCGGTCGCCCGCGCCAGCGCGCGCTCCACGCCTGCTGGGTCGCGGCCATGGGCGGTGATGCTCACCTCTGTCGCAGGCTGGCCGGACAGGCGCAGCGCGCGCAATCCGAGGGTGCCTTCGCTCAGGCTTGGCGGTGCAAGCGCATAGATGGGGCGGCTGGTTTCAAACACGGTCAGCGCGCCACGCGCTTGCAGGGCATCCGTCAGGGCCGTGCGATAGGCATGGTCCAACCCGTCCGACAGCCAGTAGCTGTCCAGCCTGTCGGGAAGGGTGTCGGCCCAAGCCACCACGCTGTCGGCATCGGCCACGAAAGGCGCAGGTGCCAGCGCGCCCACGCGTTCGGCCCAGAATTGCGCGTCGCGCAGGGGCAGGGGGCCATCGGGCAGGTCGCTGAGCGCGACAAGCGCGACGGGGCGGTCGGCGCGCGCGGCCTCTGCCAACACCTCGCCCACGCGTTCGGTGCGGCGGCTCCAGTCGCGGGCGCTGGCCCAGCTGGCATCCATCACCACCAGAAGCGGCGCATCGCCCGTGCGCGTGGCCTGCGGGTTCAACATGGGGCCGGCAAAGCCCACGATCAGTGCCGCCACCGCCAGCGCGCGCAGCAACAGCAGCCACCATGGCGTTTTGTCGGTTTCCGTGCGCTCGTCCGTCAGGCCCAGAAGCAGCGCGACACCCGGAAAGCGGCGCACCACTGGCGCGGGCGGCACGGCGCGCAGCAGCCACCACAGGACCGGCAGCGCCACCAGCGCGGCCAGTAACCATGGCGAGGCGAAGCCGATAGCCCCCATCACGCGCGCCCCCCGTCCACGGCCTGCCACAGCGCCATCAGCGCGGTCGCGGGCGATTGGTCGGTATGATGACTCAGCACTTGCCAGCCGCTTTGACGCGCCAGCGCCGCCAGCGCATCCTTGCGCGCGGCCAGCCGGTCGCGGTAGCGCGCTTGCAGGTCATTGGCGCGCAGGGTTTCGTGCCGCAAGGCGCCGCTCATGGATTCGAAGATAGACCGCCCCTGATAGGGAAATTCCTCTTCCACCGGGTCGAGGATTTGCACCAGAACCCCCCGCACCCCGCGCGCGACCGCTTGGGCAACGGCACGCTCCAGCCCCTCTGTCGGGCCAAGGAAATCGGACAGGAACACCGCTTGCGAGCGCGCGGGCAAGACCGCGTCGGGCGGCGCGCCGAAATCGGCGCTGTCATCGCGGGCCAATGTCAGCGTCAGCGGCTCCAGTTGCGCGCGGCCCATGCGGGCGGGCAGGTCGGGCATCAGCCCCACGCGCTCACCGCCCTTCAGCAGCAGCACGGCCAGCGCCAAGCCCAGAAGCCGCGCGCGATCGGCCTTGGTTGCGCGGTCCTTCGCGCCTGAAAACGCCATTGCCTGCGCGCGATCCACCCAAAGCGTGACGGCCTGCGCCGCCTGCCATTCGGTTTCGCGCACGAAATGCGCATCCGCACGGCCAGAGCGCCGCCAGTCGATCCGGCCCGCACTGTCAGAGGCCGTCGCAGGGCGATATTGCCAGAACTCATCCCCTTGGCCCGCGCGCCTGCGGCCATGCGCGCCGGGCAGCACCGACGCCGCCAAATGCTCGGCCTGCGCCAGAAGCGCGGGCAGGGGCGCGGCCAGCCCCTCGGCACGTTGGCGCAGATCGGCTGTCACGCGGCGGCCGCCATGTCCGTGGCTTGTGCGGCCACGCGGTCGATGATCTCGCCCAAGTCCACACCCTGCGCCCGCGCGGCAAAGCCAAGCGCCATACGGTGCGACAGGACCGGGCGCGCCATGGCCGCCACGTCATCGAGCGAGGGCGCAAGCCGCCCCTGCAACAACGCCCGCGCCCGCACCGTCAGCATCAGCGCCTGCGCCGCACGCGGGCCGGGGCCCCAGGCGACCATGCCCTGCACGGCCTCATGTGCCTCTGGCTCGCCGGGACGGCAGGCGCGCACAAGATCAAGGATCGCATCGACCACGCGCTCGCCCACGGGCATCCGCCGCAAGAGCGCCTGCGCGTCGATCAGTTCGGCAGCGGTGAAGACCTCATGCGCGGTGTCTTCCGCCGCCCCGGTGGTGGCGATCAGGATGTCGCGCTCGGTATCGCGGTCGGGATAATTCACGTCGATCTGCACAAGGAACCGGTCCAGCTGCGCTTCGGGCAGCGGGTAGGTGCCTTCCTGCTCCAGCGGGTTTTGCGTGGCCAGCACATGAAAGGGCGCGGCCAGCTTGTGATGGTGGCCCGCGACCGTCACCTCGCGTTCCTGCATGGCCTGCAACAGGGCGGCTTGCGTGCGGGGGCTGGCGCGGTTGATCTCGTCCGCCATCAGAAGCTGGCAGAAGATCGGCCCCTCGATGAAGCGAAATGCGCGTTTGCCATCTTCATTCACGTCCAGCACCTCTGACCCCAGAATGTCGGCGGGCATCAGGTCGGGGGTGAATTGCACGCGGTTGCCGTGCAGCCCCATCACGGTCGACAGCGTATCGACCAGCCGCGTCTTGCCCAAGCCCGGCAGGCCGATCAACAGACCGTGGCCGCCACACAGCATGGCGGAGAGCGTCAGATCCACGACGGTTTCCTGCCCGATGAAGCGGCGGTTTATGCTGGCGCGCGCCTGCGCCAGTTTCTCGCCCAAGGCTTCGATCTGCTGGGGAAGGTCCGAGGCGTCAGTCATGGGGCGCGTCCTTTTGCCTTTGGTTTTCGCCCTGCACACGGGGTGAAAACGCGCGAAGTCATGTTACGTTACCCTCTGACATATCGCAAAGGCAGCCAATGGCAAAAACCCCGATGCAACAAAATACCGTGACACCTTCGGCAAATGCGCTGGCCGATGCGGCGCGCGCCGCCAGCAAGGGAAAAGGCCTGCCGCCCGTGCATTTGTGGAACCCGCCCTTTTGCGGCGATCTGGACATGCGCATCGCCCGCGACGGCACCTGGTTTTACGAGGGCACGCCGATTGGGCGCCCCGCTTTGGCGCGGCTGTTCTCGACCATTCTGAAGCGCGAAGGTGACAAGTATTTCCTTGTCACCCCGGTAGAGAAGGTGGGGATCACCGTCGATGACGCGCCTTTTGTCGCGGTCGATTTCCGGGTCGCAGGCACGGGCTGTGACCAGCATGTGACTTTCGTGACCAATATGGGCGACGAGGCTTTGGCCGGGCCCGACAACGCGCTGCGCGTCGAGCGCGATGCCGAGAGCGGCGAACCCGCGCCCTATATCCACATTCGCGCGGGGCTAGAGGCGTTGATCGACCGCAAATCCTTTTATCGTCTGGTCGAGCTGGGACAGCATGCCGAGCATGACGGCGCGTCGTGGTTCGGTATCTGGTCGGCAGGCGTGTTCTTTCCGATCATTCCCTCTGCCGAACTGGCCTGAGCATGACGCAGCGATCGGGCTTGCCCATTGGCCGCTCTGGCCTGACAGTTGGGGCTAGGCCAGAAACGGATCGCCCATGCTCTACCAAGACCTGATTGCCCTGAAACGCGATGGCGCGGCACTTGCGCCCGACCAGATCGCGGCCCTTGTGCAGGGCTTGAGCGATGGCAGCTTGTCCGATGCGCAGGCGGGTGCGTTCGCCATGGCCGTGGTGCTACGCGGCATGAGCGCGCCAGAAACCGCCGATCTGACGCTGGCGATGCGCGATTCGGGGCAGCGGTTGCACTGGGATCATGGCCCGGTCATCGACAAGCATTCGACCGGCGGGGTGGGCGATACGGTGTCGTTGGTTCTGGCGCCTGCGCTCGCGGCTTGCGGGGCGGTGGTGCCCATGATCTCTGGTCGGGGTTTGGGCCATACGGGCGGCACGCTCGACAAGCTGGAGGCGATCCCCGGCTACACCGTCACCCCCGACCCCGACCGCCTGCGGGCCGTGGTGGAGGATGCGGGCTGCGCCATCGTCGGCGCAAGTGCCGATTTGGCCCCTGCCGACCGCAGGCTTTACGCCATCCGCGACGTGACCGCGACGGTGGCATCGCAACCGCTGATCGTGGCCTCGATCCTGTCGAAAAAGCTGGCGGCGGGGGTGCAGGGCTTGGTGATGGATGTCAAAACCGGCTCTGGCGCGTTCATGCCCGACCCGGCCGATGCGCGCGCGCTGGCACACGCCTTGGTCACAGTGGCAGGGCACGCGGGGTGCCCCACGCGCGCGGTGCTCAGCGACATGAGCCAGCCGCTTGCCCCCGCCGCGGGCAACACGGTAGAATTGGCTGTCGCTTTGGACCTGTTGCGCGGCAAGGCCGATGCCGCCCCGCGCCTGCAAGAGATGGTGCTGGTGCTGGGGGCAGAAGCGTTGGTGCTTGCGGGCTTGGCCGACACGACCGCAGACGGGCGCGCGCGGATTGCGGATGCGCTGTCCTCTGGCCGCGCCGCCGAGCGTTTCGCCCGCATGGTTGCATCCCTTGGCGGGCCGCGCGATGTGATGGAAAGCCCTGCCTTGGACCGCGCGCCGGTCATGCGCCCGGTGCCCGCGCCGCAAGCGGGCCTGGTTGCGGCGTATGATACGCGCGCCATCGGGCAGGCGGTGATCGGCTTGGGCGGCGGGCGGCGCGCGGCCAGCGACCGGATCGACCCGCGTGTGGGCTTTTCCGCGATTGCCCCCCTTGGCACGAATGTCGCGGCGGGCGACGCGCTGGCCATGGTCCATGCCGCGACAGAGGGCGCAACGGACCGCGCCGTCGCCGCCTTTCAGGAAGCGTGCAGCATTGCAGACAGCGCCCGGATACCCGAGCTTGTGACAGAGATCATCTGACCCGCCGCACGGCTGCCACCCCGAAAGCCAATACCAGCAACGCGCCCCAGATTGGCCAGTCGCCCCAGCGGGCATAGACCGTGGGCGGCAAGGGCGGGGGCAGGGCAATGTCCAGAAACCCGTCGGTGTTCAAGGCAAGGCTGCCCAAGGGGCGGCCATAGGCATCGAACCCGGCACTGACGCCGGTATTGGCGCTGCGCAACAGTGGCAAGCCTTGCTCTATCGTGCGCAGCCGCGCCTGTGCCAAGTGCTGATAGGGGCCAGACAGCGTGCCGAACCACGCGTCATTCGTGACCTGCACCAGCCAATCGGGGCGCGGGGTGGCGCGGCTGTGGCGGGGAAAGATCGCCTCGTAGCAGATAAGCGGCAAGGCGCGGCCCAAAGCGCCCATGTCCAGCACCTGCGGCCCCGGCCCGGCGCTATAGCCTTGCAGCATTTGGGCCGCCAAACCGCCCACCGGGCTGCCTGCGATCCAGTCGGCAAAGGGGATGTATTCGCCAAAGGGCACCAGATGGTGCTTGTCGTAAATCTGGCCCACGCGCGCGAAACTGTCGAGTAGCGCAAGGCTGTTGTAATAGCGCCCCGCGTCCAGCCGTTGCACGCCGAACGCGATCTGGGCCTCTGGGCCTTGCGCGGCAATCGCGTCGGCCATCATCCCCAGACCCGCACCGGGATAGCTAAGCAGGAAAGGAACCGAGGTTTCGGGCCAGATGACCAGCGCAGGTGCTTGGGCGGCAGGGGCGGCGGTTTGGTCCAGCATCCGCTCGAAATAAAACAACGCGCGGTCCTGATCCCATTTTTCGGCCTGCGGGGCGTTGGGCTGGATCAGCCGCACGATTGGCCCGGCATCTGGTGCTTGATCCGGCAGCCGCGCGCTACCCCAAGCCCAAGCCCCGGAAACAAGTGCGACCGCCACCGCCGCGCCCACGACCCGGCCCCGCCCGGCGCTTCGCGCGGGCAAGACCATCGCCGCCAGCATCAGCGCCGATAAAAGCCCCGCGCCGCCAAGGCTGGCCAGTTGCGCGGCGGGGGTATCGATCAGCACATGGCCCAGCATCGCCCATGGAAAACCCGTCAGCACCCAGCCGCGCAGCAATTCCAGCGCAAGGAAGGCGACTGCGACCATGACGGGGCCAAAGCGCGCCGCCAGACCAGCACCGGCCCAGAACAGCGCCATGCCGCCCGCCATGAAGACCAGTGCGAAGGGGGCCATCCAGCCATGTGCGGCGGGGTTGATGAAGAAAGGCTGCACGATCCAGACAAGCGCCGCGCCGAAATAGCCGATCCCGGCCAACCACAGCCAGCGCATGGCGGCGCGCGGCGTGGCGGGCAGCAGCGCGAACAGACCGGCCCCGGCCAATATCGTTGCCCACCACCAGCCCAGCGGGGCTTGCCCCAGCGCCATGACCGCGCCAAGGGCAGGCGCGACAAGCCACCGGGGCGGCTGGATCATTGCGCGGCTTTGGGCTGTGCTTCGGGCAGATGCACGCGCAGGCGGCGAATGCGGCGCGCGTCGGCGTCGATCACCTCGAACTCCAACCCGCTTGGGTGTTCGATCACCTCTCCGCGTACGGGCACATGGCCGGTCAGCACGAAGACCAGACCGCCCAGCGTGTCCACCTCTTCGTCCAGATCGTCGTCTATCAGCGCAATGCCCAGCGTTTCTTCCAGCTCTTCCAGCGTCGCGCGGGCATCGGCCATGTAGGTGGTCTCGTCGATCTGCTGGATCGCGACCTCGTCCTCGGTGTCGTGCTCGTCTTCGATTTCTCCGACGACTTGCTCCAGCAGGTCTTCGATGGTTACAAGCCCGTCCACCCCGCCATATTCGTCGATGACAAGCGCCATATGCGAGCGTTCGGCCTGCATCTTGCGTAGCAGCACCGACAGCGGCATCGAGGGCGGAACATACAGGATCGGGCGCAGCAGCGGCGCAAGGTCCAGATCGTGATGACCGTTGAAGCCGTAATGCAGCGCGAGGTCTTTGAGCAGCAACAGGCCCAAGGGCTTGTCGAGCGTGTCCTCGTAGACCGGAATGCGGGAGTAGCCCGATTCGCGGAATTCCTGGACAATGTCCTTCAGGCTGGCATCATGGCTGAGCGCCACGATTTCCGCCTTGGGAACGGCAACATCCTCGACACGCAACCGTTGCAGGTTGGCAAGGCCGGGCAGGGTGCGCCCCAGCTTTTCGCCATGTCCCTCGGCCTCGTCAGGAGAGAGTGCATCGAACAGGCGGCTGAACAGCCCGCGTGGTTCGTTGCTGTGATCGTCTTGCGCGCTCTGCGCCGCACTAGATCCGTCTGTCGTGTCGCCCATTGGTCCTTTCCGGCATTACAAGGGCATATCAGCCCCAAGTTCATATGGGTTTTGCACCCCCAGCGTGGCAAGTATCGCGATTTCGGTTTCTTCCATCAACGCGGCATCTTTGTCACGGATATGGTTGTATCCCAAAAGATGTAACACGGAATGAACGACCAGATGCAACAAATGTGCGGGCAATGTTTTGTCCTGTTCGCGCGCCTCTCGGGTGCAGGTCTCATAGGCCAGCGCGATATTGCCCAGTGATTCGGGGTCGTCCGGGTCGCCTTCGGGGGGCAGGTCGGGCAAGTCGCCATCCGCTTCGGCCGACATGTCCCATGCGGGCCAGCTCAGCACGTTGGTGGGCACGGGCTTGGCGCGGAACTGGGCGTTGAGCGCCGCGATGCGCGCATCGTCGCAGGCGAGGAGGGCGATCTCGTATTCCGCGGCGGGCAGGTCAAGATGCGCAAGCGTGGCGCGTGCTGCGCGTTCTGCCAAGTCTTGCAACATGGCCAAGTCCCAAGCGCCGCCCTCGTGCACAAGGTCGATCAGGTCAGCCACCCGATTCCTCGTCTTTCTCATAGGCGCGGATAATGCGCGCCACGAGCGGGTGGCGCACCACGTCGGAGGAGGTGAAATAGCTGAACCGTATCCCCTCGACCCCGTCCAGAATGCGCTCGGCCGCGCGCAGGCCCGATTGCACGCCGCGCGGCAGGTCGATCTGGCTGCGATCGCCGGTGATGACCATGCGCGACCCTTCGCCGAGGCGCGTCAGGAACATCTTCATCTGCATCTCTGTAGCGTTCTGCGCTTCATCGAGCAGAACAAAGGCATTCGACAGCGTGCGCCCGCGCATGAAGGCCAAGGGCGCAATTTCGATCCGGCGCTCTTCCATCAGCTTTTGCAACTGCTTGCCCGGCAGGAAATCATTCAGCGCGTCGTAAAGCGGCTGCATGTAGGGGTCGACTTTTTCCTTCATGTCGCCGGGCAGAAAGCCCAGACGCTCGCCCGCTTCCACGGCGGGGCGTGACAGGATGATCTTGTCGACATGACCGTCGGCGAACATCTGCACGGCGGCGGCGACGGCGATATAGGTCTTGCCGGTGCCCGCGGGCCCGATGCCGAAATTCAGCTCTGCCTCCAGCAGGGCGCGGGTATAGGCCTGTTGCGCCTCTGTCCGCGGGATGACCGATTTCTTGCGCGTCCGCAGCTCCAGCCGGCCAGAGCGGAACATCTCCATCTGCTCTGGCGCGGCGATGTCGGCATTGCCCAGCCGGATCAGCGCGGCGATGTCGCCATGTTCCAGCGTGCCGCGTTCCTGCACCATCTGATACATGGCGCGCAAAACGTCAGCCGCGTCGGCGCGCGCCTCGCCCATGACCGCCAACTGGTTGCCCCGGCGCACAATCTGCACGCCAAGCTGGCTTTCGACCTGTGTGAGGTTTCGATCATATTCGCCGCACAGTTCCACCAGCAGGCGGTTGTCTGCGAATTCCAGATGCAGTGTCGCATCTTCTGCCCCGGCAACGGGGGTCGCGGTGTTGATACCCAAGCGGGTCTCCCATTCAATGGCGCTTCACCTGATGTAATGCTGCCAATCACATGGGCCAGTTGCAAGCATTCTTTCCCGCAGCGGTGGCTTTTTGCCCACAAGATGGGCGCGGCGCAGCGCATTGGGCCGCAAGATATTGGGCGGACATGAAAAAACGCGCGACCCTTGGGGCCGCGCGTTCCTGTGGTTATGACGACTTGCTTATTCCGCCGGAACCGGGGTTGCACCCTTGGGGGTGCCAAAGTGGCGGCGGTTCAGCAGCAGCACCATCCAGATCATCGAGAACTGGGCGGCAATCGCCAGCAGCGTCAGCGACCAGTAACCCATGCCGAATTTCTCGATCACGCCGGCTTTGACAAGGCCGTTATTGACGAAGAAGTGCAGCATCACCGATAGCGCCACGCCGGGGCAGATCAGCGCGTAAGAGCCGGCCGAGTTCTCGGACCCGAACAGGAAGCGGCCCGCATAGCCCTGCTTGACCAGCACCAGACCGCCGAACAGCAGCACCGCGACTTGCGTGGCCAGCAGCTTCGAGGTCAGCGCCAGCGTTGCGCCTGCGCCTTCCTCGACGCCGAAATGCACACCCAGACCATGCGCCTGACGCAGCATCAAGATGCCCAGAACCGTCAGAAGCGGCACGATAATCAGCAGCGTCGGGGCGGTGTCGGCATTGGCGCCGTTTTCCATCATCGAACGCAGGCCAAGGATCATGGCGACCGCAGCGATCAACCCGCTCATCATCAGGAAGAAGGTCGAGATGACGATGGCAGCACCAGCCACGGTGGCGTTCGTGCTCATGGCAGCCGGGGCGGCCATGCCGACGCCGACCATGGCAAAGGCGAAGGCGGGCAGGATCTGGCCGAAATTGTTGTTGGCCGCGCAGTTGAAGCCCCCTTCGGTCATCACACGGCCAAGGAAGCCGCCATATTGTTTCAGCCCCAGAATACCGATGGCCAGAAACGCGACCATGGCCATGGGGAACAGGTATTCCACGATCGACCACAGGCCGGGCACGAAAACCAGCCCCAGGATGAAGCCGCCATTCACGGCCATTGCCAGCGCCAGCGGCATAGCCAGAATCTGGCTTTGCGCGTTGGTCTTGGCGAATTTTTCAAACGCGTCGGTTTTGCGCCAAGCGCTGTAGCGTTGCAGGTTCCAGATCAGCAGCTTGATGTTCTGAAACGCGAAGAACGCGATCCCCGCCATGGCGGCGACGATCATCGCCTGCGTCATCAGGTTGCCCGTGGACAGCGCGGCCATGATGTCTTCGAAGACTGGAACGGTCTTGCCCGGATGCGGGATCCAGAACATCAGCCACATGAAGAAGGTTACGGTCAGGCCGCCAGCACCCAGCGAAGCCAGGAAGTAGAGCGGCGAGTAGGTGTCGGATGGTTTTGCGGTCGGCATGATGCCCTCCTAACATATTTATAAATCTGAATATGAATATATTGCCTTCAAATTGCACTGCGACGGGCTGTCGCACCCCTTTGCCCAAATCTATGCCATTTTCGCATATCTTGTGGATAACTTCGTCAATCATACCGAATGTTGGAATAGCGCTTGACTCGTGGCGCGCGCGCTTGGCACGGTTCAGGGGTCTGTAACCCCGGTGGCCCATGCAGTTTACCCGCCTGCGCCTGAATGGCTTCAAAAGCTTTGTCGACCCGACGGATCTGGTGATCCATCCGGGCCTGACCGGCGTTGTCGGGCCAAATGGCTGCGGAAAGTCCAACCTGCTGGAAGCGCTGCGCTGGGTCATGGGCGAGAATCGGGCCAGCGCGATGCGCGGCTCAGGCATGGAAGACGTGATCTTCGCGGGCACCGACAGCCGCGCGGCCCGTCATTTCGCCGAAGTCACCCTGCATATGGACAATTCGCAGCGCCTGGCGCCCTCGGGGTTCAACGACAGCGACCAGCTAGAGGTCGTGCGCCGCATCACCCGCGACGCGGGCAGCGCCTACCGCATCAATGGCAAGGACGTGCGCGCGCGCGATGTGCAGATGCTGTTCGCAGATGCTTCGACCGGGGCGCATAGCCCGGCGCTGGTGCGGCAGGGGCAGATCTCGGAACTCATCAACGCCAAGCCCAAGGCACGCCGACGCATTCTGGAGGAAGCGGCAGGGATTTCCGGCCTCTATCAGCGCCGTCACGAAGCCGAGTTGCGTCTGCGCGCGACCGAAACCAATCTGGAGCGCCTGCGCGATGTTGTCGAGCAACTGGCGGGGCAACTCTCCAGCCTTGCCCGGCAAGCGAAGCAGGCGGAACGCTACCGCAAGATCGGGGCAGAGCTGCGTCATACCGAAGCGTTTCTGATGTATCTGCGCTGGCGCGAGGCCGACATCGCGCGGGTCGAGGCGGACGCTCGTTTGCGCGCGGCTCTAAGCGCGCTTGCGCAGGCAGAGGCCGCCGCGCTGGACGCTGCGCGCGCCCGCGCGCAGGCCGACGAGGCGCTTGGCCCCTTGCGCGAGGAGGCGGCCATTGCCGGGGCCGTGCGCCAGCGGCTGGAGGTCGAACGCCAAACCCTGTCTGCCGAGACCGAGCGCGCCACCGCCCAACTGCGCAGCCTGCGCGCGCGCATCGCGCAACTGGATCAGGACATCGCCCGCGAAGAGGCTTTGAACACCGACGCACATGACACGATCGCGCAATTGCAGGCCGAACAGGCTGACCTTGCGCAGGCTGAAGAGGGGGCAGAGGCGCGCCAGCAGCAGGCGGACGCGGCCGCAGAGGCTTGTGCCCGCGCGCTTGCGCAATCCGAGTCCGATCACGCCGCTGCAACCCAAGAGCTTGCCCGCCAAAGCGCAGAGGCCGATAGCGTGAAACGCGCGCTGGACGATGCGACCCGCCTTGAGGCCCGCGCGCGCGAACAGGCCGAGCGTGCAGCCGCCGCGCAATCCGAGGCCGCTCAGGCTTTGGAACAGGCTACCCGCGCCTTGGCCACCGCAGAGGATGACACGCGCGAAGCCGAGGACTTGGCCGCCCGCACCGAAGCCGCATTGTCGGAGACCGAAACCGCCCGGTCAGAGGCGCAAACCGCCGAGAGCGCTGCTCGCGCGGCCCTGTCCGATGCCGAGGGCGCGGCGCGCAGCCTGCGCGCCGAAGAAGCGGCGCTGGCCAAGCTGGTCGCGCGCGACAGCGGCACAGGCGCGCAGCTTTTGGACGCGCTGCGCGTGGCCCCCGGTTACGAGCAAGCCTTGGGCGCGGCGCTGGCCGACGATTTGCGCCACCCGATGGCAGAGGGCGGCTCTGGCTGGGTCGATTTGCCCGATTACGACCAAACCGCGCCTTTGCCGCAGGGGGCCGCACCCCTTGCGCCCTTTGTCTCCGGCAGCGCGGCCCTTGCGCGGCGCTTGGGCCAAACCGGCGTCGCCACGCCATACCAAGGCCGCGCTTTGCACGCCGATCTGAAGCCGGGCCAAAGACTGGTCACGCTGGCGGGCGATCTGTGGCGTTGGGACGGGCTGCATATCGCCGCGAAAGACGCATCCAGCAGCACCGCGCTGCGGTTGCAACAGCGCAACCAGCTATCGGCCCTGCGCCGCGAATTGGAGCAGACAGAGGCAGGACTGACCGAACTTGCCCAGACCCATGCCGCGCGCAAAGCCCGGCTTGACGCGCTGGCCGGCGCAGAACGGCAAGCGCGCGAGGCGCGCCGCGCCGCCGAAGGGCGGCTGAGCGATGCATCGCGCGCCGCGTCGCGGGCGCAGGCCGCGCGCGACATGGCGGCATCGAAACGCGAGACTGCGGCGGCGCAGGCCGAGCGCGCGCGCATGGAACTTGCCGATCTGACTGAAAAGCTGGCCACGCTCAGCGCCGCACAAAGCGCGCTGCCCGATCTTGCCCAACTGCGCCTGAGCGTGGACCGTCTGGCCGCCAAGGTGGCCGAGGCCCGTGCCGAAACCGTCAGCGCGCGCGGGCTGGCCGAAGGCTTGCGCCGCGACGCCAACGCCCGCGCGGCGCGGGCGCAAGAGGTGGCCAAGGCGCTGGCTGGCTGGCAGGGGCGGCTGGGCAATGCCTCTGCCCGCGTGGCGGAACTGTCCGAGCGCCGCGACGAGGCCGCGCGCCGCCTGAAATCGGCGCAAGACGCGCCCGCGACGCTGGCGCAAAAGGCCGAGAACCTGCAACACGAGATCACCCGCGCCGATGCCCGCGCCAGTGCCGCCGAGGATGCGCTGAAAGCGGGCGAGGCCACCGCCCGCAGCGCCGCAGATGCAGAGCGCGACACGACCCGCGCCAGCGGTGACGCGCGCGAGGCCCGCGCCCGCGCAGAAGCACAGCGCGAGGCGGCGGGCCAAGCGGTCGACAGCCTCACCGCGCGCATCCAAGAGGATTTGAACGCCACCCCGCAAGCCCTGCTGGCCGAGTTGGAGATCGACCACGACGCCTTGCCTGAAATTGCTGCCTTGGAAGACAGCCTTGCCCGCCTGAAGCGTGCGCGCGACAGCCTGGGCGCGGTCAACCTGCGCGCCGAGGAAGACGCGCGCGAGGTCCAGACAGAGCATGACACGCTGGTTCAGGAAATGGCCGATCTGGAAGCGGCCATCGCCAAGCTGCGCGCAGGCATCTCGGCGTTGAACCGCGAAGGACGCGAGCGGCTGCTTGCGGCCTTCGACAAGGTGAACGAGAATTTCGCCAACCTGTTCCAGCACCTGTTCACCGGCGGCGAGGCGCGGTTGGTGCTGGTCGAATCCGACGACCCGTTGGAAGCCGGTCTGGAAATCATGTGTCAGCCGCCGGGCAAGAAACTGTCCACGCTCTCGCTTTTGTCGGGGGGTGAGCAGACGCTGACGGCGCTGGCGCTGATTTTCGCGGTCTTCCTTGCCAACCCCGCGCCCATCTGCGTGCTGGACGAGGTGGACGCGCCGCTCGATGACGCCAATGTCGCGCGCTTCTGCGACCTGTTGGACGAGATGACGCGCCGGGCTGAAACGCGCTACCTGATTATCTCGCACAACGCGCTGACCATGGCGCGGATGGACCGGCTGTTCGGGGTCACGATGGGCGAGCGCGGGGTCAGCCAGTTGGTGAGCGTGGACCTGAGCCAAGCTGAAACCATGGTGGCTTGACCGTCCGGAAACTTTTGAACATGTTAAGCGCATCTTTGCCAAGGTGCCGCCATGTCCGACCGCTCCGCGCCCCTGATGACCCCGGTTCTGATCGGCGGTTGCCTGATTATCATGGTGGGCTTTGCCATCCGCGCCAGTTTCGGCGTGTTCCAGATCCCGATTGCCGAGGAATTCGGCTGGCTGCGTGCCGAATTCTCGCTGGCGATTGCCATTCAGAACCTGGCTTGGGGCATCGGTCAGCCCTTGTTCGGGGCTTTGGCTGAGCGCTTTGGGGACCGCAAGGCGATCCTTCTTGGCGCGCTGACCTATGCGGCGGGGTTGGTGCTGTCATCCTTCGCCGTCACGCCCGAGGCGCATCAATGGTTGGAGATCCTTGTCGGCTTTGGTGTTGCGGGCACAGGCTTTGGCGTGATCCTGGCCGTGGTCGGGCGCGCGGCATCAGACGAGAATCGCAGCGTGGCGCTGGGGATTGCGACCGCGGCGGGCAGCGCGGGGCAGGTCTTTGGCGCGCCCGTGGCAGAGATCTTGCTGGGCTTTTACAGCTGGCAGACGGTGTTCCTGATCTTCGCCGCCGCGATCCTTCTGGCAATGCTCGCGCTGCCGATGATGCGCTCGCCCGCACCTGCCAGCCGCGCGGAGTTGGAGCAGAGCATGGGCGCGGCGCTGAAACAGGCGGCCCGCGACCCCAGCTTTAGCCTGATCTTCCTGGGTTTCTTTTCCTGCGGCTACCAGCTTGCCTTCATCACCGCGCATTTCCCCGCGATGGTGACGGAAATGTGTGGGCCGATCGACCCCAACGGGATGCTGGCGGGCTTCGGGATTACCACGACATCGGTGCTTGGGGCGGTGTCGATTTCGCTGATCGGTCTGGCCAATATTGCCGGCACGATCTTTGCCGCATGGCTGGGCAAGCGCTATTCCAAGAAATACCTGCTGGCCAGCATCTACATGGCGCGCACGGTTGTGGCGGCGGCGTTCATCCTGTCGCCGATCACGCCTGCCTCTGTGTTGCTGTTTTCGCTGCTGATGGGAGCATTGTGGCTGGCGACGGTGCCGCTGACATCCGGTCTGATCGCGCATATCTACGGGTTGCGCTACATGGGCACGCTGTACGGGATCGTGTTCTTCAGTCACCAGTTGGGCAGTTTCCTGGGCGTATGGCTGGGGGGCGAATTGTATGACATCTACGGCGACTACACGCTTGTGTGGTGGGTGGGTGTCGCGGTCGGGCTTTTCTCGGCCATCGTGCATTTGCCCGTGCGCGAGCGCAGCCTGAACGCGCGGATCGTTTAGGGGGCTTTGCCCCCGCCGCGCTGGCGCGCGCCTCCCCCAGGATATTTTTGCAAGGATGAATTAGCGGTATCGGGCTGCATGTTTGCCCGCCCAATGGCCCGTGGCAAGGCAAGCGGTCAGAAGGTAGCCGCCGGTGGGCGCTTCCCAGTCGAGCATTTCGCCAGCCGCGAAGGTGCCGGGCCAGTTGCGTAGCATCAGCCTGTCGTCGAGTTCCGCGCGTGCGATGCCGCCGGCGGTCGAGATTGCTTCGTCCATCGGGTGGGGCGCGCCCAAGGGCAGGGTCAGCGCCTTGAGCGTGGCGCCGTCGGGCGTGCGGGTGCATTCGTTGACAAGGGCAAGGCGCGCGCCTGAAAGCCCCAGTGCCTTGCGCAGCCGGTTGGTGCGCGATTCCTTGGCGGGGCGGCGGGCGAGGCGGGCGTCAAGCTCGGTGGCGCTGAGATCGGGGAACAGGTCGAGCGTGAGGCTGGCCCCCTCGCGCAAGGCGCGCGAGAGTGCGTAGATGCCGCCGCCTTCGACACCGCGCGCGGTCAGAACGAACTCGGCGCGCAGGCTATGGGCACCTGCGATCAGCCGCGCGCCCTTGATGGGCAGGCCGAAATGGGGGATCATGTGATCGGACCATGCAACCGCAAAGCCCATATTCGCGGGCTGGAACAGCGTGCAGGCGATGCCGCGCGCGGTAAGATGCGCGCGCCAAGCGCCGTCAGAGCCAAGCCGCGCCCAGCTTGCCCCCCCAAGTGCCAGAACGGTGGTGCGCGGCGCAAGTTGGCGGGGGCCATCGGGCGTGGTGAACTGATACGCGCCGCCCGTCCAGCGCCAGCCGCGCCGGAGTGTCACGCCAAGGCTGTCCAATCGTGCCAGCCATGCGCGCAGAAGCGGCGAGGCTTTCATGGCGCGCGGAAAGATGCGGCCCGACGAGCCTGTGAAAAGTGGCTCGCCAAGCCCCTCGGCCCAGGCGTGGATCTGGTCGGGGCCGAAGGCGTGGAGCATGGGCGACAGCCAATCGGCGGCTTCCGAATACGTGGCGATCTGGTCGGGCAGGGGGGCCGCGTTCAGCAGGTTCAGCCCCGATTTGCCCGCCATCAGGAATTTGCGCGCGGGCGAAGGTTTCGCCTCGCAGATGGTGATGCTGCGACCGGCGCTTGCCATGACCTCGGCCGCGATCAGCCCGGCGGGGCCGGCACCGATGACAAGCGCGTCAAGTTCCTCTGCCTGCCGCACGGGTTGGCCTTTCGGTAACGGTTCTTTCATCGCCGCGGGGTATTGTTGCCCCGCGCGCAACTTCGCATAGTTGGATTGAAGGAGAGTGCCAAGGCAACAGACATGACCATTGTCAGCTCTTACAACATTCACAAGGCGGTCGGAACCGATATGCGCCGCGATCCCGCGCGTATCGTGCAGGTGATTGCAGAGCTGGGGGCCGATATCGTCGCGCTGCAAGAGGTGGATCGCCGCTTCGGCGACCGGCGCGGGGTTCTGGACCCCGGCTATTTGCAGGCCGAGACGGGGCTTGCCCCGGTGGTCTTGACCGACCGCTTGGGCAAGGCCGCGCATGGCTGGCATGGAAACCTGCTGCTGTTGCGTGGGGCAGAGGTGGAGCAGGCTCAGGCCGTGAGCCTTCCGGGGCTGGAGCCGCGTGGCGCGATCGTCGCCGATATTCGCCTGAACGGGCACCCCTTGCGGCTGATCGCGGCGCATCTGGGTCTGCTGCGTCAGTCGCGGCTGATGCAGGCGCGGCTTCTGGCGCGGCATGTGGGCGCGGGCGATGGGCGTCCAACGCTTGTGATGGGCGATTTCAACGAATGGCGGCTGGGCGCGGATTGCGGGCTGATGCCCTTGCGGCGTGAATTGCGGGCGGTCAAACGCTCGGCGCTGACGCGGCCCAGCTTTCCCGCGCGGATGCCGGTTCTGCCCTTGGACCGCATCATCGCCTGCCCGCAACTGGACCTGCACGACCTGCGCGCCCATGACAGCACGCTTGCACGCCGCGCGTCCGACCATCTGCCCCTGCGGGCCGCGCTTCGCTTGCCCCAGACCCAAAGCGCGGTTATGTGAGCAGCGATCACGACAGCAAGAAGGGGCCGGGCATGGCCGAGGCGAAGAAGCTTTTCATCAAGACCTATGGCTGCCAGATGAATGTCTATGACAGCGAGCGCATGGCCGAAGCCTTGGGCGCGCAGGGTTATGTCACCACGGACACGGCCGAAAATGCCGACATGATCTTGCTGAACACCTGCCACATCCGCGAGAAGGCCGCTGAAAAGGTCTATTCGGAACTGGGCCGCTTCAAGCCGCTGAAGGCCGCCAATCCCGACCTGAAAATCGGCGTTGCGGGCTGCGTGGCGCAGGCCGAGGGCGAAGAGATCATGCGCCGCCAGCCCTTGGTCGATCTGGTCGTCGGCCCTCAAACCTATCACCGCCTGCCCGCGATGGAGCAGGCCGTGCGCGCAGGTGCCCGCGCGGTGGACACCGATTTCCCCGAAGAGGACAAGTTCGACCACCTGCCCAAAGGCCCGCGCGCGGGCCGGGGGCCGACAGCGTTCCTGACCGTGCAGGAAGGCTGCGACAAGTTCTGTGCCTTCTGCGTCGTGCCCTACACGCGCGGGGCCGAAGTGTCGCGCCCGGTCGCGCGCATCATGGCAGAAGCGCGCGATCTGGTAGACCGTGGCGTGCGCGAGATCACCCTTCTGGGCCAGAACGTGAATGCCTATCATGGCGAGGGCGAAGGCGGCGCCTGGACACTGGCGCGCCTGATCCGGGCGCTGGCCAAGGTGGACGGGCTGGAGCGTATCCGCTTCACCACCTCGCACCCCAATGACATGGATGACGACCTGATCGCGGCCCATGGTGATGAGCCGAAGCTGATGCCCTATCTGCACCTGCCCGTGCAATCGGGCAGCGACCGCATTCTGAAGGCGATGAACCGCAAGCATACCGCCGAAAGCTACCTGCGCCTGATCGAGCGTCTGCGCGCGGCGCGGCCCGACCTGCTGTTGTCGGGCGATTTCATCGTGGGCTTCCCCGGCGAAACCGAGACGGATTTCGACGACACGATGGCGCTGGTGCGCGCGGTGCATTACGGTCAGGCCTATAGCTTCAAGTATTCCGCGCGTCCCGGCACCCCGGCCGCTGAACGCGCGGGCGTGCCAGATGACGTGGCGAGCGACCGACTGCACCGCTTGCAAGCGCTTCTGACCGAACAGCAGCGCGCGACGCAAGACAGCATGGTCGGGCGCGAGGTCTCGGTCCTGTTCGAGAAGCCGGGCCGCCTGCCGGGCCAGATGGTAGGGAAATCCGACTATCTGCACGCGGTCCATGTCAAGGACGCGGGCGCGCAGATCGGCCAGATCGCGCGGGTGCGTGTGACCGAAAGTGCCGCCAATTCGCTGGCCGCCGTGCTGATCTGACATGATCCACATGCTCGCCCTGATCCTGTCTTGCCAGCTTGCGGGTGAGGCGGTGTCGCGCGCGTTGTCACTGCCCGTGCCCGGACCGGTTCTGGGCATGGCCCTGTTGTTCGCGCTTATGCTGGCTAGCCCGCGCCTGGCAGAGGCCGTGCGCCCGGTGGGAGAGGGCATCTTGCGCCACCTGTCGCTTCTCTTCGTGCCGGCGGGTGTGGGCGTGGTCGGGCATTTGCGTCTGTTGGGGGAAAACGCGGCGGCCATCGGCGTCGCGCTGGTCGGGTCGACTGTTCTGGCCATTGCCGTGGGCGCGCTTGTGTTTCGCGCCGTGGCGCGACTGACCGAGGGCAAGCCCGATGCGTGATTTCACCGAAATCTGGTCCTACCTTGCCGCCGGCCCCTTGGTCTGGCTGACCGCCACGCTGGTCGCCTACCTGCTGGCCGACGCGGTCGCTGCGCGGCTGGGCCGCCGTCCGCTGGCCAATCCGGTGGCGGGCGCGGTGGTGCTTCTGGCGCTGCTTCTGTGGCTGACAGGCACCAGCTACGACACCTATTTCGAGGGCGCGCAATTCGTCCATTTCCTGCTGGGCCCGGCGACCGTCTGCCTTGCCATTCCCCTATGGCTGCATCGCGCCACCGTGCGGCGCGCGGCGCTTCCCATCGTGGCGGCGTTGCTGGCCGGGTCGTTCACCGCGCTTGCCTCTGCGCTCGCGCTGGGCAAAGCGCTGGGCCTCTCGCCCGACATGCTGGCAACCATCGCCCCAAAAAGCACGACCGCCCCTGTCGCGCTGGGTATCAGCCAGTCGCTTGGCGGCTCGCCCACGCTGACGGCGGTGCTGGTGGTGCTGACGGGCATGATCGGCGCGGTGGTCATCACGCCCATGATGAACGCCTTTCGCATCACCGACTGGCGCGCGCGTGGCTTGGCGGTGGGGGTGGCAGCACATGGCATAGGCACGGCGCGCGCGCTACAGGTCAACCCGCAGGCGGGCGCGTTCGCAGGCATCGGCATGGCGCTGAACGCGATCGTCACGGCGCTGCTGGCCCCGTGGTTGCTCGCGCTGTTTCTTTAGCCGTGCTCTTTCAGCAAACGGCGCTTCTGCTTGTCCCAGTCGCGCTTGGCTTCGGTCGCGCGCTTGTCGGCCAGCTTCTTGCCCTTGGCGACCGCGATCTTCAGCTTCACCAGTCCACGATGGTTGAAATACATCACCAGTGGCACAAGCGTCATGCCGTCCTTCGCCGTGGCCGCCCAAAGCTGCGCCAATTCCTTGCGAGAGGCGAGCAGCTTGCGCCGCCGCCTTTCGTCATGGCCGAAGGTCTTGGCCTGCAAATAGGGCGCGATATAGCTGTTCACCAACCACAGCTCGCCATCTTCCACGGCGGCATAGCTTTCGGCGATATTCGCCTTGCCCGTGCGCAGCGATTTCACTTCCGACCCGGTCAGCATGATCCCGCATTCAAGATCACTCTCGATTGCGTAATCGAACCGCGCACGGCGGTTTTCAGCGATGACTTTGTAGTTCGGGTCGGATTTCTGGGCCATGTCAGCGCAGATAAGGGCGCACCCGCCCCATGTCTAGGGCTTCAGGCGCACTTGTAGCGCATTGCCCGGCGCTTTGCGCAACTCGAACGCGCCCGCGCGGCTCACCAATTCGCTCAGCTTCGCGCAGCCATAATTGCGGCTGTCGAAATCCGGGTTTGCCGCAACAATGAACTGCCCCAACGGCCCAAGCGAGAACCACTCTTCGTCCTTGTCGATCGCCTGCATCGCGGCCTTTATCAGCGGCACCGCCTGCGCGGGCTGCGCCTTGGCGCCTTGCTTGCCTGCATCGGGCGCGGCTTCGGGCAGGATATTCTCGACAAAGATGAACCGCTTGCAGGCCTTGCGAAACGCTTCGGGCGTCTTTTGCTGGCCGATGCCGTAGACATCCAGACCCTGTTCGCGGATGCGGCTTGCCAGCCGCGTGAAATCGCTGTCGGAACTGACCAGCACGAACCCGTCGAAGCGGCCCGAATGCAACAGGTCCATCGCGTCTATGACCAGCGCGATGTCGGACGAATTCTTGCCCACCGTATTCGCGGGCTGGTGATGCGGCACCAGTGCAAGGCTGGGCAGCTTGTCCTGCCAGCCCGACATCTGGCTGCGCGAGAAATCTCCATAAATGCGCCGCACGCTCGCCTCGCCCAAGCTGGCGATCTCTTCGAAAATCGCCTCGGCCCATTTGGGGCTGGAATTGTCGGCGTCGATCAGAACCGCAAGAAGCGGTATCCCCGCGCGTGCCATGGCTGCTCCTTCATCCTTGCAAAAATATCCCGGGGGAGTCGCGGCTTGCCGCGACGGGGGCAGCGCCCCCTACACCACCCGATACATGACCAGCGCGTCGACGTAACCCGCTTTCGGATGCCGGAATGCGCCGGGCAGGCGGCCCACGATCTCGAACCCCGCGCGCGCCCATGTCGTCACGGCGCGGGTATTAGTCTCAACCACGAAATTGAACTGCATCGCGCGGTAGCCTTCGGCCTTTGCCCGTTCCAGCGCATCTTCCAACATCGCGCGCGCCACACCGCGCCCCTGCGCTGCGGGCGCGGTCACGAAGCCGCAATTGCACACATGCGCCCCGCCGCCTTGCTGGTTGGGGCAGATGTAGTAGCTGCCCAAGGTCGTGCCCTCGGCCTCTGCCAGATAGGCTTTATGCGTGCCGCCGCACCAATAGGCCAGCGCCGCCTCGCGGCTGATCGCAGGGTCGACCGCATAGGTGTCGCCCGCGCGGAAGACGGGCTTTAGCATGGTCCAAAGTGCGTCGTGATCCGCCGCGCCCGCGCGCCGGATCACCAGTTTCGTGTCCGCCGTCAGGCTCAAAATTCAACCACTGCGCGGATCGACTTGCCTTCATGCATCAGGTCGAACCCTTCGTTGATCTGATCGAGCGTCAGCTTGTGGGTGATCATCGGGTCGATCTCGATCTTGCCGTCCATATACCAATCTACAAAGCGCGGCACGTCCGAACGCCCCTTGGCCCCGCCAAAGGCCGTGCCCTTCCAGACGCGGCCCGTGACAAGCTGGAAGGGCCGCGTGCTGATCTCGGCACCCGCCGGTGCGACCCCGATGATGACCGACACGCCCCAGCCGCGGTGCGAACATTCCAGCGCCTCGCGCATGACCTGCACATTGCCGGTGGCGTCGAAGGAATAATCCACGCCCCCGATCGCGTCATCTCCGCGTTGGGTCAGCTTGATGATCTCGGCGGTGACGCTCTCGACCTTGGACGGGTTGATGAAATGCGTCATCCCGAATTTGCGCGCCATCTCGGCCTTGCCGTCATTCAGGTCGACCCCGATAATCATGTCGGCCCCGGCCATGCGCAGCCCCTGAATGACGTTCAGACCAATGCCACCCAGCCCGAATACCGCCGCCGTGGACCCGATTTCCACGCCCGCCGTGTTGATGACCGCGCCGATGCCGGTGGTCACGCCGCAGCCGATATAACAGATTTTGTCGAAGGGCGCGTCGTCGCGCACCTTGGCCAGCGCGATTTCCGGCAGGACCGTGTGGTTCGCGAAGGTCGAGCAGCCCATGTAGTGATAGATCGGCGTTCCATCGAGCATGGAAAACCGTGTCGTGCCATCGGGCATCAGCCCCTTGCCCTGGGTGCCGCGAATGGCCGTGCACAGGTTCGTCTTGCCCGAGCGGCAGGAATAGCACTCGCGGCATTCGGGCGTGTAAAGCGGGATCACATGATCGCCGGGTTTCAGCGTCGTGACCCCTTCGCCCACCTCCAGCACCACGCCTGCGCCCTCATGGCCCAAGATGGACGGGAACAGCCCTTCCGGGTCCGCGCCAGACCGGGTGAATTCGTCGGTGTGACAAATGCCCGTGGCCTTGATCTCGACCAGAACCTCGCCCGCCTTGGGGCCGTCAAGGTTCACTTCCATGATTTCCAAGGGCTTTCCGGCCTCTAGGGCGACTGCGGCGCGTGTGCGCATGGGGCTATCCTCCGCGTGTTATCGTTGCGCGCAGCATGGCCCGGCAGGCGGTCCATGCGCAAGCCCATCTGCGGCTTTAACAGGCGCGAAAGCGAAGCGGGCCGCCTGCGGGCTTGATTTTTATCCCGGCGCGTCACACTCTTTTCACATGAACATGCAAACGCCGTTTTCCGCGCAGGCCGGTCAGGTCAGCTTCGACCGCCGCGAATTGGGGGTCATCCTGTCGCTTTACGGGCGCATGGTCGCGGCGGGCGAGTGGCGCGATTACGGCATTTCCTGCCTTAGCCAGTCGGCGGTGTTCTCGGTGTTCCGGCGCACGGCGGAAACCCCGCTCTACCGCATCGAAAAACACCCCGCCCTGCGCAACCGGCAGGGCATGTACATGGTCGTGGGCATGGACGGGCAAATCCTGAAACGCGGGCATGATCTTGCGCAGGTCTTGCGGGTGATCGAACGCAAATCACTGCGCGTGGTGGGCGACTAGGGCTTTACAGGGCCGCCCGCTTGGCATACCCAACCGGCATGATTACGCACGCACCCCATACCCTGACCCTGCGACGCCGCTTCGGCGTGTAATCTTGCCCACGCGCGCCCCGGCGCACGCCTTCCCCCATCACCGATGTTGACTTGGCCGCGCCGCTTTGGCAGGTCAGTGGCTTCTTTCCAACGGGATACCGCCCATGAACGCCCCTTTTCCGCCGGTTCTGCCCACCTATAATCGCACGCCCCTGTCCTTCGTCAAAGGCGAAGGCGTCTGGCTGACCGAAGCCTCGGGCGCGCGATATCTCGACCTGACCTCGGGGATTGCCGTGAACGCGCTGGGCCATGCGCACCCGGCGCTGGTGCAGGTGCTGCACGATCAGGCGCAGGCGCTCTGGCATGTCTCGAACCTGTATAAGATCCCGGCGCAGGAACAACTCGCGCAGGCGTTGGTCGATAACACCTTCGCCGATACCGTGTTCTTCACAAATTCCGGCACAGAGGCGGCGGAACTCGCCATCAAGATGGTCCGCAAATACTGGTATGAGAGGGGCGAGGACCGTCCCACCATCCTGACCTTCGAGGGTGCGTTTCATGGCCGCTCGACCGGGGCGATCGCCGCCGCCGGGTCGGAAAAGATGACAAAGGGCTTCGGCCCGCTTATGCCCGGCTTCAAGGTGCTGCCATGGGGCGACCATGATGCGCTGAAAGCGGCCCTTGATGACAGCGTCGCCGCCGTCATGATCGAACCCGTCCAAGGCGAAGGCGGCATCCGTCCCTTGCCCGACCAATGCCTGAAGGGCCTGCGCGACGCTTGCGACAGCACCGGCGCGCTGCTGGTTCTGGACGAGGTGCAATGCGGCATGGGCCGCACGGGCCGCCTCTTCGCGCATGAATGGGCAGGGATCGCGCCCGACATCATGATGGTCGCCAAGGGCATCGGCGGCGGCTTCCCGCTAGGGGCCGTTCTGGCCACGGCCAATGCGGCCAGCGGCATGACCGCGGGCACGCACGGGTCCACCTATGGCGGCAACCCGCTGGCCTGCGCCATCGGGGCCAAGGTCGTCGAAATCGTGACCGCGCCCGGCTTTCTGGAAGATGTGCAGCGCAAAAGCGCCGGTTTCCGCCAAAGCCTTGAGGGGCTGGTCGCCGCGCACCCGGATGTGTTCGAAGCCGTGCGCGGGCAGGGGCTGATCCTTGGCCTGAAATGCCGCGCGCCCAATGCCGATGTGGTCAAAGCGGCCCAAGCCCAGCACCTGCTGACAGTGCCCGCTGCCGACAATGTCGTGCGCCTGCTGCCGCCGCTGACCATCACCCCAGAGGAATTGTCCGACGCCGTCGCGCGCCTTGACGCGGCCGCGCAATCCCTCGTCTAACTTCATCCTTGCCCAAATATCCCGGGAGCGCGAGGGCAGCGCCCTCGCATTTCCCGCCAGCCAGAAGGCCCGATGCCATGCCGCATTTCCTCGACCTCCACACCACCGACCGGGCCGCTTTGCGCGCCATGATCGATCAGGCCCATAGCATGAAACAGGCGCGGGCTGACCGGCCCAAGGGCACGCCTGATGACGACCAGCCCCTCAAGGGCCGCATGGTCGCGCTGATTTTCGAGAAACCCTCGACCCGCACACGCGTCAGTTTCGACATGGGTGTGCGGCAGATGGGCGGGCAAAGCATGGTTCTGTCCGGGTCCGAGATGCAGCTTGGCCATGGTGAGACGATCGCCGACACGGCCCGCGTGCTGTCACGCTATGTCGACCTCATCATGATCCGCACGTTCGAAGAAACCGTGCTGCATGAATTGGCCGAATACGCGTCGGTTCCGGTCATTAACGGGCTGACGAATGAAAGCCACCCGTGCCAGATCATGGCCGATATCTTGACCTATGAAGAACATCGCGGGCCGATCAAGGGCCGTCGCGTGGTCTGGCTGGGCGATGGCAACAATGTCTGCGCGTCGTTCCTGCACGCTGCGGGGCAGTTCGGCTTCGACATGGTCTTTGCCGGGCCAGAGTCGCTGGACCCAGACCCCAAGGCCGTGGCCTTTGCCCGCGAGCATGGCGTGCATGTCGAGATCATGCGCGACGCCACGCGCGCCGTGGCCGGTGCCGATCTGGTCGTGACCGACACTTGGGTCAGTATGCATGACAGCCAGTCGAACCGCGAACGCCGCCACAACCTGCTGCGCCCCTACCAGGTGAATGATGCGCTGATGAGCCACGCCAAGCGCGACGCGCTGTTCATGCACTGCCTGCCCGCCCATCGCGAGGAAGAAGTGACCAATGCCGTCATGGATGGCCCGCAATCCGTGGTCTTTGACGAGGCGGAAAACCGTCTGCACGCCCAAAAGGCGGTGATGCGCTACTGTCTGGGTGTCTGACCTCCGGCTTGGGTTGCTCGCTCTGGCCAGTGTGGCCTAGGCAGCTTACCTTTTCGTTAAAGCAGCCAAGGACAGCCCATGCCCATCGCATTCGACAACAGCTATGCCCGAGAGTTGAAAGGCGCCTATGTTCCGGTCGCGCCGCAGGGCTGGGCCGCGCCTGACCTAGTGCTTCTGAACACCGCATGGGCCGCGCATCTGGGGCTGGATACGGCGTATCTGCAAAGCCCAGAGGGTGTCGCAACCTTGTCGGGCCACGCCGCGCCAGAGGGGGCGCAGCCCCTTGCTCAGGCCTATGCCGGGCACCAGTTCGGCAGTTTCAACCCGCAACTGGGCGATGGGCGCGCCTATCTGATGGGCGAAGTGGTTGCGCCCGATGGCACGCGCCATGACATCCACCTCAAGGGCGCGGGCCGCACGCCCTTTGCGCGCGGAGGCGACGGGCGTGCGGTCCTGGGGCCGGTTTTGCGCGAATACCTTGTGTCAGAGGCGATGGCGGCGCTTGGCATCCCCACCACCCGCGCGCTTGCCGCCTGCACCACGGGCGACCGGGTGCTGCGTCAGCATGGGCTTGAGCCGGGTGCGGTTCTGGCGCGCACCGCGACCAGCCATTTGCGCGTGGGCACTTTGCAGTTCTTTGCCGCGCGTGGGCAGACTGACATGGTCGCGCGCGTGGCCGATTACGCGATTGGGCGGCATGATCCCGACCTTGCAGGGACCGATGGGCGCTATCTGGCGTTCCTGTCCCGCGTCGGCACGCGGCAGGCGCGGCTTGTGGCGCAATGGATGGGCGTGGGCTTCGTTCATGGGGTGATGAATACCGACAATTGCACGCTTTCGGGTGAAACCATCGACTATGGCCCTTGCGCCTTCATGGACAGCTACGATCCCGCCACCGTGTTCAGCTCCATCGACCATGGCGGGCGCTATGCCTATGGCAACCAGCCCGGCATCTTGTTGTGGAACATGTCGCGGTTGGCAGAGGCGCTTTTGCCATTGATCGACCCGGATCAGGACCGCGCGATTGCGCTGGCCACGGAAACGGTCGAGCGGGTGCAGGATGATTATCGCGCCGCGTGGCTTGCGGTTTTCGCGCGCAAGCTGGGGTTCGATGGCCCATGCCCCGAGGGGCTGGTCGATGACCTGCACAGACTGCTGGACGGGCAGGACGTGGATTTCACCAGCTTCTTCCGTCTGTTGCCCGAGGCCATCACCGGCACGGCCGCGCCGCTGAAAGCCTTGTTCAAAACCGGCGAGGGGCTGGAAGATTGGCTGGCAGAGCTGACACGGGCCTTGGACAAACCCGATTTGGCGCCTGATAGGATGCGCGCGGTCAATCCCGTCTATATTCCGCGTAACCACTTGGTAGAGCACGCTTTGGAAGCTGCGAGCGAGTATGGCGACCTGAACCCGTTCCTGTCACTTTTGGAACATGTTCAGCAGCCGTTCACCAAGCGCGAAGGCAGCGAGGCCTATGCCGCCCCCGCGCCCAAGGATGCGGGCCCGGTCGTGACCTTCTGCGGCACCTAAAGGCCGCCCAGTTCGCAGATCACTGCCCATTCCTCTGGCCGTACCGGCTGCACGGAAAGACGCGCCTGTTTCAGCAGCGCCATGTCCGCCAAGCGAGGGTCGTTCTTGCACATTTCCAACGTGACGGGCGTTTTCAGGGGCGAAACAGCGCGCACATCGACACATTCCCAACGTGGGTCGTCCGTGGTGCTGTCGGGGTGGGCGGTGGCGATGACCTCTGCAATGCCGACCACGGCCTTGTCACTTTGCGAGTGGTAGAAGAACACCCGGTCGCCAATCGCCATCTCGCGCATCATGTTGCGGGCTTGGTAGTTGCGTACGCCGTCCCATTCTTCGCCCGCGTCGCCCTTGGCGACAAGGTCGTCCCATGAAAACGCGTCGGGTTCGGATTTCATCAGCCAGTAGCGCATCAGCCGATGACCTTTTTCCACTCCTGCACGCGGACATCCGCAAACAGACCCGCTTTCGCATAGGGGTCGCCCTTGCCCCAGTCCAGCGTCGCGGTCAGGTCGGGCAGGTCCAGCACGATCAGCGAGCCGGCCATCTCGCCCGCGTCATCCAGCAGCGGCCCGGCCTGCACGACCACGCCGGTGTCACGCACATAGGCCAGATGCGCGTCGCGGGTGGCTTTGCGCAGCTCCAGCGCGCCGGGTTTGTCGGTGCAGACCATCATGAAAAGGGGCATCGGTTACTCCGTGGTCAGGGGGCGGGCGAGCAGCGCGCCCTTGGCTTCGGTCAGGGTCAGCATACCGTCCAGAACGGCGGCGACCATACGGGTTATGGGCATATCGACGCCACGTTCAATGGCCAAGCGCGCCACGGCGCGGGCGGTGGCGGCGCCTTCGACCGTGGTGCTGGCGTCGAACTCGGTGCCCGCCCCCAGCGCCAGCCCGTAGCGGAAATTGCGCGATTTCTCGGACCCGCAGGTCAGCACCAGATCGCCAAAGCCCGACAGGCCCGCCAAGGTCTCGCTGTCTGCCCCGAGCGCGAGTGCAAGGCGCTGCATCTCGGCATAGCCGCGCGCCATCAGCGCCGCGCGCGCCGATTCGCCAAAGCCCGCGCCGATCACCATGCCCGCGGCAATCGCAATCACGTTTTTCAGCGCGCCGCCCAGTTCCGCGCCGGTCACATCGGTATTGCGATAAAGGCGCAGGTTCTCGGTCGAAAGCGTCGTTTGCAGCATCTCGCCCAAGCCATCGTCGCGGGCGGCCAAGGTCAGTGCCGTGGGCAGGCCGCGCGCGATGTCGGCGGCAAAGCTGGGCCCGGTCAAGAGCGCAGCGCGGGTTCCCGGCAGCGCCTGTTCGATCACGCCCACCGGGCCGATCAGCAGGTCCAGATCCACCCCTTTGGAACAGGCGACCAGAATGCGAGGTGCCAGCAGGTCGGCATGTTCGCTTAGAAAGCCGCGCATTTGCTGCATGGGCATGGCCAGCAACACGATTTCGGCGTCAAGCTGCGCCAGATCGCTCAGGATGGTCACGCCCTCGGGCAGGTCCACGCCGGGCAGTCGGCGCGCGTTTTGCCGGGTCTTGGTCATCTCGGCGGCATGGTCCGGGTCGCGCGCCCAAAGCTGCGCGGTGCCAAGGGCACAGGCAAGGGCGGTGCCAAACGCACCCGCCCCAAGGATTGCCACACTCATGCTTTTGCCCCTTTCTTGCCCGATCCAAGCATCGGGCTTGCGGTTTGGTCCAAGGGCCAGCGCGGGCGGGCCGCAAGGGACATGTCGTCGCGCGCGCCCATTCGCAGGCGTTCCAGCCCGGCCCAAGCGATCATCGCGGCGTTATCCGTGCACAGCTTCAGGGGCGGCGCGAGGAAGCGCGCGCCGGCCGCTGCCGCGACCTGTTCCAGGGCGGCGCGCAAGACCTGGTTCGCCGCAACGCCGCCCGCCACCGCCAGCACGGGCGCTTGCGTCTGGGCCAGGGCGCGGCGGGTTTTTTCAGCCAGCACATCGGCCATGGCGGCCTGAAAACTGGCGCAAATATCGGCGCGGTCTTGGGCGTGCAGCCCGCCTTGGTCGGCCACTAGCGTGTCGCGCAGGCGCAGCACGGCGGTTTTCAGGCCAGAGAAGGACATGTCACATCCGGGGCGGTCCAGAAGCGGGCGGGGCAGGGAAAAGCGTTTGGCATCGCCCTTGCGCGCCTCCGCCTCGACCAGCGGGCCGCCGGGTTGGCCAAGACCCAGAAGTTTCGCCACCTTGTCAAAGGCTTCGCCCGGTGCGTCGTCGATCGTGCCGCCCAAGCGGGTGAAATCCTCTGGGCCAACTACCTGCAAGAACTGGCAATGCCCGCCAGAGACAAGCAGCATAAGATAGGGAAAGCCCACCCCGTCGGTCAGGCGCGGGGTCAGCGCATGGCCCGCCAAATGGTTCACCCCGATCATGGGTTTGCCGGTGGCCGCCGCCAACCCCTTGGCCAGCATCACGCCCGCCATGACCCCGCCAATCAGGCCCGGCCCGGCGGTGACGGCGATGGCGTCGATCTGTTCCAGCGTCACATCGGCGCTCTCAAGCGCCGCCTCGACCGCCAGATCCAGCTTCTCGGCATGGGCACGAGCCGCGATTTCGGGAACGACCCCGCCAAAGGCCGCGTGCAGCTCTGTCTGGCCCAGCACGATATTCGACAGGATCACCGCCCCGCCGCCCGTGCCGCGCAGCACCGCCGCTGCTGTGTCGTCGCAAGAGCTTTCCAGCCCCAGCACGGTCCAGCTATCGTCGGTCGGGTGGGGCATCGCGCGCTCTGTTGCAACTTGGGGACGGTTCCAGCTACCACTTGGGGCAAAGGCGCACAATCCCGTGCCGCGAAAGGGGGCATGATGCCGACCCTGTTGCTGACCCGTCCGCGGACAAGCGCGGAAAACTTCGTCAAGGCTGCTGCCTGGGCAGGCGATGTTGTGATCTCGCCGCTGATAGAGGTGGTGCTGCGCCCGATTGCCCCGCCCGCGCCGGGCGAGGGGGTGATCTTTACCTCTCAGCACGGGGTGCGCGCCGTGGCCGCCGTGACAGGGGTGCGCGATGCCCCGGTCTGGTGCGTCGGCCCCGGCACGTTTGCGGCGGCACAAGCGGCGGGGTTCGCTACGCTGCACCAAGGCGGCGGTACGGCAGAGTCGCTGATCGCAGAGCTTGCCGCCGCTCCGCCCGATTGCCCGCTTGTGCATGTTCACGGCGCGCATGTCGTGACCGATCTGGCCGGGCGGCTAATGGACGCAGGACTAAGGGCGCGCGGGGTGGTTGGTTATGACCAGCACGAGCGCCCGCTGAGCGATGCGGCGCGCCAGTGCCTGCTGCGTCAGGGTCATGTCGTGGTGCCCGTGTTCTCACCGCGCAGCGCGAAGTTATTCGCCCGCGCATGGGAGGAATTGGGTGCGCCCTTGGCGCAGCTACATGCGCTGGCGATCAGTGCAGCGGCGGCACAAGCGCTGGGGCAGGTGCCGCTGGCCAGCCTGACCATCGCGCACAGCCCCGATTTGCCGGGCGTGTTGGGGGCGCTTGGGCAGGTGCAAGCCACGCTTGAGCCTGACCAGAACCCGCGATAAGGTGCTGGAAGAGTTGCTGCAAAGCGGCGTAATTGGGATGGGGGATGACCGGTGGCGCGCAGAACGACGAGCAAGACAAGCACGACCAAGCGGACCACCACGCCCCGCAAGCCCCGCAGCACCAAAACCGCGCCAGAGGCGGCAGAGGCGACGGAAACAGAGGCCGTGGTCGCCGCAGAGCAGGCTGAAGCGCCAAGCGCCGAGTCTGACGTAAAGACTCCCGAGATCGCGGCACAGCCCGACGAAAAACAGTCCAGCCCGGCAGATGCCGCGCCCGAACCCGATCAGCCCGAAGCCCCCTTCGCTGCGCCCGATGCCGCCCCGACCGATGCCGCGGCCGCCGAGCCGGTGGCCGAGGCGACAGTGGCGACAGAGATTTCCGATGCGGCCGAAGCCGATGCGGCAGAGGTGGACACCCCGGCAGAGGCTGCATCAGATGCACTTGCCGAAGAAGCCGCCAAGGCTGATGCAACAACCGATCCCAAGGCAGACGCGCCCGCAGGTGCGCCCCCCGCGCCCTCTGCCCCGGCACCGCAGAAAAGCGGAGGCTTCATTCCCATGCTTCTGGGCGGCGCGGTTGCCGCGGCGCTTGGCTATGGCGCGCATTACGCGCAAAGCGGGCAGTCGGGAAATGCGGTGGCCGCGCTTCAGTCCGAGATTGCGGAGCTGCGCGCCGCCGTCGCCCAAGGCCCGGACCTGTCGGACCTGCAAGCCCAGATCGCGGCGCTGGAACCCGCCGCCGCCCCTGACCTGAGCGGCGTCAACGCGTCGCTGGACGAGTTGCGCGCCCAGATTGCCACCTTGCCTGACCTGCAAGCACAGCTTGATGGTATCGACACCAGTGGCGGCGTGGATCTTGGCCCGATAGAGGCGCAGCTTGCCGCCTTGCAAAGCGCCTATGCGCCGCTGCCCGACCAGATCGCCGCGCTGCAAGCCGAGATGGCCGATCTGCGCGCCCTTGCCACCGCCGAGATTGCCCAAGCCGAAGCCGCCGTTGACACCGCGCTGGGCCAAGCCGGGCTGGACCGCATCAGCGCGGCCCTTGTGACTGGCGACGCCTTTGCCGATGCCACCGCGCAACTGGATGACGCGGGCGTCGCGGTGCCTGACCCGATTGATGCCGCCGCCGCGCAGGGTGTGCAAACCCTTGAAGCGCTGCAAGCCAGCTTCGGAGAGGCCGCGCGCGCCGCGATTGCCGCCAGCCTGCAAACCGCGCCCGCCGAGTCGGCCACCGAAAAGCTGGGCAATTTCTTCCGCGCGCAAATCGGTGCCCGCTCGCTTGCGCCGCGCGAAGGCGACGATCCCGATGCCATTACTTCGCGCGCAGGCGCGGCGGTGGACGCGGGTGATCTGGCCACCGCGCTGAATGAGCTTGCAGCCCTGCCGGACGAGGGCCGCGCGGCCATGGCCGATTGGCTGGATGCCGCGCAAACCCGGTTGGACGTGACTGCCGCGCTCGATGCGCTGCAAGCCGATATGACGACAAGATAAGGATAAGATCATGTTCTGGACATTGCTGAAACTCCTTGTCTTCGTCGTGGTGGTGATCGGTCTGGCCTATGGGGCCGGCGCGCTTATGGATAGCGGGCAGACTGTGGGCCTGCGCATTCTAGACATGGAATTCACGCTGGGGCCGATCCAGGCGATCATTGCCTTCGTGGTGTTCCTTGTCGGGCTTTGGCTGGTGCTGAAGGCGATTTCGCTGTCGCTCGCGGTGCTGCGCTTCATGAATGGCGATGAAACCGCGATCCGCCGCTTCTTTACCCGCAACCGCGAAAAGCGCGGTCTGGATGCGCTGCTGGCGTCTATGCTGGCGCATTCTTCGGGCGATGCGAAACAGGCCATCGCCAAGGCCGAGAAGGCGCATAAACTGCTGAACCGGCCGATCATGACCAATCTTCTGATCGCTCAGGCGGCCGAGATGAAGGGCAACAATGCCAAGGCGATCGAGCATTACAAAGGCTTGCTCGATGACCCGCGCAGCCGTTTCGTGGGCATTCAGGGCTTGATCCGTGCAGAGCTGGAACTGGGCGAAACCGACAAGGCCCGCGCACTGGCGGCCAAGGCGCTGGAGATGCAGCCCGCCCATGAGGCCACGCAGAACACGCTTCTGAAATTGCAGACCGAAGCAGAGGACTGGAAAGGCGCGCGCAAGACGCTGGAGGTGAAGAAATCGAGCGGGCTTTTGCCGCGCGATGTCTATCGCCGCCGCGACGCTGTGCTGGCATTGCAGGAATCCGACGCCTTGGCGGCGAAGGGCGATCTGAACCGCGCGCGCGAAGCCGCCATCGAAGCCAACCGCCTGTCGCCGGACCTTGTGCCCGCCGCCGTGGCCGCAGCGCAAGCTTTGGTCGCGCAGGGCAAGGGCGGTTATGCGACCAAGGCCATCAAGGGCGCGTGGAAGGTGGCTCCGCACCCGGAACTGGCCGCAGCTTTCGCCGCGATCGAGAAGGGCGAATCCCCGCGCCAGCGTTTGAACCGATTCCAGAAGCTTCTGAAAATGCACCCCGGCGCGGACGAATCGCGCATGTTGCACGCCGAATTGTTGATCGCGAACGAAGATTTCCCCGGTGCCCGCCGTGCCTTGGGCGACCTGTTCGAGACGAACCCCACGATGCGCGCGCTGACCATCATGGCCGCGATCGAGCGCGGGGAAGGCGCGGATGACGCGGTCGTGCGTGGCTGGCTGGCGCGGGCGCTGACCGCCAAGCGCGGCGCGCAATGGATCTGCCAGAACTGCCAGCATGTGCACGCCAGCTGGCAGGCGATCTGCGAGCATTGCGGCGCGTTCGACACGCTGGAATGGCGCGACGTGCCCGATAGCGCAGGCCCCTCCGCCACCCAGACCGAACTTCTGCCGCTGATCGTCGGCAGCCTGCCCAAGCCCGCAGCAGAGGCCGAGGCGGAAGTGATCGAAGTCGGGGACGCAAATCCCGAACCACCCGCCGAAAAACCTGCATAAAGGGTCTGGTCTGCCCCGAAAACGGGTGCTAAGAGGCGCGAGAGGTCCGACAGGCTTGCCTGTCGGATCACCGGGGCCGCTGTAGCTCAGCTGGTAGAGCACGTCATTCGTAATTAGCGGGTCCGCTCGCAAACTACGTTTGAGACCAGTTGGTTAGGCGCGGCGCGTTGTAACTAGTAGGGCCATAGTAGGGCCGCGACAGAGAAGGATGCCGGTGTAGCTCAGCTGGTAGAGCACGTCATTCGTAATGATGGGGTCGGGGGTTCGAGTCCCTTCACCGGCACCATCCTTCTCAAAGAACCAAGACACATTTTAGATCGCGGAAAGCGCGGGGGCGAGCGAAGACCTTTAGTCGTGAACGCACTTACGTAGTGCGTCTGCTGCATCGGCGTAGAACAATACCTGCACCTTGGTTGCTACATCGTCTGACAAATCAATCAGTGCTCGGCGGCTAGAGACTGGCAGTAGGACCGCCTCGGCTCCCTTCTCCATTGCGAGCTCTACGAGATCAATTGGATTATGGACTGGCTCCAAAGATCCACCCAGGGTGATTCCTCCAGAGATTACCAACCCGCCCTTTATCGGCTTGCCGAGAAGTGCCGAGCAGAGCCCCATCAGCACTGGGATGCCGACATCCGAACCGTTCCTCGCCGCATCGAAGGCTCGCAACTGAATGGAGAACTCGTGCTCGCGGGGATTCCGCTCGCCCACCAGTTCGCGCGCATGGGCATAAAGGTTCTGTTCTGCGATTCGAACGCTTTCCTTGAATGGCCCCGGCGGTGATTGGTTTAGAATCTTGACCCCGCTGCCAGAGGTTTCGTTGACCTCTATCCGAAAGAGGCCTGTCCCTTCATCTTGTCCACCGGGACTGATCGTCCAAACCTGGCCTGCAGGGAGCGGATCAGCACCAATGCTGTTTTCGCTTTGAAGCTCAGGTGTGGAGACGAATTTCTCTACTCCATCCAAGCCCATAACATAGCTGAATTGTGTATTTCGAAACTCCGCGGATCCTATGCGTTTCTGTTGCTCTTTAACGCGACGGCGCACTTCAAGGGCGAGACGAACCGCCCACTCCAGGTCATCATCCGGGATCGGTGAAGTAGGGTCAGGATAGAGCAACTTAAGAAGACCAGATACGGTCTTGTTGACAGCATTCTGATCCCGACCGGACAGCGCACCGCCGAAGTGCACCCGGCCTGAGAGCTTGTCGACCCGACTTTGCGCCCTCAGACGCGAAAAACACTCTGCCAAGACATCACTGACTAGTCCAAAGTGATCGGTGAATAGTTCCTTGCTAACCTTGGGTACGTCCCAGCCTGGTAGGTAGCAGTGAATGCGGTCCATGAATGCCGTGTCATTGCGCATCTCTGGCGGCATAGGACCGAATAGATGTCCGACCCTTTGCTGATGTTGAACATCGACATCGAAGTTGCCGACCATGACAATACTGCCTTCGGCGCGGATGCTTTCCCTGCCTCGAGAGAACTCACCCGACTCCATGTACCCTTTCATGATGTTGACGCCGTCCTTCTGATCGAAAGAGATGCCAGAGACCTCGTCGAAACAGACCACGTCGTATTGGCAGACTAGCCCACGTTGGCCGTTCGACATGTTTACGAACATGCGTGCGACAGTGGCTTTGCCACCTGAAACTAGATGCGCATAGGGCGAAACCTGCTGATAGAGGTGGCTCTTGCCAGTCCCACGAGGCCCCAGTTCAACCATGTTATAGTTGGCCTCAACGAAGGGAACCATTCGAAGGAACATCGCATCCCTTGCTCTCTCGTTAAGCTTGTCTGGCTCAAGTCCAACGCTTCTTAATAGACACGCTTTCCACTCTTCGGTTGAGAGTGACGCTCGTCCGGATGCAATCTTGTCCAGTATGTCTCGGGTCGAGAGTTGAATTTCCCGAAGGCTCAGTATCTCAAAGGGCCGCCCCCCTTTCTCTTGAGCAATGCTGGCATCGTAGCCAAGCTCGACTTCGGCATAGAAGCCACCAGTCAGCATACGTTCGTGATCTTGAACGACCTTGTCGGCGACTCTGACGTCATTCAGTCGAAGACTGGGGAGAGACACCAAGTAGCTGTCAGTCTTCGCGTCCAACCTAGCAGTAATGATGTCAATAATCCGGACTGAGCCACGATCTCTGGCGCGAGCTTTGAAGAGTTCCTCCTCGCCGGCTCGAACGGTTCTATCAGACAGTTGCGCTTGCACCATCTGAATGCCTTCTTCGATCTCGGTCGGGTCAGTACTCGCGCAGTAGCGACCTAGCATGAATTCGACCACGTACGTTGGGATAGGAAACTGCCCGCGAAACCGCCTGACGAGGTCCTTTCGCACAATGTGGGCTGGGAAGGCTTCGGCCGCCTTGCGGTCCAGTGTATCCATCGTCACCACCCTATTCCCCTCCAACTGTCGTAACGCGTTGGCTTACGACATGTCCGTTGGCATCAAGGATTACCAAGCAGGCCGTTTCACCCTCGTGTTCGTCACTTACGAGAAACGAGGTCCGCCCATTGTCATCCAAGACGCGGCCACCCTTGATCAGGCTCGGGCCACTCGTCTCAGAGCCGAGTCTAAGGTCAGCTTCCAGGTCGGCGCCGCCTGCTACCTCTAGCCTCAGGCGGAAACCCTCCCACTGCGCCTTCGAAATTGACACCTCACTGCGGACATTGTTTCCGGTGACCAAGATGACCGGCAAGACGCATTCCTGCGGACTAATCCCGCCATGTGCATATTCGCATCCGGCATAGAAGACTCGAGCCCCGGTGGCGGCTGCGATTGAGATGTCCGAGTTCCAGGTCCACGGGACCTGCATGTACGATGTAGTCGCCTTTGGTTTGACTAGCGCACAACGCGTCCGTTTTCCGCTTGGTTCTACTAGACCAGGGTCTAGAGCGGCGTGCGGTAAGTTCCCCGGCATCAAGAGCCAACCGTGATCCGTAACGATTCGGACATCCCGTCCTGATCTGACTAGGCTGGAAACCGCGTCCGCAACGTCCCTTACACTCTGTCCCAGTCGCTCGGCCAACCTCGCCCCAAGCGCATGCCCTTCCTCATCGAACCGACCAGTCTCCGTCCAAAGCCTTTGGTCAGGTAGAAGCGCTGTGTCCGTCTCCCAACCGTTTGCATTCAAGAGTTTGATCAAGTTCGGTTTGTTTGCCGGTTTGTCGTCTGGCGTGATTGGCAAAACGTCGTTTGTGGTAGCCGGACCTTTAAGTACCTCAGCCACCGGTGTTACGAGCGGCTTGCAGGTTGCTGTAACTGTCGGAAAGCCTGACCAGATCCAACCTAGTTCCGGCTTTAACCCGTCTTTTCGAAGCATTTGGACAAGCTGTTGGCCAACGTCCATCCGGAGACCATCGACGAATAGGACAGTCGTCACATCAGGGTCTATTGTCTCCGGCTGCGAGAACTTCACCTTGCCTTTGCGCACGAGTTCCTGGAGGGCAACAGCGCCTTCGTCGAGCCAGGGCAGATAGATGGCCCGGAGAGCGGCAGCGACAGCTAAGCGATCCAGCTCTCTTGGGGCGCTCGCAATTGCGGACATCGCCGAACAATCGGCATTCCATCCGTTATTGGCATATGCCTCTGCAAGTGCACTACCATCATGGGTGGGCAAAGAGGCCGCTGTCGCCAAAGCTGCGAGATGTTCTAAGGCATTTGCTAGTGGTGCCTCTCCACGACGCGCCCAGACTGTACTGCGTCGCCAGGCGTGTTCTTTCTCGAGTCCCTGAACCTTTGCGCGGGCCTCATCAAAAGATAGTTCGGATAAGCTTTGGAGCGCGTCTCTAAGTTCCTTCTCTCCCTTCGCGTTAAGCTTTGGGTAGACCTCTCGGTTGCCCGAATGGTCAAAGAGCGAGGCGGGTTCTTCGAAGCCCAAGTAGTCGACCACTTGAGTAAACCCTGTCGACCCTTCGAAACGCGCCCAAACTTGCGCCCACTTGCCTTCGCGTTTCACCAGGCGCTTCACTGCATCCTGTTTCGAGAGCTTGGAAGGATCGAACTTCAGCTCTTTCTTCGCAATACTGGCAAAAGCATTGAACCGTGCTGCGTCGACCTCATCCGACAATGAACCATCAATCCAATCCAGCATGTCGGCGGCCAGGTCGGGGGCGAGGAGCGCATTCAACTGATCTGCATCCCAGCGCTTTCCGCGAAGTTCATCGACCGACCTGGTGCAGAGGCGAACGGCTGCATGTGACAGTGCCGCGCGCGTCGCGGAGTCATCGGGTATTTCGAGTTTCAATGGTCCGCGTTCTGCGGACAGGAACCCCCGAAGCGTCCAGTCCTTTCCGTTCACGTGGCCAAAGTACGAACCCGCGACGGTGTACCAAACCAGTGGCTGGAGGAGTTGTGGACAGTCTTCTGCGCCTTTGAGGGTCTCCCGCGCGACCCCCGGTATGTAGATGATCGGCGTGGTGCCCTCTGGCCAACCGACACCTTCGACCGCACCCACGGTAGCTGCACGAATCCAAACTGCTGGCCCGGTGCGCGCCTCGGGTTCAAAGTCACCAAACGTAAAAAGCTCAGGAAGACGCTCCCGCAGAGCGGGGATCAGAGGCGAGAAGTCTTTACCCGCATCACACCAAACAACCGCAACCGGCGCCGCCTCTGCCGAGGCGTTGTAGCTCGCTGCTTCGTGTAAAGCGGCAACAAGGGCGTCGAGCGGAGTTGTCACTTGGACGCCTCCTTACGCCGAGTTGCGGCTTCTCGCGCAGCCCGCTTCTCCGCAAGCGTAGTATGGTGATCGTTTCGGCGTTCGCCCTTAAAAACATCACACCAAGGCGCGGATGAAACATCCTTTCCTCGATCCTTATCCTTAAGGATCTTGTCTAGCTTGTGTGTAAGCACACCCGCCAAAATGAAAGGGCGGATGTTTTGCCGGACACCATCGTCCAGTTCGGGGTCCCAACCAAGCGGTTGCTTGGCAAGAGACTTCCAACGCACGAAGATATCGTAGGGCTTTTCGCCTTCCAAGATCGCTTCCAGCTTTTGCTGCAGTTCACGGCCCTTTTCGTATCGCAGCGTATTTCCTTCTGCTTTGGCACGTGCCAGCCAATCACCAAGCAGGGTGTATGTGAGCTTCCGCAGATTGGCTTGGTCGAAGCGGTGGTAGTGAACGAAGACCGAGAAGCCGTCTTTCAGACCATCCGAGATGTGCCAAAGGAAAGGGCGTTGGCCGAACAGTTGGCAATGTTGGCGGAAAGCGCGGTCCCGCACCCAAGCCTCGAGCGAACTGTCGCGGGCGACCTTCTTGTCCAGGACCTCATCGGCTTCAGCGACCAGTCGTCTTTCTAGGCTTTCTGTCCACTCAGAACCAAATGCAGCCGCAAGGTAAGCTCTCAAGCGATTAGCGATCGTTTTCTCGCCTGCTACGGCAGGCACGCCAAGAAGGCCGTCATTGTCACCAACCGGTAGTGCTGCGGCCTTGTGCGCCCATTCGCGGGCTTCTTCGGAGAGGCGCATTTCTGTCTTGGTTTCTGCCGGCCAGCGGTAGCCTGCCAGACGTGACAAAGCAACATGTAGAGTTGTTCCTTTCGCGGCTCCCACGGGATGTCCATGGAACAACCATTGCGTAGGTTCATCAGAATAGGGCAAGGGTAATCCGGACGGATACCGTTTGTTCCCTTCCTTTCTCCAGTAATCAATGTCGAAGGGAGCCTGGATGAGATCACCTTGGACCTTAAGTGCCTTTGATATCTTTCTCACTTCTTGATTGAAGCGCTCATCACTTACAAATGCCCATATTGGAAGAAGATCATTCTCATCGTTTGGGATAATCGCTACTGAATTGCTATCGTACAAATCGCCATCATATAGACTGACAGGTAGGTTGCCCATTGCGCTGACAAGCACGCCACGCTTCCCCCAAGCGCCTTCGCCTCTTATCCACGAAGAAACGTTGCCATCAAGACGCTCATCTACAAAATCTAGAAGTTCACCCGATCCCTTTTCCCAAAGCAGTGCCTTTTGATATCCACCGAAAGATACCGTTGATTTAATAGTGGTTTGTTGAAGCGACCATCTTTCATTTGGCAGCTCCAGCTCCCAGAAATCCCTTCCAAATCTCTCGTAGTCGCCAGTGCAGACACCAAGCTTGAAAAAAGAAACATTAGCTAGTTTCGGAAGGTTGGATCTTGCTTCCGTTGAAATCTTCTTTTCACTATCTGCAAGCTGTGACGATTGCTTTACTAGGGAAAATTGACCAGAAAGTAGTATTTCTTCTTTCTCGTTGGAGTTCTTGCCGTCGTTGGCATCAAGCGCGGAATAAATACTTTCTTTGTGAGCTACTGTGTTCTCAACGGTAATCAATGCTGTATTAACAACCTCACCGCTAATCGTTTCGAAGGCCCTCGAGCCCAATGCTGACAGCATATTAAACCTGAAATTTCTGAGCATATCTTCTCGAAATTTCTTGTAGTATGCCTGATATAGCCAATTCTGGGGAGTTACCGCGCAAATCGCACCAGAGCTCTCAGAAAGCTGAAGCATTCGTTCCAGCATCGAGGTTGCCAGGTCAGGTTTTGCGTTCTTGAAGCGAGCTGCAAGGTAGTCTGCTAGTTCCGGGGATTGTTTTACACGGGATAAGTATGGAACATTTGTAACCTGGAGCCAAAACTTCTTGTACAACAAGCCCGCTGCATCCGACATGCCTCGAGCAGAGATCACGCCCTCTATATAGTCGGGTTCTGCACTTTTTGATCTCTCAAGCAGCGATGAAAGATTCTTTTCAATTTCGCGCATCCGCTGCGATTCAAATAAATCATTCCCTATTGGCTGTAATAGGCTACCGACAGTCGGCGCTTGTACGAATAGGTCATGCATTGCGCTGAAGGCGTATTTTAGCTCTTCATCGCCACGCGCCAGATCGATGAACTCTTTCTTAGGCAATGGCGGCGGTGCGCCCACCCAGGCAATGTGCGGGAGGGGTAGTGGTTGCCATCCCCCAATACGCCAGGCCGAAAGCGCGACGGCGAACGCCGCAATCTGGACACATCGACCGTCGATCTCCAATCCATGCAGATTGTCTCGAAGTACTGCTGATACCGCATCGGCGGGCGACAGACTTTCTTCAGTCTGGCGAAGTGCGGCGAGGATCGCCAGTGCCTCAGTCAAGAAATGCCCCGACCCACAGCACGGGTCGAGTAAAGTGATTCTATTGGCTTCTCTGGGCCAACCGGGGAATGTACCTGCTGCCGGTCTCCATGGTCCGTCCTCGCCGTCACGAACGAACCGCAGCATGTCAAAGGTGTAATCCGGCAAAGCGCAGGCAGCTCGGAGCTCTTTTTCGTCCGCAGCGGTTTCGGCCAATGTCGGGTTGCTGGCTAAGACCTTTCCTGCCCACCATGCCCCCAACGTGTTGTGCAGCAAGGAACGCACCATATAGGGCTCGGTGAACAACTGGGTTACTGCAGGCAGTTCGTCAGCACCGATCTTCACGCCGGAAGCGTTGACTGCATCCTTCTCTGCCGCCCGCCAGAACTGGTAGGTCCAGCCGAGACTATCTTCTGCCTCGAAGATTTCGGCATCCAGTCCCGTCACAAGCTTCTGCAGCTTCTGCGTGTGAACCGGATCGATGTCCAACGCGAGAACTGGATCATCAACCCGGAAGACAGCAGGTAGCATTTGCGCCGCGTATCTCTCGGCTATCGTCCAAGGGTCGGTCAGCCCCTCAGCCTCAGCCAGTTCCCGGCAGTCTTCCAAGGTCACGGGGACATCGTACTCGGGGTTTCGTAGCAGACCACGTTCCGCCAGAAACCGTGCGAAAAGCATCCGATGCCAATGGGCATAGGCGGTGGCTTCGATCAGATGCTTGGTCTCTTGGGTGTCGTTGGTGCGGTCGAAAGCATCACCAAGTGCGCGCGCATGTGCACGCAGCCGCCGCCGAAGCTCCTTCTCCTCTTCGGAAAGGTAGGACGGGGCCTTGCCTTCGGCGACGCCCAAGCGCCGGATTGCATCTCGTGCGCCTTCCTCCGCAACTATGCGGGCGTCCTTGATTACCCGCTCCAGCGTGCGTCGAAGAGTGGATGGCAGATAACGTTCACTCATGCGTCAAACCTTTGGAATCACTGGGCCGCTCTGCAGACCTTCGGCAACCTTTTCGCGGACCTTTTGGAGCCACTCCTCCAAGTCGGCTTCCGACTTCACCAAAGCGCCGGGCAGCAGAACAGTGTGGGCTTTGGGTTCAAGTTCAGCAGCCGCAGAGGCCAACGCATCGTCGATACGGGTCGGCAGCGCCTTCACCATGCTATCCCATTCGGAAAGCCCTCTAGCGCTCAATGCTTCCGCGATGGCCTGTGGCGTGTCGACAGCCGGTTTTGTCGCTTGGAGCAGGCCGTTTTCTTCGCGGATAGCGCGCTTCTGTTCCGGAGATAGCTTGTTCCACGTTGGATCGTTCGCGAGCCGCTCCTCGCCGCTTTTCCAGGCCTTCTCCCAAGCCTGATAGACGCCATTGAGCCTAGCTCGCAGTGTATCCGCTGCGGCGGAAATCAAGGGTGGAACCGGATCAGGATCGGCCAATAGGCGGCGACCGGTGCGAATACTCTCAAGGTCGCTTTCTTGATCTTTAGCACCCATGCCAACAAGACGTTCTGCGAGACGCCAATTAGGCATTCTCTCCGAAATAACCTGTTTGGCTTTCTTCCACTCCCTCAGCTTTTCGCGCAGATCGGCGGCGTCTGCTGCCAGGGCAGCTAGAAGGTCGTTGCCCGACAGGCTTTTGTATGAGGCAAGGTTTGGAACGGAGTCCGCTTCTGGGGCTGGTGCATCGCTCCCAGACTCCGCGGCGGCCGTTTGAAGCCGGTCAAGAAGTGCTGAGAGTGCAAGCTGCTCCTGGTTGTTCTCATACGGGATGCCCGTGTCGTTTAGCAGGCCTCGCACAGCCATTCGCTGGTGGATCGTGATCACCGTTGTCTCAGACCGGAACGTGCAAGTGCCGATCTTTTGGCGTGGGATGTCCGGCAAGGATGCAGGCTTGCCATCATCACCGGTCACGCGAAGCAGGCCAGCGTTTGCCAAGACGATCAGGGCGCCGTCCACAGCATCTTGAGACCAACCGTATGGCGCACCAGTGAACTTCGTACGAAGATCGGAGCCCTTTCGACCTGGCCCCAAATCAGCGATGATTGCTTTGCAGACTGGGTGGCTTTCAGGGGCACCAGAATGATCCACTGCCTTCATAGCATCCGGGTCTTTTCGTACCGCCCTATCGCGCACTTTGCCCCATCCGGCATGATCGCCGTCCGGAAACTGTGGATAGAGACGCGCAAGGGCATTGGTCGCTGCGACCTTGGCCGCGTCGGCAGGGGCTCCGGTCACGACCTTCCCGCCAGCTTGAATGACCCGCGCTTGCGCCACAGCCTCAGCAATGATTTCCTTTGCTGCATTCTGAGCTTTGTTCGAACGCGACTGCATAGCCGACTGGGCTTCCCGGCCGGCATCGGTTTGAGGGACGCCGCGTAGTTGGAGGACTTGTTCTGCTGCCTTCCATGTTGTGAGCGCGTTCGTGAGTTCGCTGTCGCGTGAACGATGCCGCGAAATCAGCAGGTGAACCGTCGGGTCAGAAGTTGGGGCCGCTGCGATTTCCTTTTCGATCTGTGTGAGGTCTTCGCTCCATCCATTGTGGAGTCTCAGCGCGATCCCATCGCTCGGATCCTTGTCACCAGGTTGCAGGCGGTGGATTCGTCGCGTCTCCTTGCTGGCGCCATGCGGGACGCTCGCGGCGCCTGCCAAGGCCGTATCAATCGCGTTGGTGAGAAGATCGCGCCGGGTTCGGCTCAAGGAAGATTGGTCAGCTAGGAGTGTCTTCTCCTCCGTTCTGTAAGCAGCCTCCCAGTCAGCGCTTTCTTTTGTCTGCAGACGCCATTCGCCTTCAACTTCGATAACCGCACCATCGGCTTGCAGCTCTTGAAGCAATTCAGGCACCTTTCGGCGCAACTCGTCTTCGCCGGCCAGATTGACGATCAATAGATCAGCTATTGTCTCAGGCTTCGAGCGCACTCCGTGTCTGTCCGCCTCAGGCGCAATGCGACCCAGCATGTAGACCAACATCAGAATCCGGGCTTTAAGGCGCTCGTCTTCGCTTCCACCTTTGAGTGCTTCGATCCGGTTTCGTGTTTCGCCTGGCAAGAGGCCGGCGTTGTAGGCCTCCGTGGCGAACCGGCCGTAAAGGAAGTCGACTGGTACTGCGTGACCCAGGGGCTTGTCCCCATAGGTCTTGGCTGCGTCTAGCGTCGTTCTGAGTTGGCCACGCAGCGTTCCGCCGAGACCAGTCCTGTCCAATTCCCGAAGAATGCGCTCCCAAACGCGACGCCGCGCAGGAAGGAGAGGCCAATCAAGGATAGCATCGGGATCGTCCTGCACAGTGTGAGCCAGACGGCTGCCATTGAGTTGGCGGCTGATCTCACCGGCATTGGCATCGAGCATGTGCTTGATGTCCTTTTCAGCGCCGCTCTTCTTGCGCAGCACGGTTTTTCGAATAACCGCATCAACATCGGCCTCACCAAGTGCGATTTGAATTGGAAACCGGTCGAGCAACTTCTGAAGGTTCGGCACGTCGCTTAGGGCCTGCTGCCCTGTAGCAACAAGCAAAAGGCGCCCATCAAATCGGCCTGCAAGGCGCTCGGCGATTGTCTGTATTTTGAGGGTCAGGCTAGGGTCCTGGCGAATAAACTGCTGAACTTCGTCCAGAACCACCAGGGTCAAGGGAAGCTCCTTGCGGCCAAGCATCAAAGCTTGCCTTGCAACGGTCTCCAAGAGGTCGACGGTGACCGGCGGCGGCTCTGGAAACTGCGTCTTTAGAAGCTCGCGCAATTCTTTTGGAGACGAGGCGAGCTCCGGCTTGGCCTTAAGAACAGCGTCGGCAAAGCGAGGCGAGAGGATAAAGTTGCGAATATCGCTTTGGAACTTCTCTCCAAGCTCTGCGCGAACAGTCTCAAGGATTTCGAGATTGTCGAGCCAGAGGGCAACCTGCGCAGCACGTAGATCGCTAGGGAGTCCAACCGCTCTGAGGATGATCCCCAGTGTTGCTTCAGCTGGGTCAGAGGGGCCTGTACCAAGCGTGTCTCCTGCTGCGACTACTCCGCCAGCCCTATGAGCCGCGATCCTGAGTTCTTTTAGAGGCGCCGCCACCTCGGGCGGAATGTGCGGAATCAGACCTTCAGCCGTAGCTCCGTCGTCGAACTCCAAGTTGGTCCAGAGCGCGGCGAGCATGCTGGCCATGTGCGATTTACCAGACCCGTAGAAGCCGGATATCCATACGGCGGGTGCACCGCTCCCCTTCCCAATCGAGCCAAGGAAACCTTCCAGAATGCGGGTTAGGCCATCGGCATAAGCACCGTCGCAAACGAACGTCGACAGCTCACCACGTAGAGTATCCATGGCCTCTGGGGCCGGCGGAACGGAGATCTTTGCTACACCTTGGTTTGCGAGTTGGTACTGGGCGGGATCGGTATGAAACGTGTCTTTGTTCAGCATTCTGATATCTCAAACGGAGGGGTCTGCGGGAATCGGGACAGCGTGGTAGTTCCAGCCATCACGCGCATCTAGAAGTCGGTACACGCCGGCTGAGTGCTTGCCGGGGAAGCCTACCAGCAAGCGGCCGGGCACTGCGCTTGCGACACGGCTAATCAGAGTTGAAACGCGGGCGACGCCAAAGAGGGCGCCACATCCATCAACTGCGAGCACATCGTTCGCCGAGCATTCGGTCAAAGCCATACCGATCTCTTCTACGAGAGCATCTTCGATGTCGGGGAGGAGACCACGAATTTCATTTGGCTGCTCAACAAGACCTTCAAACAGCTCATGCTTCGCGATCCAGGTTCCGAACCACGGAGCCAAGTCCAGGAGCTTCCAGCCGTGTCCAGCCTTTTGCGTCGCGTGCTCGAATTCCCCGATCCTTCCGGAGAAGCGGCGTTGCATGGACTTGTCGAACCAAACGATCCAAACCCGACCGGCGGCCGGTGTGTCTGAAGCCCACGGAAGGTTCACTTGCTTTGTGTAGGCGGCAAGGATTTCGTCAAACGTGTTCAAGCTCTGACACTCCCAGAGTTGAAGACAATGGCTGACGAACCGAGATTTCTGTCACGTCTCCGGCAGACCGGACTCGGGCTAGACCTAGGCTTTCGGCTCGTCGCATTTGATCCAAGGCTTGTTCTGGCGAAAGGTCGAGGACCTTCATCCAGACTGACCCGAGGATTGCAGGTCCACCATAGCCAGCTGCAGTAGCGCAAAGGGCTGCAAGCGTCGTTGCGTGCGGTGTCGCGCTAACACGCTGGCGGGTCTTCTTCGCGCGGCCGCTGAGGTGGCCGCTGTGCGTCCATGTCGAAGCGCAGTTCTGCGCCATGGAACGGACCATCTTGTAGCTGAAGCGATCAGGATGAGCGGAAGACAGCGCGTCCTCGAAGTTGGGTCTTTCCAATGTTTGACCAACCGGCGTTCCAAGAACAACTTTTGCTGTGTCTCGCAACAAGGGGTCTCGGGCCAAAGCGACCAGAAGCGTGAGTAGGGCGTGCCCCTCGCGATCTTGGGGCCACAAACCCACCATTACCTTCGTTATGGGGGGCTGGTCGTTGAAGCCGTAGAGGGAGCATAGATGGCGATAGGTTAGACGCCGCGTATTCGCGGTCGACTTTCCCATAATGTTGTCATCAATTGCCGCGATCTTGAGGCTATCTGCGCTTGTGATGCCAGACGAAAGCAGGCTTTCGACTTCGGGGAGCATCATTGTCTTGGATTGGTGAGCACCGCCGCCAGACGTGCGAAATCCAAAACTAGAGAGCTGTTGTTCCGTCTTATTTTCGTTGAACCAGGCGCCGAGTCCGTCTTCCATACTGCTCTCTTTTCAATTTCGTTATTCGCCACGCTTTGCTGGCTCTACATGTGGATGGCCAGCTTGATATTCGTCGACGAACTGACGGATTGCTTTCCGGATGACCCAGGAAATCGAAGCGTCATTTTCGGCTGCGATTTCAGCCAAAATATTATGATCGCGCTCTTCCAAGCTTACGGACAGCCTGGTTGCTTTCAGGGGTCGGTCGGCCATTGAAGCTCCCGTCGTTGCTTATCAATAGGCATGAGTGCATCAATGTTCAACAGAGTGGTGCACTCTCCTGGCGCCACCTAGAGAGGAAAAGCGAATGGGTTACGTCTTCTATGACACGGAGACTACCGGGACGGATACCACGTTCGACCAGATTCTGCAGTTTGCGGCGATCCGGACGGATGATGACCTGAACGAACTTGACCGCTTCGAAATCCGTTGCCGCCTGCTGCCTCATGTCGTGCCCGCCGCTGGCGCCCTGTTGGCCACACGGGTGACGCCAGCGATGCTGACGGACCCCAGCCTGCCGACACACTACGAGGCTATGCTGACCATCGCACAGAAGCTGCGCGAATGGTCGCCGGCGATCTTCACCGGGTACAACACCCTCGCCTTCGACGAACCGCTGCTGCGGCAAGCGTTCTATCAGACCCTGCAGCCTATCTACCTGACCAACACAAACGGCAATCAGCGGGCGGATGTTCTGCGCCTCGCGCAGGTCACGGCAGCCCTGGCGCCCAACGCGATAACCGTGCCAATTAACCACATCGAACGGCCCACCCTGAAACTCGATATGTTGGCCCCCGCGAACGGGTTTGCCCATGAAAACGCCCATGACGCCCTGGCGGATGTGGAGGCGACCATCTTCATGGCCCGTCTGATCCGCGACCGCGCGCCGGCTGTCTGGGCTTCCCTGATGCCGCTGGTCGACAAGGCGGAAGTGCAGGCGCGGGTGCTGTCGGGTCAGCCGCTATGTCTCGTCCAGTACCACATGGGCCGTCCGACCGTGCTTCCAGTGGTGGGCGGCGGCCAGAGCTCCGACAATCCGACCATGCTCGCGGTTGTCGATCTGACCAAGGACCCTGAACCGATTCTTCAAATGGATGTCGACGGTTTGGTGAAGGCGATGCAGGGGCCTGACCGGGCCATCCGGATCGTCACGTCGAACAAGATGCCAGCGCTGGTGGATATGTCGGTCGGGCCTGACTTTGGCATAGCCGCCGCGGAGATCGCCCGCAGAGCCTCGGAGGTCGCCCAGGACGGCCCTTTTGCCGCCCGGGTGAGGCAAGCCCTGGCGCAGCGCTACGCGCCCTGGCCGGCCGCTGAGGTGGTCGAGGCGAGGATATATGAGGGCTTCCCTAGCCGGGCGGACGAAGGGCGCATGCAAGCGTTTCACAAGGCGACCAGGCCAGAACGCGCGGAGCTGGTTGAAACCTTCGAAGATGACCGCCTGCGCGAGCTCGGACGACGTATCGTGTTCCTAGAGCAACCGGACGCCCTGAGGCCTGAGCTTCGCCAGGGACTCGAGACCTGGCAGCACAATCGGCTACACGGGCGCGAGGGTGTGCAAGCCGGGCGTACTATCAGCGATGCAATGGCCGATTTGGATAGCATCGTGGTCACTGAAACCAACGCTGCCGCACTTCACGACATCAGGTTGTGGCTAGGAAGCCAGCAACCTCAAGGCATCGAACGAGAAACCAGCCAGGGTTAGAAGGGTTAGCAGGGTTTGCTCCGCCCACTACGTGGAGCACGCATTGGTTTTAGGTGCCCGCACAGTATGCCCCCGCTGCAGCGGGTCCTGCAAACCCCGTAAACCCCTCAAACCAGTAAGAGATGCCGGCGAATTGCCGGCATCCCCCATGGCTTGCCCACAGTATCAGAACGGAAGCTCCACAAAAGTGCGGCTTTCCGGCGCTACCAGGCGATAGCGCTTCACACCTGTGGGATCATCCACGCATTTCAGAGCGCGACCACCGACGACCCGGTCCTTGTGTCGAGCGAGGTATCGCCCGACACTACGGGCATTGAACACTCCCTTTGCCGTTCGTGACGCCAATGCATCGTGCAACATCGCCACTTTCGAGTAGGGGTCTTGCATGGCCTTCTCGGCTATCTCTGCGAGCGTGACCGCCTCTGACCCCAGGGCGGTGTTCCACAGATCGATAAGCTCTGCGAGATCGCTTTTTCGCGGATCATCTGCGATAGCGCGCTCACGCGTCACGGTTGGGTCCGGCTCGCCAAGCCATATCAGTGCCTCTCTCACGATATTCCATTCCTCGAACGAGCCCATCGGCGTCATCATTTCCGGACGATAGGCGACGGTGTAAGCCCGCAGAATGGTAAGCCCCGCAACCACAAGGTCTGGTCGGTTCTCAAGTACCTCTTGGCGCGGATCGAACGAATGTTCGATCTGATCCGGCCGTTCGGCCCCGGTATCGATGCGACATACAAGTGTCCGACGACCGAGATCGCCTTCCACCTCCAGATTATTTCCGGTCGCCATCACCAATACGTTTGTGGGGAGTCGTTTGGTCTCCGACCGACCCAGCACGCGCGCCGTGATGAACTCTTGCGTTAGGATTGAACACAAGGTGTCACCGCCCAAGGGTCGATCACAGTTGTCTATCACCAGGACAGCATCGCCTGCCATCAAGACGCTTGAGAGCCGTTTCTCGTCCTCCTCGGGGCTCTTTCCCTGTGACATCATTGTGGGCTTGTGTCCGGTGGCGATGAGACCGACCGTCTCGCCCAACAACGATTTCCCCGACCCCGCAGTAGGCGCATCGATCGCAAAGAGCGGCGCCGATGGTAGGTTCCGTCGGATCAGTGATGTCAGAACCGAGCTCAATAGCACACTTTGATCTGCCCGCGTTGCGAAAGCGAACTCACGAAACGGACGTGACAGTATCTCCAGAGCGGCAAGCGCCTCCTCGTAGGTTGGGTTCTCCGGAACGGGCGGAAAAGCCACCCCACCAGGATCGAACAGAAGGCCTGTCATACGATCATATCCCGGTTCTTGCAGTACGGTACCGTCCGGCCTGAGGGTCGGGGTCGACACGACGCCATTAAGCACTGGCGAGTTCCATTCACCCACCCTCGCGAGCAGCATGGAAACATGCGGCGTGGGCGGATCGATGGGATAGTTTCCTTCCTCGCCAGGTTTCTGCCAGATGGCAACGAGAGCGAACTTTTCCCGCAGCCATGCCGGGGTCAACTCGACGAGGAGCGGGATCCCGCTGGAGCGGCGAACGCCTCCATCCCCTGTGCTCTCAGGAAGCCGAATCACCCGAACAAGGCTTTCACCCCGTTGGTAGACACCAAGATCAGCATTGATGAGAGCCGCTTCAGCTTGATCGACTTCCGTCGGCTGGTGGCCAGCACGAACCAATATCCGGGGACGCGGATCGTCGGGTGATGCACCGCCCATAAGTCCAAGCCATTCGCGAAGCTTCGGCTGAAGTGCCTCGATTCCCAACCTGGCGCAAAGTTCAGGGAGCCCCCACACGGTCTCTCCGGCCTCAATCCGAGCGCGGGATGCAGAAGCTTTACCCGCTCGTTTTTCGGCTTCTTCGTCACCAGCGATGCCTGCGACGCCAACCACCAGGCTGTCGATCTCCTCGTCTTGCAGTCCACACCGAACGAGCATGCCCGACAGCATCATGCAGATCTCGTCCCGTTCTCCGGCATTTTTTGGATAGCAGGCAGAGATCGTCGAGAGCGCCGCTAACAGACCGCACCGGCTAAGAAGTTCACCGCTTTCCCATGAAGGGATATCGCGTGGATCATCATCCCACTCGACTACCTCGCCGCTCGGATGTACCGACGGCGGAAACATTGTTTGGTGCTTGTTGCCACGAACCTCCAGAATCATGGACCGGTCAAGCTTGAGACGTTCTGCCAGATCGTCGGGGAGCTGGTAGGTGACGCGGGTCTTCTTTATCTTAGAGTAAACGACCCGATGGCTCCGGCGCGCGCTCTCGCGACCGAAACTTGGCAACTCACCTAGCAGCAACTCCGCAAGTTGGGCAGCTTCAGGAGAGTCGAAGTCGATATCGACCAACCCACTAGAGCGGGCGCCAAGGGCGATCCCGACGTTTGTTGTCGGTGTGAAACGCTCGTAGATGCGTTGCTTGTCCCACAGTACAGGCTGTTTCCAGCCGCCCTTGGGCTTCTTCTCTTTCTGCGGCAGCACGAGGGGCTCCCAGCCGATATCGACATAGAACATCGCGGCTTTCGCGGGCGACTCGAATGTCAGGCGGTTCTTGATGCTGTGCTCAGACATTGCCGAAACCCTCCGCGACGAAGGCGTCCAGGTCTGACTTGAGGTAACGAACGGCCTTGTTTTCGAACTTCACGAAGCGCGGGCCGCGATTTTGCGTGCGCCACTTCTCAAGTGTCTGGGGGCTGAGGCATAGTTGCCGTGCTGCTGCCTTGGTGGTCAGCAGATTTTCTGTCTTCTTCTCCATGAGAAACCTCCTTTGGCTAGTGGAGGTCTCCTAATATTCACAGATTCTTAGGTCGGACGAATCATTCAAAATAGTGTCTTCAAATCCCGCACCGGATCTCCGGCTTCTGCGACTGGGATCATAAAAGGACCAAACAAGTCCCTTGCTTGATCAATCCATCCAACCATGAATCCCGTTTCAAGATTTCCGTGGATAACAACCTGCACAACCAAATCGTCTTGATGCTTCCGGAACTTGCGAGCTAGCCGGGCCACGACACTTTCTTCTTCGACCATGGGGTCAAACTTCTCGCCCTGCTCCTTGAGTCTTTGAACCACATCACGTGCAAGTGGCTTTATGCCTCGGCAGGCGGCATCGTCGTGATCACCCCAAGATATGCGGTTCTCTTGTTGAATGTATTCCGCGCCGCCACGATCTGAGATGTACTCCCGAGCCATTTCGACCAAGATGGGAAAATCGCGGCTTTCCTTAAGATCATCTTTTGGCTTGATTCCAAAAATGGCTTTCTTTGCGTCACGCAGGCGCTCTAAGTCGGAATGCTTTTTGCCAGTTTGCATGGGGTGCGCCCTGATCAAGGAGAGAAGAAAAAGATCCACAAATGCAAGTGAGAGCTGATCAGCCTCTCGCCAATCGTAATTCTCTATGGTCAGGCCCTCCCAGAATTTCGCCGGTTCGTCTGTCATGAGGCCTTCCTGTTTTCTGTTTGCGCCGAGAGTTGAAGAATCTTGGCTGCCACGAGGGACACCGGACCGCGCAACCGCTCGAGGTCGCTGACAATGTAGCCTGCAGTCACGTCGCCCGACAGACGGTGGTTCAAAAGTCGCTTCAAGGCGTAGTGTGGGATGTCCAAGCTCTCCGCGATGGTGATGAACGTTCGACGCAGGTCATGCAGCGTGAAGCTGACACCGCTGCGTTCAGTTACACGTGCGGTGAACTTCTTGGTTTCCACTATATGGCCCTTTCGACCGGAACTGGGGAACACCCAGGGGGACCGCCCGGACTGCGCCTTTCGGTCGTGCAGCAAGCAAACCAGGAAGTCAGCCAGCGGGAGGTCCAGCGGGTCGCCGTTCTTTGTCTTTGGAATATGCAGAGCGCGCTCTTCTAGGTTCACTTGTTCCCAGCGGAGAGCAGCGATCTCGTTCCGCCGCATGCCGGTGAACAGCGCGATCAGCAGGAAATCCCGCGCATAGTCGGGTTCGTCCATCACGGCGGCCCACCAGGCCGGTAGGTCCGCAGCAGAGACTGCGCCGCGCCGGCGCCGCTCAGGGTACCAGGCGCGCGCCTGGGTTAGGATAGTGACCGGGTTCGGCGGGAATTCATCATACGCCGCGGCGGTTACATTATATACCGACCGAAGATGCCGCATGACGTTGTTAGCGGTGACTTCGCCGTGTTCCTTGGCGATGCGCTGATGACGCTTTAGCACCATCTGCCGGGTAATGCTGGTGACTGGCGACCGCTTCCAGTCCTTCAAGTACAGATTTGCGGAGCGCTGGTAGCTCTCGCGCGTGCTGTTCGCGAGACCGCTGCGGGTTTCAAAAAACTGATCAAAGGCTTGGCCGAGGGTCAGGCCTTCCTGCGCAACGCGGCGCTTTTCGGCGTTGGGGTCCACGCCGGCAGCCATGTCGCTCAAGATGCTCAGTGCTCTCTTGCGCGCTTCGTCTACTGAGACCGCATCTGCACGGCCGATGGTTACGCGGCGGGTGCGACCAGCCACCTGGCCTTCCACATAGTAGACCTTTGACTGCGACCCCAAGCGAACTCCGAGCCCGCGAAGTAGTTCGTCACGATAGAAGACTTGACCCGTGTTGGGATGAGGCAGCGCCTCGATGGCGCGTTTTGTAAATCGAAGTGTTGGCATTGAGACCTCCTGTGGCCTCAACTCAACTTAAGCACGATATCTCGAAAAAACAATCATTATCAGAGACTTATCATACTTCACCGGGCGCTGTCCTACGTGTGCGCGCACGAGCAAACAGCATCAGGATCACCCGCTATAGAGATAGCGCTCTCGACTTTAGTCACTTGCGCAAACGGCCCAAAGCCCATGTTTGCATACCCCCACAAGGAATCCGGGTAGGTCGGTAGATGCCTCGGACCGAGAGCGAACTGGTCTGCCAAGGTCGCGGTAGCCGTGCATGGGGTGCCGTCTAGGCAAAGCATTCGAGGTTTGCAGACGATAAGAAGGTGCGCCCAATGTCTGACCAACTCTTCTGCGCTTTGCGGAACTACGCAAAGGCCCCGACAACTTCTTCAGGGGTGGTCTGAACCGGAAGACGCTCGCCGAGCTAGTAGTCTTCTTTTTGGACATGATTTCAATTATAAAGCTGATGGGGCTCGCTCAGCGACCCGCAAGACTGCTCCTGAGAGTGCCGCAAGTTGAAAGGTTGGTATGCCGACTGTTGGCTGGATCCGCGAAGGTGATCTCGATGCCTTTTACGAGGGCACTGAACGCACCCCTGATCCGTCGCCACCAAAAGGACCGACCTTTCTATGCCCTTTCTGCGCTTCGGTCTTCGCAACACAGTCCGAGTTCAACGAGCATGTGTATTCGCAACATCGGGTCGAACGTCCAGTTATTACGCTGCGAGGTGTGGAGTTGAACGCGCATGATGAACCGCTCCGGTTTCGCCGGAGACTGTTGAGTTCGTATTTCAAGCTGCAATTTTGTCTGACTTCAAGGCCTCCTTATATTTCTCCTCGGCTT